>NZ_AP025507.1:1349146-2023719 GCF_024347595.1 Vibrio pomeroyi | reverse complement strand
GATCTCTTGCGCGGTTGTGGTCATCTCAGTCATCGCTGTTGCAACTTGTTCTGTTTCTTCACGTTGGCCCGTGGCAATTTCGTCGACCTGAGCTGCGCGAGAAGACATGCTAGACGTTTCGGCTACCACTTGCTGGCCTACATCACTTACGCTGCGAATGATGGTTTGCAGGCTGGCTACAAAGGCATTGAAGTTCTCGCTGAGCTTAGTGAACTCGGGTGCTTTGAAGGTTTCCATTCGCGCGGTTAAATCGGCTTCACCACTCGCAAACGCGCTGATTGAACGGTCAAACTGCTCAAGTGGCTTCATAATGGTGCGGTTCACTGCGACTGCAAACACGGCAACCACAAGAGCGATTAAGCCACAGAAAATAGCGATGGCAGTCAGTGAGCTTTGTAGTGCCGCATTCGAGCTCTCTTTCATTTCTGCGATCACAGCATCAATGTCGTCAGTATAAAAACCCGTGCCCAGCATCAAATCCCATTGTGGGATGAATATCGAGTAGCTCAGTTTTGGCAGGGCTTCAGATTGACCAAGCTTTGGAAAGTAGTAGGTGGTGAACTCACCAAGCTTTGAGTTCTTGATTAGGTCACGAATCAGGTAGTTGCCTTTCTTATCTTGCAGATCGTAATAGTTTTTACCAATGCCATCGTTGTTTTGTCCAACAACCACTCGAACGCCTTTAGAGTCGTAACCAAAGATGTAGCCAGACTCGCCATATTCGAGTGTTCTTAATGTTGGTAAGGCTTCTTCTAACGTTGCGCCTCTTTCCAAGAACGGGCTGATAGAAGACTGAGCCATTTGCAGATACGCTTTGAGTTCCTTTTCTTTCATCGCCATCATATTGCTACGCGTCGATTCTACTTGTTGTGCGGTTAGCTCGGTGCTCTTCATGTACGTCACGCTCATCATCCCGATTGCCATCAATAGCAGTGGAATGAAAGAGAGAATATAAAGGCGGTTTTTGATGGTTAGGGTCATGTCACGCTTCCTGTGTGATTGTCTCATGCAATTTTCAACACATTATTAATGTGGTTTCAAAATGTAAATGGGCTTGTTGTTTAATTGTTACCCTAGAGTGTTTTTGTTTTATAAATATGATGGCGGTTAAATTTTTTGGGTGAGAAGCCTTGCAACTAGAGGCTTAAGCGCAAAAAAGCGAGTTTGCATCGATGCTTTTGAATTCGACGCTGCTTTGTTAGAATGCGACGCTTTGTAGCACCCTGCTATGTCTATTCGTTAAGTGAGAAAGATTCATGAACAAAAGCCATGTGACTATTGGTTTAACTAACCCAAAGAGCCCGACAAACGTTGGTGCTGTTATGCGCGCGGCTGGTTGTTACCAAGTCGACGAAGTTAAATACACAGGGCAACGCTACGAAAAAGCCGCGAAATTTCACACTGATACTAAGAGTGCTGCGCGTACTATCCCGTTGACTGGTGTTGAGTCGTTTTTAGACAATCTTGCTCCAGAAACTAAGATCGTTTGTGTTGAACTCGCAGAAGGTGCAACACCACTGCCGCGTTTTAAACACCCAGAAAACGCTATCTATATTTTTGGCCCTGAAGATGGTTCTATTTCTCAAGACGTTGCTGATAGAGCGGATCACGTTGTGTACGTTCCGACAGTTGGCTGCATGAACTTGGCAGCGACTGTGAATGTGCTGCTTTACGATCGTCTTGCTAAATCTGATGAAATGGACGAGAGCAATGAGCTTATTAAGAAAAGCCGTGATAACCGTAATCACCTGCTAATCAAAGAAAAGTAAATCTCTGCTTCTAGTGTTATCTATCCCGTACGCAATCGGATATTATCTTGAGTTCATCACCAGATAATTGAAGGGTTAGATAACACCATGGAAGACAAGCAATTACTTGCCGCGCTACAACAACACCCTGTCCTCGATCTATATCAGTTATTCCAAGAAGTTGGTCAAAATCGCTCTCTGTACGTATTGTTAGAGAGGCTATCTTCCCTTAAAGAACATCATCAACTGAGCACTCGTCTTAGTCCTTTTAAGCCTCACATCGAAGGGTTACTGGCCCAGTTCGATAGCTCCACACCGGACAGTGAAATCCTCAAGGCGGTTGCTCTTCAGTCTGAGATCCAGCAACGAGGCCACAGCATGAGCCGTTACATTATGACATCAGATAATCATCGTCATTTTTCTCCGAATGCAGACTTAGTCATGTTTGGTGATTCGATCACTGAATGGGCGCCGTGGGCGGATATTTTCCGTGATATCTCTATGGTCAATCGCGGCCTCGCGGGGGATACCACAACCGGCATGCTGCGTCGCATTGATACCACGGTAAACGTGAAGCCAAAGCTGGTATGTTTTATGGCAGGGATAAACGATTTAGCGCAAGGTTATGATGTCGAGCATATCTACCCGAACTACATTGGTATGCTTGAGGTATGGCAAGAAAACGATATTAAAATTTTGGTGCAATCAACGCTTTATGTAGGGAGTAAACTACAAGGCTTGAATCCTTCGGTGGATCTGCTTAATAAAAAAATAAGCGAGTACTGTACTCAACAAGGCATTGCGTTCTTAGACGTGAACTCAGTATTGTCACCTAACAAGCTGTTGTCGAATGAGTACTCGTGCGATGACTTGCACTTGAATGCTAAAGCTTATCAAGCTTGGGCTGAGGTGCTTCAACCTGCGATAACTGAGTTACTAAAATAAATTCACGTAGATGGCTAAATTCATGTAGACAACTAAGTTGATAGATAGACAGCTTAGTTAATACAACTGAATCTAAGCCCTAAACCTGTTCGGTGAACCAAAGGACATCAATTTGAACCTGAGACAACTGGAAGTCTTTTACGCCATTATGCAGACCGGAACTGTATCTGGAGCTGCTCGCAGCTTACATGTGTCCCAGCCTAATGTGACGCGTATTTTGGCGCACACCGAGCAGCAATTGGGGTTTGGCTTGTTCGAGCGTGTCAAAGGTCGATTGGTACCAACGGTTGAAGCGAAAACCTTGTTACCAGAAGCCGAGAAGGTCTACCAACAACTGGGTCAATTTCGTTCCTTGACCAACAAAGTGAAGCAAGGCCATCAGCATTTACGTATTGGCGCGCCGCCAATTCTGGCTACCAAATTGCTGACTCCAGTGATCGCCCAAATGTCTCGCGAGCAATATTCCAATAAACAAGAGCTCTCTTTTGAATTGCTGACTGCCAATCGCGACGAACTGTGTGCTGGGTTGTTAAAACATGAGATTGATATTGCTATCGCATTTGGAGATGAAGCACCACCAGCAATATTGTCTGAGACGTTATTGACCGAATCACTCAAGGTTCTGGTGCCATCCAACACTGTTGATCAGTTACCGACAGAATTAACCCTTGATGACTTAATCAATTATCCGTTGCCAATTATTGGGCTTGATAGTCGTGACCCACTGGGGTTACTGCTCCATCAAAGTTTGATTGCGCGAGATGAGCATTATCATCATCCAATTTCGGTACGCGGATACAGCGCTGCTGCGGAACTGGTCAAGCATCAAGCCGGCTTTGCGATTGTCGATCCGTGGACGGCAGAGCAATACCAGAATGACGATTCAGTTTGCGTATTGCCACTGCAGCCCGCTATTCCATTCTCGGTATCGACTCTATGCGCTGAACACACGCCACAGTCGATTGCAGCTAAACAGTTCATTTCAGTACTGCAGCACTCATGCTGCTAGCTAAGAGCTGTTAGCTGATAAGTTTTCTGTCTCCGATTTCTATCCATAACATCAGCTACCCATAACATCATGTTATAGGCACGCGATAAATAGGCATTCGGCAGAGCTCAACTTCTTAATTAAAGTAAATCCATACAAGGACTTATTAATTAGGAATGCTCATGTCTATCGCTCAACCTTACCTTCTTTTTCTTGGGGATGTTACTGATCCATTGGCTGCAAAAACCGCTCGTGGTATTCATCAGTGGCGACCAGAAATCTGCCTTGGTCAATTACGTTTAACAGAAGAGACAGTATCTCTTGGCTTAGTGGATATGACCTTACAAGAGGCACAAGCACAGGGTGCAAAGACGCTCGTGATTGGCACAGCAAACCCAGGCGGTGTTATTCCTGAATCATGGCAACCAACAATATTAGCCGCTGCAGAAATGGGATTTGAGATTGCATCGGGTATGCACCAACGCTTGAGCGAATTTTCACCGCTTGCTGACATGCAGCAGCGAAGATTGACTAAGCTTCATGATGTACGCCATTTTGATGGTGTTCTTCAGGTTGGTAATGGTAAGCCTCGTCAAGGTAAGCGCCTTCTTACGGTCGGAACCGACTGCTCGGTAGGCAAAATGTTTTCTGCATTGGCGATTGAAAAATCGCTTAAAGAAGCAGGAACATCTGCTCAGTTTAAAGCGACAGGGCAGACAGGTATCTTGATTGAAGGCAGCGGTATTTCAATTGATGCTGTGGTGGCGGATTTCATTTCTGGCGCGGTTGAAGCGATCAGCCCAGACTTTACTGACCATGAATGGGACATTATTGAGGGGCAGGGTTCATTGTTTAACCCTTCTTTTGCAGGTGTGAGTTTGGGTTTGTTGCATGGCGCGCAAGCTGATGCTTTGGTGCTGTGTCATGAAGTAGGGCGACCACATGTTCGTAATCTCCCGCATGCCAAATTACCCACGATAGAACAGACGATTGACGCTAATTTGCAAGCCGCGCGACTGACAAATCCAGATGTGAAGCTGGTGGGTATCTGCCTGAACACATCGGCGGTTAGCGTTGAAGAGGCTGAGACATTGTGCCAAAAATGGACCACACTTTATCAAGTGCCAGTGACGGATCCGGTGCGATTTGGTGTACAACATATTACTGATCATTTGCGACATTCACTTTAACGATTTCATCATTTCTACGTTTCCATTTGTTAAAGCGAACATCAACCGAGTGAAATTATGAAGATTACAGCAGAACCCGTTACTATCGCGATGCAAACGCCTTTTCGCATCTCTCGAGGCAGCCGAACAGAGTGTCATGTTGTTCGCGTTTACATCGAGCATAATGGCAAACAAGCGCAAGGCGAGTGTACGCCTTATCCCCGTTATGGTGAGTCATCAGAGTCTGTGTTGGCGCAGATTCAACAAGCTGCTAGCTCTCTTGAAACGGCTTTTGAGCGTGGTATGACCGATCCTGAAGAATTACGAGATCATCTTCAGTCTTCGTTGACTGGAGGAGCTGCGCGTAATGCTATCGATTGTGCGCTTTGGGATTATCAAGCGCAGCAGAACGACCAGATCTTTCCGAATAGCTTGTTCGAGTTACCTAAGCAGATTGTTACCGCAATGACTGTCTCGATTGGCACACCAGAAGCGATGGCAACACAAGCCCGTGATTATGTGGCGAACGGTGCGAAACTTCTAAAAGTGAAGCTTGATGGTGAGCAAGTAGTAGAGCGTGTGCGCGCTGTCCGAGAAGCAGCACCAGAAGTTAAAATTGTACTGGATGCCAATGAAGCATGGACTGGGCTGAATCTTGAAGAGCTGTTCAATCAGCTGACTGAGTTTGATATCGCGATGATTGAGCAACCTTTACCACAGCAGCATGATGCCTCGTTGGCACACATCAAGCATCCTATCCCACTGTGTGCTGATGAAAGCTGTCATACAACTTCTCAACTGCCTTCGTTATTGGGCAAGTATGAAATGGTCAACATCAAGCTTGATAAAACAGGTGGTTTGACAGAAGCGTTAGCGCTTGCCGAAGAAGCGCAAAGGCTTGGCTTTACTCTAATGTCTGGCTGTATGCTTGGTACCTCACTGGCCATGCGTGCAGCGCTGCCTATTGCTGTGCAATCTGAGATTATCGACCTCGACGGCCCTGTATTACTTGGTCAAGACGTGTCGCCAGCACTGACTTATCGAGATGGGATGATCATTCTTTAACTCGTTGAGTCTCGACCATTAAATTGACGTGATACTGATGAAATCGCATAGGTGAAAGCCTATGCGATTTTTTGTATTGATAGAGTAATCACGTTTCTGTCGGTGAAGTCACTTTCTTCTCTCTCAAAACAGACAGTCTGGGGTTTATAAAATAATTGTTATGGTGTTTTATGTGAAATGTTAATGATTACTCTTGTTTTCATAGTTTCACTAAAACTATTTGAAGTGGCTTTAAGTCGGGCTAACCACCTAACTGATTGAATCATTGACATTTACTGTTGGTTTTTGATGAGAAGAGGGTGGGGCGAGTGAGTAGTCGTGTCTCAGAGGTGATAGACAACAAGGACCGTTTTGAACGTCCATTTCCGATCAAGATTCCGCGTCGTAAGTGGTTTGGTTGGAAAGGCATAGAGCTGCGTTTGGTGTTGGCGTTAGCCATGTTATCGATGACCACCATCTTCCTCTCGGTCGTCTCCAGTTTCACTTTTGATAACCTAAATCAACGCCTTGTTGAGCTAAAAGAAAGTGAAATTCCCGCTTTAGATAACGCTGCTCGCTTAAATGACATGGTGCGCGCCATTATCACAACTTCATCGCAACTCAGTGATGCGGAATCCAATTTAGAGCGCAAACAAGCGATGTTCAAAATTGAAGACGCTATTTCGGTCATGAATAGCGTTATGGTGCAATTCCCCGATTATCATTCCTATTTTAAAGATCTTATCGCCCAAGTTAACAATAGCCTCAGTCTGTTGTACCAAAGTGAGATTGAATCTGAACAGCTCAACCAAGAACTTCGTAATCTACTCGAAGGCTTTTACCCGCTATTGCAGCAAGCCAGTGATTCCCTCGATCGGTTGCCTGACTCAGCCAAAGAGCAGGTTCAATTCACGCAATTAAAGTCTCTGCTGTACTACCAACTAGGCTTGGTAGAAAAACTGTATAACGACTCGAGCTTTAATGAGCTAGATTACACCAGTTTACGACTCGAGCAGGTTGGAGAAGAGTGGTGGCAGCTTTGGGTCAGTGGTGATTTAAGAAGTATCTTTCCGGAATTGGATCATCAACTTACCGTGATTTACAACCTAGCCTCTAGTGATAGCAGCTTGTACGGGCTGAAAAACAAAGCGCTCGATCATCTCTATCAAGAGCAGTATTTCTTACAAAACAGCCGTGAGCATTTGAATCAGTTGACGGTGCAAATCGAACGTAACACCAGCCAAGTGAACCGCAATATTGATCAGTCGATTCAGCAGGCGCAACACTCTTTGCAATCCAACCAACGTTTATCACTTTTCCTCTCACTGTTCAGTGTGTTAGCTGCCGCGGCTATCTCATGGTTCTATGTGCGCAAGAGTATTTTAGAAAGGCTATTACAGCTTAAAGACAACATGTTCGCGATTTCGACTGGCCACTTAGATACCCAAGTAGCGATTCGTGGCAAAGATGAAGTGACGCAAATGGCGAAGTACCTAAAGGTATTTCAAACCACAGCCAAAGTCGTCAAGCAAACCAACCGTAAATTGGAGGCCGAGGTGGAAGAACGTACCTTGGCCGAGGCCAAGCTGCGTGTCACTCAGGATGAGCTCATCCAAGCTGGAAAACTGGCCGCGTTGGGGCAGTTAAGTGTAGGTATCACCCACGAGATCAACCAACCATTAACGGCCGTGAACAGTCACGTTCGAAGCGCACAACTGTGGTTAGGCAAAGAGAGGCCAGACAGAGCAGAAGAGAACCTGAAAAAGATCGAGATCCTACTAGATAAAGTGGCTGCGATTACACGTCACTTGAAAGCCTTCTCGCGTAAGAGTGACGGCAAAATTGATAACGTCGAGGTGGATAAGGTGATTGGTGATGCGATCGACCTCTTTGAAACTCGGCAGAGTAGGGTGTTGATTCATTATTCGCCACAAAGCGATCAAATGGTTCGAGCCAATAGCATTCGCTTAGAGCAGGTGCTGGTGAATTTGATCAGCAATGCGTTGGATGCCGTTGAACATAAAGAGCAGCCTCAGCTCAGCATCTCAACTCAAGATCACCTGAACACCATTCAGATATCAGTTAAAGACAATGGATTAGGGATACCCGAAGAGGACATTCCCTACCTGTTTGATCCGTTTTACACCCGTAAGACCACAGGCAAAGGACTCGGTCTCGGTTTGTCTATCGCATACAACATAATTAAAGACTTTGGCGGCTCGATTCACGTCGAATCGGTTGAACACCAAGGCACTACCTTTATCGTCACTCTACCAAAAGGCACAGACTCATGACTTCAGAAAAACACATAGTTCTTATCGACGATGAAATAGACGTTGTTGAAGCCGTGAGCGAAATGTTGGAACTCGAGGGTTTTCGTGTCACGAGCTTTACCGATCCAAACCTTGGTTTAAAGTCCCTCAAAGCAAACAGTCAGTCGGTGGTGCTGTGTGATGTGCGAATGCCACAAGTCGACGGGCTTACGTTGTTAAGCTCAATCCAACATCGCGCAGCCAATGTACCAGTGTTACTGATGAGCGGGCATGGTGATATTCCGATGGCGATCGAGGCGATGAAGTTGGGTGCGTTCGACTTTCTGGAAAAGCCCCTCAATGCCAGTGAGTTGGTAGAAAAACTCGATTTGGCGTTGGCACAATGTCAGCACAACAGCCCTGCAACGTTAGACAACGATCAGGATACAGAACTACCAATTGAATCTGTGGTTATCGGGCAATCTCAAGCGATGGACACCATACGTAAGCAAGTGCTTGCGCTCTCTCATACTGGCGTTGACACCATTATTAATGGTGAGACAGGCACTGGCAAAGAGGTGATTGCTCGCGCCTTGCATCAATTTAGTCGTCGTAAGGCAAAGCCGTTTGTCGCAATAAACTGTGGTGGCATGACAGAGAGCATTATTGAGAGTGAGCTGTTTGGTCATGAAGCGGGCTCGTTTACCAGTGCTAATAAGAAACGCATCGGAAAAATAGAACAAGCCAATGGTGGCACGCTGTTTCTTGATGAAATTGAAAGCATGCCGATTGCAGTGCAGATTAAGTTGCTACGCGTGATTCAAGAACGAGTGATCGAGCGTGTTGGCGGTAATGAATTGATACCTGTTGATATTGTGGTGGTTGCCGCGAGTAAAGCTGACCTCGCAAGCCTCAGTGAATCTGGTGAATTCAGAGCCGATCTCTTTTATCGCCTAAATATTGCGAGCTTAAACCTTCCGGCACTACGCCAACGCAAAGAAGACATTCAGGTGTTGTTCCGCCACTTTGTGATTCAGGCGAGCCACAAGTACAAGACGCGTCCTTCGACGATTTATCCCGAACAGGTACAGCAGCTGTGCCGACATGAATGGCCAGGAAATGTGCGTGAGTTACGTAATGTTGCCGACCGATTTGTACTCGGTATTGTCGGCGATGGCTTTGATCTTCAATCACCAATTTGTGAATCAACCGGGGAAGATTTCGCCTTTGAAAAGCAGATGGAGCAGTACGAGAGAAATGTATTAACTGAAGCCTTGATAGAGAGCGCAGGCAATATCAATGAAGTCTCAAGCAAGCTGAATCTGCCACGTAAAACGCTTTATCGAAAAATGAAAAAACACCAGTTGGATAAAGAGAGTTTCAAAGCCTAACTCGTTAACTTGATTCTAAAAGAGCAAAGTCAAAACCAAAAGAAAAAAGCACAAGACAACAATGACCCATTTATCATTTAGTCGAATGATTAACTGTTTCAAGTGATTGTAATAAAAGAGTTTTAACATTTGGCACAAAGCGTGCAATCCCTACATTGTGGCATCAGCCCACATGAGGTCATCTCACAGAAAGTAGATATGACTGGATTAAGGAAATTAGAAAAATAATTGCTTGTTGCAAGGAGATACAAACATGAAGCAAATACTGAAAGGTTCGATTGCTCTGATACTCGGCGTTAGCTCAATGACGGCATGGGCGGCGACAGAGTCAGCAAACCTAGGACCTCGTCCCCTCTTTTTAGTTAACAATATGGATGAGAGCCCTTTGAAAACTAAGCTGCTCAGTTGTAGCGAAGGGCCTTTTCATCGTAGCGATTTTTCTATTGGGCATCGCGGAGCTGCAATGCAGTTTCCTGAACACACCAAAGAATCTTACTTAGCGGCGATTCAGATGGGAGCGGGTGTCGTAGAGTGTGATGTGACCTTCACTAAAGATAAGGAATTGGTGTGTCGACACTCGCAAAGTGACCTGCACACTACAACCGATGTGTTGACTCACCCAGAGCTTGCTAAGAAGTGTTCAGTTCCATTTAAACCTGCGAACCCTGCGACAGGTGAAGATGCTCAGGTTGAGTGTCGTACTTCCGATTTCACGCTGGCGGAGTTTAAGAAGTTAAAAGGCAAAATGGATGGTGCTAACCCGAAAGCCACCACAGTCGAAGAGTACATGAACGGCACTCCGGGTTGGAGAACAGATCTTTACAGCCAGAGCGGTACGCTGATGACACACGCAGAAAGTGCGGCGCTGTTTAAAGAGCACGGTGTGAAAGTGACTCCAGAATTGAAATCGGCAGCGGTTGAGATGCCTTTCAATGGCTTCAGCCAAGAGATGTACGCGCAAAAGCTGGTGGATGAACTAAAAGAGGCGGGCTTTGCACCTTCAGAGACTTACTTGCAATCGTTCAACCTGGATGATGTGAAGTACTGGATTAAAGCAGCACCAAAATTCGGCAAACAAGCCGTCTATCTTGATGATCGTGTATACGAGCAAGCGGACTTTGTCGCTTCTGTTGAGAACATGAAAGAGCTGCACGATGCGGGTGTAAACATCATCGCGCCGCCTCTGTTTGCTCTGGTTGATCTAGATGAGAACAACGAACTGGTTGCGTCTAATTACGCCAAGCTTGCTAAAGGTGCAGACCTCGACATCATTGCATGGACTCTGGAACGTTCAGGTCCACTCGCTCAAGGTGGTGGTTGGTACTACAAGAGCGTGAAAGACGGCATCAACAATGATGGCGATATGATGAAAATGCTCGATGTGTTGGCGCAAGATGTTGGTGTGATGGGCGTATTCAGTGACTGGCCAGCAACGGTCACTTACTACGCAAACTGCATGGACAGCGACGCCTAAGTTATCTGGATTATTGAAGAATAATAAGAGAAAAAGCAGTGAACCAAAGAGCCTTCGGGCTCTTTTTTTACCGTTAAAATTGATGGGACATAAATGACCCAAATGTAAGCTTCTGGGTTGGACATGAATGACTCAAAATAGATTGTTGAATTTGAGTTTAAATTTAAGTTGTTGAATTTAAATAAATAAAAATATGGCACAAAGGCTGCAATGGTGAAGGTGACTTTCAACAATAAGTAAAAGTAAGGTTTGAATATGAAAATCAGTGTTAAAGGACTGTTAATCGCTAGCTCATTACTACTTCCTTCAATGGCTATGGCAAGCGACTGCTCTAGCCGTGGTGTGTTAGACGATCGATACTGTGATGAAAACCAAGATTTGGTGGCAGATTCACCAAAGAACCCAGACGAGTGGAATGACCCAAGTACGCTTGTGTTCACCTACACGCCAGTAGAAGACCCTGCGCTATACAAAGATGCGTTTGCCGACTTCCAAGCTCACCTAAGTAAAATCACAGGTAAGCGAGTGATCTACTACACGGTGCACTCGAACTCTGCACAAGTAGAAGCGATGCGTTCTGGTCGTTTGCACGTAGCTGGTTTCTCTACGGGCCCAACTGGTTACGCGGTTAACCTAGCGGGTTACGTTCCAATTGCAGTGAAAGGCGATGAGTCTGGTTTCCAAGGCTACAACCTGATCACCATTGTGCGCAAAGATAGTGGCATCAACACCATGGCTGATCTAAAAGGCAAAAAGGTTGCACACACTTCTGCATCATCAAACTCTGGCAACCTAGCTCCTCGTGCGTTATTCCCAGCTAAAGGGTTAGTACCAGATGAAGACTACAAAGTGCTTTACTCAGGTAAGCATGACCAATCGATTCTAGGTGTCTTCAACGGAGACTATGATGCAGCACCTGTGGCATCTGACGTGTACGATCGTATGGTGGCAGCAGGCCGTGTTGATGATTCTGAGCTTAAGATTATCTACCGCAGTCCACGCTTCCCAACGTCTGCTTTTGGTTACGCTTACAACCTAAAACAAGAGCTAGTTGAGAAGATCAACGAAGCTTTCTTCAGTTACCGCTTCACACCAGAGATGAGTGCATCATTCAAAGGTGCAGACCGTTTCTCGCCAATCAGCTACAAAGAAGAGTGGGATGTGATTCGTGATATCGCCCACGCGACAGGCACGGCTTACACCAAAGCAGGTTTGAAAAAACTGGCTGAAAAAGACGCCGCTAAACGTGCAAAGAAAAAAGCCGCTGAGTTAGCGAAACAAGCAAACAACGGCTAACTCTTAGTTCCAAAGAAGACTTAGGCTTCATATCAAGCCTAGGTCTCCCAGAACACTTACCTTAATTAAAATTCTATGCCCTCGCGGGTAGGGCATAGATCATTCTAAAATTCGCACAAGGAAATGCAGTATGGCCGTAGCAAGCTATGACGGAATAAAGATCAACAACCTATTTCATGAATATGTGGCAGGCAAGCCAATCCTTAAAGGCATTAATATTGATATCGACGAACCAGGTATCATCGCGATTATAGGCCCGTCGGGTACGGGGAAAAGTACACTTCTGCGTTGTATCAATCGCCTTAATGACCCAAGCCAAGGTGAAATCATCTTTGATGGTGCTGACCTGACTCAACTAAAAGGCCAAGCACTTCGTAAACAGCGCCGTCATATCGGTATGGTCTTTCAAGAGTACAACTTGGTAGAGCGCTTAACGGTTATCGAAAACGTGTTGAGTGGACGTTTAGGCTATATGACCGCTTGGAATGCGTGGCGTCGTAACTACTCAGCACAAGACTTAGCAAAAGCGTTTGAGCTACTGGAGTTTGTTGGCCTGCAAGACTTTGCAAACCAGCGTGCCGACAGCTTGTCGGGCGGTCAAAGGCAGCGTGTTGGTATTGCTCGCGCGGTAATGCAAGACCCTTATATTCTTCTTGCTGATGAACCAACCTCATCACTTGACCCGAAAACCGCGGTTGAGATCATGGAGTTGATGGAAACCTTTTCCGAACAGAAAAACATCCCGGTGTTGGTGAACATCCATGATGTGAACTTAGCCAAGCGTTATGCCAAACGTATTATTGGTATGTGTAATGGCAAGGTGCATTACGATGGCAGTCCAGAGGGCATTTCAGAGGAAGATCTGAAAATCATCTATGGGGGTGAGTCATGGCTGGATTAAACCCAAGCTCGTCGCCAAGCGTTTCGTCAAACACATCGCCAGCGAGCCATGAAAACCCATTCAAGGTGTCATGGACGAATCGCGCGATCATTGCTGGCATTATTGCTTACCTGTTCTACAGTTTTTCAACTTTAGGGCTGACGTTTGATCGTTTGATCATCGGATTTGGTGAAAGTGAGCGATTACTATCTCGAATGTTTCCGCCTGATTTTTCGCGTACCAGTTTGCTGTTAAGTGGCTTAGCAGAAAGCTTACAGATCGCGATCATCTCAAGCTTCTTCGGCATTGTTATCTCCTTGTTTCTAGGCTTGCTTGCCGCGAGAAACATGATGCCGTCAATCGTATCAACGCCAATTCGTGGCTTTATTGCCTTGTGCCGTTCTTTTCACCCGGTGATTATCGCCATCTTGTTTGTGAAAGCGGTGGGCTTTGGTGCTCTGGCTGGGATCTTGACCTTGGTGTTCGCATCGATTGGCTTCATTGCCAAGCTTTTCGCTGAAGCAATTGAAGAGATCTCTTTTAAACCGGTTGAAGCGATTAAAGCGACCGGCGCTAGTTTTACTAGTGTGATTTTGTATGCCGTTATGCCACAGGTTTTCACGCGCTTTATCGGCTTTGCAAGCTACCAGTTAGATTCCAACCTACGTAACTCAACCATGGTGGGCATCGTAGGTGCGGGTGGCCTTGGCGGAACGCTTTTCTCTGCCTTCCAACGTTTCGACTACGACTTCGTCGCCGCTATTTTGATCACTATTATCGCACTGATTCTTGTCGGTGAATTTCTTTCCAACATTGTTAGGAGAATCTTCTAATGACAACTGCATCTATCGATAGAGAGTGGCAGCGCTTTACCCCTAATGAGCGTGTGGCTCGATTCGCCGTTTACCTTAGCCTTGTATGTGCCATCGTGTGGTCTTGGCAGACGGTAGAAGTGATTCCTGAGTTCCTTTATGACGCGCCCGCTCAGTTTGCAGATATGTTCGAGCGAATGGTGCCAATGGACTATGGTTTCTATCCTGAGTCGATTCACGCTGCAATGATTGAAACCTTACACATCGCGACATTGGGCACACTGTTTACTTTGGTGTTTGCGATTCCTTTGGCGTTGTTGAACGCACCAAACATTACACCTAACAAAGCGTTGAACTGGATCGCTCAATTCTTCCTCGTGTCTTCACGTTCTGTGAACTCGCTAGTTTGGGCATTACTGTTTATCGCACTGTTTGGCCCCGGTGTTCTCGCAGGCATCATGGCAATTGCAATTCGCAGTATCGGCTTTGTAGGGAAGCTGTTAGCGGAAGCCATTGCCGAAGTGAACATGGGGCCTATTGAAGCTTTACGCGCAACGGGTGCTTCGTGGATGAGTATCTTGCTGAAAGGGTATTGGCCACAAGTGATGCCTGCGTTCTACTCAATCGTATTGTTCCGTTGGGACATCAACGTACGTGAATCTGCGGTATTGGGTTTGGTGGGCGCTGGTGGTATTGGCGTGGTGCTAAACGATGCGCAAAACCTTTTTGAATGGCAAAAAGTTTCGATGGTATTAGTGAGTATTTTTGCGGTGGTTATTGTTGCAGAAGCGGTGGTTATCCATATCCGTAACAAACTGATCTAACCGATGTGCTGTGTTCACTATGTTGTGTGTGACATGTGTTTCGTGTGAAAGTTGAGAGCTTGTCTATCTAGCATTTTAAAGCTCAAACGACCCTAGGTAATTCGGTCTACCTAGTGGTCGTTTTTTTATGCGGTGTGTTCTGTATTTAACGGAAAGCGATCGCTTAGAAAATACAGTGCTTAGCAAAATCACCCGCTTCATTCGCCGTCCAGTCACCTTTAGGCTTTTCTTTCATATCCGCACACCAAGCTTCACTGCCAACCTCAGTACAAGCCATTAATTGAGTGGCTAGGAAAAGTATCAACGCGACTTTTTTCATAACAAACATTCCATTTTGGTCTAGGTTTCTGGGTATAACTCTACCAAATACTATTCGTGATTGTTATAGCAACCAGAGACTTAAGGGATTTAAAGACGATATGGATTTGAGCTGAAATAGCGATTTGGTAACGAGAGGGGATGATTGAGTCTCAAGATCGAAAAAGCCAGCAACGTGTGCTGGCTTTGCAATTCTTGATAAGCTTCCATTCGTTAGTAAGCTCGAGCTACTTGAGTAATTATACCAGTTTCATCTCTTGGATGATGTCCGAAGCAATCTCTGGCTTGGTACTTGTTGGTTTCTCGTGTAGGTCTGCTTTTAATTGTCCCTTACGGTTACTTAGGCCTGCTTCTAGCTTCTTAATCGCTGATGCGATAGCCGGATACATAACGTCATCTGTAGCTTTTGCGTTTACACGTACACCTTCGTAGTTGGTGAACACTTCAACCTGATGTTGACCATGTTCTTTTGTAATGATGATGTCGCAGCTAATCAGTGATGGAAAATGGTTAGATATCTTTTCGAATTTACCTTCGATGTCTTTACGTGAGTCGTCGTTAATTGATACGTGATGTGTTTGAACGTTTATTTTCATAAATCATACCTTTCCAATGACTGTGTCATTTAAACGTAGCAAACATCGGATAGATTAACCAACAGAGAAAGTACACATGTGTGATTCACTTCAGTGTTATCAAATAATCTCTACTTCCTCCCTTGAAAGTCCGAATAACTGATCGCATATTATGTTTCGTGTTTTCGAGACATGTTCAAAAATACTCCATCCTTGATAATTTGCTCTAACTCAGCGCTCAATCCCAGTGAATCTCTCTTTATCAGTTTTATAATTCCGAACTTGTCACTTAGTGAATATCTTTGGTTTTGATAAAAAGCTGTGCTCAAGTTGTGAATTTATAGACACTCAATTGCCCACTCCATATTGAAGTGAAACTCACCTGCTGTCAGTTGCGACTCTGGGATAGTGATACGCGCTTGAATCGCGACCTCATTATTCGATGCGAGTTGCTCGCTAGGAAACTCCACGCCCTGACGCCAATAATTGATGTCTCCTTCATAACGAACGGGCGTTTCAACTTTGAATCGTACGAGCTCTGCGATACGAGACTCATTAATTGAGCCTAGATCAATATGTTGCAACTTGAGCAGCAATCGCGAGTCTTTTCGATTGGATTCCAGCCTAAGCGTGATCGCTCGGCCATCGTAGTCTTGGCCAAAGCTCATCTCACCTTGGTTATTAATCACCTCTAGCCCGCAGCGCTCCCGCACATGCTTTTTAAAGCTCAATGTAGAGTGATTATTGGATGCAAATGTACAGCTAGATAAGCTAAGTAGCATGAACGCGATAACAAAACGCAGCATGTTAGTTCACCATAACGCGGACAATAAAGTCCGTGACCGCTTGTTCGGTGACTGCCACATTGCTGATGGTTTGCTGATCTTTGAGGGATACCTGATAGCTTGAGCTCAGTACAATATCGGCGTGATGGTATTTGTACTCAACAATCAGATCACAAGTGACGCGCCCCTTTTGCTTAGCTGCGACTGTGGTATCGGTGTAGTTAACACGACTTTCAGTGTCGATTAACTCGATACTCGACCAGTCGATGTATTCAGAATTTGAGAGTGCATCAAAGATTCGGCGCTCGTGATTGTTTGAACCATCGACACATATTTGATTGAACTGTTCGACTTCTTGTTTATCAAACCCAGTGCTGACAGCGTAGGGGGCGATAAATAAGATCGACAAGAATAATAGTAAGGTTTTCATAAAGCCTCTAAGTCAGTAAGCCCTCGTGATTAGAGGGCTTGCCGTGGGAGAGATGATGGTTAATTACACTCAATCTTCCATTTTGTCTTCACTTCGTAATCTTCATTTGCATCTAGGTTGCTTTCATCAACAGCAACACGCGCGAATAGATTCATATTGTTGTCTTCACGGATTTGATCACGGGTGATGTCTACACCTGACTCCCAACCAAGAGCGGATTGGTCGAGTTCTGTGGTACCCGTTGATTGGAAAAAGACATCAGTTTTTTGGATTTGTCCGTCAAAAGATTCGATTTGTATCTCTTCGGCTCTAACTTTAATTCCGTTTCTGTTACTAACTAGTTTCACAGTCGCATGGGAATCATTGTAATTTTCGCCAAAGGCTAGATCGGCTTTATCTTCTGTAGCCTCTATACCGCATTGAGATTCAACCGATGCCGAAAACACGACATCTCCGGTTTTGTCATCTCCATCACCGGGAGATTGTGCAAATGCCGATCCAGTGGCAAAAATAGTTATGGCTGCTAGGCCAAGTAATGGTTTTTTATTAAGCATCTTTTACTCCGAAAAAGTGGTATTGCTTTGTTTCATCTTCAGCAGGCGATATTTCTCTGCTTCGATTTGTAATAGCTTTAGCTCATGTTCCGCTTGAGCCAGCTCTTCTAAACGTTCTCGCTCACGTAACTCGAACTCGTAGAGTCGACGACAGTCAACTCGATCTTCACCACCAAACTGCAGCGTGACGGCGGCGTAAATGCCTGCTTCATCCTGATTTTGGTAGTAATAGTTGTTGTAATAGCTGTCGCTATCTTCATTGCCCGTTGAGCCATAGGTACCAAACTGAACGGTTTTACCCGTGGAAATGGCTTGCTCACACGAAGCACCTTCAGAGGTACGAACTCGGTCGGTTCCTGATGGGTTGGATACGCTCGGTATCGGGTTCGCCATTGCAGGGCTCGGTATAGAAAGACTGGTCAATGAAGCGATAGCCAGTGCTACGACAGTCAATAAAGCCCTGCGCAGCGTTGTTATGATTTTTTGCATCGTTAGTACCGTTTGAATTGGGTTAATAGCGCTTGAATTTAAGATTGGTGCACACTTCGTAGCTGTTCGGAGAGTCCGTCACCATGCGTGTGCAGATCTTTTTCTTGGTCGTTTGACCTGCTGGTGTCTTCACATTGATATCCAGCTCAATCTCTTGATTGGCAGTTAATTGGATCTTGTTTGGAAATTCTTTGTCATCAATTCGCAGGTAGTAGTCGGCTTGTTTGGTGTAACGGTTTACCAATAGAAACCTGACCTGTGTTTTGTCTGAGTAGGTCTGAAATTCGGTATTTTTCCATTTGTGCACGTTTGCGTTTGCCAAAGAACTGCTCAGCAATAGCGGGGCAGCAATGATGTAAATAGCCTTCATGAGAACCTCAAAATGATGATCGAGGTCTCATTTTAGTTTTGTTCGAATGCAGGACTTACCATTTTGCGCCACTGACATAAGGCTGACAGTACGGTAAAAATAGGACTGATTTATGATTTGAAATTGGGGGGAAGGGGAATTTCGTCGCGGTAGAGTCGAGAACGGGAATACACTAACTACTGATGATTTCGTCACTCAATATCACAATTACCAATATAAGCGGCTACAGTTTATTGAGGTATTTGTTAGTACGGGATACCATAACAACTTCGTTAAACTTGGATCCGTTACCATGAAAATGCCTGTTAAATTGGCTGCCATCGCAGCTTCACTTTCTTTCGCTTTTAATGCTTTTGCTGCGCCTGTTGAGTTCCAGAAAATTCCAGAGATCATGCAGCAATTTGAAACTGCAGAACTTTACGTTAAGAAGTCGGTGACGTTAGGCCGTTTGCCTGCTGAATCTGAAATTGGCGTTGATTTTCCTACCTACGTTTCAGATGGAAAGGGTGGTTACAGCTTAGAAACCAATAATGTAATGACAGACGATGTGGTTATTGCAAGCATGCCGAAAGCGATTGTTGATGATGTTTTCAACCAATGGTTGGTGCCAAAAGAGACGTGGATCAGCAGCTATGGTTCACTGCCAACATCGACCACAGAATTTAAGCCGTTTAAGCGTATTAAAACCATCAAAGCGATTAAGATCGATGCTGAGATGTTAGAGCTGATGGGTAGTGAAGATGGCAAAACTGCGGTGATTAAAGTGAGCTGGGACGAAAAGGGAATGAAGGTTTATAAGGATGGCTACTTAGCAGATTATGAGTACGGTATTGCCCCTCATGAAATGCAAGAGAACTACGAGCTAGCACCTAAATAACCGATTAGATCTGTCTCTCGATATATTTGTCAAAGCGCGCTGTTTTACAGGGCGCTTTTTTATGGCTCAATAAAATGTGACAAAAATCACGCTTTCCTGACATTTTACCGCCTGTTGTGCTAGTATGCGCCGCTTGTCTTTGTAATTGATAAAAAACGCATTACCCAAACAGTCTTTTTCTGTTTATCTGCTTGTAATGACCTCATTCAGTTTGGCCTGACTTGGCTGAACATCTGCATTTTGCTCGGACGCAAAGAGAGTAGTTCTCACTACTTCACTATGTACATTTGAGAGCACCATCTATCAAAGGCCTTTTAGAAACAGCCTAGTTAGCGCGAACTTAGTTCAGCGTGAAGGGTTTCGTTTTCCCAAAAATCCCCCTTGGCGGCCAAGTACTTCTTGGTTGCTGACAAGTAAGGAGTCTATATGACGTCTACGGTATCTACGTCCGTACCTACATCTCCAGCTGGTAACTCAGCTTCGACAGAGAAAGAAGTAAACCACCCGTTTCTTTCTTTGGTCATCATGGTAATTGTTGCAGCAATCGCAACCTACTTTATCCCTGCTGGTGAATTTGAACGAGTGGTTATGAATGGCCGCACGGTTATCGACCCAGACAGCTACACACTATTAGCGAGCAATCCAACAACATTAGCCTCTTTTTTCGAATCATTTTTTAAAGGCTTCAAATCCGCTTCTGGCGTGATGGGTGTTGTGGTATTTGTTGGTGGTGCTTTCGGTATTATCAAACACATGGGTCTGCTAGACGCATCGGTTGTTGCGCTCACCACTAAGCTCAAGAAACAAGGCTTGTACGTGATTGCGCCTGTGATCATGACGGCGATCTTCTTCAACGTAACCTTCACTGGTATGCGTGAGCTTGATGTCATTTTCATATCGCTGATGATCCCTATCTGTATCAAGCTTGGCTACGATGCGATCACGGCTCTTGGTGTAGTCTTACTCGCGAGTTGTGCGGGTTTTGCGGCCGCGCTGGCAAACCCATTCTTCACGGGTATTGCACACACTATTGCTGAACTCCCTATGTATTCGGGCATGTGGTATCGCTTTATTGTCGGCATGTTCATGCTATTGACGGGGGCTTGGTATGTGTTGAGTTACGCACGCAAAGTAAAGCAAGACCCAACTAAGGGCTTGTTACACGGCACGGGTTACCACTACGAATCAAATGTTGAAGCGAAAATACTGACCACGCGTGAAAAGTTCGCGGGTATCGCATTCTTAGGCGTATTCGCATACATGATCTTCGGTACCCTGACGATGGGCTTTGGTTTTACCGAGATTGCGGGTGCATTTGTGGCGATGGCGATCATTCCAGGTTTGGTGGCGGGTTTGTCTCCCAACAAGATTTGTGAATACTGGACCAAAGGTGTCAGCGATGTGTTGGTTGCTGTGTTGATCATCTTCTTCGCGCGCTCAGTGTTGACCATTATGGAAGACGCGAAGATTGTTGATTCAATCATCTACTACCTTGCACAGATCATTTCAGGCAGTTCTAAGCTTGTAGCCGCGGCGGGTATCTACTTCTCACAAGCTGCGATTAACCTGTTTATTCCGTCGGGCAGTGGTCAAGCGGTGATCACCATGCCAATCATTATTCCTTTAGCGGACATTGGTGAGGTAACTCGTCAAGTTGCGGTATTGGCTTCTCAATTGGGTGACGGTATCTCTAACTACATTTACCCAACCAATGGTGGCTTACTGGCTGTACTGGCGATTGCAAAAGTGCCTTACACCAAGTGGGTTCGTTTCTTCTTGCCGCTGTTCTTGTTCTGGTCAGTGGGTGCGTTAGTTTCGGTTGTGATTGCTCAAATGATTGATTTAGGTCCTTTTTAAAGAGTTCGCTCTGATAAAATAAGCTTGGCTTGAGAGCATCTAACCAAATAAAAAGGCAGCGAATTCGCTGCCTTTGTTGTTTTAGAGAGAAGCTATTTCAACTGAAGCATCACTCTTCAAACTGATAAGAAGACGGCACCACTATTACACCTTGTTTCGATATGTGGAAGCGCTTGGCATCCGCAAGACTATCTATGCCAATCTGAGTCCCATCCGGCACCTTAACGTTCTTATCGATAATGCAGTTTTGAATGTGGCAGTTTCGCCCGATCTCGACATCTTCAAACAGAATACTATCAATCACAATCGCGGCATTGCTGACTTTCACCTTAGGGAAAAAGATAGAGTTTTGCGCTGAACCACCTTCAATCACTACGCCATTCGCGATCATCGAGTTGATAAAGATCCCTTGGTTACCTTCGACCGAAGCAATGGTTCGTGCGGGCGGCAGTTGCGGATCATAGGTGCGAATTGCCCAATCCGGTTGGTACAAATCGATAGGTGAGGCTGGTTTCAACAGGTCCATATTCGATTGGTAATAAGAGTCGATCGTACCCACATCTCTCCAGTAAGCGTCTTGGGTTACGCGTCCTTCTTCATCACCAAACTTATACGCATAAACACTGTTGTTGCCGACTAACTTTGGAATGATGTCTTTACCAAAATCGTGGCTTGAGTCCGGATCTTCTGCGTCTGCTAATAATGCCTGTGTCAGTACTTCTTTATCAAAGATGTAAATCCCCATGGAAGCCATGCTTCGGGTCGGTCTACCGGGTACGCACGCGGGGTAACGTGGCTTCTCGGTAAAGTTATTGATCTGCAGAGACTCGTCTATCTCCATCACACCAAACTCTTTGGCCTCATCAATCGACACTTCCATACAGGCGACCGTCAAGTCAGCTTCATTCTGCTTATGTTGCTTGAGCATTGGAGCGTAATCCATGCGATAGATATGGTCGCCGGATAAGACTACTACATGCTTGGCTTCACTACGCGACAGCAAATACAAGTTTTGATAAATCGCATCGGCAGTGCCGCTATACCAGCTGTCACCTGTGCGCATTTGCGGGGGAACATTGGTGATGTATTCGCCGAGCTCGGGGTTAAGCACCGACCAACCATCACGTAAGTGTTTTTGCAAAGAGTGAGATTTGTACTGAGTCAGCACCAGTATTTGGCGAAGTCCGGAGTGAAGGCAGTTCGCGAGTGTGAAATCGATGATTCGATATTTGCCACCAAAAGGTACCGCAGGTTTTGCGCGGTTATCGGTGAGAGGGGAAAGCCGAGAGCCAACACCGCCGGCCAGAACGATTGTTAGAGTGTCTTGCATAGTCAGAACCTCAATGTATTTATGATTATGAACATAGACTTGCAAGCACCACGCCAAATGTAACTCATTGAATATTAAACGAGGTGACAATGAACTCTGTGAGACTGCACCAAATTGATGCGTACGGGATGTTGGATTGCTCTATTTTGATCCAAAGAGATCAGAGTAAGGTGACAAGGCAGAGTTAACAAAATGATGCACGGAAAAGTTGCATTACAAAACTGTCAATAAAATGAAGGAATAAAGTGATCGGGTCGATATAAATTTACACAAATAATCATAACCTTTCACAAATTGATTTCCATCAATAAAGTAGGGTTATTCTATGATAACTTGCACGCAAAATAAGAAATGATTACTCATTCACCAATAAAGAATAAGCCCTCAAAAGGAAATAATAATGAAAAAAACAGTATGTGGTATTGCGGTTATTGCGGCTCTTATGTCAACGAATGTTCTTGCTCATAAAGAAGGTGATTTCATCATCCGTGCAGGTGCAGCAACGGTATCTCCAAACGACAGCAGTGATGCTGTACTTAACAACCCTGACCTAGAATTTTCAGTTGATTCTGATACTCAACTTGGTCTTACTTTCGGTTACATGTTCACTGACAACATCAGTTTTGAAGTCCTAGCAGCAAGCCCATTTTCTCACAGCATTTCTGTTAACGGTCTAGGCAAAATTGCTGATACTAAACACCTTCCGCCAACGTTCATGGTTCAATATTACTTTGGTGAGGCGAACAGCGACTTCCGTCCTTACGTAGGTGCGGGCATCAACTACACTGTGTTCTTTGACGAAGGATTGAATGCTAACGGCAAAAATGCAGGCCTAACGGATGTGTCTTTGGATGATTCTTGGGGCCTTGCTGCAAACATTGGTATTGACTACATGATCAATGAGGACTGGTTCCTAAACGCATCGGTTTGGTACGCAGACATCGGTACTACAGCGACATACAAAACGGCTACAGACACATTCAAAACAGACGTTGATATCGACCCATGGGTATTCATGATCGGCGGTGGTTACAACTTCTAATCTACCTATTCAGTTTACTAAAGGCGCTCAAGCACCAGCCAGCTTGGGCGTTTTTTTTTCTTGCTTGTTAATGGAATGCTCATTCCAACCCTCTGTTGTTATGGGTAAAGAAAACCGATTGTCGTCACCTATTGTTAATAAAAGGGAAAGATAACTGTCATAAGCGGCCTCTATGATCGCGATTCAAATTATGGAGGATATATGAATCGTAAATTTAATAAGCTGACTTTATTACTACCTATCGCGGTAAGCTCGGCTCTAGTTGGTTGTTCTCAATCAACTTCAAAGCCGACAACATCATCTCAAACATCACTTGATGCTTTTAGCCTTCAATGCCAATCCATCCAACAGCCAATCGCGAGCGATGCGGTGGTAAGTGGGCTTACTTTGGTGGGCAGCTCTATTGCTGACGCTCCGTTTGATACTTCTGCAGCCGAAATCGTCAGCTACGATTCATGTACCGATAAGCTTTATGTGGTTAACGCGCAAGCGCAGAAAGTCGATGTGTTGTCGATGAACGCTGATAGCGCACCGACATCTGAGGGTTCTATCGACCTTCAATCAGCCGCTGCGGCTTCGGGTATTAATATCGGTGCTGCGAACAGTGTATCGACTCATCAAGGCTTAGTTGCTGTCGCGATCGAAAATGCTGACAAACAACAGAATGGCATTATTGCTCTGTATCGCTCAGATACATTAGAGCTGATCACCACATACGCTGCTGGCGCATTGCCAGACATGGTGAGCTTCTCGAAAGACGGCCGTTACATCGCATCAGCAA
This sequence comes from Vibrio pomeroyi, assembly GCF_024347595.1. Taxonomy (NCBI): domain Bacteria; kingdom Pseudomonadati; phylum Pseudomonadota; class Gammaproteobacteria; order Vibrionales; family Vibrionaceae; genus Vibrio; species Vibrio pomeroyi. The sequence goes on along the minus strand of NZ_AP025507.1, from coordinate 1,999,488 downwards.
ACGAAGGCGAGCCGAATTCGGATTACAGCATTGATCCTGAAGGCTCGGTGACGCTGGTTGATTTAGCTAGTGGTCCTTTACAAGCAAAAGTGACTCAAATTGATTTCAAGGCATTCAATCAAGGTCAGCCTCGCCATGCTGAACTGACCGACAAGGTTCGAATCTCAGCTCCGAATGCGACCGTTGCCCAAGACCTAGAGCCGGAATATCTAACGTTTGCAGATAACGGCAAACTCTACGTTGCCTTGCAAGAGAACAATGCATTGGCAGCAATTGACGTGGCAAGTGCACAAGTCGATGCGATTCTTGAACTAGGCGGCAAGCCTTGGGATACCGCTCAGTTGGATGCGTCGAATAAAGACAAAAATATCGGCAATCTACAAAGCTACGTAATGTTAGAAGGGCTTTACATGCCTGATAGCATCACTAGCTACAGTGTTGATGGTAACACCTACATCGTGACGGCAAACGAAGGCGATGGCCGTGAGTATGGCATCAAGACGACGCAAAAAGTGTGTGATGATAAAGGGTTTGAGTGGGATGGTGACGATTACAAAGGCACTGAAAACTACACAACAGAAAAAGACTTTTGTATCGCTTATGTTGATGAAGTACGTGGCAAGAAGCTAGATGTTGACGCTAACCACCCATTGGCTGGTGCGTTGAAAGACAATAAGCAACTGGCTCGCCTTAAGGTGATTAAGCTACAAGCAACACTTGCTGCTGACCAAAAAGTTCAAGCATTCGGTAGCCGTTCTTTCTCTATTTGGGATGAGTCTGGCGAGTTAGTGTTTGATAGCGGCGATGATTTTGCTCGAATCGTTCTTGAACAAGATCCTGCAAACTTCAACAGCACCAATGATAACAACCAAAGTGGTGACGATCGCAGTGATGATAAAGGGGTAGAACCTGAAGCTATCGAAGTGGCTGAGATTAACGGTAAGCACTATGCCTTTATTGGTCTTGAGCGCCAAGGTGGCATCATGGTTTACGACGTAACGCAGCCTGAAAACGCAAGTTTCATCAGTTACTTGAACAACCGAGACTTTACACAACCAGTGTGTACCAAAGTTGATGAAGACGGTGATTGCGACAACGATACTTACAACTCAAAAGCCGGTGACCTAGGCCCAGAGTCAATCAAGTATTTCACTCGCTCTGGTAACCACTTTATTGCGGTTGGCAACGAAGTAAGTGGTAGCACATCAGTTTATCGCATTGAGTTCTAATCTCGCTTATTGTTAACAACTAGATTGAATCAAAACAAAAGCGCCACGACTGGTTAAGTCGTGGCGCTTTTTTATTTCATCGCTTATTTCATCGCTGATTTAGTCGCGATAGCAAAGACCTATGGCTGTTGCTTCGTTGGTGCTAGAGCAATCTCACGGATACATACGTTTTGTGGTTGTTGGTAAGCGAATGATACCGCGCGAGCGATATCGTCAGCTGCCAATACGCCGCCCATGTCTTCTTTCCAAGAATCGTAACCGTCTTTGATCTCTTGAGATGTCGTGTGAGACAGAAGCTCAGTCTCAACAGCACCCGGTGCGATAGTCGTAACACGAACATTTGAAGCCGCAACTTCTTCACGAACGTTCTCAGAGATTGCGTGTACCGCGAACTTAGTACCACAGTAGGCAGCGTGGCTTGGGAATGTTTTCTTACCCGCAATTGAGCTGATGTTGATGATAGTACCTGTATTGCGTTCCATCATAGGAGCAAGTACAGACTGCATGCCGTTGAGAAGACCAATTACGTTCACATCGAACATTGTCTTCCATTCTTGAGCGTCTTGAGTGTCGATTTGACCAAGAAGCATTGCACCTGCGTTGTTGATAAGCGCATCGACAGGGCCAAACTTCGCTTCACCTTGTGCGATTGCCGCATCAAAAGACGCTTTGTCTGTTACGTCTACTTTCACAGATAGAGAGTTTGGTAGGTTAAGCGCTTCAAGGCGGTCAACACGACGAGCTAGAAGTAGCAGAGGGTGACCTTCATCGCTTAGACGACGAGCGATTGCTTCACCAATACCAGAGCTTGCACCTGTAATTACGATTAGTTTTTTCATTTTATTTCCTCTGTACTTTAATTGCGTCGGTTGGCTACGACGTATTGTTTAAGTGCATTCGAATCAAGTGCTTGTTGCCTTGCTTCGTTGCGATGGAGGTATATTAAGGAAAATAGCATTGTTGATATATAGCGCTTTACTTGAAACACTGTTGCTGTAGTGCAACAATAAATGCGTTCACTTTATAGCGTCATAACTCTATAGCTTCATCATCTTAAAATTTCACAAGTAAGCTGGCCTATGCTCAATCAAATTAACCTATCTGATATTCGTTCTTTCGTGCTTATCGCTCGTTTAGGTAACTTCACTAAAGCTGCGGAGGAGCTTGATGTGTCTCGCTCCCACGTGTCACGCCAAGTGAGTAGCTTAGAAAAGCAGATGGGTGTAACGCTGTTTATCCGCACCACTCGAACTTTGAGGTTGACTCACGCAGGGCAAGATCTGTACGCGAGATGCGAACAAGCCTTAGATAATATAGACCAAGCCTTGATTGCTGCTGTGGACGATGTCGAAGAAGTGCGCGGTGACATAAAAGTAAACTGTGTTGGCGGTTATTTGGGTGAGGTGATTATCGCGGATCTGATCAATGAGTTTATGCAGCTCTACCCAGACATCAGCATTAGCCTTGATTTCAGTAGTAACCGAGTTGATTTGATTGAAGACGCGTTCGATATCGCTTTTCGTATGGGGAGCCTAGAAGACGCGGGTTTTATAGCAAGAAAGCTTTTGGACATAGAGATGGGAACACTCGCGAGCCCAGAGTATTTTGTTCGCAAAGGAAAGCCAAATCACCCTAAGGACCTTATCCATCATGATTGCTTAACGGGCTCAGTGCGTAAGTGGAGTTTTCAAGCGTTGGACGACACCAAGAAAACGGTCGATGTGCATGTGACGGGCAGGCTGCAATGTAAAAATGGCCGAGTGTTGGTGCAGGGGGCGAAGTCCGGTAACGGAATTATTCGAGTTCCCACTATCTATTGCTTACAACAACTCAATGACGGACAACTAGAGCAGGTGTTTGATGAGTGGGTAGTACCTAAAGTGGACTTTTCAGCGATCTACCATCGAGACCGCTATCAACCAAGTCGAATTCGAACCTTCATTGATTTCGTAAAAGGTCGCTTTGAGCAAATGCCAGTGAGTTAAGCGTACTTGCTGTGTCTGCTATGCGTTTGACTGGTTTGGGCTTACATCTCGTCGATTTCGTTTTGTAGGCTTTCCAGTTGATCCAGAATCAGTAAAAACTTCTCACCAAAGGGTGTCACTTGATACTCAACTCTTGGTGGCAGTTCGTTGAACATTTGCTTATCTAAGATCCCAAATTCTACATTTCGCTTCAAACATTCATTCAATACCTTGGTCGATAACCCTTCGACCGAGCGCACCATTTCACCCGGGCGATTAATGCCATTTGCCAATAATTGGTAAACCGTTAGCGACCATTTACAGCCGTAGATGGTTTCGACCATACGAGCGGAACGCTCTGGTGCTGATTTTCTTGAAAAAAAGTTTTCCTGATTTTTCATAAAGATGTACCAATAAGTACCTACCTAACCGATTTGTACTTACTATTCATAGTGTTAGTTCAAAGCCTAAGATTACCACGTTCACATGACTTAGGAGATAACAAAATGAACTTCACAAAAAATGGTATTGCAGTAGTAATCGGTGGCACAAGCGGTATGGGCTTTGAAACAGCGAAGCAGTTAGTCGCTCAAAACATCCATGTGTTGGTTGTAGGCAATAACCCAACTAAGTTAGATAAAGCGGTGTCAGAACTGCAATCACTAGGCCACGCCTCTGGTTGGCAAGCTAACCTTTACGATGATGCAAGTGTGTCGAATCTTATCGCGCATCTAGAGTCGCTTGAAGAGGGTATTGGTTACCTTGTTAATGCGGCTGGCTACTTCAACCCTAAGGCGTTTATTGAGCACCAAGAGTCGGATTACGAGCAATACATGCAGCTTAATAAAGCGACTTTCTTTATCACTCAAGCTGTCAGCAAGTTGATGATCAAAAACGGTGGCGGAAACGTGGTAAACGTAGGCTCTATGTGGGCGAAACAAGCGATCAAAGCGACGCCATCTTCTGCGTATTCAATGGCAAAAGCTGGACTACACGCTTTAACACAGCACATGGCAATGGAATTGGCGGACCACAATATTCGTGTGAATGCGGTTTCTCCAGCTGTCGTTAAAACGCCAATCTACGAATCATTCATTAAACCAGAAGAGGTGGACGAAGCGCTAGAAGGCTTCAATGCTTTCCACCCAATTGGTCGAGTGGGCCAACCTAAAGACATCGCAAACAGCATCTCTTTCTTGCTATCAGACAGTGCCGATTGGGTAACGGGCGCAATCTGGGATGTTGATGGTGGTGTGATCGCGGGCCGCAATTAATCAAGCCGAGCTTTCAATATGGGGGATGCTTTGTTAGCAATTAGCAATTAGCAATTATCAATTAGCAATTATCAATTAGCAAATAAGCGTTAGCAGCTAACAGCGAAGTCTCCCCCTCGCTCGTTATTCGCGTAGAATAGACATTAGCAAGACAATAATAATTAAAACAATACTTAGAGTAAGGTCGTCATTATGTTCAACATGGACTTTTCAAAGAGACTGGTTATCGAAACCGATAAACTAGATTGGGTAGCAAGCCCTGCCAAAGGGGTATGGCGTAAGCCCCTAGAAAGAGAAGAGAGAGAATCGGGTCACACGACTAGCGTGGTGAAATACGATCCTCAATCTTCATTCTCTGAACACCCACATCCGCAAGGAGAAGAGATCTTCGTGTTGGACGGTGTGTTCTCTGATGAAACTGGCGATTTCCCAGCAGGCACTTACATTCGCAACCCACCTGGCAGTGCGCATTCTCCATCGAGTAAAGAGGGTTGCACGATCTTAGTTAAGTTAAATCAGTTTGATGCGAGAGACTTAACTCAAGTTCGAATCAATACGCTAGAAACGGAATGGTTACCGGGTATTGGCGGGTTACAGGTGATGCCACTGCATGAGTTTGAGCATGAACATGTTGCTTTAGTGAAGTGGCCTGTCGGTGAACGCTTTCAGCCACATCGTCACTTTGGCGGTGAAGAGATCTTTGTGTTGTCAGGCACCTTTAAAGATGAACATGGTGTGTACCCGAAGCATACTTGGATGCGCAGCTCTCACATGAGTGAGCATTTCCCTTATGTGGAAGAAGAGACGGTCATTTTAGTGAAAACGGGTCACTTGCCACTGATATGATGATTATCTCGATAAGCAAAATAGAAAGCCGCTTACCAAAAGTCAGCGGCTTTTTAGACTCTAGTGCTTATTGAGCTTGCTTGATACACGTCTGAGCACTAGTAAGCAACTCCAATGCGTTGGCGCGGGAACTCACCGGCTTCGAGTTCATCAATCATCGCGATAGCGTAATCGCTGACTGATATTTTGCTGTTGCCATCTTCGTCGGTGAGCAATTGGTCGCCACCAGTACGATAGGTTGATAGTTTCTCGCCCGGGAATATTTCTGCTGCAGGGCTAACAAAAGTCCAGTTAACTTCGCTGTTAGATTGCTTGAACACTTCAAGAGCTTCGCCCTGTGCTAACGCTTCGTTTTTGTAATCCGTTGGGAAGTCAGGAACAGTCACTAACGGTACATTTGGTGCTACTTCTAATGAGCCTGCACCGCCAACCCAAAGTAGGCGCTCGATACCGATGCTTGGTAATGTTGCGAGCAATTTAGTCGCAGTGTTTTTTACGATGTCGTGATTACCCAGAGCACGTCCGCCAATCGAAGTAATGACTGCATCAACGCCGGCTAGTGCGTTTGCTAGACTTGCGGCTTCGTCTTGTAAATCAAATGAACGAACTTCAATGCCTTGGGTTTCTACGCGGTTTGCGTCTCTTACAACAGCAACGACGTCGTGACCACGAGATTGAGCTTCTTGAGCGATGTGACTACCAATCCAACCTGATGCGCCTAATACTGCAATTTTCATAATGTCTCTCCAATTATCTAATTTATTGAGTCGTTTTCTCGACAGCCATTGCAGTCTAATAGCTCACTAGGTTGCGATAAATATCGCAAAATGATGTAGATTGTATCTATATAGTGATCTAATAAGATTCGACTAGCTACGAAATAGTTCAAGGAGAGTGTGATGGATAGGTTGACGGCAATGCGTAGCTTTGTCGAAGTTGCGAATTGTGCCAGCTTCACCCAAGCAGCTGAGCATTTGGACATGAGTCGGTTGCAGGTTTCACGTCATGTTCAAGAGATAGAAGGGTGGTTGAAGCAGAGGCTATTACATAGGACAACTCGAAAGGTGAGCTTAACCGCGGCAGGGGAAATCGCTCTGCAGCGCTGTGAGAAGATCCTCCATGAGACCGCTGAGCTAGAAGTTACTTCACTCAATCAAACCGATGATCTTTCTGGAACCATTCGAATTGCTGCTCCCATTGGTTTAACTCAGCACATGTTGTTGGATGTGGTCGAACAGTTCACCGAGCGCCACCCTAATATCACGGTCGAACTGTTTGCCTCAGACCGTTTTACCCAGCTGGTGGATGAAAGGATCGATATCGCACTTCGCTACACAGATCAACCTGACGATAGTTTGATTGCCCGAAAGCTAATGGTAATCGATTCTGTTGTGTGTGCCTCGCAAGCCTACTTGGACCAACATGGTGAACCTGAAACGGTCGAAGCGCTTCGACAACACAATTGCTTTCGTCATTTGAATGTCTCGAAGTGGGATTTTGTTAAGGATAATCAGCACTATTCGGTTGAGGTGTCTGGCACTATCAAGGCCAATGATGTTGGAGTGCTAACTCGCGCGGCACAGCATGGAAAAGGGGTGGTTCGTTTACCTTGTGACTTAGCCAATCCACTGATTGCGAATGGCAAATTGATACGCATATTGGGTGATTTTGTTTCGCCAAGCAGCGTGCTTTGGGCGGTGTATCTGTCTCGCAGTTATCAGCTTCCAGTTGTTCGCCAGTTCATTGATTTTGCAGCACAAGCTTGGGCTAGAGATATCAAATCTGGGGATGTTTGAAACTTCATAGGCAATGATACATAGCGATAGAAATTTAAAAGCCTATAAATACAAAAATCCGATATCAATGGTGATATCGGATTTGAACTCAATAATTCAGAGTTCCAGCACGCTCTCCTCTCACGAAGTCTTTACATGTAATGATGTACGGATAATCGAGTATTTATCACCTTTTCGTTGATGTCTGGTAAAGGCTGATACAAGCTTTTCGTAATGTCGGATAATACTTGGTCGTAGACTTGCGACACGACGCTAGAGATATCACTGGTTAATTCGTACATGCTATCTGCCGGTTGGGTTGCTTCGTTACTTGATGCAATCTCTGTAAGTGCATGCATCGCTCGTGTACAAACCGGTGACCCACTGCTAATCGGGCAGATAATCGATAATTGGTTGAGTTTTCTGTGTGTCTGAGACGCGTAGAATTTGAATCTCAAATACTCCTCAGGCTTCTCCATATCTGGGATACACATTCTGAGCTTGGTCAGGATCTCCATGCAATCCAAGATCTGTTGCCAATTCATGTGGTACTCACGGCTCATGTCTTCTCGTTCAGACTGAATCAGCCAGATGATCATCACTTCATCCATCAAGAACATGCTGTGACGAATCGTTTTGCCATGAATTGATTGGTTACGCACCAAGCTGCGGTTTTGCCAGTCACTGTGCATGGCGATGAGCTTGAGGTGATAGATGCGATACATAGGGCGGCTATCAAACGACACATGCGATTGAAGCAGTTCAGATACCTCAAGTATGTTGTCGTAAATCTCATTCACTTTGCGAATCGAGTCGCTAGATAATTTATACGCGAGGGCGTAATGCGTTGCTGCGCGGTGTTTGCGTGATAACAACAATAACTCTCTAAGCAGAACTAAGGTCTCAAACCTGTGTGATAGCGCTGTTTGTCTCTTCCTTGAGAAATGAAACAGGGCTGCAAGTACTAATAGGGATAAACCCACTGAAATAACTACAAACATATTCAACTCCTAATATTTGTATACCTACTTAGTGGTAGTGCAGACACCGTGCCAAAATAAATAAGTGTTATATTTCATTTAGTTATGTTTTTAATCTAATTATGGATGATCAATCATGGTGCATGACTTCACCATTCGAGTGAATGTTTCTCATATTTTGCAGGTTTTTTTGAGAGGTTACGCTTTTCTAACGATTAGATTGGGGAGGTTTCGATAAGTAGAGACACTTTGGCGATCCCATCCATGGGGCGTTTTACGCTACGCAAATTAAAAAGGCCTCACTCTTTATATGCTTTTAATTATAAAAAGCAGTAAGAGTGAGGCCTTTCAGTGTTCATTTCGCAGTTTAGTTAGCTTCAATGCTAAGTGTTTAGCATTGAGGGCTAAACGTTATGCAAGCTTAAGATCGAACTCAGTGCGGTACATAACCATATCTTCAATGGTCAGTACTGGCATGTTGTGCAGTTTACCGAAAGCAACGATCTCTGGCGCTTTTGCCATTGTGCCGTCTGGGTTGGTTACTTCACACAGTACGCCTGCTGATTGAAGACCTGCCATTTGCATCAGATCCACAGTACCTTCTGTATGACCGCGGCGAGCAAGTACACCACCTTTGCGAGCACGCAGTGGGAATACGTGACCAGGGCGAGCAAGATCAGTAGGCTTAGCTGTTGGGTTTGCAGCTGTCTTGATCGTTGTTACACGGTCAGCGGCAGAAACACCGGTTGTTACGCCCACTTTTGCTTCGATAGTCACCGTAAACGCAGTTTGGTTTGCGCTGTTGTTATCAACAACCATAGGTGGAAGTTCAAGTTGGTTTGCTTGCTCGTCAGTTAGACACAGGCACACGATGCCGCTGCATTCACGGATCATTAGTGCCATTTGAGCATTGGTTAGGTGTTCTACTGAGTAGATGATGTCGCCTTCGTTCTCGCGATCTTCATCGTCAAGTAAAAGTACGCCACGACCTTCGCGAAGAGCTTGCAGTGCGTTTTCAACGCGAGTGATTGGTTCGCCAAATTCGGCAAGTAGTGAAGACTGATTCATGGTTAAACTCCTAAAATATCACCAGAATCAGGGCTGTATGAGGGATCTCAACCGAGCACGACAAAGCCGACTCATTACAAGTTGACCTTAGCTCATTATGGTTTTATCCAAAACGAAATGCACCCGTTCGAGTTGGAGGCATGAACCCAATAATATAGGTACGCCTTTCCAACTTAAACGAGTGTGTTTCCATTCTCTCTCATCCGGACTATAACCGTCGGCTCTGGCATCTCACCAGATCTGCTGACCTCGACGAATCGAGCGCTCGCGGGCTTATCTTTAGATTTTGCTAAGGACATACCGCCGGTGGGGAATTTCGCCCCGCCCTGAGAATAAAAATTAATAATTTGTTTTGCTTTGAAAGCAGACCAGATGGTAATCCTTTCAATAGTGGATTTAAAGGACTGACAGCAAAGTTTTTCAGATTCTGGCCTGATAATCCGGTGAGTGTTCACTTTATCAGCAGTACACAATGCCGTTGTGTTTAGTCAGGTATAGCTGGTCTATGGTCGGTTTTACTGTCGGTATGCGTATAAATGGATGGCAAAGATTATTGGTGATGAGGTGAGGGTTCACCGAATCAATACTCAAGCACCGCATTAATCGAATATTGTTACACCATGACGGCTGACTGACCGTTTTGACATAAAATTGATATTGGCGATGCTAAGCTGCGATAGCATCCGACCACTTTACCCAAAAGATCTTAGCCATGACTTCTCTGTTCTCTAACAAATCCAAAGGCTTATTACTGCTCGTTCTAAGTTTGTATTCTCTTGTACCCTTTTTGATCTTTGGATCTGATTTCGACCTTGGAAGTGCGGTTCTGCCTTTCTATGGCGCCTTCATGACTTTCGTGACTTACTCGGCAGGCAATCAAGGATTCTTGGTAACGCTCGCTGTTTTGTCTTTAGTAGTGCTCACGATGAAGTTTTCCAAAGCTAAATTGGTCAGCCTTTGTTTGCAGTTAGGGATTTTGTTGGTGCTTAGCTTTGCTGCGAAGACCTTCTTAAAGCATTCAACAGAGAGTCCACGCCCTTATTCTGAGTATTTGGTTACGCAAGAAGTGGTTGAAATGCCGGAGCTGTTCTATGAGTTGCCATTGGTAGAAAAGAACGTGGCGATTGAATCTGTTCAAGATAAGGTCAGTGAGTGGCGAACGCGTCACTGGCTTGGTGAAACCGACTATTCTTTCCCGTCTGGACACATGATTTTCGTTGGTGTGTGTTTGGCGTTCTTTGGTGGCTTGTTCTTAGAAGCGAAGCGCTTTTATTTAGTGGGTGGTTTGTTGGTATGGGCTGGTGGTGTTGCTTATAGTCGTGTTTGGCTAGGCATGCATCGCCCTGAAGACTTAGCGGCGTCTATTGCTTTTGCGGGTTTAATCTATCTATTGGTGCCACTGGTGCCTACGCAAAAAATAGAGCCTCTATTGCCCAAGTTCCTTAGAACGGTCTAAGTTTTTAAGAGCGACTTAAGCTTTTAATAGCCGCCTAAGTTTTGAAAGGTTATCTAGTCTTAGGTGGCCTATTAACAAGCAGAAATTCTGGCTATTGATTGAGCCCGAGTTCTGCTTGTTTCTTTTTGGTTAGCCCTAAAGAGACAATTCGGTGTGATTCAGTGAGGTAGTATCTCAATTCCTCATCCCTTTCTGGCATGCTCTCAAACAGCTGAATCCACTTCATTCCGCGTGAAGCAAAGTAGGGTGCAGGTTTATAACCGGGCTCTTCTTTGAGAAAATCGAAATTTTGATCCGACGCTTTGAAGATAAAAGCAGGCTCGTCGTTCGGCCCCCAACCTCCAATTGCAAACACCTTCCCTCCCACTTTCCAAACGTGAGAGTTATTCCACTGCATCACATAGCTGGTGGCAGCTTGTGATTCACAGAATGCATTGAACTCATCGTATGTCATAGAACGCCCTTTCAATCGTTTGGTGGTGGAGCTGTGTATTTGTTGTTTTATCGATGTTTCTTCTTCGAGCTTCTGCTTCGAACTAGCCAGCTAAGCCTTGCCAAATGGCAGTAAAGCCGCTGATAGAACATAGCAACAAAGAACCGATGCGTATCTTCTCTTTAGGAATGCTTTGCGTCGTCAATAACGCCACTTTGTAACCCAACCAAGCCGCAGGCAGCAGCGGGATTGTGATGATCAAATGGTGCATGGTGAAGAAGCCAATTGGGATCTGTACCAGTAATGAAATGATAGAACTAAACACAAAGAATGCAGAAAGGTTACCACGAAGTTGATTGGCATCTTGGTGTTGAAGAAGGAGTGCCATAGGTGGACCACCAATACCTGAACTGGTACCGAAGAAGCCTGAGAAGAACCCCGCGATGCCCATTTTGGCAGGCGTCGGTTCTAACCTAAACGGAAGTAAGCTAACAATCACGGCGAACACTACTAACAAGCCTAACCATAGTGACAGCACACTCGTTGAAACCATCACCAACAAAGCCCCGCCTGCCAGTGAGCCTGGAATACGGCCTAATAGTGCGATTTTCAATCCGCCAATAGAGATGTTTGCTCGGTGTTTGAACGCGTTGAATACAGAAATGAACAGACCAACGAGACAGATAGGCGCGGGTACATAGTCAGGTGAGACCAAAAATAACAACGGGGCAGCCACAATAGCCAAGCCAAAGCCGATTGCTGTTTGTACAAACGAGCCGACAAAAATGAGTGCCATCGCGATAAGGGCGGTCTGATCTAGGTATTCCATAAGCCTGCGAATAAGTTCAAAAGGTGAGAACGAATACTATAAAGTAAAACGGCAGGAATAGTCTTATTATTCAGTGAGGTTTATGCAATTTTCGCTAGTTATAATTTCGATTTCAACGCCCAATAAAAAAGAGAGTGAATATCTCAGGATGCGCTCCTTTCAATATCCACTCTCTTATTGGATTGCTTATCGTTTTTCGCTGCTGGGGGAGTCAGCGTTAAATGTTAAGCCATTGCCAATTTGATGCGCTCAATCGGCTTGTCATTGATTGGTAAATGGATAAGCGCTGCTGCAAATGCCAATACCACCGTTGACCACCAAATTGGCTCGTAAGATCCGTAGTAATCGTAAATACGACCACCAACCCAAGCGCCTAAGAAACTACCTACTTGGTGAGTGAAGAATACCAAGCCATACAAAGTCGATAGGTAACGAGCACCAAAGATTTGGCGAACTAAACCCGAAGTGAGTGGAACCGTACCTAGCCAACAGAAACCAATGGCCGCACCAAAGATAGCTGCGGTTGATTCCGTTACTGGCAGAGTCACAAACGCACCAATAACTACTGTACGCACTAAATACAATGCCGACATTACATGACGCTTGCTGAATTTATCGCCCATCACACCCCAGAAGTAAGATCCGAAGATGTTAAAGATACCGACATAAGCCAGTGCCATCGCTGCGCTGCTCGCAGGTAAATTCTTGTCTGCTAAGTAACTTGGTAAGTGTGTTGCGATAAACATCACGTGGAAGCCACACACAAAGAAGCCTGCATGAATCAGCCAGTAACTCTTGTTAGAGAACGCTTCAGACAACGCTTCTTTCAATGTTTGATTGTCTTCAGCTTGTGCCTGTTTGTTTGATGCCGCTTTTGGCGCACGCATGAACAGTGCAAAAGAGATCATCAAGCAACACAATACGCCAAACACTTGCATCGCACTCTGCCAGTCAAATTCGTTCAACATATATTGCGCGCCCGGAATCACCGCGAACATACCAAATGAACCGGCAGCTGTGGTTAAGCCAAACGCTTTAGCGGCATGCTCTGCGGGTACTACTTTCGCGACAGCACCCAACACAATCACATAGCTTGTTGCGCTTAATCCAAGGCCAACCAGTGCGCCCAATGAAATGTAAAGCATGCTTGATTCGGTAGAAATTGAGGTAAGAAGTAAACCCAAACCGTAAGCACATGCGCCTGCAATAATGATGCGTCTTGCTCCCCATTTGTCAGCGGCCATACCAACAAAAGGTTGGAACACACCGAACAAAAGGTTTTGTAGAGCAATAGCGAAGCTGAAAAACTCTCGCCCCGTGCCGAAATGCTCTGAAATTGGCATCATAAAAATGCCGAATGATTGTCTGATCCCTAGACTGATAATAAGTGTGCCGATCCCAAGCCATACCAGTAAAGGAAAACGGAAAATGCTCATTCTAATACTCTTAAATTAATGGTGGTGATGTGAGTGGTCTTGCGCTGACATGTGTTGGTCAGTCATCTCATGGTGATGTTCGTGCCCAGAATGATCATGCCCTGACTGCTGGTGGCAACCACTGCTTACGGCATGCTGAGCCAAGAGATCAATCAATGGCTGACTGTGATGCACAATAACCAAACTAATGACGAGGAATAACGTCATTCTGGCCAGTTGGGCAAAAAGAGATTGTGAAAACATAAGGTGTTTACATGCGCTCTATGTTGTAAGAAGTCGCGCATCATAATGACGAGTGAGATATGTATCAAATGACCATTTGTGATTTAGTTTATGCGTTTTATGCATAGTTCTATCCATGGATTGATGCGTTGCTGGAATTGGGATGAAACATGACCAATAAATAAGAAAACGCTAAGCTCACCGATTCAACGGTAGAAGTGTGTAATTCAGAATAGATACTTAATTTCATGTTCGTAACTGATTGCTTTATTGAGACATTTCACAAAACTGTAAAAACTAATATACAAACTAATCACCTCGCAAGATCGGCTGTTCGCTCGACTTATCTGATAAACATCGTAAATTTGGGCGTAAATCGTTTCAACTGACTGAAACGCGATGTTAAAAGATTCAGGGAGAGTCATTCACATGGATAAAGATCATAACCTTCGCGAAAACTTACTGGCGCTGATCTTAGGTAGCGCATTGGTATCACTCGGCGTTATCTTTTTCAATCAGGTCGGTCTGCTCACCGGAGGCACGGCTGGTCTAGCTATCTTCATTACTAAAGTGACAGACTTGAGCTTTGGCCAAGTATTCTTCGCACTTAACTTACCTTTCTATATTTTGTCTGTCGCTCGTATGGGGTGGCGCTTCACTATCAATACCTTTATTGCCGTTTCGATTGTTTCGTTCGCCGTGGATCATTTGTATCACGTGATTCAGATTGCCGAAATTCATGCATTATATGCAGCGTTATTGGGCGGTGGTTTAATTGGTACCGGCATGCTGGTGATCTTCCGTCACAAGATGAGCTTGGGTGGCTTCAACATTCTGGCGTTGTTCCTACAAGAACGTTTTGGAATTCGTGCGGGTAAGGTTCAGATGGCACTAGACTGCACGATTGTTGTGCTGTCACTGTTTATCGTTGATGTGTCATTGGTTCTGTTGTCTGTACTGGGCGCGATAGTCACCAACTTGATTTTGGCGATGAACCATAAACCGGGGCGCTATCAACCGGTCGTCAAAGCGGAAGCCGCGTAGCTAAGTCCGCCCAAGCTCTTGGTTCGCTCAAGCACTAGGCTAGCTTAAGCCAACTGACTTACAGATTATGAAAACAACAAAGCCAGCATCAATTGCTGGCTTTGTTCTATTTCAATAACGGGTTTGAGCTAACTAATATCAGTACATCTATTAGCACTTACCGCAATCGGCGTCCGACTTAAGCTCACAATCAATCACATTGCCTTGCTTATCCAGTGACAAATTACAGCACTGTTCAAATAGGTTCTTAAGATCCCCGCGACTTTTCTGAACGCGAGATTTCACCGTTGAATAGCTTATGTTTTGTGCCTCTGCGATCTCTTTCTGGCTTTGGCCTTTGATATCAACAGCAAGCAGTAGCGATGAACTTTGTTCTGGTAATGCTTGAATAAACGGCTCAATACACAATGAAAGCTTCTGTTTAAACTCAGTGTCGTGGTCTAAATCGGCAAACCAAAGATCTTCAGCATCAATTTGGCTGTCACGCTGTTGGCGAGCATGTTTACGGTAGAAGTCGATAATGGTGTGATTAGCGAGTTGGAATAGCCACGATTTCACACTGCTTGCATCTTTGACTTTGTCTAAGTTCTGATACGTCTTAATCAAGATTTCTTGAAGCAAGTCGTCAACATCAGCGGTGTTGTTGACCTTAGAATGCAAAAAAGACTTTAACGCTTGTTGGTACTCAGCCCAAACCTGTTCTAAGTCCAAAGAGGCTCTATTCAAAGGTGCCTTATTCGAAGGTGCTTTAGTTACACTGTTCATTCACGCAACACTCGTCTTGTAAGAAATCAATCACGCCTTCTAGGCATTCATACTCTGCCACGCAGAATAAGGTTCTTCCCTCACGCCTTTGGCTGATTAGGCCTGCCGACGCTAGGCTTGAAATATGGTGAGACAAGGTAGAACCAGGAATACCGAGTTCTTCTTGTAGGCCGCCAACTGCAATGCCTTGGTAGCCAGCTTTAACGACACTCTTATAGATAGTTAGGCGGATAGGGTGCCCCAACTCTTTAAGTGCTTTCGCAACGACTTCTAAGTTCATATTAACTCCTCAAGATTTAATTTCGATAATAGTCGAAATGAATCCCAAATACAAATGTAAAAAGCGTGATTATGTAAGTCATTGAAAATCCGTTCTTTTGAAGTTCAATTCGATTTTTATCGAAATAAAGCTTGATCTGTTACTAAATATTTCTATAATTCGAGAATATTCGAAATTAAGGGTTGGTTACTTTCCTCATAGAGTCCGGCCTTCAATCCTGTTTGGAGTTAATTATGAGCAATGAAATGTTAACAATGCTAAAAGACGCACTTGATATGTTCGCTTTCTTAGCAGTCGAGCTAATCATCCTTTTCTTGGCGATCAGCTACATTGTTGGGATTCTGCAAGAGTTTCTTACACCAGAGAAGATTCAATCTATTCTGAGTTCGCGTAACGGTAAGGGCTATGTGGTTGCAGCGCTACTGGGTGCGATTACGCCTTTCTGTTCATGTTCGACCATTCCTTTCTTAAAAGGGTTGCTGCGTGCACGAGCGGGTTTCGGTCCAATGATGGTGTTCCTATTCGGTAGCCCACTATTGAACCCTGTGATCATTGGTCTGTTCGTGATTACGTTCGGCTGGCAAGTAGCCGTGTTCTACTTCTTAGTAGCAATGACAGTATCTGTAGTGGCAGGTTACGCACTAGAGAAGCTAGGCTTTGAGCGTTACGTGAAAGCAGAAGCGTATGAATCAACAGGTTCTTCTTCAAGCTGTGGTACTAGCTGTGGTGACTCTGCTCCTAAGAAAGCAGCACCAGTAAAAGCTGAATCTTCATGTGGCACAAGTGCATGTGGTGAACCTGCACCAGTAATGGCAAAAGAGACATCTTGCTGCGATTCTAAGAAAGAAGAGCCACAAGTTACTGTTTCATGCTGCTCAACTGATGGAAGCGCGACTGCTGAAATCGTAGAGAAGAACGAGCCTAGCCGTTGGATGAGAATTTGGTTCTCAACTTGGAAAGACTTCAAACAAGTTTTCCCTTACCTAATGATGGGTATCGCGATTGGTTCATTCATCTACGGCTTCATTCCTACAGACCTAATTGCAGAGTACGCTGGTGAAGGTATGTGGTATGCGATTCCCGTAGCCGCTGTGATTGGTATTCCACTGTACATTCGTGCTGAAGCGGTAATCCCACTAAGTGCAGCTCTAGTACAAAAAGGTATGGCGCTAGGTTCGGTAATGGCATTGATCATTGGTAGTGCAGGTGCAAGTTTGACTGAAGTTATCCTGCTTAAATCAATCTTCAAAAAC
This sequence comes from Vibrio pomeroyi, assembly GCF_024347595.1. Lineage (NCBI taxonomy): Bacteria > Pseudomonadati > Pseudomonadota > Gammaproteobacteria > Vibrionales > Vibrionaceae > Vibrio > Vibrio pomeroyi. Next base: position 1,982,634 of record NZ_AP025507.1, on the reverse strand, counting down.
CAAATGATTGCAGCATTCCTATTCGTTATCCTAAGCATGGCGATGGGTGCAGGCTTCCTATACAGCTTCATCTTTGGTTAATCAGGTCTGATTCCTAGATAACCCGATTGATAACAAGATATAGATAACAAAAAAGAGCTCACTTAGTTGAGCTCTTTTTCTGTTTGAGTTGCCCCGACCTGAAATGTGTTAAACAAAGCGTAATTATCAGACTGGGTTTGGTAGTGCCGCCGAAGTACCGTGTGCTGCGAAAGCATTAGTCGCTAACACATCACAGTGGTGACGATTAATTGCATCGCCATAATTGTTAGTGATTCCGGGGAACTGAAAACGATACATTGGAATGCCGTAGCGACGCTCTCTCTGCTGACCGATTCGATCTTTACTTGTCCATAATAGTCGGTTTTTTGCTGTGTAAGTCATGCCGTGCATTTTATTGAAGTACTCTTCGTGACTGCGCATCTGCTCGTATAACTCGATGATGCGTTGTCGGGAGAAGTTTAATGTTGTACTCGCTTTAAGCTGGGTTCCCCAACCGGTTAACACCTTCTCCATGAAGTCTCGTGTGACGAGGCCGGGGCCTGTAAGTAATCCCGCCCCTTTGCTTCCGCCAGAGGTATTGGCATTACCAACTAAAGTACCGTGTCGACCAGGCATATAGGTTGTGTAGTATTTAGTTGAAGGGGACAAGCGGGGCATTCTTGCTTTGAAAGCAAGTGAACGTTCGTCTTCAGCGAAAACACACACGATCTGTTTAACGTTTTTTCCGAGTGATTTGTAATCCTTGAATGCGTTCATCCCTCCGGGTACGGGATCACATGCAAAGATGTTTACTGGGATGTGGCTAAGTTCGGGATCTTTGAGCATACGGTTCGCCAATTCAAAACAACTGACACCACCGCGGCTCCAGCCTACGATGTTCACTTGGCTAATTGGTTTACTTTGGCGCTCAATCGCGATGTTCTGTTGGCGCGCTGCAATACCGTGTTTTAGGTCAGCGGCTAATTCTTGCGAATCTTTCAACCAATCTTGATATTTCTGGTTGGTTGCAAAAGGCCAAGCCGATTTGGCAGGACGAGACTCACTGAGCAGTCCTTTCGCTCGCTTCATATAGTCATTCTTATCTTGTTGGTTTCCACGCAAGATATTCAGAACATGGCGCATATTGCTATCAATGCCTTTGCCCTGCAGCGTTCCTCTCACTGCTGAGTAGGTGTCATCTTTGCCTTGCTTCAACCACTCGTTCTGATTGCCACTACCAACCCCATCTACTTGAATGTAGTCAATCATGTCTCTGCCCGTTGCATTCTTTGCTAACGTCGAAATCAATTCGCCAGACACATAGTTTTTGTGATTGTTGTCTTCTGAGTTGGATCCTGTTCCACAGAAGAATACGGTAAAAATTGACATACATTCCCTTAAATTAATTCACCGGATTTATCGGAAGTATAACTGTCGAATCAAAAGGTTGGAGAGAAATGTCTATTTATTCGCAAAGGTCAGACCAACAGGCAGTAGAAATGGAACGAAGCGCAAGTTTTATAAATTGGTTGTTTGGTCAGTTTTATTGGACTCCTGAGATCGGTTATACCCGTCAAGAAAGATCAATCGAAGTGTCACAATACTCAACGCTATTTTGTCTAGTATCAAACAGCAGGCTGATTTTGCTCTAGTACCGAAATCTGAAGCCTACACTTTGTATAGATACTTGCTGTTCAGGGGAAACCTATGAATAACGGGTAATTTATAGCAGATCGCTTACGAGCTTAGATTGAGGTTATAGGAGGGAGTATGTTCGCAATACATAGGGAATATGAGTTACAGAATCAGCAACATTTTCATGCCCACATTCAAGTAAAGCCAACCGGAAATTTAGAGTTTGAGATTTTAGAGTCTCATGAACATCATGATACAGACTTTAACCATTTGTCTTTTGAAGCTGAAAAAGGGAAGACGAAAGTGCTTGGACGAGATGAAAGTGGTCAACAGACAGATTGGCAACTTTTATTGGCAGAGGAAGATGCAAAAGAGCTTAATCATCTGGTGGTATTGGTGTCGGAACAATATGAGACGTTAATGCGAGATCTGATGTGACGGGTCAAGCTAGCGATAAACTAGAAGTGATTCTCTGCATCCAAAAAATCAAAAGCCCGGCGAATAACCGGGCTTTGTTCACTGTGTTGTGTTAAATGTCATTGTGTCTTTCGAGTTAGAAACCGCGAATATCAAGCTCATTGTTGATCAACACCACACACTGAGAAGCGAACAACATGTTCGGACCTAAACTGATTTTCTCTGTTCCCAGACGCTTTAAGCTGTTGTAGCTCTTCTTCGGCATAGGGATGTGGTCAGTTAGAAGGAAACATGGGTTTTCAGCAATCTCTGCATCACGGATAAAGTCACCTTTCTTATCCATCATGTACAGCTGGTGGTCTTCAGCTAGCTCTTTTAACAGCTTTTCAAAACTCATAGTACGAACCATGATGCCCGGTTCAACCTGACAAGTCTGCTCTTTTGTCATACCTTGAGATGCGTCAACCGCTCTTACTACCGCTGATAACAATGCAGACTCATGGAAGCCACCAATGTTGGTGATCTCGTTTGAATCAAATGTAATCGTACGTGAAAAGTCTTTAGTACTTTCTAATACAAGGTGTACGGTGACATTCTCACGGTGAGATTGAGCAACGAAGATCGTGTTCATCAGAGTATGAGCCAGAATCTCAGTATGAGCATCTTGCCCAACACCTTCTAAGATAAGTTTGCTCTCTGTAGGGGCTGCGCGAGCGCGTAATACAAATGAACGCATGGAATGTACCTTGTCAGTATGTGATAAAGCGAAACGGGCTTTATCAACATGAATTGATGAATAACCAAAATTGTGGCGGTATGTAACTCTTTTCTATTAATGAAGTCAAATAGAGTTGCGTATAGCGCCAGCCAGAAGAACTCTACGTATTAAATAGAGAATGACCACATTACAAGATGGTAAGGGTTGAAGCGACCCAATGTTTACGTAGATAGTATGCGCAAATTATTAGGTGGCTTGCAGAAGGAAGTAGTCGATGAAGTTACAGAAGATCAATAAAGAAGAATACAGAAAGAAGATGAACCTGCTGTTGGTTTCGTTGGTTGGTTCACTCGCCGTGTTCGCTATTGTATTCGGAACCATACTGATTGACCTATTCGGTTCAGGACAATCAATCGCTGGCGAATCGACAGGTAATTTCCACTTGAATGTATTAGGTGTGATCTTATCAGTTGCATTGAATGCATTTATCGCGAGTCGTGTAAAAGGGCATGACTACTTCAAAGAAGCACTTTATGTGTGGAACCTTAAACAAATCCATAATCAAATCTATCGCAAGCTCAAGCGTATTCAACCCAAAGCTGAGCAAGGAGACCGAGACGCACTGACCGTCCTTTACTTCTATTACACCACGCAAAAACAGGTATACGACCTAGACAACAACACATTGACGATAAAAACAGTTCAACAATCGCTAGATAACATCCTAGAACTGAGTGAGAAATGGAGTATTGAGCTAGATATAGAGGCTTTTTCGAAAGATCTAATCGCAAAGTTTTAAGTAATACACCCATTATTGTATGAGCTTTGAGCTACGAAAGAACCTTTTGACGTAAAAGTAGCCAGTTAAGCAAGTTTTTTGAATTTTTATCAAAAAAGGGGTTGCCATGTTTTCGATGATCTCTATAATGCCGCCTCACTGACACGGCAGACGCCACAAGGCTTCAGCAGTAATCAGTAAGACGGAAAGTTCGAAAGAAATTAATTTTAAAAAGTGTTTGACACTTAAGATTAAATCGCTAGAATTCACGTCCGCTTTCAAGGGTTTCTTTGTAAAAAGAAAGTTTCGATAAGCAAAGCTCTTTAACAATTTAAACCTATCAATCTGTGTGGGCACTCGTTGATGAATATCAAAACGTCATTCTCAGGAATGGCAGTTACTACGGTAACAAATTGATTTCAATGAACTGAGTGACCAATCAAGTCTTAGGACTTGGCACAGTCAATTCATTATCATTCTGTTGGAATGGTAATAGCTTTAGAATTACATGTTCTTTGTTTATTTTCGAATAGGCGAATGAATATTAGTTTTGAAGTCAGTATTCGTTGAGTCACACCTATTAATTTAGGTAATCAAAACTTTAAATTGAAGAGTTTGATCATGGCTCAGATTGAACGCTGGCGGCAGGCCTAACACATGCAAGTCGAGCGGAAACGACACTAACAATCCTTCGGGTGCGTTAATGGGCGTCGAGCGGCGGACGGGTGAGTAATGCCTAGGAAATTGCCTTGATGTGGGGGATAACCATTGGAAACGATGGCTAATACCGCATAATGCCTACGGGCCAAAGAGGGGGACCTTCGGGCCTCTCGCGTCAAGATATGCCTAGGTGGGATTAGCTAGTTGGTGAGGTAATGGCTCACCAAGGCGACGATCCCTAGCTGGTCTGAGAGGATGATCAGCCACACTGGAACTGAGACACGGTCCAGACTCCTACGGGAGGCAGCAGTGGGGAATATTGCACAATGGGCGAAAGCCTGATGCAGCCATGCCGCGTGTATGAAGAAGGCCTTCGGGTTGTAAAGTACTTTCAGTTGTGAGGAAGGGGGTAGCGTTAATAGCGCTATCTCTTGACGTTAGCAACAGAAGAAGCACCGGCTAACTCCGTGCCAGCAGCCGCGGTAATACGGAGGGTGCGAGCGTTAATCGGAATTACTGGGCGTAAAGCGCATGCAGGTGGTTCATTAAGTCAGATGTGAAAGCCCGGGGCTCAACCTCGGAACTGCATTTGAAACTGGTGAACTAGAGTACTGTAGAGGGGGGTAGAATTTCAGGTGTAGCGGTGAAATGCGTAGAGATCTGAAGGAATACCAGTGGCGAAGGCGGCCCCCTGGACAGATACTGACACTCAGATGCGAAAGCGTGGGGAGCAAACAGGATTAGATACCCTGGTAGTCCACGCCGTAAACGATGTCTACTTGGAGGTTGTGGCCTTGAGCCGTGGCTTTCGGAGCTAACGCGTTAAGTAGACCGCCTGGGGAGTACGGTCGCAAGATTAAAACTCAAATGAATTGACGGGGGCCCGCACAAGCGGTGGAGCATGTGGTTTAATTCGATGCAACGCGAAGAACCTTACCTACTCTTGACATCCAGAGAAGCCAGCGGAGACGCAGGTGTGCCTTCGGGAGCTCTGAGACAGGTGCTGCATGGCTGTCGTCAGCTCGTGTTGTGAAATGTTGGGTTAAGTCCCGCAACGAGCGCAACCCTTATCCTTGTTTGCCAGCGAGTAATGTCGGGAACTCCAGGGAGACTGCCGGTGATAAACCGGAGGAAGGTGGGGACGACGTCAAGTCATCATGGCCCTTACGAGTAGGGCTACACACGTGCTACAATGGCGCATACAGAGGGCAGCAAGCCAGCGATGGTAAGCGAATCCCAAAAAGTGCGTCGTAGTCCGGATTGGAGTCTGCAACTCGACTCCATGAAGTCGGAATCGCTAGTAATCGTAGATCAGAATGCTACGGTGAATACGTTCCCGGGCCTTGTACACACCGCCCGTCACACCATGGGAGTGGGCTGCAAAAGAAGTGGGTAGTTTAACCTTTCGGGGAGGACGCTCACCACTTTGTGGTTCATGACTGGGGTGAAGTCGTAACAAGGTAGCCCTAGGGGAACCTGGGGCTGGATCACCTCCTTATACGAAGATATTCACGATAAGTGTCCACACAGATTGATTAGGTTTAGAAAAGTAAAGAGAAGAAGAACTCCCAAGGTTCTTCGAAGTTTGTTTCTACTTTTTAAAGTGGAGATAAATTAGCAGTGTCCCGTTCGTCTAGAGGCCTAGGACACCGCCCTTTCACGGCGGTAACAGGGGTTCGACTCCCCTACGGGATACCATTGGGTCGTTAGCTCAGTTGGTAGAGCAGTTGACTTTTAATCAATTGGTCGCAGGTTCGAATCCTGCACGACCCACCATTTCCTCCCAAGGAAATAAAATTTGGGGCGATTAGCTCAGTTGGGAGAGCACCTGCCTTACAAGCAGGGGGTCACTGGTTCGAGCCCGGTATCGCCCACCATTTCCTCCCAAGGAAATAAAAATATGGGGCTATAGCTCAGCTGGGAGAGCGCCTGCCTTGCACGCAGGAGGTCTGCGGTTCGATCCCGCATAGCTCCACCATTCTTTCTCCATGTAAGGATGGCTTTTATTTTCACTTTTTAAAAAGTGAAGACAAAAGAAACTATCATGGGCGATTAGCTCAGTTGGGAGAGCACCTGCCTTACAAGCAGGGGGTCACTGGTTCGAGCCCGGTATCGCCCACCATCTTTAAGCATTCTCCTCGGAGAGTTTTTAAAAATGGTTTTGAAAGTTTAAAACTTGAAAAACTCTTGCTCTTTAACAATTTGGAAAGCTGACTGATTGATTTACTTACGAGTAATTCAATCAAATTTAAAAGTTCTCAATGTTTATCTGCTCTTATTTAATAAGAACGGTATAAACACAACAAACACATTCAAGTGTCTTGTATTCGAATCAAACTTAGTTTGATTCACATTGAGTCCGGCAAACAGTCATTGAGAATTAACCCTTCTTAATGACAACCAAAAACCTTGGTTAGTTGCCATACACAAGACCCTTTCGGGTTGTATGGTTAAGTGACTAAGCGTACACGGTGGATGCCTTGGCAGTCAGAGGCGATGAAAGGCGTAATAACTTGCGATAAGCCCAGATTAGGTAGTAATAACCTTTAAGTCTGGGATTCCTGAATGGGGAAACCCACTTACATAAGTAAGTATCCTGTTGTGAATACATAGCAACAGGAGGCAAACCGGGGGAACTGAAACATCTAAGTACCCCGAGGAAGAGAAATCAACCGAGATTCCGAAAGTAGCGGCGAGCGAAATTGGATTAGCCCTTAAGCTTTTAATGAGACAGATGAAGGCTCTGGAAAGTGCCGCAATAGAGGGTGATAGCCCCGTAATCGACATCTCATCATCAGTGAAAACGAGTAGGGCGGGACACGTGATATCCTGTCTGAATATGGGGGGACCATCCTCCAAGGCTAAATACTACTGACTGACCGATAGTGAACCAGTACCGTGAGGGAAAGGCGAAAAGAACCCCTGTGAGGGGAGTGAAATAGAACCTGAAACCGTGTACGTACAAGCAGTAGGAGCACCTTCGTGGTGTGACTGCGTACCTTTTGTATAATGGGTCAGCGACTTAATTTTAGTAGCAAGGTTAACCGTTTAGGGGAGCCGTAGGGAAACCGAGTCTTAACTGGGCGTACAGTTGCTAGGATTAGACCCGAAACCAGGTGATCTAGCCATGGGCAGGTTGAAGGTTGAGTAACATCAACTGGAGGACCGAACCGACTAATGTTGAAAAATTAGCGGATGACTTGTGGCTAGGGGTGAAAGGCCAATCAAACCTGGAGATAGCTGGTTCTCCCCGAAAGCTATTTAGGTAGCGCCTCGGACGAATACTACTGGGGGTAGAGCACTGTTAAGGCTAGGGGGTCATCCCGACTTACCAACCCTTTGCAAACTCCGAATACCAGTAAGTACTATCCGGGAGACACACGGCGGGTGCTAACGTCCGTCGTGGAGAGGGAAACAACCCAGACCGCCAGCTAAGGTCCCAAAGTATAGCTAAGTGGGAAACGATGTGGGAAGGCTCAGACAGCCAGGATGTTGGCTTAGAAGCAGCCATCATTTAAAGAAAGCGTAATAGCTCACTGGTCGAGTCGGCCTGCGCGGAAGATGTAACGGGGCTAAGCTATACACCGAAGCTGCGGCTACGTACCTTAGGGTATGTGGGGTAGGGGAGCGTTCTGTAAGCCGTTGAAGGTGGTCTGTAAGGGCTGCTGGAGGTATCAGAAGTGCGAATGCTGACATGAGTAACGATAAAGGGAGTGAAAAACTCCCTCGCCGGAAGACCAAGGGTTCCTGTCCAACGTTAATCGGGGCAGGGTAAGTCGACTCCTAAGGCGAGGCCGAAAGGCGTAGTCGATGGGAAACGGGTTAATATTCCCGTACTTCTTACAATTGCGATGGGGGGACGGAGAAGGCTAGGTGGGCCTGGCGACGGTTGTCCAGGTTCAAGTACGTAGGCGGAAAGTTTAGGTAAATCCGGACTTTCTTAACGCTGAGATACGATGTCGAGCTACTACGGTAGTGAAGTCATTGATGCCATGCTTCCAGGAAAAGCCTCTAAGCTTCAGATTGTAAGGAATCGTACCCCAAACCGACACAGGTGGTCGGGTAGAGAATACCAAGGCGCTTGAGAGAACTCGGGTGAAGGAACTAGGCAAAATGGTACCGTAACTTCGGGAGAAGGTACGCTCTTATCAGTGAAGTCCCTTGCGGATGGAGCAGACGAGAGTCGCAGATACCAGGTGGCTGCAACTGTTTATTAAAAACACAGCACTGTGCAAAATCGTAAGATGACGTATACGGTGTGACGCCTGCCCGGTGCCGGAAGGTTAATTGATGGGGTTAGACTTCGGTCGAAGCTCTTGATCGAAGCCCCGGTAAACGGCGGCCGTAACTATAACGGTCCTAAGGTAGCGAAATTCCTTGTCGGGTAAGTTCCGACCTGCACGAATGGCGTAATGATGGCCACGCTGTCTCCACCCGAGACTCAGTGAAATTGAAATCGCTGTGAAGATGCAGTGTACCCGCGGCTAGACGGAAAGACCCCGTGAACCTTTACTACAGCTTGGCACTGAACATTGAACCTACATGTGTAGGATAGGTGGGAGACTTTGAAACCGCGTCGCTAGATGTGGTGGAGTCGTCCTTGAAATACCACCCTTGTAGTTTTGATGTTCTAACGTTGGTCCCTGAATCGGGATTACGGACAGTGCCTGGTGGGTAGTTTGACTGGGGCGGTCTCCTCCCAAAGAGTAACGGAGGAGCACGAAGGTGGGCTAAACACGGTTGGACATCGTGTGGTTAGTGCAATGGCATAAGCCCGCTTGACTGCGAGAATGACAATTCGAGCAGGTGCGAAAGCAGGTCATAGTGATCCGGTGGTTCTGAATGGAAGGGCCATCGCTCAACGGATAAAAGGTACTCCGGGGATAACAGGCTGATACCGCCCAAGAGTTCATATCGACGGCGGTGTTTGGCACCTCGATGTCGGCTCATCACATCCTGGGGCTGAAGTCGGTCCCAAGGGTATGGCTGTTCGCCATTTAAAGTGGTACGCGAGCTGGGTTTAGAACGTCGTGAGACAGTTCGGTCCCTATCTGCCGTGGGCGTTGGAAAATTGAAGGGGGCTGCTCCTAGTACGAGAGGACCGGAGTGGACGAACCTCTGGTGTTCGGGTTGTCATGCCAATGGCATTGCCCGGTAGCTAAGTTCGGAATCGATAACCGCTGAAAGCATCTAAGCGGGAAGCGAGCCCTGAGATGAGTTTTCCCTGACGCTATAAGCGTCCTTAAGGGTTGTTCAAGACTAGAACGTTGATAGGCAGGGTGTGTAAGTGCTGCGAGGCATTGAGCTAACCTGTACTAATTGCCCGTGAGGCTTAACCATACAACACCCAAGGGGTTTTGTGGACTCAAAGACAGACCTTGAATGAGTTTGAAGAGACTTTTAAATACAGTTTTCCAGATTATTTTGCCTTCAGTTTTTAAAAAAGCTGAAAGTAAAAGCAAAATTTGCTTGGCGACCATAGCATTGTGGACCCACCTGATTCCATGCCGAACTCAGAAGTGAAACACAATAGCGCCGATGGTAGTGTGGGGCTTCCCCATGTGAGAGTAGGACATCGCCAGACTTACTTTACGTTTTCAGTTTTAAAAAACTGAAAGCAAAACTAGAAACAGCATACAAGTAAGACTGATTTTAGTAACAATTTGTTGGAGGGATGGCTGAGTGGTCGAAAGCACCGGTCTTGAAAACCGGCAACCGTTAATAGCGGTTCTAGGGTTCAAATCCCTATCCCTCCACCACCATTAGAAAGCCCGCTGAGAAATCAGCGGGCTTTTTTTCGTCTTGAATTTGGCAAAAGAAAGCTCAAATACTATTAGATACGTCGTTATCTTATTCTGCTTTAGGTTATGTAGAGTTTAGGTATTAAAAAGCAGAGCGCTCAGGCTCTGCTTTGATGTTTTAGTTGTATGTCCTGCGACTAGCAAGGCCTATTTAGCGACGTTACCTGCCACGTTTAGCGCATCCCAAGTCCGTGAAAAAGGAGGGGCATAACAGAAGTCCATGTAGCCTAACTGTTGAGTTGTCATTTTTGCGGTGATGGCAACAGCTAGAGCGTTAATACGACCTACTGCCCCTTTCTTACCCACGATCTCGCCACCAAGTAGAACGTTAGTCTCTGGGTGGTAAAGCAGTTTAACCTTGATGTCTTCTTGGCCTGGGTAGTAATCCGTTTGGTTCTTATCTGAAATCGTTGATACTTTCACATCCAAGTTGTGTTCTTTCGCCAGAAGTTCATTTACGCCAGTGCAGGCTAATTCGTAGTCGAGCACTTTCAAGCAAGACGAACCTAAGAAGCCTGACATATAGGTATCTTTACCTGCTAGCTTGTCCGCCATCATACGCGCTTGCTTGTTGGCTGTGGTTGCTAGAGGAACATAAACCGGTTTACCTAATGCCATGTGATGAACCACTGCACAGTCACCGACAGCGTGGATGTAAGCGTCTTCAGAAGCACCAAATTCATTCACAAGTAATGCGCCGTTTGCAGCTTTTGGCAGTTCGAATGCTTCAGTATTTGGTTTGAAACCGAGTGACAGGATCACGACATCGGCTTCTACGTTGCCGTTATCAGTTTCAACGATGTAACCACCTAGCTCAGCATCGCGAATAGCAGACACGCTACAACCGGTTTTAAGGTCAGCACCGGATTCTCGAATCGCACCTTCAACGACTTCAATGATCTCAGGGCTGAACTGACGGCTCATAATGTGCTGTTCACGTTCTATGATCGTCACGTGTTTGTCTAAGCCGTGCGCCGCATCGAATACTTCCAGGCCGATAAAGCCAGCCCCAATAACACATACACGCTGCTTGTTATTATCCTTTAGCGCTTCCTTAACCGCCAAGCCATCTTCCATGCTGGTTAGTGTGTATACGTGTTCTGGATTGAATTCACCGAATGATGGAACGATTGGTCGCGCACCTGTTGCAATGACCAACATATCGTAATTGATGACGCTTTCTTCATTTTGGTGACGTACCGTAATTTGCTTTTCAGTGCGGTCGAACGACACCATTTCTGTTTCTACACGTACATCCAAGCCAGATTTAATGGCTTGTTCTGGCGTGCGAGAAATCATTCGTTCGGTGTCATCAAACATGCCACCTGCAAAGTAGGGTAGACCACATGCTCCAAAAGAGATGTAGCTACGTTTATCTAAAACGATGACTTCGTCTGATGGTTGATTACGTTTGTACTTTGCTGCGAAACTCATACCAGCGGCGCTACCGCCTATAACAACAACTTTCATATTTACTACCTAAATAACCTGAACTCAGGAAAAACAGAAGAGCACTCACGTGGAGTGCCCTTAATTAAGTTTGAGAATTATACTGCTGCTTCTTTTGATACTGTCGCTGTTACGTCAGCGTCGTATTGTTCTGTGTTTAGCGAGCCGTTCTTCTTAGCTGTTAGAACACCAGACAGCATAGAGCCTGAGATGTTTAGCGCTGTACGAGCCATGTCAATTAGCGCTTCGATAGACACCAGAATCGCTACTACTGTGATGTCTAGGCCCATGATGGTCAGTACCGCTACCGCTGCGAACGTTGCTCCACCACCCACACCAGCGATACCGAATGAAGCAATCGCGATAACAGCAATCAGTTGTAGGATGAAGCCTAGGTCAACTGGCATGCCCATCACTTGTGCTGCCATGATTGCTAGCATTGCTGGGTAGATGCCTGCGCAACCGTTCTGACCGATACTGGTACCGAATGTCGCTGACATGTTTGCTGTTTCTTCGTCTACACCTAGGCGTTGAGTTTGTGTTTCAACGTTTAGTGGGATAGCCGCCATGCTCGAACGAGAACCGAAGCCGAATACTAATACTGGCCAGATTTTCTTCATGAACTTAGCAGGAGACAGGCCGAACATTGACACCATCACGAAGTGAATGCCGAACATCACGCCGATTGCTACGTAGCTTGCTAGAAGGAAGCGGCCCATTTCAGCCAGTGCGAATAGGTCATTCGTCATCATGAACGTGGTCATCAGAGCGAACACACCGTAAGGCGTTAGCTTCAGGATTTCACGAACCATTGACAGCACCACTTCTTTTGCAGAGTTGATGAAATCAACGAAGTTTTGCACTTTTTCAGGCTTACGGTTTTTCACTTGTAGGATACAGTAGCCTAGGAACATGCCGAACAGTACAGTCGATAGTGTAGAAGTACGTTGAGAGCCCGTTAGCATGTCGAAGATGTTGGTTGGAATGATAGACAGAGCCATACCAGACAGGCCACTGCTCGCCATTGCATCTTGTGTTGCTACCAGTGAATCACCGCGAGCTTCAATCGCACTGTTTGTGCCAATTGTGCTTACTAGTGCGTTCGCATCGATACCAAATAGGTAAATACTTGCGATACCAACGGCTGCTGAGATTGCACAAGTGAAAAGTAGAATACCGATGATTTTTGGTGCGATACGAGATAACGCGCCGCCGCCTTCAACGTTCATGATCGAAGAGATCATCGCCACGAATACGAGCGGGATAACGATCATTTGTAGAAGTTTGATGTAGCCTTTACCGAACACTGAAATCAGTTCAGCGAAGCCAGATGTCGCAACGTTACCGACGCCGAAAACAAGTTGAATCGCGCCACCGAACAGTAAGCCAGCAGCAAGCGCACTCAGTACGCGGAAGTTAAAACTTTTCTTTTGTTTTTTGAAGTTCGAGAGCAGTGCGTAGAACCCAAAGAACAGTATGCTTAATCCAATAAATGAAACGCTCATGAGAATCTCCTATGATACCCATTAATAACTAAGTCGGTTATTTCTTGTATGCGATGGCTTCAACTTCAACCAATGCGTCTTTTGGTAATCTTGCAGCTTCAACACAAGAACGAGCAGGTGCGTTCTCTGTACCAAACACTTCTGTGTACACTTCGTTGAAGGCTACGAAGTTCTCCATGTCTGATAGGAAGCAGGTTGTCTTAAGCACAGTGTCCAGTCCCGCATTACTCGCTTCTAATACCGCTTTTAAGTTTTCTAGAGACTGACGAGCCTGCTCTTTGATGCCGCCCTCAACAAACTGCATGGTTTCTGGAACGAGAGGTAATTGGCCTGATGTATAAACCATGTCGCCGTAAGACGTACCTTGTGAGTAAGGGCCGATAGCTGCAGGTGCTTGTTCAGTGGCAATGATCTGTTTCACGATGTAACTCCTAAATTATTGGTTTTATTCTGATTTAAATTCACGGATAAACTTGTAAACCGCCTGACGGCTGATCCCAAGTTGCTCTGATACTTGTGTAGTCGTCTCTTTTAGCTCAAATACTCCGTTATCAAATAAGCAACGGATGATGGCTTTATTGCGACCTTTGGAAGAAATCGTCTCGTCTTGGTCAACTTCTTTAATGGCTGAACTCAATGCTTGCTGAATGACGTCATTCGCATTGTTGCTGAATGTTTCGCTGACAATGGTTTGTGGCACATTGCACTGCGGCATTAGCGTCTTGACGATTTCTGGGAATGGGAAAGATAAGTTCATGTTGATACACAGCATGCCAATCGGCTTTTTTTGTGGACCAGCCAGTACACAGGTGGTTGATTTCAGTAGGGAACCGTCTGCTGCGTTGGTGAAGTAGCTCTTCGGTGAAACTTCGCCAGTTTTCTCGAATGTACTCCACATGCGTAAACCTAAATCGGTGATAGGCGAGCCGATTTCACGACCGGTATGATGACCATTAACGATCTTCACGACAGAGTTTTCTAAGCTTTCAAAGGAGTGAATGACCACCTCACAGTAAGGGCCAATCAAGTCAGCAATTGTGTCCGCTAAGCGGAAGTAATTGCTTAAACATTCTCTGTCTTCATCGGTGAATCGAACTTGTTTTACATTCATGATTGCGGTTTACATTTTTGAACTCAATGACTGAAATCTACTCCTTTGGGGGTATTTGAACAAGATGCAGTAAACTTCTGTAAACCGTAAAAAACGTTCAAAACATCAACAAATAACGAAAATTTAACTTAAATTAAGAGCGTAATTTGAACAGGATCACCAAACCATCTTCGATATGGTTTAATTTTTTAAACTCCATCAAAGTTTACATATTTAAAACCACAGGTTACGTTTTCGAATACTTTAATGATCTAGGACAAGTTCTAAAGGAACATAAAAATCGGCTCGATGGATGTTTCTTATGTGTGGAAATCTAACCAGTAATTCTGAGACTGAAATGACGACCGGTCGGCATTCTTTTTTTTTGTGTGTGGGGGGGAGAAAGGCTTAATCGAAGAGACTTTATTAACAAAAGGATAGTCAGAGGAAGGATCGTAAATCAGAGCGTCGATAACTAAAAAAGCAGCCTAAGTGGCTGCTTTCTTGTTTCTTCCGGTTCACTCGCTGGCTAGCTTAGCCTTTACTTGTCCTAGAGCGCGTCGGTACATAAACCATGCACAGGTTCCGGCAAGCACATTACCTACCATAGCACCCCAGAACAGACCTTCAATTCCTGCAAGCTGAGAGCCAACCCATAAGCAAGGCAAGAAGAAAGCGAACAGGCGCAGTGCAGAGATCGTTAATGCGGTGTAAGACTTGCCTAGCGCGTTAGAGATCGACACCATCAGCATACAGATACCCAAAGGCCCTAAACTGATTGGAACGATCAGTAGGTGATAGTTCAGAATCGTTGATACTTCGTTGTCACTGGTCATGAGGTTCGCCAATCCGCCAGAGAATAACCAAGTCACCAGTGCGATGACCAGTTGGAAACCTAACACGAAGGTAACGGCAATCTTCACAAGACTACGTATGTTGCCAAGGTTCTTTTCACCCAACATGCGACCAATCATAGGTGGCATCGACATAGTCAGTGCTAGCACGGCCACAATAGAGAAGAATTCAAAGCGAGACCCCAAAGCCCAAGCTGCAACGGCTGCAGTACCATAACCCGCAAGCAGCTTAGTCGCCAACATAGAAGAGACTGGCGGCAGCAGTTGGCTGATCATCGCTGGGCCCATGATGTTACCGATGGAGCGAACGCTCTTGCCAATATCTAGGTCGTTCCAATCGAACGTCATCCAATGCTTCTTGGTCACTTTTGGAGCCACGATAAAGATGCCTGCGCCGAACGCCAAGATAGTCGCAATCGCTGCACCATTGATGCCCATATCGAGCGTAAAGATGAAGATTGGGTCCAATATCAAGTTGATGATACTGGTCGCGATCATCATTGAGCCGGGTAGCATGGTATTACCGTTGGCACGACACACGCTGTAAAAGAAGTAGAGCAGAGCACCCGTCCAAGAGCTGACTAACCAATAGATCCAGTAAGAATCAATGATCGGTAACACCGTCGGTGGCGCATCGAGCAGCTGTAAAATAGGTCCACGAAGTATATAGATGATGACAGAGAAAAGCGCGACACTCACGCTGCCCATCGCAATCACTAATCCACCTAGTTGTTTAGCGTAATGTGTTTCGTTGGCGCCAATGGCTCTCGCAATAACAGCCGTGGTTGCGATACCTAGCCCAACCTGAATACCAATGATGATCATCTGTATTGGAAGCGTGAAACCTTGAACAGCAAGCGGTAGAACGCCGAGCTGACCAATGAAAGCACTGTCTACAAGTTGGAAGCTCATCAGGGAAAGCACCCCAAACAGCATTGGCCATGTCATGGTATAGAGTTGTCGGCCAAGCGAAGGCGAGGGAGTTGCGGTAGTCGAATTCATATCTGTCTTATTGGTCTTGAAGATAGGCTCACTGTGGGGAAAGCCTGTCTGTGAAGAATTGCGTAAAGGATAACGTAAGGTCAGCTCGATACCAATAATTGTTACCGGATCTCGGCATATTCCTTCGCCAAGAGGTAGCTGGGCTTAGAGCATTCTGTGCTGTGACTTTATGGAACTACCTCTCAAACCTTATTTATTTTATAGGGTTATCGTTGTTGCTTAATGTAATTATCAAATCCATAAACTAATATCGTTGTAGGGAAAAGAATTGCGAGTCAGCAAGCACAAATTTAACTGCATATTGGAGAGGGAACCTAAATATGCCGACGACAGAAGAAATTCAGATCAGCCAAGAGCAAGTCAGGAAGAACAAAGCGAAGGTACTCGCTAAGATAAACCAGCAGGGCATCATGTCACAGGGCTTTCGCTTGGTTAACGTCAAAGACTACCAACAAAAGTTACAAGCACTGAAGCAGAAGGTCGAAAACTTCGATTACCTGAATGACGCCAACAAAAAGCAAGATCAGGTGATTCTCGACATCATGACTCAGAAAGAGAAGATCCATAACTATCTGGATGAAACATCGAGTCAGAAGCTAGCAAACGGGAATCTTGATTTTGGCTCTCGAAATCAGGTTGCCAACGCCACGCTCAAGAAGAAGCAGCTCTTCATGATGTTTATGGAAACGGTTGAAGCACAAGAGGCGCTCAGAGAGTTTGCTGTGAAAGTGGCTTCGGTGTGCAATGGAACACTCAAACAACCGCCTGGCGCTTATTTAGGTGTAAAAGATTTCCATGGTGCGCTAGATAAGATCACCAATCGTAAACGTCATTACGATATTGGTGATCTGAAAGATGCAGCCCGTATGACTATCGTATTTGAAACGATGGAAGATATGATCATAGCCAAAGCGATGATCATTCTGACCAAGGAGTTTGTCGAGCTGAAGCATCACCAATCTGCGATGAAAGATCGCTACGGTACCAGCCAAGGCGACAACGCTAAGTTCAACTGTGGTGCAACTGACGCTGGCTATAAAGACATTAAGTTCTTCTTAAAAATGGCCAATGGACACATTGGTGAGCTGCAACTCAATACCAAGAACATGATGGTGGCGAAGAAGAACGGCCACATTATCTATGACATCCTTCGCGACGGAGGCAACCTTGATAAAGCATTTACGATTACTAACAGCGAAGTGCTCGCCAAGATAAGTCGTAACATGAGTGAAAAGTGGTTCACCTTTATGAATACTCGCGTGCCAAAAGCGAGAGATGATTTGCAAGCAGTTCAACAACTCGTTAACCGCCTAAGAGCGAATCTAGGAAGAGGGCAGAACTCACTTCAAGTCAGCATGGAAGAGATAACCATACTGTCTCGCGTCAGCCTCTATATCTACGAGCAAGGAGACAACGCGAGAGCTTTGTTAGAGTGATGAAGCGATATTGAGATCTGCGATTAAGTCCGGTTATTTGACCGGACTTTTTTATTTCGGCTCCGATAACTTGGTGCTGTAATGCCAGTCCAGCCTTTAAAGGCGCGGTTAAAGTTACTCAAATCACTGTAACCCAACTGCCAACTGATCTCTTGTACTGATAGGTCGGTTTCATCGAGTAATTGTTTTGCTTTGATTTCTCGAACCTGTTCTTTAGCTTGCTTAAACAGAATGTTCTTACTCTTCAGGTTGCGTTGCAGTGTCCGTTTGGTCATGCCTAGCATGGTCGCAAACCACTCGATGTTGAACCACGGCAAGGTCGCATACGTCTTAATCAGGGCTTGGACGGCTTGATGCCAATCTTGATTCGTGTCTTGCTCAGAAATAGCACGATACCCATCCGGCAAGGGAATGGTGATCGCGCCATATTGCTGCTCAAACTGTATATCCGAATTAAAGAAGTGCTTGGGTAACTTGCGTTCACGATTGTTTGTCGAGATGAGCTTTGCGTGTGATGGCTGCCATGTGCTTACTATGAACTTACGACATAAGCTAATCACAGTTAGCGTGCGAAACCATTCAGATTGTTCAAAACCCGCGGTAGAGGGATGATAGCAACTGCGATGACATAACCACCACATCCCATCTCGTTTTTCTGTCCACATGGTGACGTGATTGCTCAGGGTAGAGATCTCAGTAATCAAACAACGTATTGCGTGCTCAAGTGATATGCATTGGTCGATTTTTTGGCTTAACTCTGGCGACAGTTGTTCTAAAGAGGCTTTACGCCCAACCTCAATCCCAATCGAATAACCAAACTTACGCTCTAAGCCATGAATAAAGCGAATCAGATCTTGAGTCGGTAGCCACTGGTTGGAGTGTGTTAGCTCAATTGGCAGTCCACATTCGATGGCAACCGAGCGCCAGTCAAGAGAGCGTTTTTCGCAATATTGAATATAGGGCGCGATGTTACTGGTAGAGCTCAGCAGTATGTTGGTAGTGTTCGATGATGCTTTCTTAATTTTCATAGCTTTCTGAGTTCACCTTTAAATGTCACCAAATGACCTAATTAAGTGTAGCGCATCTCCATATACTTCTTCCAACCCAAATGAGGAGAAGAATATGAAACTTAAGCCCCTTGCCCTAATTATCTCGTCACTCACGATTTCATCGCTTGCTGTGTCATCAACTGTATTTGCAGAGAACCCAGTTGAAGCAGCACTGAAAGTCGAAGGTGCAGCAGTCACCCTTCCGGTGAAAGATGCTCAACAATCTTTTACCCCTGCTTTTGTTGCATCAGCACGAGAAAACTTCAATAACTTCCATTGGCAAATGGGTGGTGACCACAGTGTTTACTACAACTTGCACATGAGTGAGTTCATGCCAACGGCGTTTGCTGCACCGAGCGAGAATTATAAGCCACTGGTTAAAAACATCGATCCACGCCTTGCCAAGCTGAAGGTTGAAACAGACACCAAAGGTGAGCTGACAATGGCTGATTACCTTGCTGATGAACAGTTCAGAACTCAAGGTTTCATGCTAATTCACAAAGGTGAGATTGTTTACGAAGCGTATCCGGGTATGAGCCCGACAGACAGTCACGTTTGGGCTTCAACGGCTAAAACTACTGTTGGTACGGTTGTCGCGATGCTGGTGGAAGAGGGCAAAGTCGACCCAGAAAAGAGCGTCACTCACTATGTTCCAGAGCTGAAAGGGACCAACTGGGAAGCGATCACTGTACATCAGGTGCTCAATATGTCTACCGCGTTAGATAACGAAGAGACGCTTGAATCGATCCTAAACCCTGATTCAGATGTGGTGCGTTTCTTTGCGGCTTCATTCAACTCACCAAGAGCTAAGACAGGCGAAATGGAAACATGGATGAATGTGGCTAAAGGCGCTCAGAAGATCGAAGGCGAGAAAGCGGGCGACCATTTCCGTTATGCGTCTATCAACACCATGGTACTGACCAAAATGGTGGAGAACATCGAAGACAAAACATGGACCCAAGTGTTTGAAGACCGTGTTTGGTCGAAAGTACATGCTCGCCAATCAATGGAATTTAACTTAACGCCTGATGGCATGGCGATCGCTGTTGGTTTGGTATCGACCACAGTTGAAGACATGGCGCGCTGGGGCACTCTGTTTACACCAAGCTGGAAAGCGGTAGCGGACGAGCCGGTTATCTCACAAGCGGTGATTGATCGTATTCGCAACGGCGGTGATCCAAAAGCCTTTGTTGGTACCAGCAAAGAGAGCAGCTCACTGCATGCCTACAACGAAAAAGCCGATTACAACGCTTACCAATTCGACTTCATCTTCAATGACGGTGCAATGTCGAAAAGTGGCAACCTTGGTCAGTTCATTTACATCGACCCAGAGCGTGATTTTGTTGGCGTAATGTTCTCGAACAACCCGTACCATTCTGGTTTTGGTGAGAACAAAGGCCCTGCATTAATGCGTTCTGCTGCAAAACTACTTGCTGACAAATAACAACCCATTTGAGAAAGAAGGACTTTCAAGCTTCAAGGAAGAAGCAAACGACTTTCGAGAGATATAATGAAAAAGTTTGCCCTTATTATTCCATTGAGCTTAGGTTTATCGATTCCTGCCTATGCCGAATCAGAGCGAGTTATCGACCCTGCTGACGTGACTAAGGTGTATACACAAACTGCTTTGATGGTGAGCGGCAGTTCTGATATTCAATTTCAGGGACAGGTTTCTGGTGGTATGGACAACGGTCAGCAATTTGCGTTACTCGCAGAAGCGACCTTTGTTGATGACAATGACGAATCACAACGCGATCCGAACGACTTTGGTTCGGAATACAGCAACTCGCGAATTCAATATTTCCATGTCTTCGAGACTGGTGCTAAAGCCGCGCCTAAAGTGGGTCTGTCGTTAGACTACATTAATACACGCACAAGCATTAAAAATGACTTATTGTCGGTCGGCGGTGTTGTGGCGATCAATCCGGCTTATACCGGTGGCTTCTTGGTTTTCCCAAGAGCTGGCTTGATGACAGGCAGCATGGAAATTCCCGCTATGAGCTCATCTAAAGATGACTTAACGGGTTACTCACTTGGGCTTATCACAGCAAAGCACTTAGGTGATTCAGGGGCTTATGTTTCTTTGGTGCCAGAGTGGCAAGACCTATCGGGCAGCGATATCAACATGCAAAACTTCTCGTTGAAAACGTCACTGAATGTACCAATGAACAGTGCTCGTACTTGGTGGTTGAATACTCGTTATGACATCACCAAAGGCGATATCGATGTGAACGGTGTGTCTATGGCAAGTGAGTGGCAGACAGAAGCTTGGGTAGGCGTTAGATACTACTTCTAAAGTGCTCAATATCTTGTATTGAAATACAGTAAATAAAAAAGCCAGTCGCAATGACTGGCTTTGTTCGTATCTCGATTAGAGAAGGTTACTTGCTAGCAACGTTGCCTAGTTTCAACCAAGTATCGATAACCGTGTCTGGGTTCAACGAAACAGAGCTGATGCCTTGTTCCATTAACCATTCCGCTAGGTCATCATGGTCAGATGGACCCTGGCCACAAATGCCCACGTACTTACCGGCTTTGGTTGCCGCGTCGATAGCCATTTTCAGCATCGCTTTCACAGCTGGGTTACGCTCATCGAATAGGTGAGCAACATCACCAGAGTCACGGTCTAGACCAAGCGTTAGCTGAGTCATATCGTTTGAACCGATAGAGAATCCATCGAAGTACTTCAAGAACTCTTCAGCCAAAATCGCATTCGACGGCAGCTCACACATCATGATGACTTTTAGACCTTGGTCGCCACGGCGAAGGTCGAATTTAGCCAGAATGTCGATAACCGAAGCTGCTTCACTTGGCGTACGAACGAATGGAATCATGATTTCAACGTTCTTAAGACCCATTTCGTTGCGAACACGTTTGATCGCTTGAGTCTCTAGCTCGAAACAGTCTTCGAATACTGGTGAGATGTAACGAGATGCACCACGGAAGCCCAGCATTGGGTTCTCTTCATGTGGTTCAAACGTTTTACCGCCGACTAGGTTGCTGTACTCGTTCGACTTAAAATCAGACATACGTACGATTACACGTTTAGGCCAGAATGCAGATGCGATAGTCGCGATGCCTTCTGTCAGTTTGCTTACGTAGAAGTCGATAGGATCTTTGTAGCCGCGAATACGTTCGCTGATTTCTGCTTTTAGCTCGTCAGTTTGCGCATCGAAGTTTAATAGGGCTTTCGGGTGAATGCCGATCATCTTGTTGATGATGAACTCTAAACGAGCAAGGCCAACACCTTCGTTTGGAATCTGTGCGAAGTCGAAGGCGCGATCTGGGTTACCCACGTTCATCATTACTTTGGTTGGCAGCATTGGTAGCTCATCAACTTCAGAACGTTTGATCTCGAAGTCGAGTTCGCCTTGGTAAACGTAGCCAGTTTCACCTTCAGAACATGACACTGTCACGGTGTCACCGTCGTTTAGGTTATTTGTCGCTGTACCACAACCAACGATTGCAGGAATGCCTAGCTCACGAGCGATGATTGCTGCGTGACAAGTACGGCCGCCACGGTTAGTGACAATCGCAGAGGCTTTCTTCATCACAGGTTCCCAGTCTGGGTCTGTCATGTCTGTTACCAGTACATCGCCTTCTTGAACCAGTGACATTTGGTCTAGTGAGTCAACCAAACGAACTGGGCCTGAACCGATACGTTGACCGATAGCACGGCCTTCAACTAACACATCGGCCTTGTTGTTTAGCTCGTAACGTTCGATAACGTTTTGGTCGCTTTGAGAACATACTGTCTCTGGGCGAGCTTGAACAATGTATAGTTTGCCGTCGATACCATCTTTTGCCCATTCAATGTCCATCGGACGTTGGTAGTGCTTCTCAATGATCATCGCTTGTTTTGCTAGTTCTTTGATCTCTTCATCGTTCAGTGAGAACTCGTTACGCTCTTGCGTATCGGTGTCGATGATATCAACTTGTTTGCCAATCTCTTGGTTGGTTGAGTAGATCATCTTGATCAGCTTAGAACCAAACGTCTTCTTGACGATTGGGTAGTGACCAGCTTCTAGCATCGGCTTGTGAACGTAGAATTCATCTGGGTTCACAGCGCCCTGTACAACCATTTCGCCTAGGCCCCAAGAAGAAGTGATGAATACCACTTGGTCGAAGCCAGACTCTGTATCAAGCGTAAACATCACACCTGAAGAGGCTTTGTCTGAGCGAACCATGCGTTGAATACCCGCAGACAGTGAAATGCCACGGTGGTCAAAGCCTTGGTGTACGCGGTAAGAGATAGCGCGGTCGTTAAACAGAGAAGCGTAAACGTGCTTGGTTGCTTCTAGTACAGCGTCGATGCCTTTCACGTTAAGGAAGGTCTCTTGCTGGCCTGCGAATGAAGCATCTGGAAGGTCTTCTGCGGTTGCAGATGAACGCACAGCTACAGACAATTCTTCGTTGTCTTCGATTAGCTCGCGGTAGTTATCACGGATGTCTTGCTCTAGTGATTCTGGGAATGGGGCGTCTAGAACCCATTGTCGAATCGTTGCACCTGTCTTACGCAGTGCGTCAACGTCTTCAACATCAAGTTCATCAAGTAGTTGGTGGATGCGCTCATCAAGACCTTTGTAGTCAAGAAAGTCGTTAAACGCATACGAAGTGGTAGCAAAACCATTAGGTACAGAAACACCAGCATTGGATAGGTTAGAAACCATCTCGCCCAGTGAGGCGTTCTTACCGCCGACTTTGTCGACATCTTCCATGGATAGGCCATTGAACCATAGGGTATTATTTTGCATTTATTTCTCCAGAAACATAGCAAGCATTGTAGGGATTTAAAGGCAAACGATTACGTGTCAGTTTAAAAAAATGTAAATTATTTTTTAAAGCTGTGGGGGACGTAATAGTCAGCAGGGTTTTGTTATATATATTATGGTTCCCATCCTACTCAAAATAATTTTAAACATTAAATAAAAAATGCAAATTGATATTCAAAGTCGTGATGTATTCTATGTTTCTGATGGAACGGCCATAACATGTGAGACTTTAGGGCATGTTGTTCTAGGTCAATTCCCTTTCAAAGCCAATGAAAAAACCTTTCCGTTTGTGGAAAGTGAGGACAAACTTTCTGATTTATTAAAAGAGATCGAAATTTCGTATCGCGATAATGGAGTCGAACCATTGGTGTTCTTTTCAATCGTGATTCCAGATATCAAGGCTAAACTGCTTGAAGCGCCAGCGCACTGCTATGACGTGTTGGAAAGCATCGTTCAGAAGGTTCAGGATGATATTCAGATGGCACCTGTGCCTAAACTGCAACGTTCACGCAGTGTGAACAAAGATTCGGTTAAGTATTTCGACCGTATTGCTGCGATTGAATACACTCTCGCGCACGATGATGGCATCACGCTCAAAGGGCTGGAAGAAGCCGACATAATCTTGTTAGGTGTATCTCGAAGCGGTAAGACGCCAACAAGCTTGTATATGGCGATGCAGTTTGGTCTGCGCGTAGCGAACTATCCATTCATCCATGATGATTTAGCGCGCTTGAAGCTACTGCCTGAGTTCGAGATTTACCGACACAAGTTGTTTGGTTTAACGATTGACGCAGAAAGGCTGACTGAGATTCGTGAGAACCGTTTAGCGGGCAGTGAATACGCGAGTGATTCGCAATGTTTGTATGAGCTACAAACAGTAGAAGCGATGTTCCGCCGAGAAGCGATACCTTACATCAACACATCTTCATTATCGGTCGAAGAGATCTCGACACGAATCTTGGAGCGAACTGGTTTGAGAAGGCGCCTGCTGTAGTAACAAGAGCTTGGTGTAACACGAGCTTGGCATAAAAAAAAGGCTTGGTCAGATAGAAAGAATGGGCAGCTAAAAGAAAATCGAAGCTAGCAGGGCTGTACCTGAGAGCTTCGATTTTTTGTTTGTGCTCGTTGCAATCGCGCTAGCGAAGCAGAGAGAGCTTTTAGCGAAGTAAAGACAACTTCAACGTTTCACTTTGCTTCTCTAACCAACGTTCTAGAGCTTGTGGCCATGTGATGCTTGGTTCAACACAGAAACCGCGCAACATAGAGAAGTACACAGCTTGATCGATAAGAGGCAGTGACGACTCACCATTTTCTAGGTTCAGAAGTAGCTCTGCATCTTTCAGAAGCGGATTAATCTGTTCAACAAACTGCGGCGTTTGTTCAATCAGCTTATCGAAGTTGAGTTCTTCAGTCTCTTTGGCTGCGCGCCACGCTTCTTTGCTTGCTGGTGATTGGTATTCAGCAAGATCCAGTTTCCACCAACGTGGCAAACCGATGCGCTGGCTTAGTGGAAATGCGCGAGTTTGGAACACAGTGACTTGTTCTGATGGCACACGTTGCTCGTCACTTGATTTTAAGTCCATGAAGTAGGCGATGATATCTAGGCTCTCAGCCATGATAGAACCGTCGTCTTTTTGTAATACAGGCACCATCTTTTTACCGATAAGATCGATAAGCGTTTGGGCGTCATCATAATCGACAGAGACAAGCTCGATGTCCAAGCCTAGAGATTGAGCAATGTAGGCTACTCTTGCGCAGAAAGGGCAGTGGTCGTAAATATAAAGCTTCATAGCTTCCCTCAGTTCAGGTCATTATAAATATAAGATAATGCTAATGTACCAGAAAGTCTTGCGAATACTAAGCATCAACAGACAATAAGCACTTGGTGTAAATACTTTTTGATTGATTCTATTGTCTGTTGGATTCGGTTTTACTGCAACGAGTAAAGTAATGGGAAGGCTATTAAGGAATTGCAGGCATAAAAAAGGCCCTGGCTGTTCACTCTAATGCAGAAGAGTGAAATCAGCCAAGGCCTCAATTTTGTTACCTTTAGCAGAGTGACTACTAAAAGAGCAGAGCGGTTAAACTATGCTTTTTTAAGGTCTTTTGCAGGGTAAGTAAGCGTCATTATTGCGCCTTCTACTGTTGTAACGTGAACGTAGCCGCCACCAGCACTTAGGCCAATTACAACCATTTCACCTAGCTCAACACCTTTTGTTGCTACAACGCGATCATCAACTGAAAACACTTTACACACCTTCAATAAATTAAATTAATACGATAGATATCGAACGCGGATTTAAACAGATGGTATCCCAATCGACTAATCCGGTTGTTTGTCGTAAAGATTAAATTTAGTTATGCATAAATCGGTATTTGTTAAAAATCAGCTGGTTAACCTAATGGTGATGTTATTTATCGGCTGGATAAACGACACCAACTTGTTGGCGCATCTCTGTAATTAACTTGGCAACGGTTAAAGCTCGCAGTTTGGCTTGAGCTTGAGTTTCTTTATCACCCTCAATACAACCTGCAAAGGTCTGTGCTTCGTAGCTCATTGAGTTTTCGCTTTGCGCTTGAGTGAGGTTTTCAATGCTGCCATCACGGTAGCGGATCTTAACGTTGGTGCATTCTGCGATATGATCGATGATGATCGCTCCCTGTTCACCTTGGATCTCGCTTGGCGCGTAAGAGTCGCTGACTTTAGAGTGAGCAAGAGTCACGTCAAACTCAGGGTATTGGAAGATCGCACAGCCATGCGCATCTACCCCTGATTCAAGCAGCTTTGCTGAAGCTTGAGCATTTTCCGGCTCACCAAACAGAGCAACCGTTGCAGCTACGCAGTAGAAGCCAATATCGACTAATGAACCGTTCGAGAAAGCTGGGTTGAAGGTGTTTGGATTCTCGCCGTTAAGGTATTTCTGGTAACGCGATGAATACTGGCAGTAGTTGATGTGCGCTTTATGTACTTTGCCAATCTTTTGTAGGCCGAGTTGGACTTGCTTAAAGTTTGGTAGGAATTGAGATTTATACGCTTCGAACAACACCACGCCGTTTTTCTCAGCGACTTCGAACATGCGTGTTGCTTCATCAATGTTTGATGCGACCGGCTTTTCACAGATAACGTGTTTACCGTGTTCCATCATGAAGATGGACTGTTCGCAGTGCAGTGAGTTTGGTGAAGCGATGTACACAGCTTCGACCGTGCTGTCATTGGCTAATGCATCGAGTGAATCGTAGGTGGTTTCAACACCAAATTCTTGTGCGAACTGCGCAGCGCTCTCTAGGTTTCGTGAATAAACCGCAGCCAACTGCATCGATTGTGATTCATGTGCAGCTTGAACGAATTTTTGTGTAATCCAATTGGTTCCAATTACAGCGAACTTAATCATAGAGGTATCCAGTCGTTAGTGTATTGATTCTGCAGAGATAGTAGCACTCAAAGGCGGGCAATGTGCTTGAGATTTACGGAACAATTTCCCCAAACTTAGTGCCTAATATTAATAATCCTTCTTCACAGAGCGTCTGAGTTGACCAGTGTAACGGTGCACAACTAAGCCATTTTTGCTAAGGTGTTATTGAATTCAAACAAGGTGATGATATGCAAATCCGGACAGCCAAGGTAACTGACATTAACGCGATCTTAGCGCTCTCTGATCAGATAAATCGTCAACATCATCTTGGTGCGCCTATGGTATTTGCGCCACCTTCTCAAAGCTTTGCAGACAGTGAAGAGTATTGGCTAGGCTTGATGATTGACCCAACTGGCGCGTTCTTTGTTGCAGTGGATGAAAAGCAAGTGGTTGGCTTTTTAGCGGGTAAAGTAACGCAGAATAAAGGCGTCAGTTTTATCCAGTCACACAAGGTAGCAAGAGTAAATACCATTGTAGTGAGCGATCAGGTTCAGAGCCAAGGGGCTGGGCGCGCATTAATGAAGTCGTTCAACCAATGGGCGCAAGCGAGAGGTGCGATAGAACTTAGGTTAGAGGTGATGGAGTTTAACCAACAAGCTCAAAGTTTCTATGAGTCGCTAGGAATGGAAACTCAGTCTCGAACCATGTCCATGAGTTTTGAGGAGATCTAAAGGTGCGTCGTTTTTTGCCTTTAACATTATGTATGCTTTTATCGAGTTCGCTGCTTTATTCAGTGACAGCCTCTGCTACCGATACCCCGCAATATGTTCCGTCACCGGAAGCCAACAAGGTTGTGGTTGAGAAAATAGTGTCTGACGCGACTGCGATTGAAACCATTGTGTTTGAGTCTGCACCTTCCCATTCTCAGCGTGTATCAACCTCTTCTTCCTCTTCAGCAGGTTCAAATTCTCAGCATGTGATTATTGTCGATGATGTGCTTAACAATGATTCAGACAAACAGGTTGCTCAGCTTTCTCAAGGCTCATCTAAACGTCCACCTCAAAGCTCATCTCGACAGTTTTACAACGTACCAGATGATGTCCCTGAGATAGATCCATTGCTGCAAGTAGTTACCTTGGTCAAAGTGGATAAGTCGAAACGTAGAATGTATCTGATGAAAGGGGATGAGGTGATTCAGGAATTTCGAATTGCATTAGGCAAGCAACCAAAAGGGCATAAACGCTTTGAAGGGGACAACCGAACGCCTGAAGGGGAATACCAACTCGACTATGTGATGGAAGAGTCAGATTTCTATCGCTCAGTGCACATCAACTACCCGCAACCTTCGGACAGGCAGTGGGCAGAAAATAATGATGTCGACCCTGGTGGGAACATCAAAATCCATGGTATCAAGAATGGTGAGCGTCGTTCACCGAGCTTCATTCAAAGCTTTGATTGGACGGATGGTTGTATCGCACTAACCAATCAAGACATGGATGAGTTTATTCAACTCGTAAAAATGGGCACCCCTATCCATATCGAATGGTAGATATTGGCACCCATTTCCAGAACTCTTTTTATAGAGTGACTTTAAACCTTATCAAGTTCGTTACAGTAAGACTCGGCCTGCACTGAAAATAGCAATCACGATAAGCAGCGCAATAGTCACGGGCTTGAATTTCTCTCCACCAAATCTTTCGAACAGTTTAGATCCCACATAGCCGCCAAACATACTGCTTGGCAAGAGCACAAGAGTCAGCCAAACCACATCACGATCGACCAATCCAGCGATGGATGCTGAAACAAATGCACTCGAATCCGCCAAAACGAAGAAGGCAATCAGTCCAGCTCTGGCAATGTGCGGAGCGACTGGGCTTGCTAATGCATGCGTGCCAACCGGAGGCCCTGACATCGACGCCGCGCCATTCATGATCCCTGCAAGGCTACCTAGAATATAAGGGGCAAATCTTGGTTCGCTTTTATACTGAAAACCTTTGTAGATCATAAGTGCAGACGCAAAGATGAAGGCACTGATGATCAAGATGATCGTGTCTTGGCTAACCGATTTCAGTAGAAGTAAGCCAACAGGTGTGAAGGCAAAACAAGGGATAAAGACCTTTGAAACCCAGCGCCAGTTAACGTGCTTTCGAACCTTAGGCAGTAATTGAACATTGCCGAGTAGGTCGATCAACATGAAAACAGGAACCAATTCGATAACAGGCACGAACAACGCACTTAATGGCAATGCCACTAAGGTGAAACCGAAACCTGAGAAGCCACGAACAATAGCGGCGAAAATGAAGATCGCACCCAAAATTGGGAAAGTTGGACTAAAAATGAGATCCATAAATTAAGTAACCAATGAAGCTGTCTGAATAGAGCGAGCTAATGAAACCAAGTGAGTAGCGGAATGTACTCCTACTCACTTGTGTTTGCTACCTAATTTTGAGGTTTCTAGAGGTTAATTTTAAAGTCTCTCAGGGTTACTTTTATAGTATTTGCAGAGTCAATTTATCGAGCTGAATTTATTTGGGAAATCAGTGAATACCGCGTCCACACTTGAGAGGAATTCGAAGCGAGACGGATCGTTTACGGTGTAGCACCATGTTTGAATGTTCGCTTCGCTGAGCGTATCAAGATCGTTCTGAATCACGTGTTCGTAATTCATGTGGCAGCTGAACGCTTTTACTTCATTAATCAGCAGTAAATCGTCTTGCGTCAGTTGCTCTGTGATCACACCGACACGGTACCTTGGGAGGTGACGAGCCATTTCAGCAACCACTTGATGGCTGAAGCTTGAAAGCAGCACTCGGTCGGTATCGAGGTTTGAACGAATCAGTTCTGAATGCAGCAGATCCACCACGTGAGGCGCTTGGTGTCGGCTATCGACTTTGATCTCAAGGTTAACGCTGAGATCGTACTGCTCAACAAGCGCGAGTAGCTCTTCCAGCGTCAGTATTTTCTCTCCAGCGAATTGCTCAGACTTCCAACTGCCAAAATCGAGCTGACGCAATTCGGCAAGGGTATGTTCATCAACACGCCCTTTGCCATCGCTGCAGCGCTCAAGAGTGTGGTCATGACAAACCACAAGTTGATCATCCTGAGTTGGCTGAATATCTACTTCAATCCATTTCAAACCGAGTTTAGCGGCTTGTCCAATGCTTGCTTTGGTATTTTCTGGGTGAGTACCTGCTACACCCCGATGACCTACGATGATAGACGACATAATTAATCCTTCTTAAAGACGCACCGTAAAAACGCATTAAATATCAGTGTACTCCATTAAGCTAGAGCCGTCGTTAAGCTTGTTGTCTCTTCGTGTAACTCTTGTGAGGTGAAGTTATTTGGTTGAATACGCTTCCCGCGGCCATCAAAAATATGCAGGTTGGATTT
Source organism: Vibrio pomeroyi (assembly GCF_024347595.1). Classification (NCBI taxonomy): domain Bacteria; kingdom Pseudomonadati; phylum Pseudomonadota; class Gammaproteobacteria; order Vibrionales; family Vibrionaceae; genus Vibrio; species Vibrio pomeroyi. The sequence continues at coordinate 1,952,701 of NZ_AP025507.1, read as the reverse complement.
GTCGATGCTTAATCCGAGTGGCACCGCTTGGCATAGGGTTGTTTCTGGGGTAACAGCGATAAAAGGCTGATCGTTCACAAGGCCGTGAACCAGTTGATTTGGCCCCAATGGCTCAACCACGCTGATACGCAGTTCAAGAGGTAAGGTGTTCATCATTAAATCGGAACAAACCTCAGAGTGTTCAGGGCGAATGCCAAGCGTTATTTCCGTGTTCTTAACGTGTGCGTACTCTGGCAAGTACATCTGTTGGTCGCCAATTTCAAGATAGCCGTCATCGAGTGTGGCGGGTAAAAAGTTCATTGCGGGGCTGCCAATGAAGCTCGCAACAAAGGTGCTAGCCGGCTGGTGGTAGACCTCTCTTGGTGTGCCGACTTGTTCAATCTGACCTTTGTTGAGAACCACAATTCTATCTGCCAGCGTCATAGCTTCTACTTGGTCATGAGTCACGTAAACACTGGTCACGCCGAGTTCACGTTGCAGCTTTTTGATTTCTAATCTCATGTGAGCACGCAGCGAGGCATCGAGGTTAGACAGGGGTTCATCAAACAGGAACAGTTGCGGGTCGCGTACGATCGCTCGACCCATTGCCACACGTTGGCGTTGTCCACCTGAGAGCTTGGCAGGCTTACGATCTAGGTACTCTTCGATTTTGAGTGTCTTGGCGACTTTCTCAATCTTCTCTTCAATCACATGTTGGCTGACGCCTCGGTTCTTTAAACCGTAAGCCAGGTTTTTATATACCGTCATGTGAGGGTAGAGCGCGTAATTCTGAAAGACCATGGCGATATCACGCTGTGCCGGTTTTTCGTTATCAACACGACGGCCACCTAAGTGAATCTCACCGCCAGAGATGCTTTCCAAGCCTGCGATAGAACGCAGAATTGAAGACTTGCCGCAGCCTGAAGGACCAACTAATACAAGGAACTCGCCCTTATCGATATCAAGTGAGACATCTTTTACAGCTCGATGGCCGTTCTCATACGTCTTCACCAAGTTCTTGATACCCAGCATAGCAGGTGTCTTGGCCTTGAGTTTATGTCCTCTACCAGCATTCTTGTGAGCTAACGAGTGATTACGAATAGGCATAGAAGTGTCCTCTGTCTTTTGGGGATAAGTCTGGTGAGACGTCTTATACTCATCGAGTGACTGGATTCGGTTATCGTTCATTTGAGTTGTTTCGTTATTATTTTTCACTTTCTACGAGCCCTTTTACAAACCAACGCTGAAATACAACCACCACTAAAACAGGTGGCAACATCGCTAAAATCACCATGGCGAACACATAGTCGTAGCGCGGTAAACTGGTTTCATTAATGTTATTGAGTACTTGTTTGATGCCCATCACGATGGTGTTGTAGCCTTCATCCGTCGTCATCATGATCGGCCAAAGGTATTGGTTCCAACCCACCACAAACATGATGATGAAGATCGCGGCGATCATGGTTTTAGACAGCGGCAGCAAGATGTCGACAAAGAATCGAAATGGGCCTGCATTATCTAGTTGAGCGGCTTCAAGCAATTCGTCAGGAATGGTTTTGAAAAACTGCCCAAAGAAGAATGTTGCGGTGGCAGAGGCGATCAAAGGCAGAATCAAACCGGTATAGCTATTGAGAAGTCCAAGCCCTGCAACCACTTCATAAGACGGGATAATACGAACCTCTAGTGGCAGCAATAGAGTAACGAAGATCAACCAGAACCACGCCGTGGCGTAAGGCAGTCTGAAATAGACCAAAGCAAACGCAGCCATCATCGAAATGATGATCTTACCGATCGCAAAACCTAACCCCATGATCATCGAATTGGCGATCATTTTGCTGGCGGTGACGTCGCCACTAAAGCCCATGCTCTTGTTCCAAGCTTCGCTATAAATACTCGTAAAATTATCGCCCGGTAACCACTGTAAACCTTCGCTGACAATGGTGTTTGGGTTATGGGTCGAACTGGCGAAGATCAGCCAGATAGGGACCAACATAAACAGCATCCCAGCAATTAAAATCAGGTGGTCAGAGACCTTATTACTTTTCATGAATAACTCCTGTCGCGTTAAAACCTAGCCGTGATGGGCTAGTAATGAACACGCTTTTCAACAACGCGAAACTGGATAAACGTGAGTGTCAGTACTAACAGCAACAACACAACCGATTGTGCCGAACTACCACCCAAATCCGCGCCAACAAAACCGTCGCGATACACCTTGTAAACTAGCGAGGTTGTGCCTCCGCCCGGGCCGCCATTGGTCATGGTGTCTATCACGCCAAAGGTTTCAAAGAACGAGTAGGTGAGGTTGATGACCAACAGGAAAAACCCAGTAGGTGCGAGTAGCGGGAAGGTAATCGTCCAGAAGCGTTTTGAATCGCTGACACAGTCCAACATTGCCGCTTCTTTTACCGCGTACGAGATTGATTGAAGACCAGCCAGAAAATAGATGAAATTCACCGAGACTTGCTTCCACACCGATACCAATATCAGAGCGAACGTGGCATCCACAGGATCGGTTTGGAAACTGAAATCCCAACCCACCACCGCAAATATCTCGGTGAACACGCCAATGTGCGGGTTAAACAGGAAAGCACCGATAACACCTGCGATCGCTGGAGCCACGGCATATACCCAAGTGAGAGTGACTTTGTAAGTCCCTTGGCCATGAATGATGTTGTCGGCTTTTACGGCGAGCAGCAGCGCCAACGCTAGCGATAAGAAAGACACCACAACCGCGAACATCAGGGTGAAGCCAATCGAGCTTAGGTACTCACTCGATTCGAATAGCATTTGATAGTTTTCAAACCACACGAAGAGCGAAGAGGTGCCCCAAGGGTCTTCCAGCATGAAGGACAGATACACCGCCTTTGCCGCCGGATAGATAAAGAAAACCGCGATGATGAGTATCTGAGGCGCCAAAAATAAGTAAGGCAGTGGAGAGTGAAAAAATTGCTGACGTCGTTCCACAGGGTAATCCCCAAATGAGTGGCTTGAACCACTGTTAGTTACCGTGACCACTCGCGCTATAACAAGGCATGCTTCCAGTTGAGTTGTAGTTTTTGGAGCAAGAAATGGCGTGAGTGAAGAATCTCCTCACGACTCGTTATCACTCTATTGATTCAAGGTGATGGACAAGTAGTGAGGAGGAATGAACTGTTTTTTCATTAACAGAGCCAGTCCATGACACTGGGCTAGCTCATCAACCTATCTAGTTCATGGTTCGAGCGAAGCGTTTTAATAGCTTGCTGCTTTCATCTTCTACTTTGTCTAGGCTGTTCTCGACGCTAGAACGGTCAGCAAAGATGTTGTCGAACTCACGATGCATCACTTCACGAATCTGAGGGTAGTAACCTAAACGATAACCCTTAGTCCATTCGCCTGATTTTAGGCTCAGCTGTTTAACACCCACTTCTGCGTCTGGTTGTTCTTTGTAGTAGCCAGACTCTTTCGCTAGGTCATAAGCTGCTGTCGTTACCGGAACGTAGCCCGTGGTTTTGTGCCAGTAAACTTGGGTTTCAGGTTTGGTTAGGTAATCAAAGAACGCCGCGACGCCTTTGTCTTGCTGTTGGTCGTGGCCATTCAGAGCAAACAAAGCCGCACCACCAATGAAGGTCAAGCCTGCGTCTGGGTTAACTGATTTCCAGTAGGGAAGGTAAGTAGTACCCAGCTCGAAAGGTACGCGGTTACGTAAGCCACCGAATGAACCAGAAGAACCCATCCACATTGCCACTTCTTGACGCTCGAAAGGTGTTTGGTTTGCATCCCAATCACTGCCGTAATACTTGTAGTAACCTAAATCTGACCACTCTTTCATCTTGCTGACGTGCATCATCATGTCTTTGGTGTTGAACATCAGCTTGGTCGATAGGCCGTCGTAGCCGTTGTTTTGGTCAGCGACCGGTAGGTTATGACGAGACTTAAAATTCTCGAACATGATCCACGGCGTCAGAGATTGAGAAAAGGCGATGTGGCCTTCTGCTTTTAGCTTCTTTGCAACCACTTCGAGTTCTTCGTAAGTTTTAGGCGCTTCGGCCCCCACTTCCGCAAGAAGGTCTTTGTTGTAGTAAAGAACCGGTGTCGAGCTGTTGAAAGGCATACCAACCATCTTGCCTTGGTTGTCGGCATAGAAGTTACGGACACCCACTAGGTAATCATTTGAATCAAAGCTGTAGCCCGAATCAACCAGAATATCCTGTACTGGTTTCGCGACACCTTTAGCGTTCATGATGGTTGCTGCGCCTGCATCGAAGACTTGCAAAATGTTTGGTGCTTCGCCTGCTCGGTAGGCCGCGATACCCGCTGTTAAGGTCTCTGTGTATGACCCTTTGTAAATTGGCGTGATCTCGTAATCATCTTGTGACGCGTTAAAGTCAGTCGCAATTTTGTTGACGGTTTCTCCAAGTTGGCCGCCCATAGCGTGCCACCAAGTGACTTGAGTCGTTGCGAACGCTGGCATTGCTGCTGTTGCAGAAAGAACGCCTGCCAAAATTAGCTTATTCATCTTCTTTTCCTTTTGGATGAAATCTGTGTAGGGGTATTGAGTCAGAGTGTTAACGAGACGGTAGGGGTGTCGTTTTAAGCTATCTTGAACAGGGCGTATTTCACTTACGTGGCTAAACCGTTTCACTGCTATGAAAGATTCATTTCGATTTTATTTAAGTGGAAGTTTATTGATAATTTAGATGTTAGTGAGATTGATTAACAATTCAGCGGCTTAGATTGTCGTAAAGGTTGGGTTAACCCGTACCTAAAGCTCGATTAATGTCGTTTCATTGTTTTTAATAACACTTAACAGGCTATTTGAGCGCGTTGCGAGTATCGTCCTCGGCATCAATGACTCGCTATCGGACACCTTAATCATGTCGTATCAATCACCAAAATCATCGTTAGAAACGGTGCCTACTTTATCGCTCCAAAGCTTAAACAACGCTGAACTGGAGCTGGATGCACATGAAGAAAGTGCCAAATTGCGCTTCTGTAAACATTGTCACGCATGGACCGCGAATCAGCAATTTGGCAGCATTCAGTCACACTCATCATCGTGTGCTGTGTGTGGTTCAGATTTTAATAAGCGCAAGTTGATACGACGCTTATCGTTTTCAAGCGTACCGTTTTTAAGTACTTGGCTTGTGGGAACGGTTATCGTGGTTGGGATGTATTTGTCGGTGACTCTGATGCGTCATGGTTCGTAGAGATGCGTATTATGCCAAAAATAACAAAGCCTCTCGATGGAGAGGCCTTAGGTTGCCGGACTTTGGACAAGATAGCTTTTAGTTTTTAGCTTTTAATTCTCAGTCTTCAACTATCAGCCTCTAATCCTAACTCTCGCTTTAGTGTGCGATATCGAGTTGATTGTCTTTCACGCCGTTAATGCGGAACCAACCTGCGATACTGAATCGCTCTGTATTGGTTGGTAGCACTTCGTGTGGAAACTGCTCAGACAAGAACACAAACAAACGGCCTGATTTTGGCGGAATGGTTGCGATGTGATTGTCTTTTAGATCGTAAACCACAAGCTCACCTGCGTCTTCTTCTGTCCACTCGTCATTCATGTAGAACACGGTAGTCAGACGGCGGTTCTCATTGCCTTTGAAGCAGTCTAAGTGCTTTTGGTAGAAGTCGCCTTTTTCGTATTTAGCAAAGTGCGCTTCGTACTCGAACAGACCCAAAAAGAACGCTTTGTTTGCTTCTAAACGAATTTGCTCCATTTTGTCTAGGAACAGAGAAGCTGGCTCGCCCATGTCTCGGCGTACCCACTGAATTTTGTCACTACGAATGGTCGACTCTCGCGTTACTTCATCGTTACGGCCAATCCTAGCCTTTTTCCAGTTCTCTGGAATGCAATCCCTCAATGCCACTACTTCTTCATGCGTTAAGAAGTCATCCCAAACAAAGTAACCTTGGGTAGAAAGAGCATCGATTAGTTGGTTCATGTATAGCACTCAGACAATAAATTAGAGGCGCATATATAGTCCTAATAACTCAGGTCAACAAATCACGTATTTTGTCGTCACGATAAAATCGCAGAAGGTGTCTAAATTTGGAGAGAAGAAAGTTTGCATGGCGCCTCAGAACCAGTCCATATTGGGCCAACGCTGAGGCGTTAATTGTGAGGGGCAATTCGAATTAGGCGATAACTAGAATGAAGCGATAGTTAGAATGAAGGCCGAGCTAACTTACTGTTGATGCGAGCGCTTCATTGATTTGCTTAGCGGCTTCTCGTGCGTGTTTTTGAACGCCGACAATGGTGGCTGAGGCGTACCCTGACCATTCGCCATAGCCCATAAACCACAGTCCTTGATGTTGATTGGATCGAGTACCGTCTGAAATCTTGCTAAGATCGCTGTCTAGCTCCAAACCCTGTAAGTGATCGAGTTGGGTTTTAAAGCCTGTGCACCATATGATCGCATCGATCGGGATCGTCTTGTTTTTGGTGATGATGCTGCCTTCGGTAAAGCGAATAATGTCTTCTTCTTTGATCAGCACGCCTCGATCTCGGGCTTCTTTCACGCTTTGCGTCATGACTATTTTGGAAAAGTCGTCAGTATTCTCAAGTGTCTCGCCTTTCAAAGACGCATAGTAGCGTTTGGTTGAAAGGTCGAACAGGTATCGGCCATCTAAATCATCATCAAGATATTGCAGTGGACGATTGGTAAACCAGTGTGTGTTGGCGACTTCTGACACTTCCGCAAGGATCTGAGAGCCTGAGTTGCCGCTGCCTATCACCGCTACATTTTGTTTCTCAAACGGCTTATTGTTTTGGTACTCGCTGGAGTGAATCTGCTCGCCTTTGAACTGTTCAATGCCTTCAAAGTAGGGAGTCGATGCGCTAGAGAAGTTACCGGTCGCTGACACCAAAGCGTGAGACTGATAAACACCAGTGTCGGTAGTGATGTAAAACAGACCATCTTTCTTCTCAACATTTTGCACTTGCACAGGGCGTTCGATTCTAAAGTCGTAATGTTTTTCGTAGCGATCTAAGTAACTGATGATCTCGTTGCGGCTCGGGTATTCGAGCTCAGTTTTCGGCATCATCAACCCAGATAACGAGCTGTACTCTTTTGGTGAGAACAACATCAAACTGTCCCATCCTTTTGTCCAAGAGCCGCCGGGCGTTGGATTCGCATCAAGAATGAGTGGGTTGAGCCCATTTCTTTTTAGATAGTAGGCGGTAGATAGACCCGCTTGGCCTGCGCCGATAATAATGATTTGCTCAACCATGTTGCACCTCTGATTCTTTGATTTCTTGAGTGATTCGTTTATCTACTTGTTTGTCTGTTCTTTTTTCTATTCTTTGATACTGGAAAAAGCACACTCAAGAGAGTGTGCTTTTAGGGTTAGAAGATGAATTGGTACAAGAAACCAGCGCCAATTGCCATGCTCAAGATTACGAACAAGAACGCTGCAATCATTTTGTTTTTGAAGATAGATTTAAGCAAAATCACTTCAGTTAAACTCGCACCAGCACTACCAATGATCAACGCCATTACTGCTCCAAGTCCCATGCCTTTCGCTGCTAATGCTGCACTCAAAGGAATCACGGCTTCAGCTCGGATGTACAGTGGGATACCAATTACAGCCGCCACTGGAATCGCAAATGGGTTGTCTTCACTTGCTACACTTGCCACAAACTCCGTTGGCATAAAGCCGTAAATCATTGAGCCAAGAGCAATACCACCGATTAGGTAAGGAACCACTTTTTTGAAGTCAGCCCATGTGCTGTTCCAAATTCTTACCCATTTGTTGATAGGTTTTGCTTTTGCGCCGCATGAAGAAGCACAGCCTTTCGCTTCAGGAGCAATATAAGCCTCTGGTTTTACGTATTTTTCAAAGCCAAGTTTCTCTAAGGTGTAACCTGCGATAACTGATACACCCATTGCGATAGCAAAGTAGAACACAGTCACTTTAAGACCAAATGTCACGGCGAATAGGCCGATGATAATTGGGTTTAAAAGTGGGCTAGCAAATAGGAAAACCATCATGGTGCCGAAACCTGCTTTTGCACGCAGTAGACCTTTCAAAAATGGAATCGTTGAGCATGAGCAGAATGGGGTAATAGCGCCCAATAAGCCTGCAACAAAGTAACCCTTACCATTTTTACCACTCAGAATGCTTTGTATTTTCTCTGGTGGAATGTACTCCTGCAGTACACCTACGACGTAGCTGATCAATAGGAATAGTAGTGTCAATTCAACCGCTAAGAAGCCGAACATACCTAAGGTATCCATAACCATATCTTGTGTAATAGTCATAATTTGTTTTCTCTATATTTCTGGAATAGTCGAAATATACGCTCGCGAAATTAGACCGTCAATAAATATTTCGACAAAAATCGAAATATGTTTGGGAGTGAATTTATTCGTAACGGTGGCTCACTAGTTAGTCATTGAATTATGTAAAGTTTTTTCTCTTCTCTGGGAGATGTGTTTTTCATAATCCATGAAAATAAAGGGGTTATAGATGTTGCTATTAACAAAATGATCACAATTGGCCGTGAGTTTGCTATGGTATAGGTCTGACCAGTTGGTTTATAACAAGGAGTAGGTTTGCAGCTGCATACCATTAAAGGTTACATCCAAGACATGTACTTGGTGGAGTATCCAGACAAATTACTGTTGCTTGATGGCGCATGTCGAGCCGACATCCCGCATTTGAAGACTTTCATTGAAACTGAGCTTATGCGTGATTTTTCTGATCTACACACGGTTGTGGTGACACACATGCACCCTGATCACGCAGGGGCCGCGCACCAGCTCAGAAGGCTAACGAACTGTAACTTGGTGGCAGCAAATCGAGACAAAGACTGGTATCACGGAATTGATGGTATCTTCATGCATTTGACGGACCTGGCGCTAGCACGATGGATGGCTAATCGCTTAGGGAAGCCTAAAGCAAATCTATGGTATTCGAGGAAGTTAAAGCCGGACTACAAGTTATCAGATGGTGAGAGCATTCCGGGTTTTGATGACTGGTTGGTTTTAGAAACTCCGGGTCATACCGACAGAGATCTTTCCGTCTATTGCCCATCTCACAGCGTTGCCTATGTAGCAGACCTAATGGTGGAAGTGAAAAAGAAATTGATTCCGCCTTTCCCTATCTTTCATCCTAACAAGTACCGAGAGTCAGTATCTCGAATCTATGACATGCAGCTTGATACCCTGCTGGTGGCGCATGGAGGACAAGTCGATTTTAGTCAGACAGCCTTTGAACACTTATTGATGAGTGCTCCAAGAAGACCTGTGACACATTGGCGGGTAACCAAAATCAAAGCTAAGAAACTGCTGTTATCGATTTGGCGTTTTGGTTTCCAGTCTCATGGTAAATCCAAGAAATAGATAAGCCCAAAGTAAAAGCAGCAAATAGAAATTCGAGAATAGAACGCAATAAGGCCAGTCATGAGACTGGCCTTATATCGTTGTGACTAGCTTTAGTTATAACCTGTGGAGCGGTTACGATGACTCGGATTAGTGAGTCAGCAGGAATTCACCCGCTGGGTCAACAATCACTTTGTCACTCATGCCTTGACGTCCAAGCAACATCATATAAGTCATGTCTTGACGGTTGCTTAGCGTGATATCGATAGGCCATTGCTGACCGCCGATTTTTAGCATGGTTTCAATCACACAACGGTGTTCAACTTCGCCGTTAGATGATTTGATTTTCTTACTTGTTTTCAGCTTCGCCTTGCAGCGTACTGTCTCTTCTAGGTGGTACACATCTGGGTGAAGATCGAATTCCACGAAGTTCTCACCGTCTGTTTTTACACATAGTAGATTGTCTACGTGTAGAGAAGAGGTTTTAGCCCCTGTATCAACACGTGTATGTAGTCCAGTTATCCCTAACTCTGGTAAGCAAAGTGCTTCAGTATTCCCTATGATCATTTTATTGTTCATGTTATTTCCAATCATGAGTTAACGGCGTTTAATCAGCCTTTGCCACGAGTACGGTTAGCGTTTGGTTTTGCATTTTTCTCGATGAATTCGAAAATCATGTCTGCTACATCTTTACCTGTCGCTTTCTCGATACCTTCTAGGCCTGGAGAAGAGTTCACTTCCATTACCACTGGGCCATTCTTAGATTGTAGAATATCTACACCACATAGGTTTAGCCCCATGATTTTCGCCGCGTTGATCGCTGTAGCGCGCTCTTCTTTAGATAGTTTAACCAGTTGAGCTGTACCGCCACGGTGCAGGTTAGAGCGGAATTCACCCTCACCAGCTTGACGCTTCATCGCTGCAATTACTTTATTGCCAACAACAAAACAACGGATGTCTGCGCCATTTGCTTCTTCAATGAACTCTTGAACCAAGATGTTCGCTTTTAGGCCCATGAACGCTTCGATAACGCTTTCTGCTGCTTTGTTTGTTTCTGCTAGTACAACGCCGATACCTTGAGTGCCTTCAAGAAGCTTGATAACCAGTGGCGCGCCACCTACATTTTTGATCAAGTCTTGAATCTTGTCTGGGCGGCTAGCGAAACCTGTTTTTGGTAAGCCAATACCTTTACGAGACAACAGTTGTAGTGAGCGCAGTTTGTCGCGAGAACGACTGATTGCTACTGACTCATTGATACAAAAAGTGCCCATCATCTCGAATTGGCGAACAACCGCAGTTCCGTAAAAGGTAATGGAAGCGCCAATACGTGGAATAACAGCATCGTATTGAGGTAGCTCTTCACCCATGTAGCGAATCTTCGGATTGTTACTCGCGATATCTATATCACAGTGCAGCGTGTCGATAACATCGACCTGATGACCACGTGCTTCTCCAGCCTGCTTTAGACGAGCGGTAGAGTATAGATTTTCGTTACGAGAAAGAATTGCGATACGCATGGCGTTTCCTTAGTTAATACCTGATTGGTAACTGCAAATAAATTAGTTGTTAGCTGAGCTTTCAGTTTTTTCTTAGGCTCCTTGCTTGCTTCGGGGCGAACCTTAAGGCTTTTCGTTTAACTAAGAAAACGAATTAAATTTGTCGAGTCGACAACAGAAATTTATCGAATGTGTGAGCTATTGGTACAGCAGGCTTGAGAGGGGATTTGGAATGGAAAAGCGAGTTGAGACCTAACTCATATTGGGGGTAGGAGCATATTAGGTTGTGCTCAACTCGCGTTAACTCGGTGCTAAAAAGTGTACTAATAACGCCAGTTACATAGCTCTATAAGTGTTCGTAGTGCTTCTCTTTCGAGCTTGCTACAGGTGCTTTTTAACTTATTAAGATAGTATTTTCTCATGATGATTAGTTCTCTTGTATTAGGCTTTGGTGGGAACTTAACGTTCCCTGCTGACCCATTAATTATGGTTATTTAATAGGAAGTAATAAACAGATGGGTTTTTACTAAGTTGTTCCTGTTTTCGTCTTTTAGCGCTACTTTTTAGTCGATGTGTTTTATAATGGGCTTAATCAGGAAGGGTTGTTTCTAAAAAGGTTCATTATTTGTCTGATCTAAACATGATGCGTTACTACACAAGGCTGGATTCGTTCGAGCCTAACCTCTCACATTCGGTGACCTTAACGGAGGTCGCAGACAAGCTGTTTACCAGTTTGCGTCACGCTCGAACCTTGCTCGGCAAGATGCATCAAACTGAGTGGGTAGTGTGGGAGCCAAAAGTTGGCAGGAATCAACGATCTAACCTGACCTTACGCTTTAGCAACCAAGAGCTGACGCAACATGTTGCTGGCAAATTGATAGAGCAGGGCAAATACGAAAAAGCCCTCTCGATTCTAGACAATGACCGCGCAATCTTTGGTTCTCTCCTTCAAGAAACCTCGGGCGCGACAATGCGTGAAGGGCTGCTGCACGTACAATTAACCTATAAACGTAAGTTTGAAGACCTGTTCCCACACCATATTCACCGCAGTAGTGAACGATTTTTGATCAGGCAAGTATTCAGTTGCCTCGTCACTTGTAATGGCAAAGGCGAGTTGAAGCCTGAGTTAGCGCACCATTGGGAATATGATGCTGAGAAGTTAGTTTGGACTTTCTATTTACGCCCAGGACTAACCTTCCACGATGGACAGCCCGTTGATGCTAAACAGTTAGTCTCGCTTTTTTCAGCCTTGCAAACCTTACCTTTCTATCAAACAGAGTTAGCTCATGTTGCTTCGGTTTACAGCGAGCAGCCTTTAAGAATCAGCTTCCAACTCACCAAAGCAGACACTGGCTTCGCGGGCTTGTTGGCTGGCGTTAAGTATTCTATTCAACCCGCAGCGCAAGTGACCCGTGAGCCGTCACCATTAAGCTCGGTGTCTCATGCGGTGGTGGGCACAGGCCCATTCAAAGTGGTCGAAACCAATAATGAGCGCATCAAGCTTGCCGCATTTGAGCACTATTATGGGTGTCGCTCTTTAACGGATGAAGTGACCATTTGGCAGTTCGAAGAGTCTATGACGGGCAGTGCTCGCTTCGACGACAGTCAAATGCAGGTGTCACCTTATGAAGACTCGTCTTGTTTTCACCAGTTAGGGAAAAGTGACGTAGAACTCGTTTCTGCGGAAACCGATGGTCTTCGTAGCCGAGTGGAAGATGGCTGTTTGTTTATCCTGTTCAATCAAAACTCAGCGGCGAACCCGTTAAGCGACGAACAACGTAAGTACGTATCTGGGCTTGCTAACCCACAAGCTATCTTGTCTCAATTGGAACAAAATCAAGGTTTGTTCAGTGTGTCTTTGGCTCAGAACATACTGCCAAGTTGGCAGAAACTGTATCGAACCCCTTCGAAAGAGACGCAACTGCCCAAGAAGATGAGCATTGCCGTTTACAATTATTACGCGCTCTATCGTTGTGCCATCTGTGTATCAGATATCCTCAAACGATACGGAGTGGAAGTGGAGGTGAATACCTATAGCTTTCGCGAACTGGCGCAGCTCTCGCAGAGTAGCGATTTAAAAGAAGACTTGGTGTTGTGTAACTTAAACCTAGACGACAATGCGCCATCTTCACTGTTCTCGTGGTTGATGAACGATCCTGTTTTGCACTCTGCACTAGGAGACATGAACAGCGACTGGCTCAAGCAGCGTTTAGACCATCACAAAGCGTCGGTTGAACTACCCAATTACCTAGCCGAGTTAGAGCCTATTGCATCGACATTGATCTCTGATTATTGGTTAGTCCCGATGTTTCACCACCTACAAACCGTGCGTTTCCAAGGCATCTTGAAAAACGTCGCCATCACCAACTGGGGATGGCCCGACTTCAAGAATGTATGGTCTGCTGACTAGCCTTGAATGGGAGTGGTCAGCGTATTTCGTGTTCCATTGAAGCTAGTATTTGAATTGAGAAACCAAACTCGTCAAATGCATCGCTTTGGCGCGTAAATGTTGGCACTCCTGAGCCGTTTTCTCAATCATGCTATCGCTCTCTCTGGCTATTTCAGAAATTCCAGAGATGTGCGGTGAGATCTCGTTGATGACATTGGATTGTTGCCCTGTCGCAGAGGCGATCTGCATGTTCATGGCATTCATCTCGTCGACACTATTAGAAATACTTGAAAGTTGTTGCTCTGAGTTTGAGGCTTCGATCTGACAATTACTGCCAAGAGTGGTGCTGGTCTCGATGGCTGTCACGGCTTGTTGAGTGCGTTGCTGAAGCTTTTCAATAATACCTCGAATCTCTTCGGTCGACGCTTGGCTCCGCGAGGCGAGGGTTCTTACTTCATCTGCTACCACCGCAAAACCTCTGCCTTGTTCGCCTGCTCGAGCGGCCTCTATCGCCGCATTAAGAGCTAATAAATTGGTTTGCTCAGAAACACTGTTGATGACATCTAACACGGTATCGATGGAGTTCGCATCTTGAGCGAGTTGATTGATAATTTCCGTTGTGTCATCAAGCTGCTTGTTCATATGCTCGATGCTTTCTGAAGTGACAGAAACGGACTTTTGACCAATGCTAATCGCACTCGCTGCATGTTGTGCACTGTCGGCGGCACCATTGGCATTTTGAGCGATTTCGTCAGAACTGGCACCCATTTCATGAATGGCTGTTGCAACTTGCTCTATCTGGCTGGTTTGCTGTTTGATGTCTTGCTCCATCGACTGCGCCATATGATCGACACCTTGGATAGATTCAGAGATTTGGATTCCTGTGTTTGAGACATCTTTGAGTAAGTCACTTAGATATTGCACGAATTGATTGTAGCCTTTCGCGATTTGTCCAATTTCGTCATGTCGAGAATCATCTAAGCGAAAGGTGAGGTCACCACCACCTTTTCCTATCTGTTGCAGTCGTTCGGCCACTTCTACAAACGGCAGTAATAGCTTATTAGTCGCCCATGCTGCGATCGGCGTATAGATGGCAGCAATGAGTAGGGCCATAAAGATGATGGTTTGACTGAACCCGTTTAATTCACTTAATACTTCTTGCTTAGGGATCTGAGTTATCAGAGTCCAACCAATCCCCGGCATCGCTTTGGAGCCTAGAATTTGAGGCTGCCCGTCAACAGCACCCTCATGAACAATGGTTTGCTGACTACCGAGTAGCAGGCTACTTTCAATCCCGACAGAGTCCAGTGACTGACCAATTAGGTTTTTGTCTGGGTGAACCTTGATGATCCCTTGTTTATCGACCAGAAAAACAATACCGCTTTTACCCACGCTGTAGTTGCTGATCAACTGGGTAATACTTTCCAAGGTCAAACCGATGCCAGTCACACCGATACGTTCGCTGTTTCGAGTCACCACATAGTTGACAAATAGCGCTGGGATTCCAGTACCGGCATCAATATCTAAAGAGAGCTCAAACGCTTTGTCTGACTGGATAAAACGGTAGAACCATTGGTCACTTTGTTCGTTGGCTGAGATAGTCTTCAGAACGCCATTGTGTGTGTAGTAAGTACTTGCTTCGTTTGATACGTAATAGGCACTGATGGCATTGAATTCGTTTTTGACCGACTCAAGATAGGCACGAAGGCTTTTCTCTGAGAGTGAGGCCTGCTTCATTAGAGGAGAGAGCGTCATCATCTTTGATGCGAGAATAGGAGTTTCTAACTTCAGGTTGATTTCATTACTCACCTCGCCAAGCGAAGCAGGCAGCTCTCTTTCAAAGGTTCTATCAATTAAAATGGCTCGGCTCGATTGAAATGAGTAAATCCCCATCACGCTGATAATGGCGAGAGCTGCGATGATCGTCGCCAATATTGCCTTAGTTCGTATAGTAAATTGCAATTTAGAGTCCCTTCTAAAAACGTCCAATGTTTATTTGTAAACGTAATGTTAAATAAAACCTGACTCCTTGGTCAATAAACGAATTGTAGAAGTGAGAGTTGAGTGATATTTGTACAAATGTGGAAGACCTTTCCTATTTGTATTTTCGAAGCTGAGTTCTATACGCTCACGTCTCACAAATTTAAAGTTACACTCATTGGTTTACTTTTTTATTTTGATATGTAAACTATCCAGTGTAGTTTTTGTGTTGGGTTTATCCCAATGATTAAAGAGATACCAATGAAAAAATATCTATTACCGATTTTAGGAGTACTTGCCGTGGTCGCTATCGTAAGCACAGGTTCACAATCAAATGACAATCTAGATAAGCTTCCAAAGAAGTTTGCTAACAGTGAGTTAGAGTACAAATCGGGTATGTCTGATATTTTTTCAATCTTGAAAGCGTATGTAACCGTGGAAAGAAATGAGCCAGTGCCACGTGCTGCGCTGCCTTTAATGCCGATGACAGCCGAGCAATTGATCGAAGAGACAGAAGACGTTGCGTACCGCTTAGGTCACTCAAGTGTGATGATGAAGCTGGATGGTAAGCTAGTGATGACTGACCCTGTGTTCAGTGACCGTGCATCACCAGTGCAATGGATGGGGCCAAAGCGCTTCCACCCAACACCAATCTCACTGCAAGAATTACCTGATATTGATGTAGTGGTGATTAGTCATGACCATTATGACCATTTAGATAAGGGGGCGGTTAAAGTATTAGCCGACAAAGTGGGGACATTCTTGGTGCCACTTAGAGTTGGTGCACTATTAGAAAAGTGGGGCGTGGATAAAGAAAAGATCATTGAATTGAACTGGTGGGAATCGGCAACAGCCTCAGATATCGAGTTCACTTTGACGCCGACACAGCACTTCTCTGGTCGTGGCTTGCTTGACCGTGACCAAACCCTATGGGGTAGCTGGGTGATTAACGCTTCAGACAAGAAAGTCTTCTTTAGTGGCGACTCTGGTTACTTCAATGGCTTTAAAGAGATTGGTGAGCGTTTCGGGCCGTTTGATTTAACTATGGTAGAGACAGGCGCGTACAACTCACTTTGGGCTGATATCCATATGTTCCCAGAGCAAAGCGTTCAAGCGCACATCGACCTTCAAGGTAAGGTGATGATGCCAATCCACAACAGTACCTTTGATCTTTCTATGCATGATTGGCAAGACCCAATGGAACAAGCTTTGGCGATAAGTGAAAAGCGAGATGTACAAATGGTGAGCCCTGTGATGGGTGAGAGACTCGTCATTTCAGAACCAGTACCTGTTCAAGCCTGGTGGAAACTGGCATCGAATTAGAGCTGCTATCTAATTCGAACGGGCATCTAATCTGACGCAGCCATACTACTAATCTGAATCAAACCAGCTCATACACAAAACGCCACCGATCGTAGGATTCGGTGGCGTTTTTGCTTTTTGAAACGAATGGCTTGTTTGAAAGGGCTTCTTCTACTTAGCGCAATCTTCCAGATTCTTAGCCATTTTGTTGGCGACCTTTCGGAACTGTTCTAGTTCATCTTCGGCCATGCCTTTGGTCATTCTCTGCAGCATCTCTCGATCAATATTCGAGACTTTGCTCATGATCTCTTCACCCTTATCGGTCAGAACCAATAACTGGCTGCGCTTGTCTTCTGGGTTTGGAGACTTCTTCACAAGCTCTTGATTGATCAAGGCGTTAACTAATCTCGTGACCTGCGCTTTATCGCGATTTAAGAAGTGCGCGATATCGATAGCCGTACACGGAGACTTCTTGGTAATGATCTTCATGACACGAATGTTCATGGGGGAGATCTCAGAATCCAAGCTCTCAATCTGCTCGCTCATTTGACGTTTCAAAGAGTGCACTAAGCGAAAGATGGATTCTAGCGATGTGTTATCAGACATAAACGATCCTCAGAAAAGTAGTTGACAATATCAACCACTATATTTATAGTTGACATTATCAACTTAATTGTTCGTAAATTCAAGACAGGAAATAGATATGACGATTCAAGCAACACTAACGCCAACTCTTCCTGAGCAAAAAGGCACACCCGTTTCATACAAAATTTTGGTCATGATGAGCTTAATGCTAACCATTGGCGGCAGCTTAACGGCCGTGATGACCTACATGAATGTCGGATTCGGTGAGGCATTCATCGGTAACTGGCTCTCTTCGTTAGCTCTAGTTGTCGTGATTATGATGCCAATTGGCATGGTGATGATGACTTTAGTAACTAAGTTGGTCGCCAAGGTATTGCCCAATTATGGCGAGAAAGCTCGCAACCTAATCGTGGGATTGATTATGGCTTTTATCATGGAGTCCATCATGGCATTTGTAACAGCGGCAAATAACATTGGATTTTCGGATACATCGGCGTTTACCAGTGGATGGTTTAATGGATTTATTGCCGCACTTCCCATTGGCCTTGCGATCATGGTCGTGATGTCGATGACGGTTAAACCTAAGCTCGAACGATTCATGAAGAGCTAACCAAAACACTTTTTAAGCATTTTAGGAGATCCACATGAAAGGATTCACAGGCAAACACAATAACTACCGTATCACTATCGAAGAAGTGAACATCAAAGAAGATCGTGAACTGCAAACCATGCAGTTTGAAATTGAAGACAGAGAAAATATGTTCGCGATTGTTGAGAAGATCAAACAAGACAGCGGCTTAGACGAGCAATCTGCAGCACGACTAGGGGTGAGCATTCGCTTGCTAGGCCCATTGATGATGCAAGATAGAAAACATCCTCTGTTTGTTGATTTCATGCCTCACTTCAGAAACTTCATGCAGAATTTGAAGAAGACGTTGAAAGGGCAGTAAAGCCCAATCATCAGTAATACATCGAAAAGCCAGTAACGAACTTACTGGCTTTTTTGTCTTTAAATCAAAATAGTTTCAGTTGTTTGCGTCTAGAATATGCGAAAATTGAGGGCTGAATTTTCGGTGTTCCATCGTTGTTGAATTGTCTATTCAAGCTTCAATAAATCCGATATTATACTGGTCATAAAACTAAAGGTGGTATTATATGACAAATGTATTTAAGCAAGCGGCTGAAGAACTGCTAAGTCGCCGTGTCGCGGGAACGAAAGCACCAAGATTGAACGAACAGTACCGTCCGAACAACTTGGAAGATGCGCTAAAGATCCAATCATCAATGATCGATCTCAAGAGCGATAAAGTCGGTGGTTGGAAGTGTTTACTTCCTCTGGCTGAAGACAAGTTTGTTGTTGCACCTATCTTTTCGGGTAGTGTTCAACAAGGTGAAGTTTGCGAACTGTTTGCTGACAACGACGTAGTGCGTGTTGAGCCTGAAATTGCATTCACGCTTGCTAAGAGCCTGCCTGCAAACCAAGAAGGCTACAGCGAAGAGCAAATCAACGATGCTATCGGCTCTTGCCACATGGCACTTGAACTAATGCAGTCTCGTTTTGCTGATGACAGCGGCGCTGAGTTCTACGAAAAGCTTGCTGACGGCCTAGTAAACCAAGGTTTGTTCATTGGTCCAGAGATTGATCGTGAAAAAGCGTTCACTTCTGCTGAGATCAATATCGAAGTGACTCAAGGCGAACAAGTTCAAGCGTTCGCAGGTAAGCACCCAAATACATTACCACCAAGCCCAATCTACTGGCTGATCAACTACATGACTCGTCGTGGCGTTGATTTCCAAGCGGGCGAAGCAATCATCACGGGTTCTTACTGCGGTATCGTAGAGATGGGCTTCGATAAGCCAACGACCTTCCACTACGAAGGCATTGGTGAATACCAAGTGACGTTCCAACAAAAAAACTAAGCAAGCAAAAGAGCTAAATTAGCAACAGCACTGAGCAAGCAAAGGCTAGCTTCTGCATAAACGCTATCGGTTCTCGAGAAGCAATCTGTTCTCAAAAGGCTATTTACTGGTGAGTAAGTAGCCTTTTCTATTATGTGATGTTCAATGGTGTGCTTATTACTTTGCATTAAATTGGGCGTTTAGACGTCTAGACGTTGACAAGCCTTAAGTGTGACATTAGTCTGCTCACCTTCCTGTTCTATAGTGTTGTCGTTCCATGTCCAATTCGAAAAATTCTAATGCGGTAATTGCCCCTTCGGCAGTGGCGCTTATCCCTCTGATCGTGTTCCTAGCGCTGTTTATTGGCGTAGGTACGTACTTGTCACTGCAAGGTGTCGATTTTGCTTTCTATCAGCTTCCAGCTCCAATTGCAGCTTTGCCTGCTGTGATGTTGGCGTTGTTGCTAAGCAAAGATAAATTGAACCGTGCTATCGAACAATTCTTGGGTGGAGTTGGTCACAAAGACATTATCGCAATGTGTATGATCTACCTATTGGCGGGGGCTTTTGCGGCCGTGGCTAAAGCGTCTGGTGGCGTTGACGCGACGGTAAATCTTGGTCTATCTGCGATTCCGACAAGCATGATTCTACCGGGTATCTTCCTAATTTCTGCTTTCATTGCGACTGCAATGGGTACCTCGATGGGTACTATTGCCGCGGTAGCGCCAGTTGCATTAGGCATTGCAGATTCAGCAGGCATGAGCATCCCACTAACAGCTGGTGTTGTTTTAAGTGGCGCGATGTTTGGTGACAACCTTTCTATCATCTCTGATACCACGATTGCTGCGACACGTTCGCAAGGCTGTGAGATGAGAGATAAGTTTAAAGAGAACATCCGTATTGCACTTCCTGCTGCATTGATTGCGATTGTTATCTTTGCTTTCAACAGCACCGCAACTCAAGTACCTGAAACGGGCCCAATCGAGTGGCTGAAAGTACTGCCGTACATCACTATTCTGATTCTTGCAGTATCGGGCATGAATGTGTTCGTTGTGCTAACAATCGGTATCCTGCTGGCGGGTGGTGTGAGCCTAGGCTCTGTTGAGAACTATGGTTTGACGGATTACGCTCAAGATATCTATGCAGGCTTCGGTAACATGCAGGAAATCTTCCTACTATCGATGCTGATTGGCGGTTTGAGTGAGCTGATGCGTCGCCAAGGCGGACTTGCGTTCCTGACTAACCTTGTAAGTGGTGTGATTCGTGCGTTTGGTTCTTCACACTCTAAGCAAGCGAATGGTCGTGCGAGTGAGCTAGGTATTGCTGGTTTGGTGTCTATGGTTAACATGTGTACCGCAAACAACACCGTAGCGATCATTGTGTCTGGAAGTGTGGCTCGCCAACTGGCGGAAGAGAACAACGTGTCTCCGCGTCGCTCAGCAAGCTTGTTGGATATCTTCTCTTGTGTGATTCAAGGTGTGTTGCCTTACGGTGCGCAGGTGTTGCTATTAGGTTCGGTATTCAACCTATCGCCGCTAGAGATTGTCTCTAACTCGTACTACTGTTTTGCACTGGCTATCGTGGCTGTGGTTGCTGTATTTATCAAACATCCAGCTCGTCAAGTGGCTAACGCTTAGTAGCAACTGAATAAACTGAGTGATTACTGATTGTGATAAGAAGGCTCCTTAATGGGAGCCTTTATTACATATGGTGAATGGATTACCATGAGTTCAAGTTGTCATCGATATCTATCGTGGCTATGTACTCAGTTATTAACATGGACTTTTAATGCTCGCCATTCCCTTACCATTTGTCGCTGCGTTGCTGTTATTCATCACTGGCGCGCTACTTAGATATCGTTACCCACAAAGCAGTCAAAAGCCATTCTGGTTTATCGTTCTCTGCGCGTTAATGGTTACGGTGGTGGGGTTGCGATGGACGGTAGATGTTGCGTTGTTTCGCTTCTTACAACCCATTCTCGGAGCCAGTGTTCCAGTGGCGGCTTGGCTCTGCTTTGCGGGGGCTCATCGAAGTAAACCAAATACACATTTGCATTGGATAGGCCCTGTTGTTGTTCTGGTTAGTTCATTCTTGTATCAGTATCTCTGGGTTGGAACCATTGATGTATTACTGATTTCGCTATACCTCTGCTATGGCAGTTTGCTGTTGAAGTCGTCGTTCACTATGCCGGAACAAGTAAGGCTAACTGATGTATCGAAAGTCTTGATTGCAGAGCGTGTTGCAGGGGGAATGCTACTGTTTTCCGCTTTGGTCGATGGTGTACTCTCTTACGATATTTTGTTGCTAGATGCGCAACACACCAACTTAATCCTATCGATTGGCTATCTGGTTCTTATTCCAGCCATTGTGTCCGCTGTGATTGTTGTCAGTATTAGTACGCCTTCTTCGATAGAACATAAACAAGCGTACGTTCAACTTCCAATGTCACACCGGTCTTCAGGAGAAGTTGATAAGTCTCTAACAGCGCTAGTGACTAGCTTGGATGAAGGTGTAGATGAAGAAACCACGCATATCATTGCTAAGTTCGATGCATTAATGAGGGAGCATCAAGTATTCAAGGATCCTGACTTGTCTCTCAATAGGCTAGCGAGAAAGTTAGGCATTCCAGCTCGAAAAATATCGTCAGCGGTCAATCAAACTCACCACCAGAACATTTCGAAGGTGATTAACACTTACCGGGTTGACCACGCTAAGACTCTCCTTAAGCAAACTGATGAAGCGATAACTGAGATTTTCCTAAGTTCAGGCTTTCAGACCAAGTCTAATTTCAATCGTGAGTTTTCGAGAATCACTGGGCAAACTCCGAGTGAGTTTCGAAGTTCACCACAAATGTCAGATTGAGTTTGGTTGTTGTTCTGTTTATTGATTCAGAAAGCCAACAGTGTCATTCAACATCAATTGATGTAGTTCACTGCGTGAAGCCCCTAAGCCGTCTTTGCAAATAATACCATCGCCTGGCACTTCTTCTTCAAGCATTGGTATAGCATCGGGTTTACAGCCTTGAATGAAGCTGAAATGCGTGGCGTTTTCATAGACCTTGTACCGTCTTGAGTTCAGTGGCATGTGCTCGGCAATATAACCAGACTCTAATGCCTGAGGAAGATCTCCTATATCGATCCCAGCAGCCAGTATTAATGTTGGCACTGTAATGCCATTTAAGCTGCCGACTGAAAAGCTACGAGCAAGCCCTAAATCAAGGCTGACCACACGTTGAATTCTTGGATCTGAAAGATCTTTATTGTTTGGTTTTTTAGCTTGGACTTTGGATAGTCCTAACTCTTCGGCAAGCCCACAAGTTCGTGGGTTAGGGTATATCAGACAATTAGCCTCAAAGGTTTGTCTATCCATTTTCGCTCCCGCCAAGTGCATCACCGTCCAACCACCTAATGAATGCCCGATAGCGGTAATATTGTCGGCGTTAGCAGACTGCTTCCACGAGGTTTCGGATAACAAGTAATCCAGCATGCGTGACACATCTCGTGGTCTTTCCCACCATTTCGCTGCTTGCTTGGGGGATTGGTCGAAAGAAGTGGTTCCCGGATGATCAGCGGCTGCTACGATGTAGCCACGACTCGCAAGTTTGGTCGCCAACCAGTTTTGGTTTCGCCAATTTCCTCGATAGCCATGCGATAAAAGCACCACAGGAAAAGTACCTGATTGAACCTCCCCATCCTTTATGACTTGTGTACCGATGAAGGCGGGGTTATCGCCAATCAAGGTTGTGTCGGAAACATCTTGTGTGGGATACCAAATGGCAGTATTTAGCGGGCGATTAGGGTCGTCAGTTAAGGTGACTTGAGTGAATCCGACATCGAACGCGACGGCAGAATTGCAAAGAAGAAGTAGGGGTATGAACAGTAAATATGTCCAATTCATGGTGTTAACTCCAATTGAGGTGATTGGAGTTAATATGCGCTAAGGCTAGGTATCACGAGACCTCAAACACGATCGAGGACGCCCTAAATCGTGTTTAAGTACAAGATTAACTATTTTGAACAACCTTAATTCAGTTTCGTCGTCACATACTCTTTGTTTCTGACCATTAGCCACATCAAGCCGCCTAGGGTGCCGACCGATAATTGGATTAAGCCAAGGTTTTCAATTAACGAGTCTGGGCGAATTGAAACTAAGACCATGCCTAGCGAGCCACAGATCATGCTAAAGAATTGAATAAGAGCAACTGCAGAGCCAGTGTCGTGGTCTTGTTGGTTCAGCATCAAGTTGGTGCCGGGTACTCGCATGATGATGGCCATTAAAGTGGCAGGGGCTGCGATGAAAGCAAAGAACCAAGGTGACAAGCCACCGACAGTCAGCGTGAAGATTCCGGCAGTCGCCAGTAGAGCAAAACATCCGGTGATGACCTTTTGAACTGGCATGCGATAGGACAATTTCATGTAAATGGTTGGCCCGAATGAGGCGCACAATGCGTTGAATGCGAACGCGTAGCTGAACTGTTGTTCGGTGAGTCCGAAGTCATTGATGTAGATGTAAGATCCGGCAGCCAGAAAGCCCATCAGCGCCATTGGTGTGATAGAGAAAATAACCAGTAGCTTGACGAACGAGCGGTTTTTCATGACCACGCCCATTCTTCCCCATGAACGGAACATAGAACCTTGGTACTTGGTTTCTAGCGTCTCTCGATAGCAGAACGCTAATACTGAGGCGAACGCACCAAAAATCGCGAGAGTGACGAACATCATTCTCCACGATGCGATTTTCAGTAGGAAGGCACCAAATACAGGCGCGACCATTGGCGCGATGATCACCAGTGACATGATAGTCGCCATGATCTTTTCACGTTCTCGACCCTCATAAAGATCTTTCACAATGGCGGTGGCGATAACCGTAATGGCACTGCCTGCAAACGCTTGGAAGACGCGAGCGCCAATCAATTGTTCGATGCTGTTGGTCATTGCGCATATCACGCTCGCGACCATATAGCTTGCTAAGCCAATCAATAGGATAGGCTTACGGCCAAATTTTTCACTCAGCGGTCCCCAGAACAACAGGCCTACAGCATAAGTCACGAAGTAGCTGCTTAGGGTTAGGTTAACCATGGATTGATCGGTATTGAACACCTCAACCATTTGCGGAAGTGCTGGCAAATACAGGTCGATGGTCAATGGAGGAAACGCACTGATGATGACGAGGAAAAATAGCATACCGGTCTTACCCAGTACTGGTTGTGGTTTCTTCAAGGTCTCTCCCCGTTATCCAAGAAAAGATTTCTAATGGATGTGATGTTGTGTTTCAGAAGGCGTAGGCACGTCAGACATGAAGGATAGATTCGCTAAAGAAGGTGGCGAAAGCTTCTGGGATATTGTCTGACTGCTCAATTGTATTACAAAACATTATCGCTCTTATAGCTAATGAATTCAATCAGCTAGTTGTGATAGTCGTGATTTATGCACTCTCAGCTTTGATGGCTTTTCGTAACAAGCTCTCTAGCCATTTAGTAATCGGGTCTGAAGTGTATTGGTTAGAATAAAATAAACCTATATCACCAGTGGGTGTGTCTAAGTTTTTATCTAAAGGGACTGCAACAAATCGCTCGTCAAACTGCTTGGCAGCCAAAGAAGAGCAGAAGAACACCATATCTGATTCCAGGATTGTTTTGAGGATGATGCTGATATGGCGACACCGTAGGTGTACATTCATTTCTAGGCCATTTTGTTTGAACACACGTTCCGCTTTGGGCGCATCATCGTTCCAGTCTTTCATGATATGAAAGGCGAAAGATTGAGACTTTATATCCTCAAAGGTTATGTAATCAAGTTGACTGAGAGGGTGGTCGGTACGGCAAACAAGAACAAAGTCGTCTTTTCCTACCTTACGTTGAATGAAGCTTTTTGGTAACTCAATAGGGAAGTAATTGACTCCAATTCTTGTTTCCTTCTTGTCGAGCGAGTCAGGCGTCGAACTTTCCCAATCTTCGATTGTTAATTCAACCTTAGGTGCTTGCTGTGAAAGAAGCTGGATGAAAGGTGGTACGAGCCATTCAGCAATGGAGGCATTCATCGCGACAGTGAGCTTCTCTTTACAAGTCGCTGGAATAAATTCTTTGGGTGCAAATAGTGAGTTGGTTTGAGACATCAGATGCGGAACTTCATGCGCCAATTCTTCACCTCGAACCGTTAGTTCCAATTTTTGACCATTACGTACGAGTATTTCATCTCCTACCAACTCTCGTAGTTTGAGTAATGAACGACTGATAGCAGACTGACTAGTATTGAGTTCTTTAGCTGCTAATGTTGTGCTTTTTACTTTCAATAAAGTTTGCAGCGTAAAGAGTAAGTTCAAGTCAATTTTTGCCATACATAAATCCCATCAAAAATTAGGTATATTTGTGCTTAAAAGTGCATTCAGACTAACACAATACGAAATGGTAAGTTTCATGAGTCAAATGCTAAGCCACCATAGAAAAGTACCCTCTCTATGGTGGCGATGAATTAATTGTAAATTAGGTCAGTGGTAAATTATTTTTTTATTCGAGTGAATGGTGTTGCTTTCCACTCATCATTTTTTACTTTATTGCCCGGAGTATACATTCGAAGTACCGCGTACCATCCGTGGTCTGGAATCGGTAAGAAGTTTTCGTTATCTGCTTGGCCTTCCGTATTTGAGCTCATGAAAATGGTATACGTGCCATCAGCATTGGGAGTGAGAGTACGGTCGCCGCGAGAGTGGCGGTTCATGTCATTTTTTTCCATGAACCGCGTCTCAGCACTGTAAGCTGTGTATGACCAAAATCCGCCTTTTTCGATGTCAGGTGCTTCAAAAGTCACCGTGTAATCGTATTTGCTACCATCAAGAGGATCCCCTTGGCTGTCGACATAGTCGGCACCATACATTGTATGTTCAGCAGGTAGCCCCCATTGACCCATGTAAGTACCAAAGGCGTGCT
This sequence comes from Vibrio pomeroyi, assembly GCF_024347595.1. NCBI lineage: Bacteria > Pseudomonadati > Pseudomonadota > Gammaproteobacteria > Vibrionales > Vibrionaceae > Vibrio > Vibrio pomeroyi. The sequence goes on along the minus strand of NZ_AP025507.1, from coordinate 1,926,833 downwards.
GGAAGCTTGGCACTGCAGTCATTTCTTCACGAGTACCCAGAATGTCGCGAGAGTCATCGAAACCTGCGTTACTAATGTGATCAAGTCCTTGTTGTCGTGCAAGCTCAATCATGTTTTGTTCTTGGTCAGTAAAGGTAGTGCCAACTGGAGCGCCTAGTTTGAGCTTAGCGAAGTCGCTCAATAGTTTTGCGTCGTGATCACGCATGGTGCCTTCCGCTAGAACGAAATTTGTTCGTTCAACCCAGTTGGTAGTTTCTGGGTTAGGGTAGTTACGCTCTATCTGTTTTGGGCCTTTTTGTCCTAAGAACTCAGAGAGAGTACGAATGGTCCAGTGGTCCATTAGCGCTTGGGCTTTCGCGGAATCATCGCCACCTAAATCCATAATTCGGCCCATCATTTTCACCAAAGGATGCTCTACGTATATCACTTGATCAACACTCGCGGGCACATCACCTTGCCAACCTTCAACGGCATACATGAAAGTGCCGCCTTTCGTTCCTCTTTGTGGAGAGCCGAACGCAGAGTCAGTAAAATGCTGCATGTTCATAGTATGGAACAACCAGTAACGATTCTCGTCATGATCAGGGATTGTAATGATCACTGGTTCAGCGGCTAAATCCATCCAACCCATTAGATGCAAGGTGTCATTATTGATGGTTGGATGAGAGGTATAAGTATCATCAGCCAGAACTCGAATATTCTGGAATCGGTTCAGTGGGTAATCTGCTTCGACGACTGTTTCGTAAAAGTATTTGTATGCTTCATCAATGCTATACGCGTATTCATAAGCAAGTTGCTCAAGTTTTTGTTTGTCGTGTTGTTGGATAGCGGCGTTTGCTTGGACTACACGTATTGTGTCTGATGGACTGTTTGCCATGGCAGGCGCAATTAATAGAGCGTTGGTTAAAGCAAATACGATAAAAGATTTTTTCATTCTCTTGACTCTCGTTGTTGTGATTTTGGAAGAGTACATGTTCTATTTTTTGCTATAAATGATATTTAGTGGATTTAATTAATATCAAAATTGATATTAATTAAGGCAAACGAATGAATCATGTACTAGCATTTACGGTGTTATTTTGAATTAACGAAAACCTGTTTGTGTCGCAAAGAATTAGAGTTGGTAGTTGAACTCTATACGCTGGTCACCATCAGAAAAGTCGGTGTTTTCAGTCCAGTTTGCGTAGTAACGAACATTAAAGCGGGATGTAAATTGATAAGAAATAGCGAGTTCGTGAGTGAATACACTGTCTGAATTTTCCATTCCATATTGAGTAAACTCGTCAGAACCTGACAATGTTGTCATCCACATTGGGTTGTAGTTGATCCAAATATTATCGGTGACTTCAAATTTGGTGTAAGTACCCACTACCGCAAATGTGCCTGGGAAACCATAACCACCGACAGCATCGCCATTTTCGTCAAAGCTATTACTAAATGCTGTACCGACACCAGCCAGTGGGTATAGATTGAGTCGCCCCAATTTCGGTAAAGCTTGAATGAAACTGTAGGAAGCTGTACCTGATTCGCTATTAAAATCGTAATTAAGATCAATTTGATTAGCGCGACCATTGGTCGTGTTCACCGAGAAATTACGATAGCGAACAGAGTCAATAGAGTCGTTGACTGGGTGTTGGTCGTTGTCCGCCCAGCCAAAAGCTTCACCTCCAATACCTTTAACCTCGAACACGTTCATACCGGCTTGGTTGTCCTTACCGGTATCGTAGGTTTGGCCAATTTTTAGGTTAAGACCTTTGTCGGTGATCCCTCCGCCCACTTGGGTAAATACCGCCAACGGGTCCGACATATCTTCAACGGCGTTGTTGTCATCGGCGAGGACATTGATGGAATATATCAGAGGAATGGTGAATAAAAGGTACGCGTTTTTTTTCATAGTAGACCTATCGTCATACACCACATTGAGTAGACCGAAGTGGCTACGTTGTGGCTGAATTAGTGGATGACAAGAGGTTAACGATTCTTGGTTTTTGGTTCTATATTATTGATTGAATAGGGTTTATATCGAATTTGGTATGAATTTAAGGGGGAGATGGATAGGTTAGATAAGTACGTGTTTCAGATGCGGTTTCTTGTTTTATCCGACAGGTTTAATCAATGGTCAGCAGTACCAATAATTCGTTCGGATAAAACAAAAAGCGGTCAAATCGAGCTTTTACATGAAGTAAAAGTAGGTATGAGAGTTACTCGTTACCTCTTTCTTGGGCGCTTTTCTACCAAGCCGTTGCGTTCTAAACCGCGTCTTACGCTGCTGCACAGTTTACCAAAACGACGCAGTTCTTCGAAGTTTGGTCCTTGGCCGATTGAAATACTGTGTTCCCAGTACATCAACTCACTGTCGACCATCTCTAGCAATTTCTTTGAGCAGCCAGAGCAGTTACCTTTTGGGCCACAGATAAACGTCTCTGACTCGTAAAGAGGGAGTTCGTTTTTCACTTCTTCGATGAGATTCAACATCGCCGAGTTTAAGTCTGGCTTCTTGTTGGGAAGTGGTTTCAAGCATAGTGCTTGAGGCGCGATCATTGAAGGGGTTTGTGTGTTGGATTGTACATTCAAAGCAGCTGATGACATATCAAAGGCCTCAAGGAAAGAAGAAGAGGGGCATCCTACTCTTCACAACAAAGTGAACCTTGATGTAGTGCAATAAGCGTGGAGATATATCCGAAAGAGGTAGGGGAAAGAAGGGATTGAGAATGATGGGGAGTGAAAAGGGGAGACACAAACAGCATGGCTCCCTCAATTAAAGCTTAGTATTAACGAGAACCCTTAGAATTCAGCGTTAAACTGGAACTCCATCCACTCTTTGGTGACTGGGTGATGCAGCGCAAGCCTTTCAGCGTGCAGGTGAAGACGGTCTGCTTTGTTGCCATACAAGCCGTCACCAACGATTGGCATGTTAAGCCCTTCTTCGTGTGAACAGTGAACGCGTAATTGGTGCGTACGACCAGTTTTCGGGTGCAGATAAACCTTGGTTGTTTCTTGATTTCGCTCAATCACTTCCCACTTGGTTTCAGCTGGCTTGCCGTGTTCGAAGCAGACAATCTGGCGAGGACGATCGTACAAATCGCCACGTAATGGCAAGCGAACATAACCTTCATCTTCCGTTAGAACGCCTTCAATCATTGCGACGTATCGCTTTTCGACTTCACGAGTAATGAACTGCTTCTGCAAGCTTTTGTTCGCACGTCGTGTAAGCGCGAATATCAGAATGCCAGAGGTCGCCATGTCCAAACGGTGAATCACAAATGGGCCTTCAACATCAGGATGCATTTCTTGAACGCGAGTATAGGCCGAATCTTTGATGGTTTTGCCTGGTACGGATAGAAAACCGGCTGGCTTGTGTACCACAACGATGTGATCGTCTTGGAACAAGATATCGAGGTCTTTGCCTTCTGCAGGGTTTTCTAGCAATGGGTTTGGATCGACTTCTAGACCTTTCATCATGTGGCCTAAAATCGGTACACATTTGCTTTGGCAAGAAGCGTAGTATTTCTTATGTTTGCGAATTTCAGACTTCGGTGAACGGCCCCACCAAAATTCAGCCAGTGCCAGTGGTTCATAGCCATTCAGATACGCATATTGTAGAAGTTTTGGGGCTGCACATTCGCCAGAACCTGCTGGTGGAATCTTGTTTGGCGTATTTTCAAAGATCTGGTTAAGGTCTTCGACATTGCCTTCCGCATTTTGGAAAGCGTATTGTGAAAACAGCTTATGTTGAAGTTGATGAGAAATGTGTGCTCTTTGCTCTTTGAGCTCAGCTAATTGAGTCGTAAACACGTCAACTTTGCCTTGAAGCTCATTCAGAGTTTGTTCCCAGTTGAGCTTAAGATATTTCTGCTGATTCTTGTCGGCAACACTGGCTTTGTTTAGATCATTATTTAGCTGTTCGAAAGCTTGCTCATCAAGGTTTTCTTTGCCCTGCTCACGTTGCTCTTTACGTGTTTTTCGGCCTTCAATAATCAACAAGCGTTGCGCTTCGATTTCTTTTTCTGCCTGTGCTTTCTGTTGTGCTAACTGCTCACACAATTCGAGATATTCAGCGTTCACTTGCAGCGCTTTAAATTTCGCATTCACAGCCATCATGTCAGCCGTATCTTGATGGAAAAAGCTGCCGCTGCTCAACATATCGAATACTGGTGGCACAAAGTGGGGCAGCAGGTTTTGGTCGGCGATTTTCCCAGAGAAAGCAGAGAAGTACCCCAGTTCACCTTCTGGGCTTCTCACCAATAACACGCCAAACATCTTGCCGCGACCAGTATCAGAATCGAGTCCGAAGTCATGTTGCCAATCGGTTTGTGTTTCTAGGTATTGTTGAAGCTGGTGTGAGGCAATCTCACACAGTGGGTGCGGTTCATAATAGAACGGGAAGGTGAAACGCTCAGGCAACGAATATGACTCGATCGGCTGTTGAAAACGAGTGAAGCAATGCTCAGGTGTGTGGCTGTTTTCTGAGTCGTGCGTTGGTTTTGATGAGTGCATATTGTCGTCTTACTTCATGGTGATAAATGGCTGTGTGTCTATGGTGTATGCTTTGAGAGCTTAAACACAGTACAAGGCGGCGATTCTACTCTTTATCGAAATGCGCCTCAAATAAGAATCGCTCAATGACTGGGTACCAAGGCTGTTCTTGAACATACAAGCCTTGTTCTTGGATATATAAGGTTTATTCTTTGGCACAAAACCTCAGCAGTTGCGCTTGATAGCTATAAATTGATGAGTGGCCTCTCGTTTTTAATCATAGAAGACAACTTCACAAACGAAGGGTGGTAGCCTTGCCGCCCTCTTGTTCAACCTAAGGTAACGTTATGATTCCACTCAATACTTCGATTGTATCTGGTGTCGCAATTTCAGAGATCGACGGACAAACGAAAATGCTATTAATGAAGCGTGTGAAAGGCGAGTTTTGGTGCCATGTTGCAGGCTCGATTGAAGCTGGTGAAACAGGGTGGCAGGCTATTGTTCGTGAGTTTGAAGAAGAGACACAGATTCAAGTACAAGACTTGTATAACGCACAGTTTCTGGAGCAGTTTTATGAGGCGCACGCGAATGTGATTGAGCTAATCCCAGTATTTGCAGTTGTATGCCCACCCAACCAAGCAATTGAACTGAATGACGAACACACAGAGTACCGCTGGTGCGATTTAGAGGAAGCGAAAGCGCTCGCGCCGTTCCCTAACCAGCATGCCGTCTACGATCATATTTGGTCGTATTTTGTTGATAAGCCAGTCAACCCGCTTTACCGAGTGAAACTGAGTTAGCACTGGCTGTTTTAGAGTTAAGACTTACCAAGATAAGGGGTTAAAAAGGCGCTCACTTGCGCTTGGCATAGCCCTATATCCACTTTCACGCCGTGCGATTCGAGTATCGCTACACCACGACCATTATTGCGCGGATCTGGGTCTAGCATGGCAACGACGACGTGTTTTACACCTGCTTTGACCAATGTATTGGCGCAAGCGGGTGTTCTGCCAACAAAAGAGCAGGGCTCTAAAGTTACGTAAGCGGTAACGCCTTCCATTGTTCCATCCGTTTCGTCGTCATATCTATTCAGTGCTTCGACCTCGGCATGATTCCCACCGACTTTTTGCGTGTACCCAACAGACACCACCTTATCGTTTTTCACCAAAACACAGCCTACTGGCGGGTTTGGTTGGCAATCAGGTAGGGCTTGGCGCGAAGCTTCAAGAGCTTGCAACATGTATTGTTGGTTCATGGTTGTTACTCTGTATTACGAGGGGCGCAGCAGTTAGTGGCCGTGCGCGTTTGATGAGCTACTAAGCTAATTAAGCTAACAGGTGGAGCATATTCGATCTGATTGGACTTTGAGTCAATGGTTTTAGCTTTGAATTCGACGGGCAGTTAACTGGTGCCAATGACTGACTTTGGTCGATAGCTAATTTTGGTCATTCGCGTTTCCAATCGTTAACTTGGGCCAGTGAGTTAGCCAGTTTTTAGATTGAACTCGTTGGTCAAACACGTCTCTGCTGCGATTGGGGTTCGGCGTGATCTTCAAATCAAACAAACTCTCTAAACCAAAAGCCGAGATATATTCAATGTCTCCATTGAGGTTTAGTTTTACGGCGATCGCCGTCTCTTTTTCAGGCCAATAACTCATTGCATCTAATGAGCTTTGGTAAGGCATGTCATTGTTTCTGATGTGCATGTTGGCTTGATTACGAACTTGCCAGTTGAGCTCAGGTAACCTCTCTTGAAGCTGGGCTTCGTATCGAATAGCCGATTCGTAAGAGGTATCACCGCGATCAAAGTAGATCACATCAATGTCATTGAGTGGTGTAGGTGAGTCGAAGGCATGTAGGTGATCCCAGACTCGATTCCTCACAAAGCCAGCGGCGACAAAGCATTGTGGTAAATCCAGTTCAGAGACACATTCTAATACCTGCATTCGCAAGGAATCTTGTTTGATCAATGTGATGATACGATCGGCTAAGGGCTCTGTCATTATGGTGTGGTCACGTCGGTGACTTGATAATGACGTGTCACGTTCTTTGAGATCTTACCCCATTCAGAAGCTTTGACGCGTTGCTGGTGGGCTTCGAACGCATCACGATTCGTGAATTCCTCGTAAACTTCAAAGCGATTAGGCTGAAGTGTGCTTTGACTGACTCGAAACACGATACAGCCGGGTTCTGACAGCGTAAGTTCTTTATGAACAACCAACGCTTGTGTGACCGCTTCTAGGTCGGTGTCAGGCACAAGAATATGCCCTTGTAGAATGACTTTACTCATTATTACGTCCATTTAATTTTGCCCATTACTCGCTTTTTCCATTAAAAGCGCCGTCCGTTACAAACATAATCCCATTTTGAGTTTGTGTCGTATAGGCTAATGTGAATAAAAAATGGTCAATACAATTGGAGGTGGGGTTACACCGTAACATTTATTGCTGAAGGTGATAAGTTAATAGGTAGGAAAGATAAGTTATTGGGAACTTAATCTGCGTTGGTCCGGTCTATTAAACAGGTATCATTGAACTGTATTGGTACTGAAATGAATTTGTCATCTGAGATAACTAATCTTAATTTCGAACAACGGCTCATCGGATTAAATTGAGCCATAGTTGATATCTAGGTCATACTTTGATGTAAATGGTACTTAAAACCCTATATGTTTTGTGATTTGTATCATTGATCTGGCCGTCAAACACCGTTAGATTCGAATGGTTGGCAATAAAAAATAGCTCAAGAAGAGCAGTTAAAGAAAAGGAAATATCCCTTATGAAAAAAATGAGAAGAGCACAGCTTCATCGCGTTCGCATCCAATACTGGAAAGACACGTCAAAAGAAGCTTCAAAGAAATAAGCTTTATATCTAAACCTATAAAGTTACAAAGCTGAAAGCGAAAAGGCTTTCAAACAAAACCCTCAATTGGGTATGTAAAACGCAACAAACCGATTTCAATAGCACTCTCAAGTACCTTCATCTGGTCGGCGACTAAAGAAATCATCCCCCAAGAGCTGGCAGGCATTACCAATAATGCAATTCAATGTCAGCTCATTAATACCCTCTCTTGTTATCTTTACTTCACTTAATTCTTACGCACCAAAATCAACTCGTACTCGTGACTAAATCTTTTTTGCCATTCAAGTCACTGAAACGCATTTCGCCTAAAAGAAAGCGCCAGCCAATAAAAAAGCTCCCGATTTCTCAGAAGCTTTGATTTAGATTTTGTGTCTGCTGTGAGCCTCAAGCCAGATGACTCTAGCGTTGGAACAGCGTCTTCAAGCTCACATCGTCGGTTCTGTTCAGTTTTAGGCTTAGCAGGTAACCACCAATGCCGAGCAGTACGTAAATAGTTAAAGACAGAATCGAAACTCCTGAAAGTGCACTGAATGGGTTGCTTGTCGTCAGCACTTTCATCGGCAGTGAAGCGATGACAGAAAAGAAGTCATTGATGCCATAGAAACCGAATAGCGCGATAGCCAACCATTTAATTGCAAAGCTTGAAACAAAAATGACAAGCAGCGGAGAGTTAACCAGTTGCGAAATTGCCAGAGTCATCGTTGCCAATGGCAATAGAACTAACGCAACCAGCAGCATGCGACCAAAGAACACCACCCAATTGCTGAGTACGTAAAATAACGACTGCTGCTCAACTAACAGTGCCAATGGTTGTTCACTTGATAGGTTCAGAATCCAGAACAGAACATCAGCAAATAGAACCAATAGCGCACAAATAGCTGGGATTACCACTAAGCCGAAACCTAGCTTTACGGCGTGAGTCATGGCATTCGATACAGGCATACTTCTCCAAAACATCGAACTGCCTTCTTGGCGTTCTTTACGCAATGTTTTAGGGATGTAAAGCGTAGAAAGCAACAGTGAAATTAGGCCCGCGCCAAAGTAGATCACTGAATTGAGATCTCGTGAGAAGTCTCTGTGCATGCTGCTTACGTCGCCGTTAACCTCCATTTGGAAGAAAAAGTCGTGTTGCGCTTGACCACTAAAGAACAAGCTAACGAACAGCAAGAAACCACACAATCCGATAAACAGAGGCAGTCGAGTGTTAATTTTATGCTCGATAAGTTCTTTTTCTAGCATGTAAAAACTTGGGTGCATTATGCCTTCTCCGTCTGTGTTGCAAGGAATAGGTCCGCGAGACCAACGTTGTAGATGTTACCCAATGATTCAACCTGTTCTTTGTACTGACTTTCCAATAACCATTTAGTTGTTCCTAACCCCGGTTGTGAGGTCAGTGGATTGAGCTTCTGGATCTCACTAGAGTGGTTGTTTGCCACATCGATAATGAAGTAGTCGTTCTCGATCTCTTCCATGCTCTTTTGCATCACACAGTGACCTTGTTTCAGAATCAACACATCCGTTAATAGGTGTTCGATCTCTGAAACCTCATGACTGGCGATGATCATCGCGCGTTCGCCGTCGTGGAACCACTCTAGAAGATGGCGATAGAAAGTATCGCGGTAGAGTAGATCTAGACCCAACGTTGGTTCATCTAAGATCAAGACTTGAGTATCCGTCGCGATGATGATCGCAAGGTGAAGTTGAACCTTCATCCCTTTAGAAAGCTGCTTGATCGTTGAAGAGATCTTAATGTTGGTACTGCTTAGCGTCTGTTCGGCTTTTTGCCTATTGAAGCTTGGGTGCACACCTTCTGTGTAGCGAAGCAGTTGTTTCACTGTCATCCACTCTGGCAACACGTTCACATCTGAAATGTAAGATAGGTGCTGCATGAGCTCCGCGTGCTGGTGGATAGGGTGGTAACCGTTGACCTCAATCTCACCTTGATAGTTGTGTCCACCAAGCAGTGACTTAATCAGTGTCGATTTACCCGCACCATTGTGGCCAAGTAAACCAAGCACTTGCCCCGGCTTTAACTCAAAGCTGATGTTCTCGACACCCACTTGATTTGAATAGGTTTTGGTTACGTTTTTCACGGAAAGTAAAGTACTCATGACTTGTCCTTGATGTGTTGTGCTAGCTGTTTCACGAGTTCTTCGACACTCATATCAATGATGCCTAGTGTCTCAGCGATGGCTGGGATCTGTGTGTTAATGAAAGTTTGGTGTGCCGACTCTTTCAACTTTTGCAGTGCACCTTCGGCCACATACATGCCTTGGCCGCGCTTTTTCTCAACCAAGCCTTCATCCACCAGTAACTGGTAGCTTTTCATGACAGTAAGGTGGTTGATTTTGAGATCGGCAGCAACGGCACGTACCGAAGGCAATGCTTGTTGCTCTAACCAAACACCTTGAAGAATTTGGTCACTGATCTTGGTAGCAAGCTGCCTAAAGATCGGTTGGTCGTCTTTCCATTCGGTCATAATCAAAACTGCATGGTGATATACATATGTATAACACTAAACTTTTTATTCGAATTGGCAAGGTTTTTATAGAAATAGATAGAATATTTTTATAGTTGGATGTTCAGTAAAAACAATGTCATTATATAGCACTCCGTACTGTGGTGTTGAATTCGTATGTTGCACATTAATGACAAAAAACTGGTTTGGTTTACCAAGTATTTGCCAATAACCATCATCATCTTTTCTGCGATCATATTGAATGTGGCGATGTTCACGAGCGTAGACCACAAGGTTAAGGCGTTGGTTAATCTCATCAGAACGGATTACATTGCAGCACAAAAGGAATCGATTGAGACCCAGGTGTTGCAGGTGTCTCAGCAAATCACGCACACCCAACGCCTTATTGAATCTGAGACAAAAAAGACAATCACTCGTCGCTTAGACAGAGCTTATACCGCCGCTCGAAATATCTATTCCTCCAATCAACACCTGCCACAAGAAGAACTCAAGTTACTCATTCTTAATGAGATTAGAAAGCTGAGTTATGCCAAGGAAAAGGGCTATATCTATGCTTATGACATGCAAGGTAATGTGTTAGTCCATCCACTGTATCCTGAACTTGAAAACACAAACCAGTTGGAAGAGACCGACATCCGTGGCGTGCCTGTCATCAAAGAGCAAATCGACCTTCTGAAAGCGACCGATGGGGCTTACTCTCGCTATTTTGCCCCTCGTCCTGGGTTTGATGGGCAAGATTTCGAAAAGCCTCATCTCGGCAGCGACCATTTTGAAAAACTCAGTTATATCCGCCGATTTGAGCCGTTTGATTGGTATTTCGGCACAGGTGTTTCGATTGAAGATGTTAAGCGCACCAGTTACCAACGAATCCTTGAGATCCTGTCGACAGTGACGATTGGCGACAATGGGTACCTATTTGTTTTTGAGAAGAACGGCAACAGCTTGCTTCATGCGAACCAGATTCATGCGGGGCGAGAGCTTAATGTGTATGACCTAATTGGAGATGGCTTCAAACAAGACGTTCTGGCTCAAGCTGAGACGGGCGGGTTTGTCGACTATATGGCGGAAGATAAACAGGGCGTGATAGGCCCAAAGAGTAGCTACGTCCAGAATGTCGGCGAGTGGGACTGGATTGTTGGGACGGGTATTTACCTGAATAACGTCAATGCCTCGATAGAGAAGCGAAAGGATGAGTTATTAGCTGAGTCTCGCAACGAATTCGGGCTCGTTCTCGTCATGAGCGTGCTCGTTTCCCTAGCGTGCATTTTTATCAGTGCTTTGGTTGGCCGAAGGATCTCAATACGTTTTGCTCAAATGGAACAGAGAATTTCCGATGACTTCAACCGAATTCAAAATAGCCGCCGCCGTCTTCAACATATGGCAAGACACGACTCCTTAACCGCTCTCCCAAACCGCTCAGAACTCGAACTGCAAGTCAGCCGAGCTATCGCGCATTCAAAACTTGAAGGCAAGCTGGTGGCATTAGTGTTTGTGGATTTGGACAACTTCAAACGCATTAATGACCAATATGGTCACGCGAGCGGAGATGAACTACTGAAACAGATAGGTCAGCGCTTTGAGCGTATCTTAGGGCCTAATGATATCGTGTCACGTTTTGGCGGCGATGAGTTTGTTTTCTGTCTGCCGGGTATTCACGACCTTGTGGAAGCGGAAAACAAGGTTAAACAAATCCAAGATGTGTTCGAGCCATCGTTTGATCTGCATGGTTCTTCTGTTTCTGCGCAATGCTCTGCGGGCGTGTCTATGTATCCTTATGATGGTACAGAGGTGGAAGAGTTGCTAACCAAGGCCGATATTGTGTTGTACAAGGCGAAGGAGCTGAACAAAGGCGATGCGGTTTTCTATGACGATGTGATCAATCAGAAAGTGAAGTATGACTTTTCGATTGAAGAACAGTTAGAAACAGCCTTAGACAAGGGCGAGTTCAGTGTGCTGTATCAACCTCAAGTGGACTCTCATACCGAGCAGCTAAAAGGTGTAGAGGCGCTTTGTCGTTGGCACAATAGTGTGCTTGGCTTTGTATCTCCGCTGGACTTCATTCCGGCAGCAGAACGAGTTGGCAAGATTCACGAGATTGGTGAGTTTGTATTAAGAAAAGCGTGTGAAGACACTTTGAGCTTAATGTCAAACGGACCAGAAGCAGTATGTGTTTCCGTGAACGTGTCACCTAAACAAGTCTTTGAACTTGGCTTTGATGACAAAGTGATTGGTCTCGTTGAAGAAGTGGGCATCGACCCTTGTCGAGTCACTCTAGAACTGACAGAAAACATCCTCATTAAAGATCTACATATTGTAGAGCCGATACTGAGAAGGCTTCGTGAGTATGGGTTTGGTATCTCGCTCGATGATTTTGGTACGGGCTTTTCATCACTGAATTACCTCAATACGTTGCCGATCACCGAGATCAAGATTGACCGATCTTTCATTGGCAAGCTCAACTCCAGTCAACACAGCGAAACCTTGGTTAAAGCGATCATTGATATTGGTGCGTCTTGCCAAATGAAAGTCGTCGCGGAAGGGGTCGAGACCCCAGAGCAGATGGAGAAGTTGCAGCAATACCATTGTGACTTATTACAAGGTTACTACTTCGATAAGCCACTCTCTGCTCAAGGGTTGATTGATGCTTATTTTCCTGTGAACTCTGAAATCCTTACGTGTAGCAACGCCTAATCCAATTGATGCCTTAGCGTTCACAGGTGCTTTGCTAGGATTAAGCGCTCAAAGTGATTAGCTTGTCGTGCTTTGAGGTCGGCTGTATAGGTAACCTTGATGCAGGTTATAGCCCAACTGACACAAGATGTATTGCTGCCTGCGCGTTTCGACACCCTCGTAAATCATCGTGATGTTGGACAAGCGTCCGATCTCTGAGATGTTAAGCAACACACCTTGATGGTGCTCTCCTGATTCGATGTCTTTAACAAAACAGCGATCCAGCTTCAGATAGGTTGGCGAGATAATACCGATGATTTCGATGTTGTTATTACCTGTACCAAAGTCATCCAATGCGATGGTGATTCCCAACTTTTTGATCGCCTTGATGTTGTCTATTACCTCGCAGCCATAACCAATGTTTGAGTATTCAGTTATCTCAACCACAAATTCATTCGCTTCCATCGCATCCAAATGCACTTTAAGTTTTGAAAAGTTATTCCCAACTAAAGCACTTGGGCAGACGTTGACACCGTAGATCTCATGACTATTGTTTAACTTGGCGTTTCTGACCGTTTCGATAAGTAAAATCGTATGAAACGTCAGTAGGTTGGTGCGTCTCATGGTGTTGATGAAGCTCAAAACGCCGACATTACGCACCCTAGATAGCAACTCGTAGTACAAAACGGTGTTGTCTTCTGTGTTGATGATTGGCTCTTCTTCAAACGAGATGTGTTTCCAACGATACAGGTAGATAACGAAACCTAAAATATATGAGCGATAGAGTAGGGTGGCGAGCAGTAGTGAAAGTGTAACCCACAGCGCAACAATATCGTCACTATAGAAAGTGATCGAGGCACCGCTCGGTAGCTCAGAAGTATAAATCGGCTGACTGTTATCTCCGAGGTTGAGAATGTAGTAGCCACTCTTTTGTATAGAGACCGAATCAACCAGTAGAGGCAACAGTGAGTTTCTGTAACGTGCCTCAATAGAACCTTTGGAGATACGAACCGTCAGATCGATATCATTTTCAGGGTCACTGAAACGCGAATAAGTGAAGTCGCCACTGTCGTAGAAGTCATCAATCTTATCGAGTTCCACATACTGTGAGCGGCTTTTGGATATATAGCACGAGCCATGAGGGGTGGTCATGACGACCGAGTCGAGGTTGAGGGAATGCCTTAGTGAATGTACGGCCCCAGGGCTATCACAGCCATAATCCATCACTTCTTCTGCAATATGTTTGGTGTTCCCACTGTATTCATCTGCAATTTTCGTTGTATAAAGGATTTGGAAAAAGTAGACAACGAACAAGAAGAATGACGTCGCGGTGAACACGGTTATCAGAGCCCTGATCAACTCCTTATGATAGGTGTTGAACATCAGTTTGAGCATCTCTATCTGACTGGGTTTGAACTGGTTGATGTTGTCTTTGGGCGCTATGCGGTTTTCTGAGCTCTTATCGAGATCAATAAAATAGCCAACCTTATAAAGGTTAGAAATGAGTTCACTATTATTATCAACCTCGGCTTCTTCACACAGGTTTCGATATTTCTTTCTTATAGACGCGATAATATTCTTTAATGCGTACAAACTGAACTCTTCATCAAAATGCGATTTAAAAGACTCTTCAACATCTCTAGCGGATTGAGGGTTAGAAATTGAAGCATTCTCAATTAAATATTTGAAGACAAAACTCTCTTTACTATTAAGAGTTTCCTCTGATATCTTATTACTGTCTCTTTTGATATATATTTTTTCTTCATTATAGATTAGTTGCAAGCTCTCATTATTGTTATTTATATTGAAAGAACAGTGCATAGCTCAACTCCTAAGCGATAGTTATTATATTTGTGTGATTGATATGTGATGGCTGGGATTGTCATTCAACCCAAGAGTCCGTTCTAAATAACATAACTAAAATGTCACCATTTCCTCTTAAGATGTTGATACTAATCGCAGAATCTGGGCTGTAATGAAAGGTTATAGAGATGTTCACCCAAAACTTGAATTTATAAATGAAAGCCGATGTTTTACAAGAGACAAGGGGGATTTATCCATTTGTTTTGGTATTTATCCATTTATAAGCCTCTATATCAGCAGTTTTAACCATAACTTTAGTGATTGCTAATGTAGTTGCGCGTGGTATTTGTGGTGGTTATTGATGGGGCTGATTTATCAGGTTTTTTCAGGATAAAATTTAATTACAATGAAATAGGTAATATTAATATCATTTAATTGAGGCGTTATATTTCTTTATTTAATGATATTGCTAATTGACACTAATATCAGTAGTGGTTTTATCGGGGTTTTATGAATAGGCTTTATCAATTAATGTAATGTTATTAAAATCTTGCTTTTTAATTTTAACTAAGAAGGGGGCAACTCAAAGCGTTAGGTCGATTGAACTGTGATGTTGATTCCATGATTAAGCTGTTATGGGTTAGTGTTTGTGCTCTATTTTGTTGAAAGATATTTCAATTTGATATGAGTGAGGTTTTTATAATGACTGTGTCACTGGAGAAACCTTACTATATTAACGATTTGCTTCAATAAATATTCTTTTTGAGTGAGTTATAACCAGAAAGCAAAAGTGGCTTTTGATTAATTAATACGCACTATCAAACATAGTCTAAGTAAGTCGGTTTTGTTTTATTTACAGCGCTGAAAAAGCCCCTAATTAGACGGGCTAATAGGAGCTCTCGGCAGATTTCTTTTGAAGACTTTCTT
Source organism: Vibrio pomeroyi (assembly GCF_024347595.1). Classification (NCBI taxonomy): domain Bacteria; kingdom Pseudomonadati; phylum Pseudomonadota; class Gammaproteobacteria; order Vibrionales; family Vibrionaceae; genus Vibrio; species Vibrio pomeroyi. Next base: position 1,911,617 of record NZ_AP025507.1, on the reverse strand, counting down.
GTGACGCCTTTCGTTTTAAACGTTCCTTTGGCAGCTTTTCTTGCTACCGCTTTTTTGACAAGGAACGGAAGGCTAAAGACTAAACGCCAAAGAGGCTAGAAGTTGAAGCTGGCGGTAACGCGCACTACGTCTTCTTCAAATGGTGTTGTGCCTCCTGAACCATCTGGCACCATTGCTGAATCATTGATCTTACCGTAATCCACCGTTAGGCCTATCATACGCCAGTTCACTGTTGTACCTATTGAGCCATAGACGTTATCGATATTGAGGCCGTTAAGTGAAGCATCGTCAAACTCCACATCTGCATTCAGATAGTTGATGCCAATCTTAGGGATGATATCGAATTCGGCAATTTCAAACTTATAACCGATGTTGGAGTACAGGCCCCATGCATCTTGTGAGTTTGACGGTTCTAAATCTACCGCTTCTGTACCCAATGAGAAACCACCACCGACAACGATATTGTTCGACAATTCTTTACTGTAGCCGAAGGTCGCCATTTCTTGATTGCCGATGAAAGTGACACCAGCTTCAATAGAATTATCGCGGTCTTTTGCGAATGCAGACAATGGGATACATACCGTTGCAATAACGATGGCTGGTAAAACGAAGGTTTTCTTTTTCATGATTCTCTTTCTCATTTTGTCAGGATGGAAAAAGTCTACGCAATAATGAGGCTCAAATATGAGTCGCGGCACAGTCAAGAATGAGCTGAAAAAGAACTGACATTAAGCGGATAAAGCTCACCTAAATATGGAGATCAAGGTCAGGTTTTGTGGTTAGGCAGTGAGCGCTAGATGTTGGTTAACATGCACCGTCAAGAACGACGATTTGCGGTTCTTTTTCCGGTTGATAGAGTACCTGGCAAAAATCGCCGACAGGTGAATAGGTGTAACTCTCCGTATCAAAAGAGATAGCGGCAACTCTTTCTGCATTGCTGCCTTCCTCGACTTCTTTGTTGTTTACGTAGAGTTCTGCTTGGTCAATATTAAGCAGGCGTCTTAAGGAATCGACATAAGCGATTGGGTAACCATGACAGACGTAGTAGGTTTCAATCTCGGTCTTTTCAACGTAGTCACATTCTCCTTCCACACCAGCAATCGCAGACTTCGCATAGATCATGTCGATACCCGTGCGAAGGTTGCCAGCCACATCGTGTATTTTGCTCGCGCGCGCACTGCCCTGAATATCTAAGAATTTGACCATGGCCGTGGCAGAAACCACCGCTAAGATCAGTACAGCGACGATAAGTTCTAAGAGAGTGAAGCCGTTTTGTCTGCTCATATTTACCAATGAATGAATCTGATTAAGTGACGGTTTGAGGGTAATCGAAATGCTAAAACCATTACAGGGAGTAGGTGTAAGTACAATCTGATGGTCTAATTCGAAATCATGTTTAAATCATTAATTAACAAAGAGTTATGTTTGTCTCTTTGTTGTTTTGCGTAATGTAAGCCTACGTAAGCGTTCACATTGGTGCTGTTACCTTGTTTATTAATTATTCAAAGTTCTAACTTGTTGATAAAAATAACTTTATTAACCGACTTATCGAACGAATAAAAATTGGCTTTCGACTTCGTTTGACGGGATTGGCTTGCTAAACAAATATCCTTGAAGGTATTGGTATCCACAGTCGATTAAGAAGTCTTTTTGTGTCTCGGTCTCGACGCCCTCAGCCACCACTTTGAGCCCCAACTTGTCGCAAATCGCATGGGTCGCTTGGACAATTGCTTTGCTTCCTTTATGTGAACCGTGAACAAAGCTTTTATCGAGTTTTACGGTGCTAATTGGTAAGTCGTGCAGCATAGAGAGGGAAGAGTAGCCAGTGCCAAAATCATCAAGATGGAGTTCAACGCCTAATTTTGAGATGTCGCTTAATGCTTGTCTTACTTCACCGTGTTTGAAAATCATCGAAGACTCAGTGATCTCAAGTGCAATGTTTTGCGGTTGGATATTGTAGAAGTTAAGCATCGCAGACAACTGTTCAGCAAAGGTTGCGTGCATTTGAATACTCGAGATGTTGATGCTCATCATTAGATCGCGATCAAACTCTCGATGCCATATTGATAGCTGTTTCAGTGCTGAATTGAGCACCCATTTTCCGAGTGGCACTATCTGCCCAGTTTCTTCCGCCAAGGTGATGAATTCATCAGGGCCAATGTTACCGAGCTCTTTGTCTGACCATCGAAGTAGCGCTTCAAAGCCCTTAACCTTGTCATTGTTGGTATTCATGATCGGCTGATAATGCAGGTCGAGATCTTCGTTTTCTAGGGCTTGGGTTAATCGATGGCGGATTTCTACTTTTCGGTGAAGCGTTTGTGCTAAGTCAGGCGTGAAGGTTTGGAAGCGGTTTCGACCATTGGCTTTAGCAATGTGCATCGCCATTCCCGCCTGTTTCAGTAATGATTCTTGATCCACGGCGTTATCGGGGAAATGCGCAGTACCAATGCTGCAACCGACTGAGAGCGTACCAATGCCTCTGATATGAAAACTTCGGTTTAAGGCATCAATAATTCGCGTGCAAAGCAGCGGGATGTTTTGATTTCGGCAGGTGTGGGCGATCACTATGAATTCATCACCACCGAATCGACCAATCATGCAGGTTTCGTCAACGAGCTGCTTTAGACGTTCACCCACTTGTTTGAGCAGTTGGTCACCCACACTGTGCCCGTAGGTGTCATTGACCAGTTTGAAGCCATCAAGATCAACGAACATCAACTCAAAGGGAGAGCGATAAGCAATACTGGTTTCTAAGAGGTTGGTGATTCCCCGGCGATTGTATAGCTCGGTTAAACAGTCGTGTTCTGCATTGTATCTGGCTTTGATCAGCTTCTCTTTCTGTTTGGTGGTACAAGTCAGGTTTAACAGCAGTTCACTCTTATCAAATAGCCATTTTCCCTGCACATCAAAGTGGTGGGCTTTATCACCAATATGGCAGCTAACCTCTTCTAAAATCTCTCGTCCTTTACGCGCCGAGAACAACCAGTGGGCTGCAATTTCTTCACTTGAAACAAAGTCGGAGAGGGTGGAAAACGGCGCGCCATAATTCTGGGAAAATGCAGAGTTAGCACTCACTACCGCTCCCGATCTATCAAATAAAAGGGAGAGGTTTGAACCATCCGAGCAAGCGAGGTCGTGCTTTAGGCTACCTTCTTCTGCTACGACTTGTACCAACATGCCGGTTCGTCCGTCTGGCAGTGGGATCCCAGAGAACAAACACAGTGCTCGTTTAGCAATGTACTTAGGCGTGAAGTTCCACCAAGTTTTGATGCTTTGATTTCGGAGAAACTGCCTTTGGTACTCTTCGAGCGTTGCTTCTATCGCCTTGGACATCTCGACACTAAAATCACGTGATGTCAGCTCAAATAGAGATTCAGACTCCCAAAGAGGTAGGGCACTGCTGTTTGCCCAAGTTATTCTCTTATTATCAATGTCATATATCCAAATAGGACACTGGAGATACTCGAAAGGCTGATAACTTGTCATCATATTGAACTCGGCACACGGATGTTTGGGTCGAACGAAGCCCACTGAACTCATGCCGTCAGTAGGCTGTTTGTCTTTGTCTTTATCTTTAATTTCAACTTTTACAGGTTCAGTGAGCGGATAATTTTCGTCACTTTACCTTGCGGCGTGGTCTCGATGACATAGCCTTTTTTGTCATCAAATATCTCACCATCAATCAACTGCCATCCATTTGGTTGCTTTGTGATCTCTCTAGGGAAGTCCTTATCGAACATCGAATAATTTGGATAGACCGTTTCGATGGCTTCGAACAACAGCTGAGCCTCATCTTGGTTAGTGACCACGAAGTTTTCCTTAAGACACATGGTTAATTCTGGCAATGGTTGGGTTGTGTAAGGTTCTGTCACGGTACCCAATACACCGTTGTGTGAGTAAAAGAGGTATGAACCACTGCTACTCTCGTTGCCGTCTGGCGACTTGATTGAAGGCGTGGCACTGTAGAATTCACAGCTAAAAACCATCTTCTGAATAATGCTGTTTTGTGGTGTTACCTGAATGTCTATCCAAGCACTGACTTGTTCTTGAATCTTGTTCACAGTGTCATGTTTATTGGTGTCAGCAATAAGCGGTGTTGAAACTAAAGCAGTGGTTGTAAGTAGCAGTGAAAGCGATTTATTCATCTTAAAGAGGGCCCTGTGTCCAAGTGGTGGTTGTCTAATAACGAGTTAATTCATTGGTCGAGTGAATGTTACTTTAGGAACTTACCGCTTAACAGGATCTGTGGTGTGCTCAATAATGGAAAATACTGGCACATTAAATAAGTAATCGATTTCTTTTGATTTAAGACTCAATGGTTTGGTTTATTAGCCTGCTTGGTTGTTGATTTATAGTGTTATTCACTGATATGAGCTGAGTGTGCGGATAGTTGATTTGATCGGAATTTGTAAATGCCTTAAATGTAAGTGCGCGTAAGAAAATAAAGCAAATGTAAGCGAGCGATAAGCGGACAAAACACGTCAACTCTTCCCTCAGTTTGCTGCACCCTTTATGCTACAGCCTTTGTAAAGAAAGGCTCAGTGGTTGCTGAATTCCGTATTTTGTAAACGTGTATGTACAAAAGTGATTACTATGTTTTGCGTACGGTAAAGTTGAGGCTCTAATAACAACATTGATGATATATGACCAGTATATATACTGCCCTCGCTTTTAATAAATACTGGTGATAGGAATGTCAAAAACCAAAGTGCTCATTGTTGAAGATGACCAAGAGATAGCTCGTTTAACTACGCTTTACCTCGAAGCTGAAGGCTACAGTGTTAGCGTTGTTCATGAAGGGAATTTGGCACTTGAAGCGATCCGAAGTATTGAACCTGATTTGGTGCTATTGGACTTGATGCTTCCAGGCATGAGTGGTGCACAGATCTGCCGTCAGGCTCGTGAGTTTTACAATGGCATGATCTTAGTGCTCACAGCTTCTGCTGATGAAATGAGTGAGGTCAGCTTATTCAAGTTTGGTGCGGATGATTATGTTGCCAAACCGATTCGTGGCCACGCCTTATTAGCTCGAATTGAAGCGTTATTGCGCCGGGCTGCGCCTGCTGCAAAAGCGCAAGAAACTGCGGCTGAAAAGCAGTGCGATATTGTCATCAACAGTGCGGCTCAAAGTGCCACCTTGTACGGGCAGAACCTCAAGCTTACCTCTGCTGAGTTTGAAATTTTAAACCTCCTTGTGAATAACATCTGTCAGGTTGTGACGCGAGATCAATGTTGTCAGCTATTCAGAGGGATCGATTACGCGTTTAACGACCGCTCGATTGACATGCGTGTTTCTGGTTTACGCCGCAAGCTGCGCATTCACGCAAAAGATAAACAGCTGATCCGCACGGTTCGCAACAAGGGGTACATGCTGGTTGCGTAAGTTCATTACTGCGAAACTGCGCTCGGTTTCGATGTTTGCTCGTTTGTACCTGGGAATTGTGACGGGAATGTCGGCAACGATATTTTTGTTTTTGAACCTTGGTGAAGGGCACATGCGAAGAACCGAGATTGAAACCTTCCTCAACGACGGTATCTACTTTGCTGAGCAGTACACTCGCCAACACAACCAAGAAAACTCACTCTATAAAGAACTCGATAGAACAGGCTACCAACAATTTTATATCTTCAATTTACGCCTGTTGGAGAATTGGTCGGGCGAAGCGCCTTGCCAACGATGTGAGTTATACACCACCTTGAATGGGGTGCCGATTTATCTGAGTGATAACAATCTCTATTCGGCAGTCTTTCAGTTACCAAATTCTCGATTTAGCTTTGCATTCAGTGAGGTAGGGGATTTCTTCTCTCCCGAGATTGAATGGTATGAGGATTCAGAAAGACACTTCCTAATAGGGTTGTTACTGGCGGTCATTGTGGCGATTGGAGCAAGTGTTTACTTACCTGTGAGGCGTTTTCAAGAAAGAATAGAGCTGTTAGTCGAGAAGCAGAAACAGTTCGGTAAAGGCAAGCTCAGTACCCGTTCTGAATTGGACGAGATTCACCCTGTATCTGATTTAGCGAGCAGTTTTAACTTCATGGCTGAAGAGATCGAGAGCAAGGTGAAGCAGAGTCACATCTTCGCTCAAGCTATCCCTCATGAAGTGCGTACGCCGTTGAGTCGTATTCAGTTGGCGACTGATATTTTAAGAAGGGGAGCACCAGAACACCATCAAGCGCTTTTTGATGATATTGACACTTACATTGAGGATATCAACGACCTCACATCAGAAATTATCATGCTGTCAAAACTGAACGTTATGGATAACTCCTTCTTTGAACTGGTAAAAGTGAGAGCTAGCCTGCTTGAGTACTGTCTCGATAGGATTCGCTATTCGCAGTTGGATAACGTGACCTTCGATTCTAAAGTTCATCAAGAAAGCACGATAAAATGTGACTGCTCTATGGCGCGCTTGGTGTTTGATAACATTCTTAAGAACGCAGGCAACTACACACAAGACAAAGTGTGGATGACGCTGGATGAGAACTCAGAAAACTGGCTGGTGGTGATTGAAGATAATGGCTCTGGGATCCCAGAAGAGCGACGTGATGAAGTGTTTCTTCCGTTTTCTCGTTTAGATTCGAGTCGAACATCGGCAACGGGTGGATTGGGATTAGGTCTTGCGATTGCTCTATCGGCCGCTAAAAAGCTCTCTTGGGATATTAAAATTGACGACAGTAACCATGGTGGAGCAAAGTTCAGTATCGTGATTCCTAAGACCGTATAACTGGGCGCTTTGAGAGTTACCTAAGCACTAGGTTCCAGGTTCTAGATTTTAGATTCTAAGTTCTATGCTCTAGGTTTAGCTTCGTAAAGTAACAAAGCCACGGTCGAATACCGTGGCTTTTTAGTATGCTCATTTACCAAGAGGCGAGCGCTTGAGAGGTAATGCTAAGAGCGGTGAAGCCCGTAAATCGCGTGGTCAACGATGCGACCATTTAAGTTCTCATTGCGCGTGATGATGCCTTCTAAGGTGAAATGTAAGCGCTCACATACCTTACGACTGCTCTGGTTGCCCGTTGCGGCTGATATCTCGACCTTTTCCATGTCTAACTCATTGAAAGCAATATCAATTAGCTTCGCGACCACACGGGTAACAATCCCCTTTCCTTGATACGTTTCAGACAGCCAATAGCCTATCGTGACTTTCTGCTTATTGTGGTCAATGGTGTTGAAGCTACAGTTACCGACGATATTTTCTTTATACACAATTGCACAGGTCATGCTTTGGCCTTCTGCGTAATCGTGCAGCGAACGTTGGATGAAGATCCTAAAGTCTTGCTCGGTTTTGCAATGCGGTGGCCACACAAGCCATTGGCTTAGGTACTCATTCTGGCTTTGTGAGATCTCTGCGTAATGAACAGCGAAACTCTCTTCAACCAATGCGATGGATAGCTCGTCATCAATAACGGTTTTAAACATGTCTTTCCTTTTCTTATGGCTGCTGATTTTAGTGAATCTTAGTCGGCAGGATATAATGTCGCATGATTTTTAATATGCAACCACTTGTAGCACGGAATTTTCGTGATGCGTTAGTTCTATCACGAAACCCATTAAACCTTACAATAGTTGTGTATATAATCATTAAGTATGCATTAGTATTAGCGGCCTAAATATATAAAAACTATAAAAAATCTAGGCTTAATTAATGAATCAACATTGCCAGGACGTGACCGTAGACCTAAGGAAGGCTCTATTTGGTATTGCTAAGGCGCTTGATAACGTCGGTTTCGAAAGCAAAAATCATGGACAGAGGGTGGGTTACATCGCGTATCGATGTGCTCTGAGTGTGGGATGGGAAGAAGAACAAGCGCAACTTGCGTTCTCATTGGGGTTAATTCACGACTGCGGTGTCTCGCAAATTGATGAGCAGCGTAGTTTGGTTTCAGGGTTCATTCCTGACTCGAGTTACCACCATTGTCAAAAGGGCTACCAAATTCTAAAAGAGTGCCCGGTTCTTTCTATATTCGCTAAGCCAGTGCTTTATCATCACACCCCTTGGGTTGAGTTAAAGGCTATTCATATTAGCGAGTTAGAGAAAGAGTTAGCAGCCATCGTGATGCTGGCGGATAGGGTCGACTACTTGTATGGCATTACCTCTTCAGATCGTTATGGAAACCTCACACCCGATGGCAAAGCGAGCATCATTGAACGCTTAACTGAACAAGCGGATGAGATGTTCGAATCCAACCTTGTGCAACACATGTGTGAGTTGGTCGATTTGGATGATTTTTGGTTCTCGATGGAGATCCCTTACATTGAAAATATGAGGGATAACTTTGAACCTGTACCTTTCTTCTCCCAGCAAATGTCGTTGGATGAGACGGTCGCCTTCGCTGAATTTATTGCCAATGTTGTTGATACCAAGAGCTCGTTTACCTTTAAACACTCTTTGAAGGTAGGGCAACTCTCTGAATACCTCGCCAAGCAGATGGGCTATTCCTACACCACTCAGCGTAAACTCTATTTAGCGGGTTTGGTTCACGATATCGGTAAACTGCAAACCCCTAACGACATTCTGCATAAGCCGGATTTACTTACCGAAGAAGAGTATTGCTGTATTAAACGCCATGCAACGGACACTCGATTCGCTCTGCAGGAGTTGTTCAGCTCTCCTCAGGTTTGTCAGTGGGCATCTAATCACCATGAAAGGTTAGATGGCTCGGGCTATCCAATGGGAAAAACGGCTGAAGAGCTGGATCAACCGAGCCGAATAGTAGCAGTGGTGGATGTGTTCCAAGCGTTGACTCAGTCTCGCCCTTATCGTGCAGGTATGACGCTAGAACAGACGATGGCTATTCTGACGGACCACGTTGATAACTTTAAGCTGGATAGAGAAGTGTTTGAGTGCCTTAAGAAACATGCGCAATACTGCTTTGAGTTATCGACAGATAAAAGAATGTACGCGTTTTAGTGTCAGTGAGTCTTTTAGATGTGACTCCCTAAATCACGCGCGATGAAAAATGATTTAATTCCAGAAACAGAAAAGCGATAGCTGAGGCTATCGCTTTTTTAATGGGGGGCTTATCAGGATCTTTGGGCTAGATTAGTAGCGCTTTAAGATCTCGATGATCGCTTGCTCTGTATCCGCGGCGATAATGGCATCAATGTCATCATCATTTTGGAATAACTCTGATAGCGCCATAATCGTATGGATGTGGCTATCTGAGTCCATCGTCGCCAGAGTAATTGAAAGGTAAACGTCACCGTTGTCTTCCGACTCTAAATCAACACCCTTCTTGAATACTGTCACTTGCAGTGATGCTTCATTCACACCATCTTCAGGACGAGCATGAGGCATAGCACAGAAAACTGCTAATAATCACACAGAATTAACCGAGAGGTTACTCAGTGCTCTACATAGCTTGAACATAATTTGTTCATTTCATAACGTTCCGTTACAAGTCCCTGTTATTGGAGGGTTATTGGGTGATGACTCAATAAATTCAACCCGATGTGTGAGCTAATTTATATAAATGAGAATTATATAAAATATTGATTTTCTGAATGTTTACTCATTAAGACAATTTTTGTTAGAACAGCTATTCAAAACAATAAGATAGGTAAATCTAATGAAAAAACTCGTCAGTTTGCTGCTTGCTGCAGTATCGCTAGGGCTTTCCGGTTGTGCAACAGTATTAACCGCAGAGCAAAGTGCACCTCAACTCAATGAAGTTCCGCAAGAAAAAGCGCTGACCATCGCTGTGATTGATAAGCGACCATACGTTCTCGATCACGATAAAGAGCCAAAGTTCGAGGGTATTATTCGCAGCTCTTTAGGTATTCCTTATACCTACAACACGGCGACACAGCAGCCAATGTCTCAGTTTTTAACGGATAGATTAGTGGCAGGCTTGAAAAAACAGCAAGTAGCGGTTGAGTCGGTTGAGACAACACCTGAAGAGGATATCACTAAGGTTGCCGAGCAGATGAAAGCGTTCGATAACAAATCGATGATGTTCGTTTTGAATGAATGGAAGTATGACTTCCACGCATTTACGGACAACTCTTGGTATAACGTTAACGTGATTATTTATGATGAAGCTGGCAAGAAGCTACTCAGTAAAAACTTCCAAGGGGAGAATGATGTGCCTGATGGCGGTGCAATCATCAATGAGATGCAACTGATCTACAAACAGCGCTTTGAAGAGATATTCCGAGATGCCGAAGTGAAAAGTGCACTACTAAACTAGTCATTTCTACTTTCTAGCATATTTTGAAAAAGCCACATCGTGTGGCTTTTTGTTTTAATAGCGTTTTTATTTCTCTTATTTATTGCTGATAAAGTGAATTATTACGGTAAATAGTTCGATTTTGTGTGTTTTATGACCGCGCGATCGTTTGCGTTAAAAAATGTGATGAAAGTCTCACTTAACTGTTTATACTTCTCTTCCGGTTTTAAGCCGGTGCTTAGCCAATACAAGCCGTCACATGGATATGTGAATGACCCCACGGACCGGACCAGCTACGTTCCACTGCTTGTATAAGGTGATTTTTTACATGAACAACTCGTTGTTACAGTCGCTAACTCTGTTAGCTCCTTCATCGCGTAGCGTTTTGCTTGCGGTTCTTTGTCCTGTTCCTTTGATGTCATTTGCTTGGCTCATGTTCACTCTATAAGGATTACTAGGACAGATTATGAATATTCTATTTGGTTTTGTCGGTGTTATTGCACTGATTGCTTGCGCGTACCTGCTATCTGAAAGTCGTTCTTCGATTAACTGGAAAACGGTCTCTCGTGCTCTATTACTTCAGATTGGCTTTGCTGCTCTAGTATTGTATTTCCCATGGGGACAGTTGGCGTTAACAAGCCTAAGTAATGGCGTTTCTAGCCTACTTGGTTTTGCAGACGCTGGTATTGCTTTCCTTTTCGGTGACCTTGCTACTGAAGGCTTCATTTTCGCGGTTCGCGTACTTCCAATCATTATCTTCTTCAGTGCTTTGATCTCTGCGCTTTATTACTTAGGTATTATGCAGAAAGTTATTCAAATCTTGGGCGGAGCGGTGCAAAAACTGCTGGGTACAAGTAAAGCTGAATCTCTTGTTGCGACAGGTAATATCTTCCTTTCTCAGGGTGAGTCTCCTCTTCTTATTCGTCCTTTTTTAAAGTCTATGACTCGTTCTGAACTGTTTGCTGTAATGGCAGGTGGTATGGCGTCGGTAGCTGGTAGTGTACTTGGTGGTTATGCTGGTTTAGGTGTTGAACTTAAATACCTTATCGCCGCAAGCTTCATGGCTGCACCGGGTAGTCTGTTAATGGCGAAGATCATTGTTCCTGAGCGCAGCACACCGAGTGACTACGACCATATCGAGCTAGATAAAGCAGACCAAAGCAACGTGATCGATGCATTGGCAAGCGGCGCGATGAACGGTATGAAAGTCGCAGTGGCTGTCGGTACTATGTTGATTGCATTCGTGAGTGTGATTGCGATGGTCAACACAGGCCTAGAAAGCCTAGGTGAAACGTTCGGTTTTGCGGGTATTACGCTGCAAGCTATTTTCGGTTACCTGTTCTCACCATTAGCGTGGCTGATTGGTATCCCGAGTGATGAAGTATTGATGGCGGGTTCTTACATCGGTCAGAAGATCGTAATGAACGAGTTTGTTGCTTTCATCGACTTCGTTGAGAACAAAGCGCTGCTCTCTGAACACAGCCAAGTGATTGTGACATTTGCTCTATGTGGCTTTGCTAACATCGGTTCTATCGCGATTCAACTGGGTTCTATCGGTGTGATGGCGCCAGAGCGTCGTGCTGAAGTTGCTAACCTAGGTTTGAAAGCAGTAGCTGCTGGTACGCTAGCAAACCTAATGAGTGCATGTTTAGCGGGTATCTTCATCCTGCTTTAAGCTAGATTTAGAAAGAACAGCTAGATTCACTAAAAGCGGGCACCTTACTTACGGAGTTTACGTAAGAAGGGTGTCCGCTTTTTTGTGCCTGCTCGTTAAGCTTATTCGGACTTAACCACTTCTCTCATTATTTCTATTGCGTTTCAGGCTCACTCGGAAGAGTAATAGAGCAAGCCTGTTTTATCCGATATAATTGAATATCATTAGGTTGCGATTAATAATGTTCGGCTTCGATTAAGAACAATCGGTTTTCACCAGAACAAAAGCAACCAAGTCCAATTAATCAAAGGTCTTCCCATGAACATGCGCGTTCTCATTGGTCTTATCACCGCCTTTATCGGCTTGTTTGCGATGGTTTATCTTATTGCTGGTGGTACTCAGTTTCCTGTCTCTCAGTGGCCGCAAGAGGCTTATCTCGGTTTGGTGTTTAGCGTCGTGTGGGGCACCGGCGTAGCGGCATCGGTGGCGTACTTCTTCTCGGCATTGGTGTTTGTGACGATTGCTGTGGTTTGTTATGCGATTGGCTATAAGATTGGCGGACTCTTCTCAAGCAAGTCAGACGCGTAAATCAGCAGTTTTAACGTACGCTCTATGCATTTTCTTTAGGGTTAACGTTCGCCTTAACCCTCTCTTAACCCCCAACTCGTTATCTTGTCTCCATTCTTACAGGAGACAAGAAGATGAAATTGAATCTTCCTTTAAAACATTCCGTTATCGCGCTGGCTCTGGTTGGTTTGATGGGTTGTACTTCAACCAGTCAGGCTGATTACGTATCGCTAGCCGAACAAAGCACTAATCAAACACAGCAAAGCCTGCTTTCAGAGCTGATTCAACAAGCGTCTGATGAACAAGCTTCGAATCAAACGGCTTCTAATGCCCAAGATCTGGAAGCTGAGAAATTGCAGCTTACCGATTTAGTGAATGCACCCGATCTCGATCTTTATATTGAGCGCGCACTCCAGAACAGTCCAAGCCTCCAACAAAGCATCACTGCACTCAAAATAGCCTATGCACAACAAGGTGTAACCTCTGGCGATCGTTTACCCACGGTAGATGCGAGCTTTTCAGGCCAAGCAGACGAAGGCACCAACGGTTCAAGCACCACTGAAACCTACACCACAGATGTGACGGTTGCTTGGGAGCTCGACCTATGGCAGAAGCTTGCAGATACAAACAACGCCGCTTTAAAAGATATCGCGACGTCTCAGGCTAACCTTCAGGGCGCTCAGGATCTGTTGGTCGCGAGTGTGATGAGAGGTTGGCTTGATATCAGTTTGAAGCAGCAGCTTGTTGATATTGAAACCCAGCGCTTAGTGATTCTAGAAAATAACGAAGAGCTGGTTTTAGAACGTTACCGCGCAGGGCTAGGTAGCCTTGAAGATCTGGATAACGCAAAAACCAGCAGCGCATCGACTCAGGCCACTTTAGCTGACTATCGCGAGCAGCTTGCACAAAGCCGACGTGAATTGGTTTTGTTAACCGGACAGTGGAGTGGTGAATCTGATGAGCTACCGCTTGCGGAACTCGGTTCATTCCCAACCATCATTAATCCGCTAGAGAATATGCCAACGCAAGATTTGGCAGGTCGTCCGGATCTTCAAGCCGCTTTCTTCAACATCGAAGCAGAAGCATTGCGTGCAGATGCGGCATATAAAGCCATGCTGCCATCGATCAGCTTATCAGCGAGCCTGACTGACATGGCGGACTCTCCGAGTGAAGCCTTGCTGACTGGGCCTTTGTGGAGCGCACTGGGTCAAGTATCAGCACCCCTGTTTCAAGGTGGCAAGCTTAAAGCACAAGCTGAAATTGCAGACCTAACTACAGAAACCAGCTACTGGGCTTATCAAGAAACGCTGCTTAGTGCGGTGAATGAAGTGGAAAACGCGATGGGACAAGAGTCGTCACTCACACTTCAACAGCAACACCTAGCAAACGCCTTGGTGAGCGCACAACGCAGCTTCACCAGTTATGAAGAAAAATACCGTCAGGGTTTGGTCGACATTTTTGATCTACTTTCTGTTCAGCAACAAACCTATGACCTTGAAGCGCAGCTAACACAAACCATTTATAACCGTCTCGTAAACCGAATTGATTTAGGCCTAGCTCTGGGCTTGGGAGTATCTTCATGAAACTGAATACCATCACAATAGCCATCACTCTAGTGGCTGGTTCAAGCATCTTTGCAGCCCTTGCTTACAACGGCTCTCAAGTTGCTCCCGCACCTCAGAAGGCGAATGAACTCACGGTTTCAGAGCCTCAAGCTATGTCTCTTGATACAAAGTCTATTGATACGAAGTCTATCGAAGCGACGACCTTGGCTGCATCACAACAGCAACAAGTGTCTGTGGTACTCGCAACATTGGGTGACTACCAAGCCGAAGTTGTGGGTTATGGCGAAGCAAAGTCGCGTTACGAATTGATGTTTTCAACAGAAGTCGGTGGCCGAGTAGAAACGATCAGCTCGCAGTTTGAAACAGGGCAAGTGATTGGCCAAGGTGAGGTGATCGCCAATATCGATTCGACCAGTTACCAGCAAGCGGTAACCCAAGCCAAAGCGAATGTTGCTCAAGCTCAATTGGATTTATTGGAAGAACAAAGACAAGGCGAACAAGCTAAGTCTGAATGGCAACGTTCTGGTTTGTCTGGCGAACCTGATTCACCTTTGGTACTGCGTGAGCCACAACTGGCACAAGTAACAGCCGCTCTAGAGAACGCCAAGCTTGAATTGGTAAAGGCTGAGCAAGACCTCGAAAAAACAACCTTGGTAGCCCCTTTTGATTCGTTGGTCGTGAGTCGTGATGTTCAACCGGGAAGCTACGCACAAACGGGCGCACAAATCGCTACGTTATACAGCATCGATGAGGTTGAAGTTTCCGTGCCTCTTTCTGAAAGCCAATGGTTGAGCCTACCAAGCAGCGACAACTCGCAATTGAAAGAGCAGCCGTGGCCAGTGACTTTGTCGAGTTCTGATGGTCAATTCCAATGGCAAGGCTATGTCGAGCGAGTAGAGCAGCACTTACAACAAGATACGCGTCAGCGCTCATTGATCGTTAAAGTCGACAACCCTTTGGAGCAAGAGAAAGATCTTTATCCAGGCACATTCGTACAAGCAACGATCTCGGGCAAGCAGTTAACTCAATTATGGGAGCTTCCAGCTTCTGCACTTTCGCAGCAGGGTGACCTGTGGTTTGTGGATGATAACGGTCAGCTTTCTAAATCAAATGCAAATGTTGAGTTTGAAAAGGGCGGTTTGATTTATATCGATCCAACCAAACTGGGCGTGGAAACTGACGACAGTGTACAAGTGGTTAAGCGTCCGTTAAGCAGCTTTAAAGCAGGCATGGTCGTTCTAGCTAAGGCGGAGGGCTAGTCATGTCTCATGATTTGAAACCTAATAATCAAGTGAGCAGTAACCAGACGCCGAGCAAGCCACATACTGGCGCTATCGCATGGTTCGCGAATAACTCGGTGGCGGCGAACTTACTGTTAGTGGGCGTGATCATCATTGGCCTGTTATCACTTAACTCATTGCGTAAAGAAGCATTTCCAAGCCTTGAACCTGATGTAGTAACAGTGTCGGTGACCTATGACAGTGGCGATCCTGTTCAGGCGGAAGAAGGCCTCGCAATTAAGATCGAAGATGCGTTAGAAACCGTTCCGGGCATTAAGCGCATCACGTCGACTTCTGACGCCAACGGTAGCCATGTTTCGATTGAGAAAACGAGCACTTACGATCTTGATACCCTATTAGCCGACGTGAAAACCAAGGTTGATGCGATCAATAACCTACCTGCAGGTGCTGATAATCCAGTGATCGATAAGGCTCGTATGCAAGATCACGCCTTATGGGTACAGCTTTATGGGGATGCAGACAGAGCAACGCTTCAAAGCTTAGCCGAGCAACTTAAGTCGGATTTACTGAGTCAGTCTTCGATTCGCGATCTGGAAATCAAGGCCAAGGCTGATCCTATGATTTCAGTCGAGGTTGATGAGAACAAGCTACAAGCTTACGGTTTAACTCTGACTGACGTTTCAGAAGCGATCAATGCTGAATCTTCTGCTGCAATCTCTACTAGCCTTCGCAACGGTGAAAAAACGGTTCGTTTGAAGGTGTCGGAACAGGCGTATGAGATCCAAGATTTCAATGCAATTCCGGTGATGACGACCACTGATGGCACTCAAATTACACTGGGTGACATTGCCAACGTCGAAGACATGTTTGCCGACGATACCTTCATGCTGTCTCGTTATAACCAACAGAATGCGATGGCGATTCAGATTGTAATGGATGAATACGGAGACGTCGTCAGCATTGTTGAGCAAGTAAAGAAAGTGGTAGATCGTTGGGAAAACAGCAACATGCTACCTAGCGATGTCGAAATCGAAACTTGGTACGACAAAAGTACTATGATCAAAGACCGTTTGAGCCTGTTGGTGAAGAACGCGCTCACCGGTATCGCTTTGGTATTCATCGTGTTAGCAGTGTTCCTTAACGTGCGTGTCGCTTTCTGGGTAGCAGCGGGCTTACCGTTTGTCTTTTTTGGCACCATGTTCTTCATGACCGACACCTTTATAGGGTTAACCATCAATGAAATGACCACCTTTGGTTTCATTATGGCGCTCGGGATAGTGGTCGATGATGCTGTGGTGGTCGGGGAAAGTATCTACTCCACGCGCAAAGAAGAAGGCGACTCGATAGGCAGTACCATTCGAGGCACTATGAAGGTGGCGTCACCGACCATATTTGGTGTGTTAACGACCGTCGTTGCCTTCTTAGCTCTCGCTAATGTTGAAGGCAAAATGGGGCAGATTTACGCTCAATTCGGCACGGTCGTGACCATCTGTTTGTTACTTTCTTTGGTTGAGTCTAAATTCATCCTGCCATCGCACCTTGCACACATTAATACCAAGCGCAGTGACAAAAAGGGGCTGTGGGCTCGCGTTCAACACGCTGCCGATACTGGTTTAGGTTGGTTTAATAAGCGCATCTACTGCCCTGTGATTGAATGGGCGCTGAAACTGCGTTATGCCGTGGTGATGGTTTTCTTGTCGCTACTAATCTTAGTAGCAGGATTACCAATGACGGGGGCGGTTCGTGTGGCGTTCTTCCCTGATATGCCGGGCGACACAGTGACAGCCGATATGTCGATGCAAAACGATGCCAGCTTTGGTCAAACACAGCAGAACTTGTTGGTGCTTGAAGCGGCAGCAAAACAAACCGATGAAACACTGAGATCTCAATACGGTGCTCAAGGTGAACCATCTGAATTGCTTAGCCTTCAGGTTATCGCCGATGCTGATGATTCGGGGCAGGTAAGAATTGAGCTCGACAGCGACAGTGTTTACACATCCAATGAATTTGCAGATTTATGGGAAGAAACAGTTGGCCAAATGGAAGGCGTTAAGAAGTTGAAAGTCTTGTCTAAAATGGAGATGGTCGACAACTTCAAAGTAGAACTGAAAGCGTGGAATGAAGAATCAGTAACGGCTGCGGGCAATGAGTTCTTAGCCAAACTGCAAACCATCGACGGTGTGAGTGGCATTGACCACAACTTGGACCTTGGTGAACCTCAGTATCGCTTTGAATTAACACAACAAGGCCGAGCATTAGGGTTTGATACTGCAAGTCTTTCACAGCAAGTATTACAGGCGTTTGGTGGTGACATTGTTCAGCAATTCCAACGTGGTAAAGATGAGGTGAAAGTTCGAGTTCGTTACCCGGAGTCGGATCGCCAAACCATTGCGGATATCAAGCAATCAAGTGTGAGAACCAACGACGGTACCGTGGTGCCTTTGAGTACGGTTGCTGAAGTACATTCAGATTACCAAGTCTCAGAGATTACACGCATTGATAGCCTGCGAGCGGTTTATATTAGTGCTGTATTGGATAAAGATGTAGTTGCGCCGGCAGAGCTTGTTCGTCAGCTACAAGACACATTAGTACCGGATCTAGAAGCGCAGTACCCGGGATTAACGGTCGATTTTGCAGGCGAAACGGAAGAGCAAGAAGAGACGGCTAGCTCGATGATGAGTATGTTTGTGCTCGCTATGATTGCGATTTACACACTGCTTGCTATCCCGCTGAAGTCTTATATACAGCCGGTGATCATCATGACGGCGATTCCATTTGGTATTGTTGGCGCAATCCTAGGACACTGGTGGAATGACTTAACAATCAGTATCCTATCGTTAAACGGTATTCTCGCGTTGAGCGGTGTGGTGGTGAATGACAGCTTGTTGTTGGTTTCTCGTTTTAACGAGTTAATCAAAGAAAAGGGTAAATCGGTTCACGATGCAATTGTTGAAGCGTGTTCAGGCCGACTGAGAGCCGTATTACTTACATCGGTGACGACGTTCGCAGGTTTGACGCCATTGTTAAGTGAAACGTCTTTGCAGGCTCAATTCCTGATTCCTGCGGCAGCGGCATTAGGCTACGGTATTTTGTTTGCGACGTTTATTACACTGATTCTGACACCAGCATTGTTAATGATTCAGTGTGAGATTAAGTCTCTGATTCTTAAAGTCACAAATCGAGTCAAAGGCGTTGAACAAACAGCTTAACAATGGCTAAGCTAATGATATCTAGGCTGATGATTGCTGAGTGAGTCTCTGCTACATCGGTCTAGGTTCGTTACTAAACAAGATATTAAAGTTCACTGCATAACAAGCCACAATACAACTAACAATAGAGGTCGTCATGATGGCAGAACCCGTCACTAATAAACTCACAGATAAGCTTCAATTGCTATTGGTTGAAGACGACCTCGATTTGGCGAGGGCTGTTATCGATTACCTCGATTTAGAAGACATTCAGTGCGATCACGCAGCGAATGGTCTAGCTGGACTCAACCTTATCGAAACCAACCGCTATGATGCGGTGATACTCGATCTCAACTTGCCAAAAATGAATGGCTTGCAGGTGTGTGAAAACTTACGAGCACAGGGTATCGATACACCCGTATTGATGCTGACGGCGCGTGATACGCTTGATGATAAGTTGACGGGTTTTTCAAAGGGAGCCGATGACTACTTGATCAAACCATTTGCAATGGAAGAGCTGATTGTTCGAGCGCAAGTATTGGCAAAGCGACGCAGTGGTCAGGTGAGCCGCTTATCGGTGAGTGATTTGGAGATCGACCTTAAGCAACATCAAGCTTATCGTGCGAACTCACCTCTCAAGCTTTCCCCAACAGCGCTCAAAATCTTAGAGGTGTTGATGCGTTCTAGCCCTAATCCTGTTTCACGAGAGACGATCATGCAGGGCGTGTGGGGCGACGATCAACCCGACAGCAATAGCTTAAAAGTGCATATCTTCAACCTGCGTAAACAAGTCGATGCTGAACAAGATAATAAGCTGCTGCACACCATTGCGGGCAAAGGCTTTGCGATTAAGGAGTTACGACAAGAATGAAGATCAGACCAAGTTTAAGGATCTACGTTTTATTGGCGATTCTGGTTACAGGTGTCACGACGATTCTGGTTCTGTCTGCATTGAGCGTAAAATACTTTGTCTCGGGTATGGATATCGCGATGCGTGGTTCTATGATTGCTCAAGCTCAGCAAGACGCGGTGAAACCGGGCAAACCGATGAACAATCAAGAATTTACTGTAGCGACGCAATGGAGCGATCTACCACAAAGCATCCAGAACAACCTTAAGCAGAACGAACTCCAATTCGACCTCATCACAAAATTGGTCATTGGGAAATCCATATTCTCACCGCCAGAGGAAGGGTACTTCGCCATGAAGGTGATGAAAGGAGATGAGGTTCGTTATGTTTCCGCGGTGTTTAGTCAAAAACACGATCCCTTCAAAAACGAAGAAGGGCTTCCGCACTTTGTGACGATCTTTTTGACCGCATTAGGCGCGATTGCGCTGTTCGTTGTTATTCTGATTCTGGTATTACGTAAGGTGGCATCGCCTGTAGAACAATTAAAGAATTGGGCTAAGTCACTAGACAAAGATAACCTGAGTGAACCGACTCCTGATTTTCATTTCAGTGAGCTGAACACCTTGGCTAACATCATTCGTGACAGCTTAAGTTCGGTTCAAAGCAGCTTAGAACGAGAGCAGAAGTTCTTAGGTTACGCAAGCCATGAGTTACGCACCCCCATCGCGGTAACAAGAACCAACAGTGAACTGTTAGAGAAGTTGATTCAAAAAGGCAAGAGCCCAGAAAAGCAGCTTGAAGTCATAGACCGAATCAAGCGTGCAGGTTTCACCATGACAGACCTGACAGAGACCTTGCTGTGGTTAACTCGACAACAAGACAAAGACCTGCCTCTGCAAAACACACATCTTGGCGATATGCTGCAACAGATAAACCAGGACCTAACCTATCTATTGAATGGAAAGGCTGTGGTCGTGAATCTTGAAAGCGATGACACACAGTGCCAGTTGCCAGTCGGGCTCACTCGAATCGTATTAACTAACTTGATTCGTAATGCCTTCCAACACACAGGAAGCGGTACTGTGGATATGGTTCAAGTCGGTTCAAAAGTCACCATTGTTAACCACAACACCGACGGCACGGTAGAAGATAATAATCTTGGTTTTGGTCTAGGGCTAGAGTTAACAGAGAAACTGCTCGCGCAATATCAATGGCAATATCACAACCAAGAGTTAGCTGGTGGTCGTGAAGTGTGGGTAGATTTCTCATAATGCACTGGCGTGATCGCTTTAAGGTGTATTGGTATCACCGAAAGCAAACAAACCGCTCGAACGGCGATAATGCTAAAGCTTTAGGTTGGACTAACGAAGAGAGTCAACTGTGTCGCTTCGAAGTCATTGCGCGCTCGGCTGACTTTGAAAAGAAGAGTGTTTTGGATTTGGGTTGTGGTTATGGAGAGTTGTTTGAACTACTCGACAGTATCTATCGCATTCAATCATACACAGGCGTTGACCAGCACGCTGATTTTCTTAAAAAGGCCAAGCAAAACTACACCGAAGCTCGCTGCAAGTTTATTGCGGGTGACATGAGTAAGATGAACCTAGAAACGCATGATGTGGTTATCGCCAGTGGTTCACTGAACTACATCTCTCGTGATTCTGATTATCTGACCAACATGATTACTCGTATGTTTGGGCTAGCGAATCAGACGGTAATTTTTAATCTGCTCAATTCAAGCCAATATCCTTCGCGCAATACCTTGATGAGTTATCACCCTCAAGGTGTTTATCGCTTCTGTAAAACGCTGTGTGACGATGTCTCCTTGATAGAAGGTTACACAGAAGGCGATTTCACGATAGTGATGAACAAAGCCGTCTCTGAAGCTTGATGAACGGCTATTCTTGGATTGATGTCGTAGGAACGTAACAGACATTAAAAAGCCGCAGACCTCGAAAGGGGTGCGGCTTTTTAGATTCTGTAGGTAAACCTTGGAGTTTCTATTTACTCAATGGCTGGTTTTCAATGAGCCCGTAAGGAATCGTCTTAAACACTTTTGGGTTGCCCTTGAACGTTGGCGCTTCGTTCACCTGTTGCCAATCAAGCAGCATGATTGCCAATACGTTGCGATGTTCGCCGTACTCAAGATCAAAATCACCAGTGATAGACGGGATCATCCCGTGTTTCTTGTCGATGGACGCTTGGATAGCGAGTCGAGTTTTCTCGACAACAGGGTCATCTTCTAGACCTGCAAGTAGGAAGGTTAATCCAACCTCTGCGATTACATCTTCTTTTGCACGCAGCAGAATGGTATCGATGTTTTCTCTAAAGTAATCGTAGATCCATTGGTGCTCTTGCTCGCTTACTTGGTGTTGGTAGTATTCCGAATCACCGAAGATCACATGTGTCATGCCATAGATTTTATTACCATATTGCTGACTTGAGAGCTTCTTGTCTTTGTCGTCTGGGTACGCTTTTTTGAAGGTATCAACGAACTCATCAACCACATCTTGTTCACCCAACTGACGTAGCCAGTACACTTGATTCGCAAGCTGAGCGGCCCACGCTTTCACCATGTCTTCATTGGTTACGTAGCGAGAGAAGTCATAACGACGAATGATTTCACGCAGTTTGGCATCGTTTTTGTGTTCCAAGCCGTATTCGTTCGCGCGCGCCATAGAACCTAGCAGGTCGACACCGAGGTACAGATATTCAGGCATGTGCTTGGTGATGTTGTAGCGTCGAATACTGCGTTCATCGTCGTCACCCACATAAGAAGCCACGCGTTTCTCTGAGTACAGTACGATTTGTTCCATGGTATGAACATCATTCGATAGGCGGCTGAGCTTGCTTGATACACGCGCCATATCACTCCACACCGCGGCAGAATATTTGTCGTCTAATGTTTGTCGATACATACGCAAACCATAGTGACCCTCTTTGAAGGCTGGGAGGGTGAAGAGTTGGCTTTCGTAGGTAGTGCGAATCAAATCGGCGGATTGTTTGAAAGATTGTTCTTGAGAGTAGAGAGAATCAGCTTGTGATTGAACATTTGGTACGATTTTTGCTAGTTTGTTCTCTTGTATGTTAACACGCTCTTGTACGTTAACAGTCTGTTGCTCGTCAGAAGTCGCTTGTACTTGAAACGCTGCTGCGACGGAGGCAGATAACAAAGTGCACAGAGTGAGAGTTTTTAGCTTCATGTTTGTAAGGTACCAAGCTGATTAATTGTAAGTATAAAATAACACTGATGAATCCTTTAATGTAAGGTTTGGGTCAATACAATGTAAGCTTTAAAAGGTTCATTAAGGTTTTTTGATTTATTAATCAGTGTAGTTAACTCACAGTGAAGTGATGAATCGCTCAATAATGAAATGAGACCCAACGCAAAGTGTGGATTTTTAACTGCTTGTCGGCATACTGAAAGAATTAGCCAGAAATGAGCCGATTTAAGGCAGTAAACAGAACAAAAGTGTTAGAGGTTCGTGAATGCCAAGTGGTTCTAGCAAGCAATTGCCTGCCAAATTATTATCTTTGTTGTTTTTCCTAGTGGTAGTGAGTGCTATCGAGTTTTTTCACGCCAAGGAATTAACCTATCTTAAAAATGAATCCTATTCTGAGGCAAAAAAGCAGCTCTCGATTATTCGATCCCGCATAGAAGCGACGATCGTGTCGGACATGTATATCCTCAATAATTTCTCGACTCTTGTGACCATTAACCCCAATGGAGATCAAAAGAGCTGGGATCAAATTGCTCAAAACATTATCCGTGACGGCTTCCATATTCGCTTGATTGGCCTTGCTGAAAACGATGTACTTAATTTCGTTTATCCAATGGAAGGCAATGAGCAGATCCTCGGGATTGATTACCGTGACCACCCAAGCCAATGGGAGTCGGTAGAGATCGCACGCAACATCGGCAATACCTTTATCGCGGGGCCATTTGACCTGTTTCAAGGTGGTCAAGCCTTGATTACGCGTACGCCTATCTTTAGAGATCCTCCCTTTAATCAAGACTATTGGGGCGTATCGAGTGCCGTGATTGATCTCGATGCGCTTCTGAAAGATGTGGGTATTGGCAAGATTGAGAAAAAATACGAATTGGCAATACGTGGAACCAACAGTGCCGGTAAAGAGGGCGATGTTTTCTATGGCAAGCCCAGTGTCTTCTCCAATGCGTTTACGACAGAGCAGGTGAGCTTCCCTTATGGTGGCTGGTACCTTGCGTTGTCGGGTAATGAACATGTGCTAATGGATGTGCCTTGGTATCGTGTTCATGGAGTGAGGCTGGTGGGTTACACCCTAATGCTGATTCTAGCGGTTGCTTACATCATGATTTACAGGCTCTATCGCATTGCGGATAGCCGTTCAATGCATGATGAGTTGACGATGCTACCTAATCGCCGTTACTTCATGTACAGCCTCAAGCAAGCGTTCAAAACGGTACAAAAGCAGAAAACCAAAACCTTTGCGGTGGTTAACATTGACCTAGATGCTTTTAAGGCCATCAATGATACCTATGGTCACGCCGCAGGTGACAAAGTCTTGATTGAGTGTGCTAAACGAATCAAGAGCAAGCTGCGTACCTCAGATATTGTCGCGAGGATGGGCGGGGATGAATTTCTCGTTCTGTTGCCGCGCATTATTGATGAAGAACATGTGGCATCGATTACCAATAAACTGCAAGGCGCGATCTGCGAAACGCCTGTGGTTTATGAAACGCATTCTATTTATCTCAGAATCAGTGTGGGTTGGGTTGTTTATAACGACAGCTTCAACGATGTGGATGGCCTTTTAAAAGCCGCTGATGAAAAAATGTACGAGCAGAAGCGTCAGATTACCTCGACAGAATCTTAGTTGCGATTAGAATTTAGTTGCTGAATGTGGGGAAAAGCCTCAGAATACCGCGCTTTGCTCCGTATCAATCATCTGATCAGCAAAAGCTGTAGCAACGCCATTTTTACGGTGTTGCTCATACTAAATGTTATTCAACTGAGAAAATAATCTATGAGTTTTACCTCCCTTGGCCTTTCTGAACCGATCCTTAAAGCTATTGAAGCACAAGGTTACGATAAGCCATCACCAATCCAAGAGAAAGCCGTACCAGCTGTCCTAACGGGCAAAGATGTAATGGCCGCTGCTCAAACAGGTACAGGTAAAACTGCAGGCTTCACGCTACCTATTCTTGAAATCTTATCAAAAGGCACTCGCGTACGTCAGAATCAAGTTCGTGCACTTGTGTTAACTCCAACTCGTGAACTTGCTGCGCAGGTGAATGGCAGTGTAGTGAAGTACGGTATTAACTTACCTCTTACTTCTACCGTTGTGTTTGGTGGCGTGAAAATTAACCCTCAGATGCAAAAATTGCGTAAAGGTAGTGATGTGCTAGTGGCAACACCGGGTCGTCTACTTGACCTATACAATCAAAATGCAGTGCGTTTCGATCAACTAGAGATCCTAGTGCTAGATGAAGCGGACCGTATGCTAGACATGGGTTTCATCCGTGACATCCGTAAGATCTTGGCTTTCTTGCCTAAGAAACGTCAGAACCTACTGTTCTCTGCGACCTTCTCTGATGATATCCGTAGCTTGGCAAAAGGTTTGGTGAATAACCCAGTAGAGATCTCGGTAAGCCCTGCAAACTCTACGGCGAAGACCGTTGAGCAAAGCATCTACCCAGTAGACAAAAAGAAAAAGAGCGCAATGCTAGCGAAGCTAATCAAAGACAATGATTGGCGACAAGTGTTGGTATTCAGCAAAACAAAACACGGTGCTAACAAGCTTGCTCGTTTCCTTGAAGAGCAAGACATCACTGCTGCGCCAATTCACGGTAACAAGAGCCAAGGCGCACGTACCAAAGCCCTAGAGAACTTCAAAACGGGTAAGGTTCGAGTGCTTGTAGCAACAGACATCGCAGCACGTGGTATCGATATCCCACAACTGCCTCAAGTGGTTAACTTCGACCTTCCTCATGTATCAGAAGACTATGTACACCGTATTGGTCGTACAGGCCGTGCTGGTGAAGTGGGTAAAGCTATCTCATTAGTTTGTGCTGATGAAGTGGGTGAACTGTTCGGTATTGAGCGCCTGATTCAACAAGTGCTAGAGCGTCGTGAACTTGAAGGCTTCTCGCCAGTAAACAAGCTGCCAGAGTCTCGTTTGGACACACGTCCAATCAAGCCTAAGAAGCCGAAGAAAGCGAAACAACCACGTGAACACGCAGACGGTCAACGTTCTGGTGACAACGCTCGTGGTCACAAGCCAGCAGGCAAGAATAAACGTCACGTACCGGGTACAGGTTCTGCGCCAAAGCGTAAGCCGACATCGGGTAAGAAACCTGCCGAAAATAACGCAGCAGCGGGCGAAGATAAGTCTGTAAGAAACAACGGCAGCAACTTCAAGCGCGGTAGTGCAGGCAATAAGCCCTCTGCGAACAAAACCGGTAATCAAAGTACTTTGAGCAAGCCAAGCGGTGCGGGTAAAGCAAACGGTTCTGGCAAGCCAAAAAGCTCAGGTCAGTCAAACAATACAGGCAAGCCAGCAGGTAAACCTAAGAAGTCAGGTTACGGTGGCAGCTATGGCCCAAGCAAGTCATCGAACAAGCCAGCAGGAAGCAAGCCTTCGACAAACAAACCGTCTCGAAGCCGCTCTAAGCCAGCTCCTCAGAAATAATCTTTTCTGAGATATTGAAAGAGCAACGATGGGAGTTGCTTTATAAAAAGGCGTCTCGTTGGCTAAGTTCTTTCTGTCATAGAAATCGAATAAACGCGAATATTGAATATCAATGTTCGCGTTTTTTTATGCCTGTTATTTTGCAATTTGAGAGTGTAGTAGGTGACGGGAAAACTGTTGAATCTATTGATAAATTGGACTTTAGAGGAAGGGTAACGAATCTTTAATGATTTTTTAATAACAACATAATCACTAGCGTTTTTGTGGATTTTTGCAATTTGCAATTCCAGTTTGCAAAACAAACAAGAATTTACGGCTAATACGTGTCCAGATGCGTAGTAAATACGTGTTTTAAAAGTTGGCACGTATGCTGCATTAGTAATGGTGACCCTTCTTAAGCCGAGGGTCACCTAGCCAACTGACGTTGTTAGTGAACCTTTATTGTTCACACAAAATATATGACCAATCACCCTTTTGTGATTGGTTTTTTTTTGCCTGAATTTTAGGTTCTATTTGTTTTATTGCTTTTTACTAATGGCCGTTGCTCTATAAAGCCAATCAGGCCAAATCAAAGCTAACCAGGCAAAATAAGTAGAACACAATAATTGCTTATCATGCTCGTACCTCAATTGCTTTAACACTCACCACACTTTGAGTAACAGCTTGGTTGGCGTGGGCATTCTCCGCCTCTGGAGCAGATAAGCCTCGCCTCTGTCTCAATCCCACGTTCAATCCAATTTATATTTAGAATCTTGGCTATTGTCGTGAGATCTTTCTTGATGTTACGCGGTATTGCTACAGAGCCGCCATTGTTGACGCATGACGCCTTAAGCTGCTCTGCTATTTCTCTCGAATTACCGCCTTGAGCATCAATCGCAGGGTTGAGATCTATACCAGCACACAAAACGCGATTGTTGCCCGCTGGATCCGTCATATTGATGGATTCACAGCAGTAGATTCTTGGCTCATCACCCACATTCAAAATGGAGATCTGAGCAGAGCTACCCGCCCTAGGTTCAGATAATCGACGGAACACAGCCCAATGTTGACATGGGTCAGCGACCGTTCTCATATTCCCCCAAGGCAGTGGAATCCCGTTTCCGCGGTATACCGCCTTGAGTTTCCCCGGTCCATAAGCATCAAAGTAGTGCCAGTGAGGGTAGGGCGATACTACCGTCATTCGACGCATCGCAACAGAGGGGGAAACCCCTGCTCTTTTGTGAACGTCGATTTCGTAACCAGTACGATCGAGCAGTTGTCTGAATGGGACTTTCGGGCATAACAACGCGCCAGCAAAGAAGCTTGATTCAAAGTCTCGCCATGCTTGAAGAATATCTTGAGAGTTGAGTTGGGAAGAGCCTGATACTTGGTTATCGTCCCATGTGTTGTTATTGCCGACTGACAACACACTCTTTAATCCTTCTTTGCTATGCAAAATGCAATGGCCGATGTAAACCGACAGGTCGTATTTCAGACGAGTTGGGTACTCTTTAAGAATTTCGTTTAAGAAGATCGTACCTGGAGGTTCGAAGAACGAGGTCACTAGTTGCTTGGCGTTGATGCCGAGCTCATCGACCACATCTTGAGGTGTGCGTGTTACCCAACGGATATTGATTCCAAGTGTTCTCGCGATGTCTATGAGGTCTTCCACGCTGAGGTTGAGGCGTTTTAGGCCAACTTCCTCTGCGGCACGCTCAAGGTCAGGGAAGTGGTTTTGATTGCTCTCTTGGTGTGCTCGAATTAATAGGTGTGCAAACTGGCGACCAGAGATACCGGTTTGTGACAACATCTCGGGTATGGCAATTTGCAGGATGTCGTTGGAGAAAAGAAAGCTAGGCTCGAGCGCCATACCGCTTATCCCACCTCGGTTCCCTTTATCTGGAGCTATGGCTTGTTGTTCTGATTCGTCGTCGAGAAACCACGTAGGGTTCTTCTGAAAGACCTGCGCGATCACTTCCAGCATGTCGATGCTTGGCACCCGCTTTCCACGTTCAATCATTGAAAGGTAAGAAACGGAAGGCGCGTATTCTGGGTTGATTCTAATACAACGCGCAGACAGATCTTCCATCGTTAAATGGTTACGCTTCCTAAGGTTACGTATTTTCGTACCTAGGAAATGTGACTGACGAACTAAACTTTTTGACAAGGCCATATTTGTAAAATTCACATTGTAAAATTTTTGTTGTGAAATTGTATGTAAAAAACCGCTAATCTACAAACTAAGCAATTCACAAAATGACAAATAAATTAAACGTTAGTTTGGAATAATTGCTCTAGGACACATTTTTGCGTTACAAATCGGTGGCTTTCACCGGACTGGTCAAGAGGGAAAGACTATGAATATGCTTACATTCGATAAAACAGAAATCCAAAAACAATCAAAGCCATTTATCGCTGAAGCTGTCTTTGCCGTGGAGACAATCAGTGCAAACCAGCAAACTGAAAAGCAAGTGAAAGCAAAGCAATTACTTGACCGTCTGTTCCCACTGGAGCATGGCTCACACCAAGACGTAACGAGCTACGTAGTCGATTACCGCCATATCATGGCTTACTTTAAAGATGGTCAACACAGCGGTCTGAAGCACCCTAAGCAGTTTGTGGCTTACATGGGTGAGAAGAGTGACCCAGACTCAATCTTGTTCCGTGATGGCAGCGGAAGCCACCTAGAAGTGATGTTTGGTTGTCACAAAGGGACGGGGTGTATTGAGCTAGTAGAGATTGATGACATTCAGTTAGAGTCGTGCACGACCTTCGGTCAATCACCAATGGAAGCAACGAGCTCTACATTACATCAAGAGACTATTGCAGCAATGCGTCACTGGATCAGCCTGGTAAAAGGTGACGAGAAAGGAAAACCAAAAGCGTGCAGTGAAGATAAAGAGTTCAGAGCTAAGAGTGGTGAAGACTACTGCCTGAATTACTGCTTCCAGATTTAACAGTGATTCCTAAGTAACAAACCAATTTGTATAGTTAAAGAAAAAGCCCCAAAGATGATGTCTTTGGGGCTTTCTAATTTCAATACGAGCCGACTAATGTGTTGAAAGGAGCATTGATTGCGTCTTACAAAGGCATTACTCGGTTACGACCCAGTGATTTCGCTTCATAAAGTAGCTTATCAGCGCGTTCGATCAGCGATTGTGCTGATTCACCCGGTTCAAGTTCGGCCACACCAAACGATGCGGTGATATTACCAACCTGCTGACCGCTACGGCGATCTTTAATCGACAGTTTCTCGAGAGAGCGACGGTTGGTATCAGCAAGCTGACGAGCAATACGCACAGATTTGTTTGGCACAATGAGTGCGAACTCTTCGCCACCGAAGCGATAAGCAGAAATACCTTCACGACAACTTAGTTTAAGTTTGCGAGCTATTCCTTTAAGAACCATATCGCCAAACAAGTGACCATAGGTGTCGTTGAAATTTTTAAAGTGGTCGATATCGAGAAGAATCAGACACAGAGATTGTTGCGCTCCACATAAGGTTTCTATATCACGGTCGAACGAACGACGGTTATACAGTGTGGTTGTGCTATCAAAAAGCGCGTCTTTCTGAACTTCGACAAGTTGGCTTTTCAGTTTGGTGATTTCTGACGTAGCCGAGTTCAGTTGCGAGTTTAAAAACTGAGTAGAGTGACGAATATGACGAGATTCCGAAACCAGCTGACGAACCAGTGTCATCACTTCATCGATAGATAAGCTTTCGTTATCAACACGAGCCAAGTCCTCGAAGCTTTTGTCGATCATGTCAGAGAAAGCAGAGGTATCGGTCAGTGTGTCGTTCATCGAGTTCGACACTTCAGAAACTAACAGTTCTAAATTCGCACGGAGGTCGTTGATATTGGTTTCGGATTTGCTAGCAACGTAATTGTTGTAAAGCTGTTCACCAACGGCAGGAGGGCAGATACCGTAGTGTTCTAAAATACCATCCATGTCTTGAGTTAGCTGTGGGATAGCATTGTCGACATAGGTGTACCAAAGTGCGTAATTTGCCGGTGTGGTAGACACCCTGTTCTTCATCATAAGAGGCACCGCTTTTTTTAGATTTGCGGTGGATTTCTGAAATTCGTCTTTCTTCATTATTTTTACTGCAGGTACCAAACTAACTAAAGCCACTTGTGGACAAGGTTAGCGGATTTCGAAGGTCTTTGCTTTAAAAATTATATAATTAATGGATGAGGGTTGGATAAATTACTCTTTTTTATTATGAATATCGATTGGGTATTCATAACTACATCTAATGGATTGTTCTTTAACCATATTTTTGGTTATTCATTTTGGAACATAGGTGAGGTTTTAGGTGAAAAGCTCAACTCAATCTCTGGGTGTGGTGTGCTGAAGCTTGGGGTGATGTTCTTAGCGTAGAATCTGTATGAACAATTGAATCTGGGCCTTTGAACGATACAATTAGATTCGCAAGAGGGGGAGAGAAGAAGCGTGTAACGAAAGCAAGGAAGAGGGGAGTACATGAGCAGATATAAAAAAGCGCCGATAAAAATCAGCGCTTTAAAATTCTTTTTAGCTAAAAGCTAATTATTGAGCAACAACGTTTGCTGCTTGTAGGCCTTTTTGACCGTTTTCAACTTCGAAAGAAACCTTTTGGCCTTCTTTCAGAGTTTTGAAGCCTTCAGAAACGATAGCACGGAAGTGTACGAATACGTCAGCGCCGCCGTTGTCTTGAGAAATGAAGCCGAAACCTTTCTCTTCGTTAAACCATTTTACAGTGCCAGTATTTGTGTTAGACATAATTTGTCCCTTATTCATAAATTTTCTAAATTGTTGATTGCATTACTGCAATGCGCTGATAATTGAATTATTTAATATTGCTAAGAAATAAGGAAAAACTACTTACAAAAACGGGTAACGATTTTACATGTCAATTTTTTACTATTCATCTAACTTAAATAACTCCGGCTAACAGAGCGAGAGCATGTTAACACAGTCTTTTGAGATGTACACACATTGATTGCGAAATCTGTGCTTTTTTTGTCATACCGTGCGAATGTACAAAAAATACACTGAATTAGTGATAGTTTTGTCGCTTCGCCAACACAACAAAAGGAAGCATCTCAGCTTCCTTTTCTTCATTAGTATAGACGATATTAACGCTTGAAGTTGATATCTTCTGTTTGAGCTAAGTTAATTTTTGTTTTAGCTGGCTGAGTCTCTGCGATCACCTTGCCGTGGCGTACTGAATACTGCACTGGTACTTGGCGACGCACTGCATCAAAGCCATTATCAGCAGGAAGAATCAGTAGGCTACCTGGCTTACCTTCTTCGATACCGAAGTTGTCTTGGATGTTCAATGTGCGAGCAGAGTTTTTGCTGATCAAATCTAGCGAGTTGTTGATTTGGTCGTAGCCCATAACCTGTGTTACGTGCAGTCCCATGTGCAGAACTTGAAGCATGTTCGCTGTACCCAGTGGGTACCATGGGTCAAACACGTCATCGTGGCCAAAACAAACGTTGATGTTTGCTGCTAGCATCTCTTTCACACGAGTCACGCCACGGCGTTTCGGGTAATCGTCGAAACGGCCTTGTAAGTGAATGTTCACTAACGGGTTTGCTACGAAGTTGATACCAGACATCTTCAATAGACGGAACAGACGAGACGCGTAAGCACCGTTGTAAGAACCCATCGCCGTTGTGTGGCTTGCCGTTACCTTTTCACCCATCTCAAATTTATGAGCAAGGGCTGCCAGTGTTTCAACAAAACGAGATTGTTCGTCGTCGATTTCATCACAGTGAACGTCGATCAGACAGTCGTACTTGCGTGCAAGCTCGAACACGTAATGCAGAGATTCAACACCGTATTCACGAGTGAATTCGAAGTGAGGGATAGCACCAATAACGTCAGCGCCGATCTTTACGGCTTCTTCAAGCAACTCTTTGCCGTTAGGGTATGAAAGAATGCCTTCCTGAGGGAATGCAACGATCTGAATGTCGACCCACTCTTTCATCTCTTCACGAACTTCAACCATCGCTCTTAACGCAACTAACGTTGGGTCAGATACGTCAACGTGAGTACGCACGTGTTGAACACCGTTAGCGATCTGCCATTTCAGTGTTTGCTTCGCACGAGATTTTACGTCTTCAATTGATAGCAGTTCTTTACGCTCAGCCCAACGCTCAATACCTTCAAACAAAGTGCCAGAGATGTTCCAGTTAGGCTCACCAGCGGTTTGAGTGGTATCTAGGTGGATGTGCGGTTCACAGAACGGTGTAACAGCAATGCCACCTTCAGCATCAAGGATGTCACCTTGATGATTGATTTGTGCGTCATTATCGAGAATGCGAGAAAATTGACCATTTTCAATCAGAATCTGTTTCAAGCCCTCTTGGTCTTGAAGTTTCGCGTTCTTGATTAATAGGGTTGTCATAGTGTGTCCTTAAGCGGCCTGAGATTTCAGAGCTTTTTTGTTCAATAGAGGATTAAGCACGAGGTAACTGATTGCACCACCTAACACTGCGTTTAAAGGAACAACGCCAGGAAGGAAGTGACCAGCGGCTACGCCTGTTGCTACCGCGATAATGCCAGCCCAATTAACGGTTTGGAACTCTGCATTTGCAAAATCTTTGTAACGTTTACGGTTCGCGAAGAAGTCAGCGATGATTACGCCACCAATTGGTGGAATCGCCAACGATAGGAAGGTTAGCCAACCTACGAAGTTGTTGTACAACCAAAGCGCGAAAATCGTACCGATGATGCCGTTAATGATAGACATTGTAGTACTTGAGCGACCAGTGATGTTAGATAAACCAAGGCCAGATGCATAAAGTGCGTTTTCATTGGTTGTCCAGATGTTCAAGCCAAGAACGATGATTGCTGGAAGCAGTAGTCCTTGTGCAATCATCACATCTGAAATGTCTGATTGGCCTGTCGCTGCTGCACCGGCTGCGCCGAAGATGAACATCAGCGAGTTACCGATGAAGAATGCAACCATTGTGATCAATACTGCGCTCGCTGGCTTCTTACCAAAGCGAACAAAATCGGCCGTTAGCGTACCTGCACTAACAAATGAACCTACAACCATTGCTAAGGCCATTGAGAAGTCCATTGGAGTTTCTGGTTTAATCAGTTGTAGCTGTTCTAGTCCGCCAACGCTGTCTACCGCAGTCAATACTGAGTAACCACCAAGAATAGCAATCGCTGGAACAGCAATCGCTGAAAGCACCATTAGCGCTTTAATACCGAAGTACACCGTACCTGTCATCAAAAGGCCTGACACAATAATCAAGGTGTTGGTATCAATGCCCGTCGCTTTCTGTACCGGAATTGCAAACATCGCTACACCTACGCCAAACCAACCGACTTGTGTACCACCAAGTAGAGCAGAAGGAAGCCATGAGCCTTTTGTACCGAAAGAGAAACGCGCTAGGAGGTGAGTAGAGAGGCCAGTAGATGAGCCGATGTAGCCAAGAAAAGAAGTGTAAATACCAAGAATTAGGTTACCGATGAGAACGGCGAGGAAGAAATCGTTGAATGAGAGGCCTGTCCCGAGTGAACCACCTGTCCACATACTTGCAGAGAAGAAAGTGAGTCCAAGCATTACCATGGTGAGTGAAGCGACTCCTTTCCTAGCCGATGTAGGAACCGGCCCTAGACTGTAGTTATTATCAGCAGCCATTTTTTACCTCCGCAAATGATCAAAATTAAAATTAACGGTCGCCGTATTGCAGGCAAACGTGCGCATTATGGTGATATAAATCACATAGTCAATGCTAATTTTGTCAATAAAGGCACCTGAGAATCAATTATCACCTTAAATTTCTTGTAAAACATAAGGTTATTTTCTTCATTTATTTCATGAAAATAAATAGAAAACGTTTTCTATGGTGTATTGAATATCTGCTATCGATAGTTGGCTATGAATGTTGATTATTATGCGATTGAATGGGTGTCTGTATCGAGAGGGGGGCGGTTAGCCAAACGACAGGCAAAAAAATAGCCAATCGCAATAACCGCAATTGGCTTATATATTTTGTGAACAAGAATAAGGTTCACTAACAACGTCAGTTGGCTAGGTGACCCTCGGCTTAAGAAGGGTCGATATATACAAAGCAGATAGCGTGCCAACTTTTAAAACCTCGAATATAGGCTGTTTAATAGCAATTTGGTGCGTATTTGGCCATTTTATTCGCGTTTTAGAATTCCCTTGTTGCATTATGCAATTGCGATTTGCAATTTAATGCTAGTGCAGGGTGATCTAGGTGGTAATGATCTAGTGTCGCGATGAGATGAGCACAGCACGTTCCTGAGTTCTTTATCTTCTATGGACTCCCCTACGCCTAAAAACATGGAATTTTAAGTAACTAAGCAACCGAGCAAAAAAGCCCGTGCGATCTGAGATCGCACGGGCTTTGTCTTGTTTCATCTATCAGGCGTATTAGATAGAGTAGAAGAAGTACAGCTGAGACTTCATTCGAATGATGATCCCGCGTATGACATCTAGGAACGCCATAAAGCTAATCGGCTTCTCACCGCTCACCCATGCTAAACCGACAGAACCAACAGGAATATCGTAGCCTTCTGCTTCATCGATCTTTAAACGCACAAAGTGGTGCTTGTTCTGAAGGTTTCGACCTGTGGTGACACGTACCTGTTCATCGATACCGAGCAAGCTCGCCTGTGCTTCACCTGTCGCCTCAACAATGCCTTCTACGGTTGCCGAGAATATCTTGCCAGGGTAAACCGCCGTCGCAAATTCTGCAGGTTGACCAACTTTGATGTTACGAATCGCTTGGTGGTTTACTCGCATCAACACGTACTTCTCTTCAGTGTACATTTGAATACGAGGCATCATTGAAACGCGCTGACCTTCACGAAGAATAAAGTTAGTCACAAAGCCATCCGTCGGAGCGGTGACTTTGGTGCTGTTCAGATCCCATTGTGCTTGAGCCAATGTCGCTTTCGCTGAGTCCACCTCTGTTTGTTTTTTACTAACGTTGGTTTCGGCTTTGTGAATGTCGAGCTTTGCGTTTTCTGCATCGACTTCTTTCTTGCTCAGTTGAGATTCCAACGTCGTCACGTTATGAGTCGCCAGATCTACCTTCGCCGTTTGTTGGTCGATGTCAGTTTCAGTAATCGTGTGTTGTACGACACTGTTTTGCTTCTGGTAACGATCAAGCGTTTTCGATTGCAGCACTAAGTCTGTCTTCGCTGACTCAATTTGTGCAATTGAAGCTTTGATGTCCTCTAGCGCCGAGCGATAGCTGACTTTAGCTATGCTGACTTCTTGGCGAGCCGTGTCTAAAGCGACCTCAGCTGACTCAAGTTGAACACTTGCTTTGTCTCTTGCAATCACATATTTGGTGTCGTCAATCTCATAGATCAGTTGTCCTTCAGTCACATCCTGGTTTGGATGGATATGGACTTTCGTTGTTTTACCCGACACATTGGTTGAGTCTGGACGCAATTGAATGTGCGGAGATTGAACAACTGAACCGCCTGATAAATCCATTGGAGTAAAGTTGAGCAGGCCGACCCACACGAACAACAACCAAGATGTACCACCTAGGTACGCAAATGCTTTGGTGCCTTTGTTCCAAGGCATACCAACCAGTCTGAGTAAATAAATGAACAGTGCCCAAATTGCTAAGCCTTCTAACATGCTTGGCTCTCCTCATCTTGCTTGTCGGTCGTTGCCTGTTCCTTAGGTGCTGCCGGAGATTTCCATGTGTCTCTTAGGTTGATGATGGCTTTTTCCATATCAACAAATGCCAAGATTACCGCGAGTACCCATACCCAATGCCATACAAAACCAATCCATGTTAATGCGGTAATCAAACCGAGCTGGTGATGATCTTTACTGTGAGCTTTATTGATTGGTAATTCATGTACACGCCAGAACCCGTAACATGCTGCCGCGATAGTTGCGACTAACACTACGCCAGCCACTACATGTAGTGCAGTATCTGCGCCTGTTCCGACAAATGGGACACTAAGTAAACTCATTGATAAACCCTAGGTTAAATTGAGCGCCGAGTGTGATTGATATCAGATTTATAGGTTGCAAATTTACTAATTATTTTAATAATGAGTTCTATATGATTTGATCTGTAATTTGGATTTCGAGGCTTAGTAGCAAATGAACAATTGTAACTTCCTAAGAGCACTAGGAATTTTAGGTGTATATCAGTATGCGGCGGCCAATCGTGACTTAGATATGGACTCTTTGGGTATTCCAAAGTCAGTATTTGCTAACGCGATGAACCTGATTCCAGTGAATGAAGTGGACCAATGGTATGGCTTACTCGAGCAGAAAACCCGCGATCCTGACATCATTTTGAAGCTGGCTGATAGGGTGGATATTGAGAAGTTAGGGCCTCTGGCGAACTGGTTTTTTTCAGGGCATGACCTTGCTTCTGCGATTCGTCGAGTCAACATTGGGCTGCACTGTTTACAGTCGGGGGCTTTCTTGTATGGCGCGCAAGTTGGGACACTCATTAAATGGTGTTATGACAACCCTGAGTATTCTGAGGTTGGTAAAGTACATGACTCGGTGCGTATCGCGATTTTTATGATGAAGATCCTAAGGCGTTACCTAGGGCCTGACTTCAAGCCAGCAGCGGTATCCATTGCAGGCTATCGTGAGAATACTGAGCTTTATCACGAGTACTTTGGGTGCAATATCCAATGGGGGCAACCACGCACAGAGGTTTGGATTCCGAGCAAACTAAGGCTATCCATTAATCAGTCTCCGGCGGCAGGTAAAATGAGCTTGGCGATGAATTTCCACGATTTAGACAACTATCTCAACATGCCAGATGCAGGTGATGAACATAAGGTCACCTATGAGATGATCAATTACAGTCGTCATTTTGGTTTACCAACATTGCACAAGGTTTCCAGCTTATTAGGACTCTCTGAGCAGCAGTTTCAACGCCGTTTGCATAAGTTGGGTGTCAACTTTTCCACCATCATGGGTTATGCACTGAGCAATGTTGCCGTGGAGTTGTTGAGCTATAAACTCCCAGTCGAAGAGGTCGCGAAACGTTTAGGCTACACCAATGTGGCAAGCTTTAATCGAATGTTTAAAAAGCACCGTGGCTTAACGCCAAAGCAATATGTTGAGCGATTTTGGACGGATTTATAGGTTACGTGTTAGGCCAAGCTTCGTTTTTGCAATAAGCCTGATAAGTAAACCGCCGCCCAAGTGCTTAGAATGAAAGGTGCTGTTAATGGCAGCAGTGCCAAGGTGTGAAAACCTAGGGTAATAAGGCAACTCAACAGGATACCTAAGATGACGAATGGCCAAGCTATTCTTGGGTAAAGAACCAGAGCTAAGGTAGCAAGAATCGCGTTGTAGCCATAAAGACCTTGCTTGATCAGTTCGCTGTCAGCGCCAATTAAAGAGCTAAATAGGGTACTGATTAACACCGCAAGCAGCATCCAAACAGCGTGTTTGAAGCTGTTCAGTGCGATTGCGACCAAGATAAATAATCCGGAAAACTCTTTATTGATAAAGCTGACTTGGCTGATCCCTTTTAGCATGGTCACCACAAACGTTGGTAAGTAGGTTCCTGCATCTGTGTCGATATTAATAAGTGGCATCAACGCTATGCTGGATGTTGAAAATGCCGAAAGTTCGAAGGTTGATTGGACAACATAAATTCCCCACGAAGTAACAACAAAGGCGCTGGTGTAACCGCGGTACTTTTTAAAGCTAAACACTATTTTAGCGATTGGAACTGTCAGTAGGGCTCCGAAGACTGTCACAGCCGCTAGTATTGGGGTGACCCCAAAGAAGTTACCAATGAACAAAGCGAACAGTGCGCCATTCAACGCATACATACCACTATTAAGATCATGAGCTGTTTTGCTGTTGGTGTTAATTCCACTAGGGATATAGCGAGCTAATGTGTAACTGCAGCTGGCACCGAATAAAGTAAGACAAGCCAGTGGAATGGATTCAATAGAGATAGCTAACAGTAACAGAAGGGACGTTACGACAGATGGTGTGAAATAGACTTGCCCAATACCATTGAGCAAGCCTTGAAGTGGAAGAATGTCCTTATTCGTATTCATCATCTGGCGACAGAGTTTCATTATGTTAAATTTTTGATACGCCAGATTGTATACAACTATTCTTAGTTGATCATATTCGTGTGTTAATTCTGATACCAACGTTCACCATAGGCTTGTTGGTAATCTGGCTTTTCAATGAGCCCTTCCTGTTCTGGCACGGTTTCCAGTGGCCCAACAACGGTTCGGTAAGGCAATACACCTGCCCAAACGGGAACGTCCATATCAGCTTTGTCATCATTCACACCATGCTTACCAATTTTTACCGAGGCTTCGGTTAGCGGAATCGCCAGTAACTCAGTGGCGGTGAGCTCTTTTTCGTTACTCAGCCTAACCTCATCGGTTCTTCCCGGTGCTATCTGCTCAATGAAGATGTTCAACAAGCGATCCTTTTCTTGGTTGTCATCGATGACTGAAAATGCCCCCAATACCACTGCAGAACGATAATGCGCACTGTGATGAAATGCCGAACGAGCCAGCACCCAACCATCGAACAGAGTGAACGTTAAACAGGTTGGTTCTCCTTTCTTTAATCCCTTCAGTAAGCGGCTGTTTTTAGCGCCATGAATATAGACCATGTCATCCACTCGCCAAGCAAGCATAGGTATAACCATCGGGCCGTGTTCGCCTTGCAATGCAATGTGTGCGATTAAGCTCTCATCAATGATCTGATGCAGTTTCTCTTGTTCAAATACGGCTTTGTGAGCCCCTTTCTTTATCATGGTTCTTTTCGTGTTAGATAACATAATCGCTCCTTAATCATTGCCTTTTGATTAATGTAGCGATTAACTGGTCTATTAAATAGAGCCACTTTCAAACACTATTTGGATCCAGTTATGCAGCCTATTGATGTCGGTGACCTACAGTTAGATGAACAACACGACACGCGCCAAACCGCCTTGTTTCATGCAATTCGAGAGAAGATCGTTCAAGATTTATGGAGCAAAGGCAGTAAGTTACCCTCAACACGTAAGTTGGCTGTAGAACTGTCGTTAAGCCGAAATACCGTGATCTATGCGTATGAACAGTTGGTCACGGAAGGCTACATCGAGAGCAAGAAAGGCTCTGGCTTTTACGTGTCGGTTGAACAGCCGGAGCATTTTCTCAGTTTGTCTCAATCGAGCAGTACCCAGACTTCACATGGCTTGACCACAGAGGCTGATGCATCAAGTGGCGCGAGAGTGACACCCAATGACATTAACCGAAGTTTTGCGCCGGGTGTTCCTGATCTGGATGCATTCCCGTTTGCTAAATGGCAGAGACTGCTGCAACGCCACGCTACGCGGCAGAACATCGCAGGTAATCAAGACGTTCAAGGCAGTTTGGCTTTGAGGGAAGCACTCAGCGGCTACCTTGCAAGTAGCCGTTCGGTTCGTTGTCATGCAGACCGAATTATTATCACCGCCGGTGCTCAGCAAGCTATTTCGATAGGTTTAATGGTGACGTTAGCGATGGGCGACCAAATACTGGTTGAAGAGCCGGGCTATCGACAGGTGCATAAAATTATTGACCTGTTAAAGCTCGAACTTGATGGTGTGCGTGTTCGTGAAAAGGTCGGCCTTGATATCGAAAAAGTGCTCTCCAGTCACGCCAAGGCTCTGTATGTCACCCCAAGCAATCAATACCCAATGGGGACGACACTCAATACCGAACAACGCCTCAAACTGATTGATTGGGCCAACAAAAACCAGTCTTGGATCATTGAAGATGACTACGACAGTGAGTTTCAGTTTGCACATCGCCCTTACACCAGTATGCAAGGCTTGGCGGGTAAACTCGGGTTTGATGACCGGATTATCTATGTTGGTTCACTGAGTAAAGTCATGTTCAACGGCCTCCGCTTAGGCTACTTGGTTGTGCCTGAACACTTGGTGGCGAGGTGTCTTGAGATTAAAGATGCGCTCACTGGAGATACCGCCGCACATACACAAGAAGCATTGGCTGACTTTGTTCATGAAGGCGACTTACTGAGACATATTAGAAAGATGCGTCGCTCATACAAACTCAAGTATGAAGCGATGATCGAAGCCATTCAAAGTGAGTTTCATGGTGATCTTGAAGTGATAAGCCAAGCGGCAGGATTGCATGTGACAGTGAAATGGTCGAATGGAATATCAGAACAGGAATGGAGTCGAAGGGCTGAACTTGAGAACATCATCATTCGCCCGTTTGATTTCTACGAATATGGCTCAAGTGATGAGCGTGATTGGAGTGGGGCAGTATTGGGCTTTGGTAATATCCGCTTGAGTGACATAAAGCCGAAGATCAAACAGATCGCTCGGCTTTTTTATCAGTGATATTGGTTGTTCTCGTTTACAACTTGTTGATTGAAACGGTGGGTTTACCCAACCACTTCTTCCAAGGGAGTGACAATGTCACAAAAATGGTCACCGCATACAACATCGACCAACTTAGGCAGATAAACACCAAAGTACAGATAACCAATGAAACCATTGCAGTAAATCTGGAAATGCCAGTTAGTAATCGGCAAGCCGCCAACATCGCAAGCAGATAAACCAGAACGAATATTCCATTGGCGAGTTTAAGAAAGAATTCGAGATCTAAGTTAGACAACTCGCCAATCACACATGAGATAAGCGCGATGAAGCCAATCGCCAACGTTGGGTAAAGAGGCACACCACGACGGTTAAGTTGTGCCATTTTACTTGTCGGGCTGTGTTGGCGAGCTTGAGCCCAGATCATGCGAGACAAGCTTTGGGTATAAAGATTTAGGCTGGCAAAACAAGCAAAGAAACCAAGTACACTGATGACCGTTTTGAAGCCATTGCCAAACAGTTGCTCTGTCACCCACGGAATCGATGCAGCATCAAATTCAGCGGATCCATAAGCCCCCAGTTTAAGAATGACCACTGAACAAGCCCAATACACTAGGCCTGCAACGAAACATCCTGCAATGATGGCGATTGGGAAATCGCGCTGTGGGTTCTTAAATTCCTCTCCCATGTGAGCAAAGGCTTCTATCCCTACAAAGCACCAAAACATTACCGCCAATGCCGCGCCGATAGACCACATAGAGTCGGACGAGATAGCGGGAATCGCGACATCTGTAACGGTGATGTCAGCCTTCCAAACAAAAGCACTGACCAAGGTAAAGATCGACAATGCAATCACGGTTTGCAGACGACCAGAAGACTTACTGCCCATCAAGTTGACGGCAATCAGCAGGGCTACAGTAAAGGTCTGAGCACCAAGCGGTGTGTCGAGAGGCGAAGGTAATAGTTGTTGAGCAAAGCCGCCCGCTAGTGCGATCGCAGCTGGAATGCCGACAGGAATAACACTCACAAACAACCAAGCAACACTCGTTTCTAAACGCTCGCTGAACGCTTGGCGTACAAAATAGGCGGTGCCACCTGCATTAGGGTAGCGTTTCCCCAATGCAGCAAAGGTAAGGGCGATTGGGCAAATGGCGATAAACAAGATTAACCATGCCAATAGCGACAACTGACCTGCGATACCTGCAGCGATAGCGGGAATCATAAATAACCCAGTACCCAGCAAGGTCGTAGAGAGTTGTCCAATTCCGGACATTAGCGTGATTTCTTGTTTGAGTTGTGTCATTCGCTCTCCTAGCTTTTGGTGCTTATTCTGGGATGGGTAATACTGAGATTGAAAGCATACATTGTCGACATCAATAATACAGCTAGCGAAACGTCGTAAGACACCGCCATTTTGACGGTATTAATCCGTTTAAGCGTGAAAATGTCGGTTGTCATAATGGCTGTTATAAGTCGGAAAGTTGTGTCAAATTAGGCGTTATAAATAGAACAATAAGTGGAAAGAATCAAAAGCATGGATAAATTTGATCGCCAGATTTTGGATATTCTCAAAAACAACGCTCGATGCTCAGTGAGTGATATCGCCCGAGATGTGAGCCTCTCGCGTTCGGCTGTGAACGCCAGAATCAAGAAACTGGAAAGCGACAAAGTGATAACGGGTTATAGCGCTCAAGTGACAGAGCCAAACCAAACGAAGAATGTGTGCGCTTATATTTTGCTGAAATTCGACATGTCGAGCAGCGACCATAGTTGTGAATCTTACGCGCAACGAATCGAGAGCATTGATGGTGTGCAATGGTGTCACTCGATCAGCGGTGAGACAGATATGATGCTGTATGTTGAAGTAGAAAGCATGGAGCGTTTGAATCAAGTTCGCGACCAACTGCAAAGCTATCCAGATCTGCGTCACCTAATGACTCATACTGTGCTGACCGAGTTTTTCAACAAACTGAATCCGACGGTACATTCATGTTAGGCAATATTAATTTAAACCTACTGCGTTCACTGCATGTGCTTCTTGAAGAGTGTCATGTAAGCCGCGCCGCTCAACGTCTGCATATCACCCAGTCTGCGGTCAGCCGACAGCTTAGTCAACTTAGAGATTTGTGTGGTGACCCTTTGTTGGTTCGTGATGGTAACAAGTTGGTTCCTACCAATCGTGCTCTGCAGCTTAAAGACAAGCTCGATGACTTGCTGAGTGAGTTTGACCACCTGTTAGATGATAAGCCATTTGAGCCTCAAGATTGGCACGGTGAGTTGGTGTTGGCTTCGAGTGATTATGTCGCTCAGTATATTTTGCCTGTGATTGTGGCTGAAGTGTCCGCCGAAGCGCCGAACATCAATTTGGCGTATCGCTTGTGGCAACCCAATTACCTTGAAGCGCTCAATGAGTCAGGTATTCACTTAGCTTCGAGCATGTTTCCTCGAAAGCCAGACCACGTGTCGAGCATGAAGCTTGGTGAAGACAAGTCTGTGTGTCTGATGCGCAAATCTCACCCTCTGGCTCAACAATCGACCCTGAGTGCACAAGACATCGTCAATTATTCCCACATCAAGGTAACTGGCGGCGGGGACAAAGACAGCTACGCAGACATTGCTCTAAAGAAACAGGGCCTTAAGCGTCGAATCGCATTGCAGGTTCCGTTCTTTTCATCGGCAGGTACTGTGCTGATGCAAGATGATTACCTGATGATAGTGCCAGAACACATCGCCTATAACCTAGGTCGACACCTTGAAACGACCTACTTCTCTTTGCCGTTTGATACGGAAATGCACACTTATTGGTTAATGTGGCACCCTAAGTATGACAACGATTCTGCTCACAAATGGGCGCGAGAAAAGGCATTCCAAGCTATGCAGAAGTCGAGCTACAATATCAGTATGACTTGAAGTCATAGGCATGATGATAATCTTTGATTTCAAATAATACCTTCGGCGAATTATTGTGGCTAGCAAGTAAAGGCGTTCAGTTGGAACGCATAGTTTTCTTAGGAATGGAATGATGACAGTAACAATTTGGTTTTCTTTATTAGCTATCTGTTTGTTGGGCGCGATGTCTCCGGGTCCAAGCTTGGCGATGATCGCTAAACACAGTTTGGCTGGTGGCCGTATCAATGGTCTTATCGCAGCTTGGTCACATGCCGCTGGTATTGGTATTTATGCCTTCGCAACCATCGTGGGTTTGGCGGTGCTATTAGAACAATCGCCAATGCTGTTTAAAGGGATCAGCTTGGCGGGTGCTGCGTATTTGCTTTACCTTGGTGTGAATGCGTTGCGTTCGAAAGGTGGAGTAGCAGCGAAATTGGAAGCGGGTGAACAGATGAGTTACATGCAGTCTGCTCGTGAGGCTTTCTTAATCTCTATCTTGAGCCCAAAGATCGCGTTGTTCTTTATCGCTCTGTTTAGCCAATTCGTAGCGTTAGGTAATGAACTCAGCAATCAAGTGATCATTGTTTCAACACCGTTGATTGTTGATGGTCTTTGGTACACCTTCATCACCTTGGTGCTATCGAGCCCGCTGATCGTTGAACGAATCCGTTCGAAAGCGCAGCTGATTGACCGACTTTCAGGTGTGGTTTTGATTCTGCTTGCAGTCCGTGTGGTGTGGACGATATAGCGGTCGCTCATATTCCGACAAAATACGATATCCATAAAAAAGGCTCACTAGACGTTATCTAGTGAGCCTTTTTAGGTTTTTATCGAGCGAGTTTTTAGCCTTCTGAGTTCAGAACTTCGTCTAGCTTTTTCATCGAATCTGAGAAGTAAGGGTTATAGGTTAAACGCGCATGGTTTTTACCTTCTTCGCGGTATCCCCATGCCGAGTACCATACTTC
Organism: Vibrio pomeroyi; assembly: GCF_024347595.1. Classification (NCBI taxonomy): domain Bacteria; kingdom Pseudomonadati; phylum Pseudomonadota; class Gammaproteobacteria; order Vibrionales; family Vibrionaceae; genus Vibrio; species Vibrio pomeroyi. The sequence continues at coordinate 1,867,561 of NZ_AP025507.1, read as the reverse complement.
ACTGGTCGCGTTGCACTGTTCTTCAAAGCCCTCAGCCTGACCATTCGAACAGATCTTCTCGCTGCCATTGATGCCGTAGTACGGATTGTTTGGCGAGAACAGCAAGCCCATGTGTGAACCGTTTGAGATGCGTAGTTCGGGGATCTTCATGCTGTATTGAACCGCACGAGGATCGTCGAGTGTGGTTTCCCCCTGCCAAATCAATACGTTGTTTGGGTTCGGCATAGACTCAGTAAACGCCTGCTGAACATAGCTAGTATCAATCACACTGTCGCCTTCACTCATCATAATGAACACTGGCTTGTCGAAGTGTTTATCTTGTAAGTCTTCACGAACCACTTCTGAAGTTTCGTAATAAACCGAAGCTCCGTTCATTGGCAGCGAGTTGTAACGCAGTACATTGTCTTCAGGATCTTGATCGGCCCAAGTGACAAAGTAGCTCGCTAGCCCAGCATATTGAACCGCAGATGAGCTCGGTTGAAATGCAGGAGAGAACAGCAGTAACCCAGAGATCTTTGGATCATTCATCGCTTGCGATGTGACGAGGTTCGCACCGGTTGAATAGCCACCCAACCATACAGAGTCATACTCTTGCTCGAGTAACTTCGTATGGTGAGCCACAACGCCTTGCCAGTCTTCCAAACTTGGCTGCATTAAGTCACCGACACGACTACCATGGCCCGGCAGTAATACCGTTCTCACTAGGTAACCTTGCTCTGCTAAGTGCGTAGCGATGTCTTTAAACGAATAGGGTGAGTCGCCCAATCCGTGAACCAATAGAACGGCCTTTCCGTTAGGTGTGGCAGGCTGATACTCAGTCGGAGAATTGAGTTGGATCTCCAATTGCTTGTCTTCGGTCATGAACACACGGTTTTTTAATAACCAATCTTGAGTGTCATTTACGTAGGCATCAAAGCTGTCTTGCTGATATTCAGGCAAGTCAGGAGAGGTTTCGTAAGCTGGAGCGATGGTCTCGTTGGAACAACCAACGAGACTTAAAGTCGTTAGGGCGAGTAGCGTTAGAATGGTCTTGCTATGCATTTTTTAGTGTTGTCTCTATCGTGTTTTGTCTTGAAGCAAAAGCTTAGACTATTTTCTGTTTGAAAGGTCTTCGTATTCACCTTCAATCACACCTGCATCACTGGTTGATGACTGACGACTGTTCATATGAGCTGCGAAGCCTTGTTTCTTCATTTGATTTTGAATGCGCTTGCCAGTAATTAAAGCTGCAATAGCCAAAGGAATAGCAAGGATCAAGCTTGTGAATAGCGCCAAAAGGCCAGTAAACAGCGCAACAATCGTAACTAAGATATTTTTCATATTCATTCCTCTTTTTCTATGTTGTTACTTTATCGCTTCTATTCTGAACGAAACATGAACGCCGTTAAATAATTACCGAGAGTCACTATGACACGGGTGTGTTGACTTTGGGTGTGTAAATGTAGTCATAAACACGCACTAAAAATATGGAATACAGCCAAGTTCTTTAAAATCAATGAGTTAAAAGTTGGCACAGTTGATGCTCTATAGGGTTTGGAATAAGTCACTGTAAGCAAAGTACTTACAGCTAATAAAAATTACTGGAGCCCCTATATGTTCTGTATTCAATGTGAACAAACCATTCAAACACCCACTGTAAAAGGCTGTTCTTTCGCACAAGGTATGTGTGGTAAAACCTCGGAAGTGTCAGACCTTCAAGATGTGTTGGTGTATTCTCTTCAAGGTGTTTCTTTTTGGGCAAATTTAGGTCGCACTTGCGATGTTATTGATACTGAAATTGACGAGTGGGCACCAAAAGCGTTCTTCGCAACATTGACCAACGTTAACTTCGACCCTGCTCGTATCATCGAATTTGCACAGCAATCTCACGAATTCAAACAGCGTTTAGAGCAAAAAGTTCGCGCTGCCGCGACGTTAATTGGTTTCGAAATTCCAGCGCTTTCTCCTGCTGCGCAGTTCGATTTACCAACGGATTCTTCAGAGCTATTGGCACTTGCACCACAAGCAGCAGTTAACCGTGGTCACGACTCTCAACACGAAGATGTAATTGGTCTTCGTCTTCTTTGCCTATACGGCTTGAAAGGTGCTGCGGCTTACATGGAGCACGCACGTGTTCTTGGTCAAACAGATGATGCAATCTTTGCTGAATACCATGAAATCATGGCTTTCTTAGGTACTGATCCTACCGACCTAAAACAGTTACTTGATACATCAATGCAGATTGGCTTGATGAACTACAAAGTAATGGAAATGCTAGACAAGGGCGAGACAGATACATTCGGTCACCCACAACCAACAACGGTGAATGTGAAGACTAAGAAGGGTCACTGTATCCTTGTTTCTGGTCACGACCTTCACGATCTAGAAAAGATCCTTCAACAAACCGAAGGCAAGGGCATTAACGTTTACACCAATGGTGAGATGTTACCTGCACACGGTTACCCTGAACTGAACAAGTACCCACACCTTGCAGGTAACTACGGTAGCGCTTGGCAGAACCAACAGAAGGAGTTCGCTAACTTCCCTGGCGCAATTGTAATGACGTCTAACTGCCTGCTTAACCCAGATGTTGGCGCGTATGCTGACCGTCTATTTACACGTAGTATTGTTGGCTGGCCGGGTGTTGCACACCTTGAAGGCGACGATTTCAGTGCGGTAATCGATTGTGCGCTTGCACAAGAAGGCTTCAAGCATGACGAGATCGAGCAAATGATCACTGTCGGCTTTGGTCGCAATGCATTGATGGAAGCAGCACCTGCGGTTGTTGAGCAAGTGAAAGAAGGCAACATCAAACACTTCTTCCTTGTGGGTGGTTGTGACGGTGATAAATCTGAGCGTAGCTACTACACAGACTTCACTGCTCAAGCGCCAGAGGATTCAGTAATCCTAACGCTGGCATGTGGTAAATTCCGTTTCAATAAGAACCAATTCGGCGACATTAATGGTATCCCACGCTTGTTAGATGTTGGCCAATGTAACGATGCTTACTCTGCGATTCAGCTTGCGCTTGCACTGTCTCAAGAGTTTGACTGTGGCATCAACGAACTACCACTAACGCTGGTTCTATCTTGGTTCGAGCAAAAAGCGATTGTTATCCTGCTAACTCTGTTCGCACTGGGTGTGAAAGGTATCTACACAGGTCCAACAGCGCCTGCATTCCTAACAGAGAACCTACTAAAGATTATTCAAGACGAGTTCGACATGCGTTCTATTTCGACGCCAGAGCAAGATCTTAAAACAATCTTAGCGGCTTAATGTAAGCCCACTCCCAAGCCCCGTTGTTGCTGTTCTCTTCGAACGTGCAGTGGCGGGGCTTTTTAGATTTAATTCTTTAGTATCAGTAAGGTGTGTGAACTATGTATGCATGGTCGGATAGTGATTCAATCAATTTAGTGTGTTTAAAGAAATGGCATGAGACGCCAGATACGGTCAGCTTTGAGCTTGGCAGTATTCCACAAGACCTACATTTCAATTTTAAGCCAGGCCAGTTCATCACCTTGGGTTTGGATATGCCGACAAAAACCGATTACCGCGCTTACTCGGTTGCTTCCTGTCCTGAAGACAATCGTTTGAAGCTGACGGTTAAGCGTGTTGAAGGCGGCTTGGTGTCTAACTTTATTGTCGATGAGCTTGATGAAGGTGATGAGGTTGCAGTTTTAAAACCTGCTGGTGGCTTTAACTGTATTGATTGCATGCCGACTGAGAGCAAGAAGGTAACGCTAGTCAGCGCTGGTTGCGGGATCACGCCAGTAATGGCGATGGTGAAGTATTGGTTGTCTCAAGATAGTGAGATGGAGATAGATTTCGTCCATATGGCGCGCAATAAGCTTGAGACTATCTATTTCGAAGAGCTTCACCAACTCGATGAAGCATATGACAACTTCAACCTTAAGTTATTGCTTAAAGATAACCAAGGCACTACAGCGCCTCAAGGTCGACTGGATAAGAACTGGTTGGTGAAACTGAGCCCAGACATCCTAGACAGAACCGTCTACCTTTGTGGCCCTGTTGGCTTTATGCAAGACATAGAAAGCTACCTGAAAGAGCTTGAGTTCAACATGGACAACTTCTATCAAGAAAGTTTTACGCCTGCTACTCAGAATGTTCAGTCAGAAGAGACACAAGTCGAGGCTTCTGGTGATACGAATAGTGCCGTTAAGGTATTTGTCCCAACGTTTGGCAAGGAAGTGGAAGCCGAGGCGGGTACGCCATTAGCCGATTCTTTAGAACAAGCGGGTGTGCCCATTATTATCGCGTGTCGCAGCGGAATTTGTGGCTCGTGTAAATGCAAAGTGACCAAAGGTTCTGTGGAATCTAGCAGCCAAGAGACACTGACAGCAGAAGAGATTGAACAAGGATACGTATTGGCGTGTTCAAGCACGATTCAGTCGGATGTTGAGGTTGAGCTATAACAGATATGAAGGGTTAGCGAGGCTGGATGTAAAAAGGCCACCTAGATCAGTTAGAGAGAGCAGATCTAAGTGGCAACCCTCTTGTTTATACGGGGGAGTAAAACAGAAGGGGTTGCGAAGCCTGAAACAGGCTTCGCAGATATAGTTATTATGTTGTGGAGCTGATTGCGCTGTGTTAGTTATAAGATCGAGATCTTAAACCGCTGGGTAAGTCTTGTAGCGAACACCCATCATCTGTTCCATACAGTGAACAACTTGGCAGCTGTAGCCAAACTCGTTGTCGTACCAAATGTAAAGAACAGCGCGGTTGTCTTGCGCGATAGTTGCAACACCGTCAACGACACCTGGGTGGCGAGAACCAACCAAGTCAGTAGATACAATCTCAGTTGAATCGGTGTAATCAATTTGAGCTGACAGAGCAGAAGACAGTGCCATTTCACGTAGGTATGCGTTTAGCTCGTCTTTGTTCGTGCCTTTCTCAAGGTTTAGGTTTGCTACTGCCATTGAAACGTTTGGCGTAGGGACGCGAATTGCATTACCCGTTAGCTTACCTTCCATCTCCGGCATCGCTTTTGATACTGCTTTTGCAGCACCAGTTGATGTCAGTACCATGTTCAATGAAGCAGCACGACCACGGCGATCACCTGAATGGAAGTTGTCGATTAGGTTTTGGTCATTCGTGAATGAGTGAACCGTTTCGATGTGACCAGACAGAACACCAAACTTGTCGTGAACTGCTTTCAATACTGGTGTGATCGCATTGGTTGTACAGCTTGCTGCAGAGATGATTGTGTCTTCTGGCTGAATCACATCTTCATTCACACCAAATACAACGTTTTTAATGTCGCCTTTGCCTGGTGCAGTAAGAAGTACTTTGCTAGCGCCGTTACAAGCAACGTGTTGGCTTAGGCCTTCCGCGTCACGCCAAACACCTGTGTTATCAACAACTAATGCGTTATCAATGCCGTAAGCGGTGTAATCTACTTCTTCTGGCTTGTTTGCGTAGATAACTTGGATGAAGTTACCGTTAACGATGATCGCTTTGCGTTCTTGGTCTACCACGATGCTGCCGTTGAATTGGCCATGCACTGAGTCACGACGTAGCAAGCTTGCGCGTTTTTCTAAATCACCATCTTTACCACCACGAACCACGATTGCACGTAAACGAAGTGGGTAACCTGGGCCGCTTTTCTCTACAAGAATACGAGTTAACAGACGACCAATACGACCGAAGCCGTACAACACAACGTCGCGAGGTTTCGTCATAGCGTCGCCTTCAAGCGAACCCATTAGAGCCGTTTGAAGGAAATCATCCATCGCGCTAAGGTCTTCGTGGTTTTCCCAGTACTGAGCGGCTAGACGACCAACATCAACGCGACATGGAGACAAGCGCATTGATAGTAGATGCTGGATAATTGGTTGAGTTTGTTCTGCGGTTAGCGGTGAGCCAGTGTAACGTTTTGCGATGCGGTGAGCTTTGATGATGTCGATAGTAGTTGCGTTAACTAAGGTCTTACCGAAGAGGATAACTTCTACGCCTTTTTGGCGGTATAACTGACCTAAAGTTGGAGCGATGGATTCAGCAATAGTTTGACTAGTTTGCCAGTCTAGGAGGTGCTTTTCGGGACTCATCTTTACTCGGGACCTTTCACGTTAAGTTTCTGCAGTCATGGCGGTTGTAGGGAAGCCAATCAGCATAGGGGGTTGAGCTATCAAGCGGTGGTCTTTAATGCCACTTAATTCTGCTTGAATGCGTTGTGTGTAACTTGTAATTTTTATGTGGCAGGATTGTAAGGTACGACTGGTTATTCTGCTAGGAAAAATAAATGTAGATAAATTATCTGCAAGTTGGCGTGATTATAGCCATAAATCAAGATTTCAGTATTAAGAAAGACTATTGACTTTAACAATCTGTAGCACTTAATTTTCGCCAAAAAATACTCAAATCAAAATATGATATGTAATAAAAGTCATACCTATCATTCAAGGTGTGATCGTTAACCCAAGTTACACGGAATTGGTAAACAATAGATAAGCTGTTCAATGGGTTTTACTGTTCGACTTTCGAATAAGCCGAGGTTGAGTGGAAAAACAGCAAGACGCAAACGATTGGATCTCACAAATTTAACCTAATTTTCGACTTTGTTGGTTTGTAGGGCGGTTATTCGCTACCTCACGGCGTTGAACCTCTTTCTCTTTTACTTGTTATGCGAGTGATAATAACTCGGTAAACCTTTCTACTTTGACCGCACTGATATCGATGCCTGTTCATTTTAAATGTCCATTCTGGACTCGGAGTATCGTTTGTTCATATCCAATTTGATCAATAACCTCTGTTAATGTCCTATTCTTAACTTAGGCTAGGTAAATTACTTTCGGGAAGGGAGTAGTTATAAAAATGATAAATATGTCAATTAGATGGCGTCTTATTTTTCTTTCCACCGTTTCTGTGTTCATTATGTTTGGATTTACAGTTAACGAAGTTCTAAAGAACGATAAGAAGATGAATCACCTTGAAACAACGCGTATTAAGGTCGAAGCGCTTCAATCTTTTAATACCATTTCAAGTAGTGCTTATCGATGGCTGGTTCTGTCTAATGACTCCCCTGAGAAAGGTCAGTTGCTATTAAAGCTGCAATCAGAAATGGACAGGCTTACTCAATATGAGGCTCGACTTCAACAGTTCGACAGCAACTGGAGCGTTGAACCGCAGTTGGTTGAGCTTAAAAGCGTGTTGATGAGGCTTGCTCAAGAGACAGAAGCCACAAACAACACACAATTGACTGAACGTGCATTCGACTTGCTAAAAGATGTATTGATGGAGTTGTCTGAATATCAAATGATCTTAGTCGATGAGGATATTGGTCAAGCTGATGCGGTGTTCGTCCATCTCACTAACTATGTATTCTGGACTCAGAGAGAAGCGTGGTTAAGCTACAGCCTGTACCGTACTCCAGAGCTAAAAAATCAATATCTACTGAGTTATGTTGGCGCTTTGGAAAGGCAACAACAGTTGTTAGATTCGTTTTTTCGATCGGGCACTCGCTCCCCGGAAATTAGAGAACTGCTAAACGCTTTCTCCAAAGATGAACTTCAAAACAGCTTCACATCACGAATCCTCGAAGGGGACTTCTCGTCACCTGAAATCTATGACCACCTCAAAGGCTTGGAACTCAAAAAACGAGCGATTTCAAAAGCGATTGGCGCTTATACCAAGCAGTTGCAGTTCGATCTAACAAAGAACATCGCGCTACAAAAAAGACAAACCTTGGTAATGACACTGCTGATTCTGGCTGCTTCAGGTGTTTTGTTGTGGCTCGGTATCGCCACCTCTCTGCGTTTAAATCGTAACCTATCGTTAATTCTTAAAGGGGTAACAGAGTGTGCAGATAGCTATGGCAAACCCAAGGTGATTCATATTCAAGGGAACGATGAGCTTGCTGAATTTACTGAAGCTCTGAACCGTGTGATGGAGCGTAACTATCATCACAACAAAGAGTTAATAAAAGCCAAAGAGGATGCTATTTCAGCGAATAAAGCGAAAAGCGCCTTTCTTGCCAATATGTCTCATGAAATTCGTACGCCGCTCAATGGGATTATCGGCATGGCGGAGATCTTGTCTCAGAGCCAGCTAAGTGCCAACCAACAAGAAGTGCTAGGGGATATTGAATCGTCTTCTCATTCGTTGTTAGTACTACTGAATGACATTCTAGACCTGTCTAAAATCGAGTCTGGCAATTTGATGTTGTCGCCTCACAATGCCGACTTGCGGGAAGCCGTGTATGACTCGGTGAGTGTGATTTTATCTAAAGCGATCAGCAAAGACATCGAACTCGACATCAACATCGACTCCCACACCCCGCCACAACTGTTCTTTGATGAGTACCGAGTTAGGCAGGTGCTCACGAACCTGTTGTCTAACGCCATCAAGTTTACGTCTAAAGGGACGATCACGACGGACATTGCTTATACGCCGATGTCTTTGGGAAGAGGGAAGCTTGAATGCAGTGTGTCGGATTCTGGGATAGGCATTGAGCCAGAGAAGTTAGAATCCATTTTTGAACCTTTTACACAAGAAGATGGCAGCATCACGCGCCAATTTGGTGGTACAGGACTTGGGCTTGCGATTTGTCGACAGCTTGTTGATTTGATGGGTGGCTATATTACTGCGCGCTCAGTGAAAGGAGAGGGCTCGACGTTCACTTTTTGTTTGTATGTCGACATTGTTGAGTCTCAGGTTCAAAGCTTCGAGAACTTGAGCTCCGTGACGGTTGTCTCGAACTCTTTCAATTACCTAGATCAATTGGTGAAAGAGTGTGAACGCTTGAATGTTCGTCCTAATGTCGTTTCATCGATTTCGGATCTCGATGACAACCTCAAAGAGAGCGACTTCATACTGTATTGCCATACGCTGCATCATTCTATGGAGAAGGATTTGGCGGCACTTAAGGCCGTATATCCACTTTCTCGCGTGATTGTGTGTCAGCATCATCTATTTAAAACCAACCTAATCACTGAGACGGTTCACTCGACTCATACCTTGCCATTTTTGGGCCGACGATTCTTCAATAGCTTGCAATCACTGGATGTCGGCGAAGAGCCAACACCGCAGGTGGAAGCAAAGGATGAAGAGGTTCGTTCGCTGAATCGACGTATTTTGATTGTTGAAGACAATCTGATGAACCAGAAAATAGCGAGCTTTTTCCTTGAACAAGCGGGTTATGAGTATTTGATTGCCAGTAACGGGCAAGAAGCGGTGGACGTGATCACTCAAGGTGCCCAATTTGATGCCATCTTAATGGATTGTATGATGCCTGTGATGGATGGCATCACCGCGACTCGAGCTATTCGACAGTGGGAATGTGAACAAGAAGCCACACCACTGCCGATCATCGCCTTAACCGCCAGTGTATTAGAAGAAGACATCAAAGATTGTTTTGAAGCGGGCATGAACGCTTACTTGCCCAAACCTTATAAATCCCACCAGTTGTATGATCTTTTCAGTAGCCTTGATATCGTCTAGCGGACTTCTAAGCCAAGGTTGTACTGTGCAAGACAGCGACCGACATAACTGATTTTCAATAATGCAGCGACCAAGATTGTGCTGATGTGAGCGACGATTTGAATCGGCAGTGAGAAGTGGTCGGCCATAGGATAAGCAACAATAATGCTGAGTAGCATAAGTAACGCGGTGATCGCTAAACTGAAGTTCGATACAGAAAGTAGAGTTTGAAAGCGTTGAGTCATAGTTTTCATATTGAATTCCTAATTGCTATTAGTTTCTTTTGATACTTAGTAGTAGCAATTAGCGTTCCAATTTTTATTTTAATTAAATATCAATAATTTAACAAAATCCTCCTAGTGATTCGAGTCAAAAAGACACTGAAGTTAATCATGTCTTTTTGACTCCGCAGTGTCTTTTATTGTTACCAGTTTCTGAAGCCGCAGGTGTCGATGTGGAATCGAACGCCGGCGTATAGACCTAATCCTACGTTATTCTTCTGACCGTATTCAGCGTGAATTTTTTTGAGTTTAACGTGCAAATCTGCTCGAGAAATACCGTTGGCTGGGACAAGGTCTAAGGCGCAGAACTCTAAGTGTTTACTTTGTAAGGCACCGCCAGCTTGTTGATTATAGAGCTTTGAACGTTCACCAGAAACAGGAATAACCACACCGATTTCAGGCTCGATATATTGTTGAATGTACTTCAAGGTGTTGATCATGTTGGGCACATGTTTTTTGTTGGGGAGTGTAAACAAGGTGGTGTTACTCATTGCCCAGTCTGTCCCTTGCAACAACACCAGATGTAAAGGCATGCTTTGTGTGATCCCCGCACCTTTGAGCTGTTGCCCGATCTCTCTTACTTGGTCTTCTGCGTGGTTAAGCAACATCCAACCACGAAATGCCGAACGAGTCGGAACCTTGTAGCCATGAACGTCCACCACGAGGTCTTCGTAGGTGATTTCAGTCTCTTCGGTATACAGCCTTTCAAATTCTTCAGGGTAAGGCTGAGTCGTTGATAGCGCTAAGGTAATCAGGATGCTTGAGTACATAAGGTGGCTCCATTACTTACGTTGGCTTTGCTAGTGATATTTGAATCAGTAAATGCGTAAGCTTAAGTATAGACACTGGAATTTATGTACAAAAAAACCCACTACAAAGAGTGGGTTACTAACATTATTACAAGTTAATCAACGAGGTGAGATTATTTCTTACCTTGGATTTGCTTGTCTTCTTCTGTTAGTTCACGAATGCGGCGGCTGATGTCGCGACGAGCTTTAGAAATCTCTGCACTCTTGATGATGTGATCATCAACGCGGTCTTCGTAGTCTGCTTTCATGTTTTTGATAATGCCTAGGATCTCATCGTGAGTCATCTCTGGCTTGATGTAATCAAGTAGGTTATCAAGAAGGTCGACACGCTTGCGGTTGTCACGAACTTTCTTTTCGTTGTCTAAAAGTTCACGCTTAAGTTTGTTCTTACGTCGTGCTTGGTTAACAATTTCAAATACGCTGCTCATAGATTCCTTTTCCTATTCGTCAAATACGTTGTCTGGTTCTGATTAAAGCACATCAATTGATGATGTAACAGTCTTTAGATCAAAGCAAAAGTAAGGTTGTTTAATTATTCGTCACTCTCGCTGATGTGTGATTGTTTTTATCTCACCGATCAAGTTAGTATCCCATGTAGATACTGCATTGATACGAAATGTGAAATGAATCAACAACAATTAGAAACCGAAGAATTGGACGATAACGTCACTGAATCTTCAGCAGAACAAAACAAGCTTCGTGATGCGTATGTACAAGAGCGTACTTATTTGGAAGTCGTGGAAATAGAGCTAAACCGTTCTAAGATCATAATGATTGATGAACAAGGCAGAAAGAAACGAGTACCGATTTTGTCTGAGCACTAGTCCTAAGTGGCTGCATTGTTAGGTGTTGAGATGGAATTATCAAAATAATAAAAAGGAAAAACGATGAACACAGTACTTTCCCCAATTGAAGCGAGAATTATTGGTTGCTTGATCGAGAAAGAAGTCACTACTCCCGATCACTACCCATTAACACTGAACAGCTTAACAACGGCTTGTAATCAAAAGAGTAACCGTGAACCTGTTCTTTCACTGTCTGAATCAGACGTTTTAGATGCGGTTGATGGTTTGATTTCGCGCCGCATGGTAAGCGATGAAAGCAGTTTCAATAGCCGCGTAAACAAATATCAACATCGTTTCTGCAACACGGAATTTGGTGATCTGCAATTTACTGAGCAAGAACGCGCAATCATCTGTTGTATGTTGCTGCGTGGCGCGCAAACTCCAGGTGAACTCCGTACTCGAACTGGCCGCCTAGCGAACTTCAGTGATGTGAAAGAGGTGGAAGCGACACTTGAGAAGCTAGCTGCAAGAGAAGCGGGCGCATTGGTTGTGAAACTCCCTCGTGAAGCGGGCAAGCGTGAATCACGTTACCAACATCTGTTGAGCGGTGAAGTGGATGTTGAAGCGTTTGCGACGGCATCGGTAAGCGCGGCAGCACCTTCTGCATCGAATGAAAAGTTTGAAGAATTAGAGTCAGAAGTCGCAAGCCTACGAGCAGAAGTGGCAGAGCTTAAGGCTCTGGTTGAATCGCTGCTTTAGATGTCTGAATCTGATAAAAATGCGGATTGGGTCGTGTACTTGATCCGCAATCGTCACAATGCTCTTTATTGTGGAGTGACGAATAATTTAAATCGCCGTTTTGAACAGCATCAGACAGGTAAAGGCGCAAAAGCCTTAAAAGGGAAAGGCCCGCTTAAGTTGGTTTGGAGTTTCGATGTTAGGTCAAAAAGTGAGGCATTGAAAACCGAATACGCGATCAAACAATTACCCAAATCTCGTAAAGAAAAATTGGTATCACTCAAACTAATCATTGAATGGCAAGAAGACCAAATTCAATATATCGAAGTCTCATAATTCATAGCTAAAACATTCGTTATTGACTAAATATTAATAATATTTGGTTTCATATGGATTGTAATTAACTGTTTGAATTTAAATGATAATTCACTTTTGTTTGATCGGGCTAATTTCACTATCTAACACGCTAACCCTAATCTCTATTCCAAATTAACATTTTGCCCATTTAGAATGTCGTTCTAATTAGTGCTAGACGCTATCATTTCTAATCGTTGTCCTACATAATATCGTTCAGCCATACAAAGATATGGTGTCATGCTAGGTTAAAAAATGAGCCAAAGTAGCTCATATAAAACGAGAAAAATATGAAACGTTTACTGATGTTGTTTGGACTTGCCGTATTTTCTGCATCCGCTCTCTCCCATGGTACTCATGTCCTCAATGGGTACTGGGAATACCAAGATTATCTTTCCAAGTTTCCAGAACAAAAAATATTGACCGATAAAATGGTCGAAGCTGTGCAAAACCACCCAGTGCCATTGAGGCGACCTCAAGATCGACCGATCACGATCTCGGTTGTGTATCCAGGTCAACAGATCTCTGATTATTGGGTTCGTAATATCCAAGCGTTTGAGAAGCGCCTTGATAAACTGAGAATTAACTATCAGATAAATCAGGTATTTACTCGTGTTAATGCCGATCTCACTCAGCAAAGTATTTCTTTGCAAGAGGCGATCGAGAACAAAACGGATTACTTGATCTTTACCTTAGATACCACGCGGCACCGTAAGTTTATCGAACATGTGTTGAGTTCTACCGATACTAAGCTGATCTTGCAAAATATCACCACACCGGTACGTGCTTGGGCAGATAGACAGCCATTTATGTACGTGGGTTTTGACCACGCGACAGGCAGTTTAAAACTGGCAGATTATTTTAAAGAAGTGAGTCAACCAGACAGCAAATACTCTGTGTTGTACCGCTCTGAAGGTTATATCAGTGATGCTCGTGGAGATACCTTTATCCATGAAGTGAACACCGACACCAACTTTGCCCTCAAGTCTTCGTTTTACACAAAGTCAGACAAAGAGACCGGCTACCAAGCGGCTAAAATCAGCATAGCGAACGATAAGGATCTAGACTTTATCTATGCATGTGCAACCGATGTCGCTCTAGGCGCGGCAGAAGCGATTCGTGAATCTGGTCGAGACATCTTAGTGAATGGTTGGGGAGGCGGTTCCGCTGAGCTTGAAGCTCTTGCGAGAGGTGACTTAGATGTGACCGTTATGCGTATGAACGACGACACCGGTATTGCGATGGCAGAGGCGATCAAATGGGATCTTGCTGGGTTGGAAGTTCCTACCGTTTACTCTGGTGAATTTGAAGTCGTGACCAAAGAAGATTCTCCAGAACGTATTTCAGAACTAAAACAGCGAGCATTTAGGTACTCAGGTCAATAATGAAGAAAAGCTACGCCAGTACACCAAGGAACACCTTAGCCAAACTCATTACGCGTATCATTATTTTAGTGATAGGCGTGATGGCGCTCGGCGTGCTTATTCACAATTATGAAACCAGCAGCAGCATCGTAAAGCAAGAGACCAATCGAACCGTTCAGCAGACCTCTAGTCTGATTCAAAACATGTTTGATTACCGCTTGTCGGTGCTGCAAATCCACCAAGACAGTAGCTCACACAGCGAAACACTAAAAGAGTATTTTGAAACAGGTAATGAAGAGGCTCTGAGCTACTTTTTCTTTGGTGTTGACCAACGTGAACCTGACCATGCACCGGATTTACGTTTTGTTTCTACTCATGATGGTTTGGCGTGGGAAGATGGAAACGGTCAGTTTTATGGTTTGGATACATCGAGCTTAAAACATATTTCAGATGAGGTGTCGTTCAGCAGTAACTGGCATTTCATCAAACTCATGACAGATATCGGCAAACGCCATTTATTGGCTCGTCGAACCCCAATTGTTGATAACAATACCGGGGAGGTACTTGGTCAGCTTTATATCGCGATAGTGTTAGATAATAACTTCTCTCTTGCAGAGTCTATCCAGCAGGGAAGTAACTGTGAGAATATCGTAATTGAAGCGCATGGCACTCCTGTGACATCGACATTCAGTGGCGATGAAAGCTACACCATAGCCGATATCCTCAATTATCAAATTTACGAGCAATTGCCTCGACATTTCGTCACCATTGCAACCATCAAGATCAATGCGGTTGAAACGCCTCTCATCATTCGCGCGGTGCAGAAGAATACCAACTTCATCGCGCTAGAAGAGAACTATGAGCGAGCAATCATTGTTGTGATTGTGGTGATCGTATTCATGTCTTTCTTTGCGCGCGCTTGGATTCAGAGAAGGGTCGCGGCGGAGCTGGATAAATTGATGGACTTCACTCGTTCTGCCAGTGATAGCGAAGAGTACAATAAGTTCGACGGCTCTAATATCTTCGAATTTCACCACATTGGTTGTACGCTTGAAGACACGTTTGAACGCTTGTCTGAACAGAACCAGAAGTTCCAAGACCTCTTCAACTTTGCTCATTCGCCGATTCTGGTATGGTCTGATAAAGGCGATTTAATTCAGATGAACCCAGCGGCACGAATGGCGTTGTTTGATGACGATGACAACTATGGCGCTATGGCTCAAGAGTTTGAGCATCGTATGCTGCCGAACATTCAAATGGTGGTTCAAGGAGCAAAGCTAACCGGTATTAATGTGCCTATTGGCGAAAAGGTATTTCGTTGGAATATGTCGGCCATTCGTGTTGAGCACGGCATCACAGGTGTGGTGGTACAAGGGCAAGACATCACTAAGCTGATAGAGGCAGAGAGACAAGCCGATCGAGCAAGAGAAGAAGCTGAGCACCTTGCTAATGTGCGTGCTGATTTCTTAGCGAAGATGAGCCACGAGATTCGCACACCACTGAACGGTATTCTGGGTGTGTCTCAATTGCTTAAACGCTCGATACACAGTGAAGATAATCGTGAACAAGTCGATGTACTTTGTAATAGTGCGGAACATCTACTGGCGGTACTTAACGATATTTTGGACTTCTCAAAGATCGAGCAGGGGCAGTTCAATATCCAAAAGAAAGATTTCCGCTTGGGCGAGTTGGTCAACACCTTAGACAGCATCTATCGCCCGTTGTGTGAAGACAAGTCGGTTACGTTTACCATAGTGAACCACTTGGTAGACGACATCGAAATCAACACCGACCAAGTCCGTCTAAATCAGATCATGTTTAATCTGCTAAGTAACGCGCTTAAGTTTACTCACCAAGGGGGCATTTCGGTCAGCTTTGAGCTCGAAAGCATCTTCAATTCCGATCAAGCCAGTTTAATTGTGCGAGTGAAAGACACAGGGATTGGTATCGATGAAAGCAAGATAGACGCAGTGTTTGAACCCTTTGTTCAGGCAGAAGAGACCACTACTCGTGAGTATGGCGGTACTGGCTTGGGGTTAACGATTGTAAAAAACCTTGTTGATATGCTGGAAGGGGATATTCAAGTCCGCAGTCATATCGGTCGAGGTTCTGAGTTCATCATCGAAATTCCTGTGGAAATTCACTCTAAACCATTAATCGATGTGAAGCCGCAATCTGATATTGAACCTGAAGCATTGTTTAGTCGATCTTTGATGGTTCTGCTGGTGGAAGATAACCACACCAATGCTTTTATTGCTCAGGCTTTCTGCAAAAAGTACGGAATGGTGGTCACTTGGGCAAAAGATGGCTTGGAAGCGATCGAGATGGCGAAAACCACAACCTATGACCTTATTTTGATGGATAACCAACTCCCGAACCTCGGTGGTGTTGAAACCACACAACAACTCAGAGAGGACATTGGTGTCGTTGCGCCTATTTACGCGTGCACTGCCGATGCTCAAGAGTCGACGCGAGACAGCTTCATGGCTGCTGGGGCGAATTACGTGATTGTAAAACCCATTAAAGAAGAGTCACTCCACCAAGCCTTTGTGCACTTCAAAAACTCATATTGGAATGAGGCAAGCTAAGTAGTTATGCGTTTAAGCCGTGCTTTAGCGAGGTAGTGTTTCGAAGCAGAAGCTTAAAGCCTAAATAGAGCCTGTTACAAAAGCTTGCTCTAAAAGCAGTGTTTTTAACTCATCACTCATATCTAAGTGCTCGGGGAATTGGATGCCTAATAGCCAACCCTGTCCCTGCCTTTTCTTACTCACCACTTTGTAAACTAGGTCATCATCTAAGTGTTCGTTTAAGAGTGAATTGACCTTTATTTTCCAGCCTACGTCGATGTCTGATTGCTGCGTAAGATAGATCCCGCAACCTGATACTGAAAAATCAACCAGAGTGGCATCTAATGACAAGGTGTCAAAGGTCACTTCACAGTTGAGTCGTACCTTGTATCTTTCGTGTTCACGGATCGGTTTAGTGGCAAAGTTAGAGGGTGGACGCAGGAAGATAAGATGCGCAGGGGAGGTGATATGAGCCAATACATTGGTCTTAAATGCGACGATGTGACCAAGCTCAGTATCAGTAATAGCGCGAACAATAATATCGACGTTGATGAGCTTTCTGAGTGTCAGTGCTTCGGTCGCTTTTTGTGACAGCTCAAGGATAAGGTACTGATCTTGTTTGTGTCCGATATAGAGCGTACTGATCTGGATTGAGTCGTCTGGGCCAAATTCCAATACACCTGCTGTTTTTGTACCTGGTTTTAGGTATCTGAACAGTTCTAAGTTTTTATCTTTATGCATATTCGTTACTGAACAATGTTAACCATCTGATAAAATAATATAACGTCCTGATAAAACTATGTCATTAGTTTCATTGAAGTAATTATACTAGCAGGGCTAAAAAATGAATCGCTTAGCCAACTAAACAACGGCTTACTCTTATCGAAAAAAAAGATACACTGCTGTACGTTACATACTTGATGGAGAAATAGTAAATGGAACTGGAAACCCTATTAAGCACGTTAGCTGAAACCCCGGAAAGCGTGCAGTTTGAAGATACAATGCAAGTGATAGAAGCACACTATGACTTTTCAGAGTGTGAATTTCGCAACGGTGATGTTGTGAATGCCGCCGGTCAGAATAATGGTTCGTGTAAGATTTTTGCTTTTGGTTTAGAGCAAGGCCTTTCAGCAGAGCAGACATTGGCTTGTTTTGGCCAGTATTACCGTAATGACGTATTAGGTTTTCCTGAGAATACCGACCATCAAAATATTCGTAACTTCATGACTCATGGTTGGAGTGGGGTAGACTTTTCTCAGCTTGCATTGGTTTTAAAGACGAAGTAAACACTCACTAAGCAATACATATTTTGAAGCGAGAAAATCATATCTCGCTTCTTTAACTGCATAAGAACAGCTGTATATGAACAGGTGTGCGAATTACTGAATCGGTTGTGCAGACAGGCACTTACGACACATGCAGACACTCGCTTTTGGAATATCGTTCGTGTCGCGCTTCTCTAATTCAAAACACCAACACGTGTCTTTACCAGCGCTGATATCGCATTGAGCGGGTTCATTACATTGGGGACACTGGTGAGTTGAACTCGCGCCACTGACGTTATCCATAACAGAATCTCTTTCATTCTCAGATAAGTCTTTCCAACCTATAATTTCATCCATTGTGCGAAAGCAGCCGCTACACATACCGCCATTATTTTTACAAGCCGCTCGGCAAGGTGTTTTCATCTATCTGACCCATGATTTATTTGGGCTGAAATGTAGCATATTTGTTTCCTTTTTAAGAGTCATCAAACCAAAAAATGACCTCGTAATTTTAAGGCTTTTCATGTAGCATCTCGCCCCTTTTGTTGCGTGGGGGATATTATGTTTATTGGATTTGATTATGGAACAGCGAACTGTTCTGTCGCGGCGATGGTTAATGGAGAACCAAGCCTGTTACCACTAGAAGGTAACAACCACTATATTCCCTCCACTGTGTTTGCTCCTACTCGTGAGAGTGTTTCTGAACATCTATTTCGCCATTTAAACATCAAGCCAAGTGATGCGGTTGGTGAGCAAGTGTTACGACGTGCGATTGCATTGAACCGAGAAGAGAGTATCGACCTAGAGCCGGAAGATATGGCATTTGGTCAGGCTGCATTAGACCTATATTTAGAAGACCCTCGTGATGTTTATTACGTTAAGTCTCCTAAGTCTTTCCTTGGTGCAAGTGGTCTGCACGATGTACAGGTCAGCTTTTTTGAAGATTTAGTGTGTGCCATGATGGCCAATATTAAACACCAAGCCGAGCGCACGACTCAAGCACAGATCAAACAAGCGGTTATTGGCCGACCAATTAACTTTCATGGTCGAGGTGGTGAAGACGCAAACAGGCAAGCAGAAAACATCCTCACTCGCGCCGCTAAGCGTGCTGGCTTCCTTGATATCGCC
Organism: Vibrio pomeroyi; assembly: GCF_024347595.1. Taxonomy (NCBI): domain Bacteria; kingdom Pseudomonadati; phylum Pseudomonadota; class Gammaproteobacteria; order Vibrionales; family Vibrionaceae; genus Vibrio; species Vibrio pomeroyi. Next base: position 1,848,856 of record NZ_AP025507.1, on the reverse strand, counting down.
TTTCAATTTGAGCCCGTAGCCGCAGGCCTAGATTACGAAAGCACCTTAACTGACAACCAAACGGTATTGGTGGTCGATATTGGTGGTGGTACGACCGACTGTTCATTGTTAGAAATGGGGCCGAGTTGGTCTGGTCAAGCAGATCGCACACAGAGCTTACTGGCACATAGTGGGCAAAGGGTAGGGGGTAATGACCTCGATATTTATCTAGCGTTTAAACAATTGATGTCACCTTTCGGGATGGGCAGTAAAGGGATCTCTGGTATTGATATGCCGTTGACTCAATTCTGGAACCCAATTGCGATTAACAATGTAGAAGCTCAGAAGAACTTCTATTCTCGTGAAAACCTTGCAGCGTTGAAGTTACTTCGTAAAGAAGCGTCAGAACCTCAAAAGTTAGATCGCTTGATGAAAGTTTATCACGACACTCTAGGCTACGGCATTGTTCGCCGCGCGGAAGAAACCAAGATTGCGCTAGCAGAATGCGCTCAGTATCGAACAGCGATTAACGTTGCTTCTGAGTTGGTTGAGGTGGATATCTCAGTTGAACAGATGATCGATGCAATCGAAACGCCAAAGTCTAAGATGATTGAGTTGGTGAAAGAAGCGATGCAACAGGGTCAGAAAAAGCCAGATGTCATCTACATGACAGGTGGTTCAGCTCGTTCGCCAATACTGCGTGAAGCCGTACAACAAGCTGTGCCAAATGTTCCTATTGTGAGTGGCAATTATTTTGGTTCTGTAACTGCTGGCCTGGCTCGTTGGGCTGAGGTTTGTTTTAAATAACAGCTTGATTCGTTTAGCTCCGATAGGGCTATTACGTACTTAGAAAAATGGTAAATAGGGTAATTGGTCTTCGACTGGTTGCCCTTTTTTGTGTCTAACGCTCTAGCTTGATAGCTGTGGTTTATCCATATATTAGTGAGTTCAGCTTGGGCTTCGCTAGTAAGCTTTAGTTTGAAAGTTTTCTAGTAGGTCCTAAATGTTACAGAATGTTTCATTGTCAAGTTTCTCCTATTCATCGACGGTTCACTCTTTCTTTTCTTTGATTTTAAATGCTTTTTTAGTGATTTAAAAACCAAAAAATCGCTTTGACCAATATAAATAAAACACAAAAACTTTCTTGTGGTTGTGTTTTATTTTCTTGTTTTTAAAGTGATTTTTGTTTTTTATAGCATTGTTGTTTTTATTTTATATATTTTAATGCAACTTTTTTGTCATTCATCGATTAGTGTTTGCCTACTTGTTAAATGCAGGTAACAACTTCTTCGTAAGCACGAGGTTGTTAGTGAATAACTCACCCAGTTACATAATGGACATGACAAATGAATAAGAAACTTTTAGCGCTAGCAATTTCTGGTGCAGTATTTGGTACACAGGCAGTTGCAGTAGAACTTTACAACGAAGACGGCACAACATTCTCAGTTGGCGGTCACGTTTCAGTTGCAGTTGGTGATGTAAACAGCGACGATCGTCAAAACAGCGATGACATCGGTGTTGAAACTGTTTCTCCACGTATCAATTTCGGTGCAACTCACGAACTTGGTAACGGCTTTACTGCTGATGCTAAAGGTGAATGGGCGCTAAACATGCTAGACGGTGGTGATGAGTCATTCACTACTCGTCTTGGTTACGTTGGCCTTTCTCACGATGATTACGGTCGTGCAGCTGTTGGTACTCAATGGGCACCTTACTACAACGTTGCTGGTGTTGCCGATATGCCAATCGCTTTCGCGAATGACTTCATCTACGAAGATCACGGCAACCTAGGTACTGGTCGTGGTGAAGAGATGGTTAGCTACGCTAATGCTATCGATTTCGGTAACGCGGGCTCTCTAGGTCTTGGTGTTGCATGGCAAGGTCGTAAGGTTGAAAGCACTGGTCTGTTAACTCAAAATGAATATGGCAACCGTGGTCAAATCGCTTTGAACTACTCTATTGCCGACTTCACAGCAAACTACGCGTACAATGGCGGTGATGTAAACTACTCGGGTGTTTCTGGCTCTAAGACTGCTGACTCTCACGTAGTAAGTGCAACTTACGGTTCATACGGTTCAGAAGGTCTTTTCCTTGCTGGTGTTTACGCAATGAACAACTACATGAACACTGGTAACAAGCAGATTCTTGAAGAGTCAGTTGCTATTGAATTACTAGCGTCTTACGCTCTTTCTAACAGCCTGAACCTAAGCGTTAACTACGAAGCTGTAGAAGACGACAAGAAGAGCGAAACTGTGTACAGCACAACTGCTCTACAAGCTGAATACAACTTCACATCTCAGTTCGTAGGCTTCGCTGGTTACCAATTCGACCTACAAGGTTCTGGTGAGTACAAAGAGAAAGCTGACGACCAATGGCTACTTGGTGCTCGTTACTACCTATAAGTCGCAGACTGATTTAGCATAGTGTTTACTCCTTAGGTTTACCTTTTAGGATACTGTCCTAGACACCATGCTAAGCCCTCTCAAACCCTTTGGTTAGAGAGGGCTTTTTTCGTTTTGGACTTTTGTCTTGAATTGTCATTTCGCACTGTTGCGACCTTCGTATAAACACTTTCAAATCATCGAATTGAGCTAAAGATCAGAATTTAGATCTTAGTAACCATCTTGTCGAAGACTCTCATTTTGTGATGCGGTAAACTCTGCATTCCAAAAATAGTTCAGGGACAAACTATGAGCAGCGTTGTAGATCAAGAACAATTGATGAATTCGAAACGAACCGCAACACCAACCAAGGTGCTGTGTGTTGGGCGTAACTATGTCGATCACATTGAAGAACTTAACAACGCGATCCCTGACTCTATGGTGGTGTTCAATAAACCAAGCACCAGTGTGACTTCCTCTCTCTCTTCATTCCATCAAGAAGCACTGCACTATGAAGCTGAAATCTGCTTTATCGTTGAAAATGGCCAATACTCAGCTGTGGGCTTAGGGTTAGACCTCACCAAACGTGAGCTACAAGGTAGCTTAAAAGCGAAAGGCTTACCTTGGGAGCGCGCCAAAGCGTTTGATGGTTCAGCCGTTTTTAGTCGCTTCGTTCCAACTGATAACTTAGATCTAACGGACTTGAATCTAGAACTGTTTATTAACTGTGTTCGTGTTCAGAAAGGACATGTTGAGCAGATGCTTTACTCTCCACAAACTATCCTAGAAGAGCTGTCTTCTTATACCACCTTGCTCGATGGCGATGTTGTGATGACGGGTACGCCAAAAGGTGTTGGTGCTGTACACAGAGGCGATATCTTCCTTGGTCGCCTAAAGTATGGCGATACGACATTGATTGAGATCGAGTGGGTAGCAAGTTAGTTAGCCTTTTCAACTAAGTTAATAAATTGGCTTTGTTGTTTAATATTAGTTTTTAATTCGAGTAAATAAACGTCGAACAACTGATTGCATCTGGAAGGGTGTTGGTAATTGATATAAAATCCGCCTCCGTTTTTATCAATGCTGAAACCCATGATCGACTTAACCATTTTACCTGTCTACCTGACTGCTGTTGTTGCACTTCTCCTTTTACCTGGCCCTGATATGTTACTGATTGCGAGTTCAAGCATGAGCTATGGCCGTAAGGTCGGCGTGTTTGCAAGCCTAGGCAATGCGACTTCTGGAATCATTCTGACAGTATTAGCGGCTATGGGTGTATCAGCGTTGATCGCAATGAGCCCAATAGCGCTTAAAGCTCTCCATTTGTTAGGCGGCGCGTACTTGTTGAAAATGGGGTGGGATTGCCTGCGAACAGAGCAGGGTAATGCGCCGGAGCTAACCGATAATTTTGCTGCAAAAGCCTATTACCAAAGGGCGTTGATCAGTAACCTGCTGAACCCTAAGGCTTTAGTGTTTTTTGTGATGTTTTTACCTCAGTTCGTTTCGACAAATATTGAAGCGACTTCGGGCGAGCAAATGTTAGTACTTGGTTTGCTACTGAATGTCTTAGGTTTAACGTTCAATTTCTTGTTAGTAGCGTTGGTTGGTACGATTGGTAAGTCTCTGGTAGAAAATGCTAAGTTTCGCACTTATCAGCAGAAAGTGATGGGTGGCGTATTCATCGTGTTGGCGGTTTGGATGTTGTCTTCATTCTTTACTTCGTGAAGTTCCAAATCGAACGTATTATCACGCGGTTAGCCGCCGAGAGAAAAATGGACGCTTAGAGCGTCCATTTTTTGTTTTTAGCCGTTATATGTTGAACAAACCAGTCGTTAAGAATTCAGTTCTTGCTGGTGTTGTTCTATGAGTTTGTCCATATACTCTTCGCCACGTAGACGAGTTTCATCGTAGGTTTCTGAACCTTCGAATTTTGTCACCGTTTCATAGTAAACCTTAACTTTTGGCTCAGTGCCGGAAGGTCTTACGATAATGCGTGATCTGTCTTCGAGATGATATATGAGTACGTCACTTGCGGGCAGGTTAATCGCCTCAGTATTACCACCGATAACAAAGCGTAACGATGATTGCAGATCTTCAATCACTGATACAGCGACACCATTGATTGTTTTGGGTTGTGCTGCTCTAAGCTTCGAACCTATCGATGGTGAATCTGGGTCAAGCGCGATACTGCGTTGTGCGTTGGTGTGAACACCATGCTCCAACGAGATCTGAGCAAGAAGATCCCAAACCGATCTACCTTGAGATTTGAGCTCTTCAACCAGTTGAGCGAAAACAACGATAGCAGATAACCCATCCTTATCTCGAACCTGAGTACCAATCGTATAGCCTAGCGCTTCTTCATAGGCGAATAAGAACTCATTGTTTTCGTCTTCTAATTGCATTCCAATGTTGGCCAGCCATTTAAACCCAGTCAGTGTCTGGAAATAAGTAGCACCATGAGCATTCGCAACTTTTTCAAGCAGCGTTGATGAGACGATACTATTACCAACCAACTGATTTTTAGTGTGCGCCTTTGACAACAAGTAGTGCGCGAATAACACACCTACTTGATCACCCGTGAGCATTTTGTACGAGTCGTCTTCAGTTCTGACCGCAACCGCGAATCGGTCTGCATCTGGATCGTTGGCACAAGCTATGTCTGCATCGACACTTTTTGCCAGGTTCACCACAAGATCCATTGCCCCTTTTTCTTCCGGGTTAGGGAAGTTGACGGTCGGGAAGTTACCATCGGGTTCTCTCTGTTCTGCAACGCTGAATACCTTGTGGAAACCAGAATCATGGAGAAGATCTTCAGCCATTTGCGCGCCTACACCATGCATGGCGGTGTAGGTGATGGTAGTGTTCGCCGATTCAATATCTTTACTCACATACGGACTTTGGTTGATCGCAGCGCGATACGTTTGGTAATAGCCCTCAGTTAACCACACTAACTTGCCTTGTGCTTCCGCGTCACTCAGGCTCAGTAAAGGAATCGGCTTAGTCGATGCGATATCGATTTCAGAGGCAATGCCAGCATCATGCGGTGGAATGATTTGAGCACCATTCTCCCAGTACACTTTGAAGCCATTGTATTCTGGCGGATTATGGCTAGCAGTGACCACAACGGCTGCGGCTGCGTTGAAATGCTCAATGCCGAAAGCAACGATAGGAGTTGCTGCGACATTCGAGGTTAAGTAAACCTTAATGCCCAAAGCCGTGAGTACAGAAGCGGTATCAATAGCGAATTGCTTTGAATCTAAGCGGCCGTCATAGCCCACAACAACACCACGAATCTTGGCATTTGCAACGTGCTCTATCAAATAGTGACCAAGCCCAGTCGCGGTTTCTTGTATCACTAAGCGATTCATTCTATTTGGACCGCATCCCACTTTGCCTCGAAGACCTGCTGTTCCGAACTCTAATCGCTGCGTAAAGCGGTCTTCTAATTCGTCGTGCATTCCTTCATCTATGAGGTGTTGAAGCTCTTCACGAGTTCTCGGGTCTGGGTCTCTCGCTAACCAATTCATTGCATCTTGCATAATCACTAAACCTTTTAATGTCTGTATGACTTACTGTTGATTTAACTTAAGTGATATTGATTATCATTTCTATGAAAGCAATCGTAAAACTCGATATAAAATAAATTCCAACGGCAAGAGGGCATGCAGCTTAGTCACTTCAAATAATTGACTGTTTAGTAAGTAAACTTACCTTGAACAATTGGATATCACTAACTAGCCTTTTACATAAATATAACAAAATTTAACAAATTCGCCGTTTTTGAATCTTTCATGGAAACCTCTAACGCTTTTGATCCGTATTGGCTCATGGGGCGATAGGAGGTTGATAGTGCTTTAAAGCTGTCTCCATGTGAGTTGTATATTGAGATTCAGCCTTTTCATGTGTAGTCGGGATAACAATGAATGTTGTCTGGCTGGTTATGGCATATAGCTTGTAATGAAACTTAGCTCACAACGAAATATGGCTCGTAACGACATTTAGGTCGCAAGTATCCAATTAGGAAGGATAAGGAGAGATCTTTTGAAAAGATTACTGGTTAGGCTAGCGTGGCTTTTGAAGAGTTTTGTTGTGGTTTTAGTGTCGCCTTTAGTGCATGCAAGTAGTGAATACAACATGACAAGAGGCGTGACTGAGATCAGCGGTGAGGTTTATGAACTTCATATGCTTATCTTCTACATCTGCTGTGCAATCGCCTTCGTCGTTTTTGGTGTGATGTTTTATTCGATTCTGAGGCACAGAAAGTCGAAGGGCGCGGTAGCCGCTCATTTTCACGAAAGCACTAAAGTTGAAATCCTCTGGACCATCATTCCTATTATCATCCTCATCGCAATGGCGATACCCGCTACTAAAACCTTGATAGCGATGGAAGACACCTCTCAGTCTGAACTCACCGTTAAAATTACTGGCTCACAATGGAAATGGCATTATAGCTATTTTGGCGAAGATGTTGAGTTCTTCAGCCTATTAGCGACCAGTGACAAAGAAATCGAAGGCATTGAAGTGAAAGGCGCGCATTATCTGTTAGAGGTTGATAAGCCATTAGTCCTTCCTGTTGATAGAAAAGTTCGCTTCTTGATGACTTCTGACGATGTGATTCACTCGTGGTGGGTTCCGGCCTTTGCTGTTAAGAAAGACACCATTCCGGGGTTCATTAACGAAGCTTGGACAAAAATCGATGAGCCCGGAGTGTATCGTGGCCAATGTGCTGAGCTGTGTGGCCGAGCGCATGGCTTTATGCCGATAGTGGTGCATGCCATGGAAGAAGATGAGTTTGATTCATGGTTAGCAGAACAGAAAGAGTTAGCGATTGCCGCACAACAAGCGGCGCAAGATGCATTAGATGCGTCACTTTCTTTAGATGAATTGAATACCATCGGTGCAGAGGTTTACAAAACTCGATGCGCGGTTTGTCACCAAGCAAACGGTGAAGGCATTCCAGGGGCATTTCCAGCGATTAAAGGTAGCCCGGTTGCTCTTGGGGATGTGGATGTGCACATCGATACCATTGTTTATGGTCGCGGAGGCACGGCGATGCAAGCCTTCGATAACCAGTTAACCGAGAAAGAGATCGCAGCGGTCGTCACTTACCAAAGAAACGCTTGGGGTAATGACACGGGCGATATTGTTCAGGCTTCAGATATTAACGCTTACAAGGTTAAACAAGAAGGCGGAGCCCAAGCACCTGACGAACAGGGCTCAACGGATGAAGCACAAAGTGATGCTAAGGAGCAGCTATGAGTTCACCAATTGATAAGCCGGTGAAATCGGCGCCTGCAGAAGATCAGGCCTTGAGCCATTCTGTGGAAGGTACATTGGATAGCAATGACCTACCTCTGGATGACCACGACTCTCACGCTGCTCCCAAAGGGTGGGCGCGTTGGCTGTATTCAACCAATCACAAAGACATCGGTACATTATATCTGTGGTTCAGTTTCGCAATGTTCTTAACCGGTGGTGCGATGGCAATGGTGATCCGTGCTGAGTTGTTCCAACCGGGTCTGCAGCTTGTTGAGCCTGATTTCTTTAATCAGATGACTACAGTACACGGCTTGATCATGGTGTTCGGTGCGGTAATGCCTGCATTCACGGGGCTCGCCAACTGGATGATCCCGATGATGATCGGCGCTCCCGATATGGCGCTGCCACGAATGAACAACCTCAGTTTCTGGATTTTGCCTTTTGCTTTCTTGATCCTAATTGGTTCTCTGTTTACAGAGGGAGGCGGCCCGAGTTTTGGTTGGACATTCTACGCGCCGCTCTCAACGACTTACGGCCCAGATAGTACGGCACTGTTTGTGTTCTCTGTTCATATTATGGGGATCAGTTCGATCATGGGTGCGATCAACGTCATCGTGACCATCGTGAACATGAGAGCGCCAGGTATGACTTGGTTCAAACTGCCTATGTTCGTGTGGACTTGGTTAATTACCGCTTTCTTGCTGATAGCCGTGATGCCGGTTCTCGCCGGAGCGGTGACCATGGTATTGACTGATAAATACTTTGGGACAAGCTTCTTTGATGCGGCTGGTGGTGGTGATCCCGTTATGTTTCAGCACATATTCTGGTTCTTTGGGCACCCCGAAGTGTACATCATGATTTTACCGTCGTTTGGTATCGTCTCTGCCATCATCCCAGCTTTTAGTGGCAAGCGTTTGTTTGGTTACCACTCTATGGTGTACGCGACCTGTAGTATCGCCATCTTGTCTTTCCTAGTTTGGGCACACCACATGTTCACTACGGGGATGCCGGTCTTTGCTGAGCTGTTCTTCATGTATTGCACCATGTTGATTGCGGTGCCAACGGGGGTGAAAGTCTTTAACTGGGTCGCAACTATGTGGCGAGGCGCCTTGACCTTCGAAACCCCGATGCTATTTACCATCGCCTTTATCGTTCTGTTTACGATAGGCGGCTTGTCTGGATTGATGCTCGCCATTGTTCCTGCTGATTTCCAATATCATGACACCTATTTTGTGGTGGCTCATTTCCACTATGTTCTGGTGACTGGCGCGGTGTTCTCGATAATGGCCGCGGCCTATTACTGGCTGCCTAAGTGGACCGGGCATATGTACGATCACAAGCTCAGTCTGTGGCATTTCTGGACATCTGTCATATCAGTCAATGTGCTTTTCTTCCCTATGCACTTTTTAGGTTTGGCGGGCATGCCACGTCGTATTCCAGACTACGCCATTCAGTTCGCTGACGTTAACCAAGTGGTGTCGATAGGCGGCTTTGCCTTTGGATTATCGCAACTCATATTCTTATGGTTAGTCATCAAGTGTGTTAAAGGCGGTGAGCCAGCATCGAGCAAGCCATGGGAACGTGCTGAAGGGCTAGAGTGGACGGTACCAAGCCCCGCACCTCATCACACCTTTACTCATCCACCTAAGATCGATTAGGGGGTGAGCTATGGGTGATAAGCAAAGCAATCCAAATCAAGATGAAAAACAACCAAAGCGTTCAACCAAGAAGCGATCAAGTAAAAAGCTAACGGGCTACTTGGTATTGAGTGTGGTGGCGATGTTTGGTTTCGGTTTCGCTTTGGTACCGCTCTACGATGTGATGTGCGAGGCTTTGGGAATCAACGGTAAAACCAATACGGTTTCTGCGGTTCAGCCTCAGGGGATGCAACCTGACTACTCTCGTACGATTCGGGTGGAATTCATGTCTCATATTAAGCCTGATATGCCATGGACGTTTTCGCCTGAAGTACGTGTGTTGGAAGTTCATCCTGGCGAGGTGGTGCAAACCAATTACATCGCGAAGAACCTATCTGCGAGTTCATTGATTGGTCAAGCTGTGCCATCGGTGTCGCCGGGAATGGGAGCGACCTACTTCAACAAGATGGAATGCTTTTGCTTCAATCAGCAACCTCTTGATGGCTTCAAGCGCGCCGAAATGGGTTTGATATTTTACATAGAGCCAAACATTCCAGAGTCGATACACACGCTGACGCTCTCTTATACGTTATTCAATATCACGAGTGAGGTGGTTGGGGAATCAAGCAGTCCCGAGCCTAATGTAATCGCAAGTAATTAAGACATTACAGAACCAGAATCAACAAAGGAGTTGAGCGATGAGTTCTAAAAAGGAAGTGTATTTCGTTCCACATCAAAGCCATTGGCCGCTAGTGGGTGCCGTTGCGTTGTTCCTTGTTGCGGTCGGAGCAGGGTTAACCGTGCAAAACATGGGAACGGATGCCGCAGGTGGCGTGTTCGGCAAAGCGGTGTTGTTAGTTGGTTTTGCTGTTCTTCTGTATATGCTTGCGGGTTGGTTTAGTAACGTGATTACAGAATCATTGAGCGGTGTTTATTCCGAGCAAATATCTCGTTCCTTTAGACAAGGAATGAGCTGGTTCATATTTTCTGAGATCATGTTCTTCGGAGCTTTCTTTGGCGCGCTTTTCTATGCTCGCATGATATCTGTCCCTTGGATTGGCGGGGCGGGCAACAATGAAATGACTCATGAAGTGCTGTGGCCGATGTTCCAATCAATGTGGCCGCTGACCACGACACCTGATGGTGTGACGACACAAGCAATGCCTTGGCAAGGTATCCCACTTAAGAACACCATTATCTTACTGCTTTCATCCGTAACGCTGCATATGGCGCACCTAAGCCTTGAACAAAACAAGCGCATGGCATTAATCGTTTGGTTAGAGATCACCATTGTCCTAGCTGGCTTTTTCCTATTTTTCCAAGTCGAAGAGTACGTTCACGCTTACCAAGAGATGGGGCTGACCCTTCAATCGGGTATCTATGGCAACACCTTCTTCTTATTGACTGGATTCCATGGTTTGCATGTTTGCTTGGGGACGATCTTTTTGATTGTGTTACTGGCAAGGGTTGCTAAAGACCACTTTACGCCCAAAGACCACTTTGCGTTCCAAGCTGGCAGTTGGTACTGGCACTTTGTTGATGTGGTTTGGTTAGGGTTATTTGTGTTCGTCTATGTCCTCTAACGACATAGACCGCTTTAGCTGTTGGGCTTGCAGGGCTTAATAAGGGCGAGGGTTTGGCGTTATCACCCCTGTTCCCAAAGCCAGTAACAGCATTAACACGACAACGGCTGACCACATGACTCGACGTCCTAAGAAGTGACTCAGCCTCTTGCCATTGTGTTTGCCAGAAGCAATTTGGATGAGACCTTTCATTAAGTTGAAGGCGATGAAAAACAGTAGGGCAACCAATACAACTTTGAATAACAAGATAAAGGTGGATGACGCCATAGTGATAACTCCAAACGGTCTGAATCATGATGAACGAACGTTCCGCAGTAAAGGTTTTTGGGTTGCGGTTGTTCTAACTTTGGTTTCAGTCGGCATTTTAATCAAGTTGGGTTTATGGCAGTTAGACAGAGGTAACGAGAAATTACGCTACGAGCAACAGCTATCGCAGAGAGCAACGCAGTCCTCTAGGCCTCTAGATACCGTGATTTCAGAATGGCGAGAAGAAAGTGTTCGAACTCAGCAGTCATTGAATTCTTCAACCTTAAATGGTTTAAAAGCTGACGTTCAATTAGTGAAAACAAGTGATTTGGTGTTCTTGTTGGACAATCAAATCAACCAAGGAACGGTTGGGTACGTGATTTACATGCTTGGTGAGGTTCAAATACAAGATGGAAGAAAACAACTGTTGATCGATCTTGGGTTCGTTGCAGCAAGTAATGACAGAAGAGAGCTTCCACATATTGGACACATAACGTTACCAACCAACATGTCTGGGCGTTTGTACACACGTTCAGCGAATCCGTTAAGTCAGGAGCTTGGGTTAGAGAATACGGCACCGAAAAGAATTCAAAACATCAATATAGAGGCGTTATCGAAATATACAGGACAAGAGATGTTGCCGTTTATCTTTCAACCTCAGAGCTTAGATTCATGGCCTTATGAGATGTTATGGCGCCCTACGGCGATGAAGTCTGAGAAGCACTTTGGTTACTCATTTCAATGGTTCGTGATGGCTGCGGTAGTGCTCTCGCTGATGTTATTGATTTGCTACCGATACTTAAAGAAACATAGTCAAACTAATAAGAAGTAAATGATCGGAATGACATAATACAGATAGCGAACGGCAGCGCTTAATACAGGGAATCAAAATGGATAAGTCTCAAGTACAAATGAACAAGGAAAGTACCTATGCGAACTTGGCTGCGTTTAAACAGCGTCGCTCACGTGGTCGCCTTGTATTAATCGGACTGATTCTGATTTTCGCCTTACCTGCCATTATCGCTAAAACCGTGTTAGAGCAAAATTGGTACACATCTGGTGTGACAAACACGGGTGAGTTGGTTGAGCCAAGAGTGACGTTGCAGGATTTTGGATTGACGGCTCCGGTGGAAGGAGAGGGGTGGCTGGTGGGTTACATTGCGCCAACAGAATGCGATAGCTTGTGTGAACAACAGCTACATTATTTGAATCAAAGCTATTTAGCGTTAGGGAAAAATAAGGAGCGAGTGACAGCGGTGGTTTTTGTCTCTGAAGGGGAGGCGCTACCAGGAGCATTTAACAAACCAGATCTGTCGTTTCTATCGGGTGGAGATCAGTTGAGCACCAAGTTCGCGCCAGCTTCCATTGTAATCATCGATCCTCTTGGGCAACTCGTTATGGAATACAAAAGCGTCTCAGAACCGTCGCAATTAGTTGGGCAGTCTAAAGGCATGATCCATGATCTCAGAAAGCTTCTTAAATTGTCGCGCGTTGGGTAGTTGAAAGAGCATTCGTGTTTGAGCGTAGCGATTGAACTCTATTAGGGACAGGGAATAAATATAGGGAGATAAACGATGCAGAATAAAGCCCCTGACTTACTCATGCTCGTGATGCGAGTGACTATCTTGCTGACGCTTACCGTTATTGTGCTCGGCGCCTACACCCGTTTGTCTGACGCTGGTCTTGGTTGTCCTGATTGGCCTGGGTGTTATGGGAAAATTACCGTTCCTTCTGATGCACAAGCAGTGAATCAAGCAAATCTCCAATTTCCTGAGCGTGCTCTTGAAGCAGATAAAGCATGGATAGAGATGATACATCGTTACTTTGCGGGTTCATTAGGGCTTCTTATCTTTGTTGTGGTTGCTTGGTGTATTAAGAAGAACCTCACCTCTGCTGGACTACCGTTACTTATATCGGCAACCGTGATTTTTCAGGCTTTATTAGGCATGTGGACAGTGACACTCAAGTTGATGCCTGTCGTGGTTATGGCGCACTTGATGGGTGGTTTTACTCTGCTGTCTCTTTTGTGTTTACTCTACTGTCGTCTCTCTAATTTCCAAACCCGATTTGGCGAGACCTCTTATGCGCCTCAGATTAAATTCTGGGCCTCGTTGGGCTTGGTGATTGTGGTGGGGCAGATATTGCTTGGCGGGTGGACCTCATCAAACTATGCCGCGTTGGTGTGTACCCAGCTACCAATTTGTGAGGGGAACTGGACAAGCTACTTAGACTTTAAGAACGCGTTCGATTTTGCACAGCAAGGTCATGAGAACTATGAGTTCGGTGTATTGGAGTACCCCGCAAGGCTCACTATACATGTCATGCATAGGTTTGGCGCTATCGTGGCAACGTTGACGGTGCTAATGGTGGTGTATCAGTTGTGGAAGTTTGGTCACACACCACACCAAAAGCTGAGCGTGATTGTCGCAATAGTGTTGGTTACTCAAATCAGCCTTGGAATCAGCAACGTGTGGTTTCACCTGCCAATATCAGTCGCGGTTTTACATAACCTAGTCGCGGCGATGCTGCTTATTAGCATGGTTGTGACCAACTTTGTCGTGTGGCAGCGAAAACCAAGTGAGAACTTGGTGAAGAACAGTGTATTACAAGGAGGTAATCATGGTCAGTAGAACTTCAACACAGCATGAAATTGTGATTCAAGACGCAGTTTCAAGTAATGAAATGGCTGCAAAAAACAAAGCTGCTTGGAAGGTTTATTTAACACTGACCAAGCCTAAAGTGGTTGCTTTGATGTTGTTAACGGCATTAGTCGGAATGTGTTTGGCCGTGCCTAATGGACTGCCACTACAGCAAGCTTTATTCGGCATGATAGGGATAGGGTTAATGGCAGGTTCGGCAGCTGCATTTAATCATTTGATCGACAAGAAGATCGACGGGCAAATGTCTCGAACTAATCGTCGTCCTTTACCATCAGGAGAGCTTAGCAGCGTACGAGTATTCGCGTTTGCTGCAGGCATTGGCTTGCTTGGTTTCGTCACCTTAGCGATGTTGGTAAACCAACTGACCGCTTGGCTAACCTTTGCGAGCTTATTAGGTTATGCAGTTATCTATACCATGTACTTGAAGCGAGCGACGCCACAAAACATTGTTATAGCAGGGATCGCAGGTGCAATGCCTCCGTTATTGGGCTGGACGGCTGTCACTAACGAGTTGCATTCAAGTGCATGGTTGTTGGTGATGATTATCTTTATCTGGACGCCTCCACACTTTTGGGCACTTGCGATTCATCGTCGTGACGAGTACGCGAAAGTGGATATTCCGATGTTGCCTGTGACTCATGGGATAGCCTACACCAAGACTTCAATTTTGCTGTATACAATGTTGTTAAGCATCGTGTGTGTGCTTCCAGTATTAGTTGGAATGAGCAGTTGGATATATTTGAGTACTTCTTTGGTGCTAAACGGAGGGTTTGTTTATCATGCGTGGGTTCTTAAATATCGTGATGAGCCCAACATGGCGATGAAGACCTTCAAGTTTTCTATTTATCACCTTATGCTCTTGTTCGTAGCTCTATTGGCCGACCATTATCTACTTTGATAACTGACGTTTCAGATGGCACTGAGTAAAAAAACGGATGCGCTAGGCATCCGTTTTTGTTTGGTTGATTACTCACTCTTATCTATTAAGAGTCAGTTTCTAGTGATCAATTAGTCCACTTTGTTCCAAGCATCTTGCCAGTGTGAACCTACACCTGGTTCGTACTGAGTTGCTGTTGGTGCCCATTGAACACAGTAACCAGAGTATGGGAACTCCTTACACTGATAAACGCTACCATCGCTGCTTAGTACTGTAGTTCCCGCAGTGTAAGACTCAATGCTTTCTGGGAATACGAAATCGTAATCGCCCGCTGGTGGCGGTGTTTGCTCATCCATTAGATGGAAATCAAGCGTGTTCTGATCCACTAAGTTACCTTGGTCATCTTTCGTCACAACCACAAGCATGTGGTGGCCAGCTTCAGATTTAGACAAAGTCAGTTGAACATCTTCCACTTGTCCGTCTGCTAATTCTGATTTCTGAGAAGCAAGTGCTTCACGATGATGGTTGTACACAGTCAATTCAGCTTGAATATCGCCTGTTGCTGCAAGAGTAAGATCAAGCTGTGTTGGCTGGTTTTCATCGATAATGTACTCAGACTTTAAGCCAGTCACTTCTAGCTCATGGTCTGGTTCTGGAGTATCAATCTTGTAACCGATCTCTACGCTGTTAAAGCCTGAACCTGATTTTAAGTAAATAGGGTTCGAACCGTATACAGGAGCGAAATCGCCTTGGCCGTTTAATTGACCTGCTTTGATTTGCGTCTGCTCTTGGTTGATCTTAGAGGCAAGTGCGTAAGACCAGTTGTTTGCTTTGCCTTGCTCATTGCTTTCAATCACTAGCTCAGTGCTGTATGAAGCGTTCTCACCAGACTGGTCGAAGACACGAGTGTATACCGCATCACCAACGTTCAGGTCTTGAGTTGGGTTGATCTGACCACCTTGATCCCAATCCGGGATGATAGGGCCGTCGCCATCAAATTTCACATCGATAACGTTGTAGAAAGCTGCAGCAGTGTCACCCACATCCCATACAGCAAGGATCACTTGATAACCTTCGCGCTCTGGAACATTACACAAGTGGCTTACTTGCATCGGTGGCTGTTCCATATTGCCTTCAACAACACAGAATGGCGTTAAATCAAAAGAGTTGCGTGTCAAAGGCTGGTTTGGGTTCCAATCTGGCTGCGTAATGTAGTATTTCCAATCGCGGGTCTTGTGGTTCGCTGTGAACGTCCACTCAAAGTATTGAGAACCAGACTTGATAGGGCGTTTAACCCAGCGGTCTGCGGTTTGTTCGTCTAGTGCTGCCGCTAAAGGAGATTCTGCACTGGCGATTTTTCCATCGACAGGGCCGACTTCAGGGAAACCTTCAGGGCCTTCCACACTTTGTGGTTCGTATTGGATACCCCCACAGTCGGTGTTTTTCTGTTGTGTGTCACTCGCAGGGAACTTACATAGAGCGACACGGCTCTCAGCAACGCCATTATCGTATGCCGAAACATAACCATGACCGAAGCTTGCACCGCTTACGCTAAGTAGCGACAGCGCGATGAGTGATTTTTTTGGGAGTTGTTTCATTATTTGTCCTTACTGTATTTGGCCGACAAAAAAGAGAACACTCCGGCATGCATGTGCACTTAAATCCTATTAAGTGGCGGCCCCGCTATCATAGACAGAATATTTGTCGACAGACCGGTGGCTTTGCGTCCTATTCTTTCAAATAGTTTGCCAGAAGTGCGTTTAAGCAAACGGAATGTAGCCAACCAGTTTTATAAATGCGAATCAATAGATTGAAATGTGGAATGCTAATCTCGAACTTTTAATTCTTAATACAAATTAACTTGCTATATGTTTCGTTAGCTAACGTATAAATTATTGATATAAATAAAGAAAGTATTTGCTCTAATCGTTTTTGTGAATGCTTTTGGGTTTTTGTGTTCTGCTCTGTACAACAATTGCACTCATATCAAAACCAAACCTTTGGTTTCCACTAACCGAACCCTGACATGCCATGTATGAAAAAACGGACAATTGATTGGTATGAATTATATAAAGGAGTCGGTATGGAATTCACAGAACAAGACAGAGATGCGTTGTATCAAACGTGGATGTCACAAAAATCGCGAATGCGAATTACGCAGATGGAGTTTTCAAAAAAGCTAGGAATGAACCAGCTTGATTTCTCAAGAGTGTTAAGAGGGGAGACGCCATTGACCATGTCTTTCATCAGTCACTTTTGCCGTTTACTTCATTTAGAACCTAGAAATGTGTTTCCTTCACTTAAAGAAGGCAATGAATCTGGACCTAAAGTGGTTTATTTGAAAAGTAGAATGAGTGTTGATGGCGAGATTCAAAACGCTTATATCGAAGGAAATCAGGTGATTGTAGAGTATGCTCACACTGTGCAGCATGACTAATTTTAGAGCTAGCTCTGAGTTTTAACCCCTTTTTCTACAATCTTTCCACATAGGGTATGGCATACTTAGTTAGATTCTTCTTTTTAATGTAAGTGCGCTATGAAACCTTTAAAACTTCTCTTGCTTGTTGCAACCAGCATTTTTTTGTTTGGTTGTGCAGGCGGTCCAATTAAAACCGCAACCAAATTCACCAGTTATGAGGATTTTCAGCCAGGCCCTGACGGTGGAGTTGACTTAGTTTGGGCTAGAATTGGCCTGCGTGACGCACAACGTTTGAAATCTAAGTTAGACGATTATGATTCTGTGGTGATTGACCAAATCTTTGTGCTTGCAGAAGAAGGCTCGCTCGATCAGGAAGAGATTCAAGAACTGACTGATCACATGGTTGCTCGTTTGGAAGAGAAAATATCGCCTCATAAAACAATTGTCGATGAACCCACAGGTAAGACGTTGCGACTAAGTATCGCCTTGAGTAACGTTGAAACACCAAACCCTATCTTAGCCGTGACAAGCAGCGTTCTGCCATTTGGCCTTGCGATGTCCACTATTTCTAAGGTGGCAACAGGTGAGCACACAAATGTAGGTAGCGCCAGTGTTGAGCTTTTAGTGAGTGATGCTCAAGAGGGGACGCCATTGTTCGCAGCTATCGACCGCGAAGCCGGGAACAAAGACTTTTCGACCATGATCGATTCCCTAGATGATGCCAAAGATGCAATCAACTATTGGGTTGAACGTTTAGGTGATACTCTACAGAACATCGATGACGCATAGAAAGAGCCTGTAATGCTAGAAAAAGAGAACCTCATTAAACTTGCCAGAATGCAGATGCCTTTTGGCAAATACGCTGGTCGTACATTGATCGATTTACCTGAAGAATATTTGCTGTGGTTCGATAAAAAAGGTTTTCCGTCTGGTGAACTGGGTGACCTATTAAAGCTGTGCCTTGCTCTGAAAATCGAAGGGCTTGATAGTGTCGTCAAGCCATTGAAAAGAATGTAATTAAATTAAAGCTCACGCTAATCACGTGAGCTTTTTTGTTTTCATCTTCAGTAGTGGATTAGGGGCATAGGACAATTCGCACAACATAGAATCTTATCCTGCCTTAAATTGCGCAATCGATAGCGTGTAAATAATGTTATACGGGGTGTTTTAAATATAAAACACAAAAAAAATTGCGTTTTTTTTAAATTAGTGATTGAAACTAGAGTTTTTACTAGTTAAGTTACAGGGAACAAGAAGATATGTGCTGATGGAAAGTTACGTGAGATAACGTACATTCAGCTCAAGGATAGAAAATAGGAAGAAGTAAGCAATGTTCCAGACTGATGATGTAAGAATTAACAAAGTAAAAGAGTTATTACCACCTGTTGCTGTTTTAGAAAAGTTTCCAGCGACAGAAATTGCTTCTTCTACAACCTTTGAAAGCCGTAAAGCGATTCACAATATTTTAGAAGAAAGTGATGATCGCTTGCTCGTTATTGTTGGCCCATGTTCTATTCATGACACTGAAGCTGCTCTTGAGTACGGTAAGCGTTTGAAAGTGCTACGCGATGAACTAGGCGATAAGCTTGAAATCGTAATGCGTGTTTACTTTGAAAAGCCACGTACAACCGTTGGTTGGAAAGGTCTGATCAATGACCCGTACATGGACGACACATTTAAGCTAAATGATGGTCTTCGTCTAGGGCGTAAGCTACTGCTTGATCTAACAGACATGGGCATGCCGACAGCAAGTGAATTCCTGGATATGATCACACCTCAATACGTTGCTGACCTAATCAGCTGGGGTGCAATCGGCGCACGTACTACTGAATCTCAAGTTCACCGTGAACTGGCTTCTGGTCTGTCTTGTCCTGTTGGCTTTAAGAATGGTACAGATGGCAACATTAAGATCGCAACAGACGCAATCCGTTCTGCTAGCGCTTCTCACCACTTCTTGTCTGTAACTAAATACGGCCACTCAGCTATCGTTGAGACAGCAGGTAACCCTGATTGTCATATCATCCTACGTGGTGGTAAAGAGCCAAACTACAGCGCAGAGCACGTTGGTAAGATCAAAGAAGAGCTAGCAGCTTCAGGCCTTCCACAGAAGGTGATGATTGACTTCAGCCACGCAAACAGCTCTAAGCAGTTTAAACGTCAAATGAACGTATCTGATGACGTAAGCGCACAGATCTCTGGTGGTGATAAAGCTATCTTCGGTGTGATGATCGAATCTCACCTAGTTGAAGGTCGCCAAGACTTAGTCGATGGTAAAGCTGCAACATACGGTCAGTCGATTACTGATGCTTGTATTGGTTGGGAAGATACTGAAACAGTACTTCGTCAACTGGCAGATGCTGTTGAAGCTCGCCGCAACAAGTAGGTTGATCATGACAATCAACCACTGAGTTACTGAAAATTCGAAGCCCTTATTAGTCGTTGCTAGTAAGGGCTTTTTTACGGGTTTGTCATTTTAAGGTTTATCATACTATAAATTTATTTACTTATCGCATAGCGAATGGTTAAATGGTGTGGTGTTCCATAAACTGAAGAGTCGTATCAATGAAAGCAGTATTGGCGAGTGTTGTATTAATTGCAGTAAACACGTTTTCTATATCAAATGTACAAGCCGCAACCGGCTTTAACGCAGAGCAACTGTGTAAAGCTGGCCTTGCTCTAGCGATTGACAAGCAGCCTCGTGGTATTAAAGCGACGTCAGGAAAAAGCAATCAGCGTATTCTACTTAGTTTGAAAGATGGCAATAACGATTGGGATTACCGTTGCGATGTGAACCGCGGTAACAAAACGATTAAGTTAGAAGCCAGAGAACTCAAACGCAATGACAAGCTCTTGGGCCAAGCGATTCGTTATGATGTTGCTGATGCTAAACGTTCAGTAAAAGTAACAATGAAAAAGCGCAAAGGCTCTGGCGTGGCGAGCGAAAGTTATACCGCGAGACAACTCAAATAGTACCGTTTGCTTACATGAGAAAGCCGCAATTATTTGCGGCTTTTGTTTATTTAGACAATGACAATGACAATGACAAGGTCAACTCAAGTCTATTTGATCGAAACAAGCTTGGCTATTTACTGCTTAAATCATACTTCATATCATCCGTAAGACCTTGCGGGTCAATCTTAAGTGTTTGTGTTGGGAAGGCGATATCTGCATTGTGTTTATGAATAATTGCTAGCACTTGCAGCAAAACATCTTGCTTAACTTCATGGTATCTCACCCAGTTGACGGTTTTGGTAAAGGTGTAGATAAAGAAATTAAGCGTTGATGGCCCAAACTTATCAAAGTTAACGATGAGCGTCTGCTTAGCATCGATATCTGGGTGCGTTTCAAGCATGGCTTTTACGTCATCCACGATAAGAGCCACTTTGCTAGCATCCTGGTAACGAAGTCCAAAGGTTTCATTGATTCGGCGGTTCAACATTCGCGATGGGTTCTCCACCACAATGTTACTGAAAACCGAGTTTGGTACGTACAATGGGCGTTTATCGAAGGTGCGAATAATAGTCATGCGCCATCCGATACGTTCGACTGTACCTTCTATTTGACGGTCGGGAGAGCGAATCCAATCGCCGACTTTAAAAGGACGGTCGAAGTAAATCATCATTCCGCCAAAGAAATTCGATAGTAAGTCTTTCGCTGCCAAACCGACAATTAAACCGCCCACCCCACCAAAGGTGAGTAAGCCTGATAGGCTGAGTCCAAACGCCTGCATGATCGTCAGGCCACCCATCACCATAAAGAACAAGCGAGCGACTTTCGCGATAGCTTGTACTGTGGTTTCGTCTCTGGTTTTTTGCTCTAAGACATATGCTTCAGTGTTGGTGATCATTCGTAAGGTAAACCAAACGAAGGTACATATGATCAATATGTGCTTTAGCGTTTTTAACCAGTTGATTTCATTGCCAAACTGGTCTTGAAGGATTAGCCCGATAGAGACCGTAGCTGGCCAGCACCAAAGTAACGTACTGACTGGGGTTTTTAGTGCTTCGAGTAGCAGATCATCCCAATGGAAAGGGGTTTTCTGAACCAGAATCTCTAAGCGATTGTGGATAATTCGCCAAGCTACCCAAGCAAGAAAACTCGCAATAGTGATGAATAGGACGCTATTAGCCCAATCACTATGGCTCTGGTCAATGTAGGTTTGTACTTGGGTTAAGAATTCATTCATTGTGTGTGCTGCCGCAGAAATTATGAATTGGAAATTAGCAGAAACTGAAGTTGTTCTCTACCTTTATAAATCAAGCGATTATGACACTAGTATAACCTTATTATTGAAAAACTAACTTTTTTTGAGATAGAAACTAATGTAGGTTTGGCTATCCCGTGTAATTAAAATTTCTCAACAGGATTTCAAATGAGCGACAAACAATATGCAGTTATCGGTTTAGGGCGTTTTGGGTTATCTGTATGCAAAGAGCTGCAAAGTTCAGGGGCGCAGGTACTAGCCGTCGATATTGATGAAGAGCGAGTGAAAGAAGCCGCGGCTTTTGTTTCACAAGCGATTGTTGCTAACTGTACGAGCGAAGAGACGGTAAAAGAGTTAAGGCTAGATGATTATGACATGGTGATGGTGTCGATTGGCTCGGATGTTAACTCTAGCATTTTAACCACTTTGGTGGTGAAAGAGTCAGGCGCAAAAGCCGTCTGGGTTAAGGCGAACGACAAGTTCCACGGTAAGATTCTTTCTAAAATTGGTGCTGACCATATCATCATGCCGGAGCGCGATATGGGTATTCGTGTTGCACGCAAGATGTTGGATAGACGCGTTCTTGAGTTTATCGACCTAGGCAGTGGTTTAGCTATGACCGAAATTGTTATCGGTGCCAAGTTGTTGGGTAAACAACTTCGTGAACTCAAGCTGTGTAAAGAGACTGGCGTTGAAGTTCTTGGCTTCAAGCGTGGCCCAAACCTAACCAAAGCACCTGAGTTGGATGTGAGTTTAGAAATCGGTGATGTCGTGATCATTGCAGGGCCGAAAGAGACCTTGTCTAGAAAGCTACGTAATTGGTAACCGGCAATAGGTCATAAGGTATTAGTATGAATTCGTTAAAACGAAAAGGTACTTTCTACACGCTTAAGAGAGATGAAAAGCCACGTAAAGGCTCTGAACCTAAGATTATTCTGACTAGTTTCTTAGGTGTTCTTATCCCTTCGGCCATACTGCTGACGATGCCTGTTTTCTCTGTTACAGGGCTTAGCTTTACAGATGCGTTGTTTACCGCGACTTCCGCGATCAGTGTGACAGGTTTGGGCGTCGTTGATACGGGCGAACACTTCACTCTGGCTGGTAAAATCTTACTGATGTTCTTGATGCAAGTGGGCGGGTTAGGGCAGATGACCTTATCAGCGGTACTACTCTACATGTTTGGTGTTCGCTTAAGCCTGAAGCAACAAGCATTAGCGAAAGAAGCATTGGGACAAGATCGAAAAATCAACCTTCGAAAACTGGTCAAGAAGATCATCATCTTTGCGTTAGTCTCTGAATTCATTGGCTTTGTATTGCTCTGTTTCCGATGGGTTCCTGAAATGGGATGGGCAACAGGAAGTTTTTACGCACTTTTTCATGCAATATCAGCCTTCAATAACGCAGGCTTTGCTCTGTTTTCAGACAGTATGATGAGCTTTGTTGACGACCCATTAGTGATTTTTACGCTCGCGGCTCTGTTCATTTTTGGTGGTTTAGGCTTCACGGTAGTGGGTGACCTATCCAGTAATTGGCGTAAAGGTTTCAGACATCTACATTTACATACCAAGATAATGCTGACTGCAACACCGACTCTACTGTTAGTGGGTACGATATTGTTCTGGTTGTTGGAGAGAAGCAACTCCGCGACCATGGAAGGTCTATCGGTTCAAGGACAGTGGCTTGCGGCATTTTTCCAATCGGCGAGTGCTCGTACTGCAGGCTTTAACAGTGTCGATTTATCTCAATACACACAGCCTGCTTTATTGGTGATGATCGTCTTGATGCTGATTGGTGCAGGCTCTACCTCAACAGGTGGTGGTATTAAGGTATCAACCTTTGCGGTTGCATTCGTAGCGACTTGGACCTTCTTGCGCCAGAAGAAGCATGTAGTGATGTTTAAGCGCACTGTCACTTGGCAAGCGGTAACAAAGTCATTGGCTATTATTGTGGTCAGCGGGGCGTTGTTAACCACCGCAATGTTTTTGTTGATGCTTACAGAAAAAGCCGCCTTTGATCGAGTCATGTTTGAGGTGATTTCTGCTTTTGCAACGGTAGGGTTAACTGCTGGATTAACTGCGAACCTAACGGAGCCTGGCAAATACATCATGATTGTTGTGATGGTCATCGGACGTATTGGTCCTTTGACTCTTGCGTATATGTTAGCTCGTCCAGAACCTTCTTTACTCAAGTACCCAGAAGATACTGTGTTAACGGGTTAATGATGCTAACAGGCTAGGGGTAACCCTTGTTGTTAGTGCGTTAGAGAAATGAAAGCCAGCGATATGCTGGCTTTTTTGTTTTTGGATAGAGTGTTGATGAACTGAACGAGTTGGTATTCAGTCTTTAATTAGCCCTCAAACATCTCCACATATTCTTCGTAGCCTTCTTCTGCCAACTTATCCGCAGGGATAAAGCGCATCGCAGCTGAGTTCATGCAGTAACGCAAACCTGTTGGTTTAGGGCCATCTTTAAATACATGACCTAGATGAGAGTCGCCAAATTTACTACGGACCTCGGTTCTTGGGTAAAGCAACTTGTAGTCAGTAGTAGTTACTACGTAAGCCTCACTGATTGGCTGTGTAAAGCTCGGCCAGCCTGTACCTGATTTGTATTTGTCTTTTGAAGAGAACAGCGGCTCACCAGTAACGATGTCGACGTAGATACCTTCCTGTTTGTTATCCCAGTATTTGTTATCAAACGGACGTTCTGTCGCGTCATCTTGCGTTACATCGTATTGAAGTGCCGTTAGCTTGGCTTTGATCTCTGCATCAGACGGCTTAACGTAGGTTTTAGCATTGGCTGTCGCATTCTTACCATCGATGATCTGACGGAGTGTTTGTGGATTGTCTTTTCTATCCTCGCCGAAGATTTTGTCTAAGTACTGGTCACGACCTGATGCATAGCGGTAGTAGTTATAACGAACCTTACTCTTCTTGTAGTAATCTTGGTGATAGTCTTCTGCTGGCCAGAATTTCTCAAACTCAATCAGTTCTGTTTTTAGTGGTTCACCAAAGATCTGAGCCTTGTCGATTTCCATCATGAAGTTCTGAGCGACGTCTTTTTGCTCTTGGTTATGATAAAAAATAGCAGGGCGATATTGAGGACCTCTGTCTACGAATGATCCTTTGTCATCAGTTGGGTCGATGTGTCGGAAGAATTGGTCAAGAACCTGTTCATAGCTAACCACATCAGGATTATAGGTTACGTTGATTACTTCTATGTGCCCCGACTTACCTGAAGAGACCTGTTTGTAGGTTGGGTTTTCCAGTTCACCACCAGAGTATCCAGAGATAACGTCGGACACGCCTTTTAGTTTCTCTAGATCGGACTCCGTACACCAAAAACAACCACCAGCCAGTGTCGCGACTTCACTTTTACCTGAATTAGCCGTTTTATCCATTGTATTGGCAGTGCCAGTCTGGCTTACAAACAGTGAAATCAGTGGTAGCGCAACCACGAGTGATACCAATATTTTAGATAATTTATTCATAGATACCTCATCTTGACGTTCTTCTCATTCGATTTTGAATGTACGAATAGAGACAGGTTTTAGATGGAAAAAATTGCATCATTCACAAAAAAAATATGTCGCCGAGAAAATCTTGCTCATAAATGCCGCCAGTAGTAGGGTGTCAGTATTGATATCCAATAATAGACAGTGATGGCGGTTATCGTACATCTAAGGAACAACATGCAAGCAGAAGTTAAATGGGTCGAAGGCTTTAAATTCCTAGGTCAATCTCAATCTGGCCATTCTGTAGTAATGGATGGCAGTGGTGGTGCAACCGCGCCAAGCCCGATGGAAATGGTCCTTATGGCCGCTGGTGGTTGTAGCTCTGTTGATGTCGTCGATGGTTTGAAATCGGCAGGCCAGAACATCACAGGCTGTAATGCAAAACTTGAAACAACACGTCGTGAAACAGCACCAAAAATCTTTACCGTGATTAACATTCACTTTGAAGTGTCTGGTGACAACCTAGATCCTGAGTTAGTGGCTAAAGTCTGTGCTGACTCGCTAGAAAAATACTGTTCAGTATGTCTAATGTTAGGTGCTGGCGTAGAAATGACTCACAGCTGGGAAATCGTTTAGTTTTCGGATTGCACAGCTTGGCTTTGGGTCGGTACTTTTCGGCTTACGGCTTACGGCTTACGGCTTACGGCTTATGAGCACAGACAGATAAAGAAAAGGGCGGAGCACTTTGAGTGCTCCGCCCTTATTATTTCGGCTAAGGTAGAATGCTATTATTCAGCAGTTTCTACGATAACTTCTTCAACTTGTACTTCTTCTTGGTATTCGAAACCAGGGATCGTTGCGTCAACACGACGGTTTTGAGCACGACCTTCAGCAGTATCATTTGATGCAACTGGGTTCTCTTCACCTTCACCTGTAGCAGTGATACGCTCAGCTTCAATGCCTTGCTCTTCGATGTGCGCAGCAACTGCAGCAGCACGTTTCTTGGAGATCATCATGTTGTATTCAGCAGCGCCTGTTGAGTCAGTATGACCAACAACAACAACAGTCGATTGAGGGTGAGCTTTCAGAACTTCAACTAGAGGTTGTAGTGCAATCTTACCGTCTGTAGACAGCTCAGTACTGTTTGTCGCAAACATTTCTTGAGAGTAGCTTTCTGTTTGTGCTTTAGTCACAACAACAGTACTTTTCTCTTCAACAACAACAGCAGGCTCTGTAATTGGCTCAGATGGAGCTTGAGTCACAGCTACCGCAGAAGCTGCTGCTGCCGCCGCTGATGCAGTTGTGTTACCAGTACCGAAGTTGTAGCTAACACCAACAGACAGTAGGTTCGAGTTTAGGTCTTGAACGTAGTTATCGTCGAAGTCATCAAAGTATTGGTATTCAACACGTAGTGCCCAATCAGAAGAAAGCTGCTTCTCTACACCGATACCAGCAGAAAGTACAACGTCATCTTCGCCACCGTGAGAGATGTAAGCAGGACCTGCTTTGAAGAATACGTCAAACTCTTGTTGTACTGGTAGGCGGTACATTGGCGTT
This sequence comes from Vibrio pomeroyi, assembly GCF_024347595.1. Taxonomy (NCBI): domain Bacteria; kingdom Pseudomonadati; phylum Pseudomonadota; class Gammaproteobacteria; order Vibrionales; family Vibrionaceae; genus Vibrio; species Vibrio pomeroyi. The sequence continues at coordinate 1,822,600 of NZ_AP025507.1, read as the reverse complement.
AGTGAGATTGCGATTAGTGGATCGCTGAATGCTGCTGTTGTTCCGTTCTTTGAAAAGCTTGTCTTGTAATCACCAAGGAAGTCAGAGCTTAGCTCAATACCAAACTTGTCATTAAAATTGTAGCCAGAGTAGATGCCAGCACCGATTGCATCATCATCACATTTTTCACCGCTTACGCATGCGCTATCTAACCAGCCCACGCCCACTTTAGCACCAACATAAGTTGTAGCAGCGATAGAAGGCGCTGCTGCTAGGCCTGAAGCGGCTACAACAGCACACATGATTTTCGACAGTTTTTTCATAATCTTATCCTTGGATTAACTCTTATTGTTATCTGAACTTACCAGTAAAACGATCACTTATTGGGTTACGACACTGCTTATAATAAGTAAATCAAGGTGTTGGTTCAGCTGAACCTATTTCTTTCTCAGTACTTATATTGTTAATCTGATTGCGTATTGGAGTCAATGAAATTGTTAGATATTATATATTTAGATGGCTTTTATTATTAGTTTTATCATTTATTGGAATGCCTATATTTAAAGCTATAGCCTAGCCTCGTGCATTTGCCAGTGACTTTGAGGGGAATAAGTAAAAAACTTGCGCTTTATCATGCTTATAAACGCAAAATCCCCATCCATCATGTCTAACTCGGTCGAGTACATGATTAGATAGGGATTTGAATTGAAGCTATAGCGGTATTTTCACGTTTTACATCACGTGAATAGCTCGACTTTGTTTACGGACGCTCACCCGCCACTAAACGCTTCTCGATATCTGCGATCACGCTAGGTAAGTCTGCAATAGTATCGATCAGGTAATGAGGGTTTGATTTGTTCAGCTTCACGCTTGCTTTTTCACGCGCCGCTGCCAGTGTTGCTTCGTCTGCGTCTAAGTATTCTTGATACGTTAAGCCTGCTTCGTTACCAGATAGAACAAGGCCAACTGTCCACATACCTGCGTTGTGGCCTTCGTCTATACCGGGTGCTGCGTCATCTACTTTCACACACGCTGCAACGCTCGTCACGCCTAGGTCAATGACGTTTTTAAGTGCCATGAATGGAGCTGGGCGACCGCCTTGAGGTAAGTCATCCGTTGCAACGACATTGTCTGGTCGGTAGCCATAATCTGCGGCTGCAGGAATCAACACATCCATCACTTCACGTGGGTAACCTGAACAAGAGCCGATCTTTACGTTCTTCTCTTTAAGGTTATTCACCACTTCAATCGCGTTTAAAATCGGCGCAGCGTGTTCGGCTACTTTCGCTTTTTGAAGAGGCATGAATGCCGCGTAGATTGCATCGACGTCTTCACTGGTCATCGAACGTCCGAACTGGGCATTCCAACGAGCATCAACAGCAGGGATTCGTCCTACCGCTTGGATGTGATCCCATTTACCGATACCCATAGGTTCACGAGCTTCAGCTAAGTCGATGTCAAAGTTGAAACCTTGTTTGAATGCTTCAACGAAGATGCTAGTTGGAGCAAACGACCCAAAATCAACGATAGTGCCAGCCCAGTCAAAGATAACCGCTTGGATAGGTGATGTTGTGTTCATAATAGTGTCCTATTTTTGTGTCACTCCCAATCCAAATTTCTGGGAGAGCAAATGATTGTTTTAGGTTATTGGTTTAGATGTTGAATTAGAGAGTGAATTAAAGGTATTCGAAATCTTTGCAGACTTTGGCTATCGCTTTTTCGAATACAGACAGAGCGACTTCTAGCTCGCTACGGCTGATGATCAATGGCGGGCTTAATTGAATCACGTTACCTTGTGACACCTTGAAGCTCAGGCCATCGTTCAGACATTGGTAAAGTACGGCTTCTGCTTCGTCGAACGCTCGGGTTTTGGTGATATGGTCGGTGACCAATTCCACACCCCAAAGCAGGCCGATGCCGCGAACGTCACCAATAACTGGGTATTTCTCTTTCATTTGTAGTAGTTGTTCACGAACGAATACGCTGTCCGCTTGCACTTTTTCAAGTAGGTTTTCTTGCTCAATCACTTGCATGGTAGCCAGTGCCGCCGCGCAGCCAATAGGGCTTTTCTCATGGGTGTAATGACCCAGTGAAACTTGCGCTGCCGTGTTGTATTTGTCTTTAGTGACCATGGCTGCAATTGGAACCAACCCACCGCCAAATCCTTTACCGATACATAAGATGTCAGGTTCGATATCAAACGCTTGGTGTGTGAACCATTCTCCACTGCGACCCATGCCATTTGGGATGTCATCAATGATCAACATGACGTTGTGCTTGTCGCAGATTTCACGGATGCGTTTCCAATAAGCCTTACTTGGTACTTGAACGTCTGTGTTACGCACTGCTTCTGCGATGAAGGCACCAATGCCACCTTCTTTTTCAATCACATACTCAAGGTAATCGGCATAATGCACATCACATGCCGTCTCACTTTCACCGCCTGAGCTTTGCCCGCGAAGCGAAGAAGAGTCATTAAGCGGGAAAGCACCACGATAGGAAACCGCTGGTGGAATACGTTCTACGCCAGCCATCAATGGTCCCATACCTTCACGAAAACAGGCTTCACCACCCACTGAAATTGCATCGAGTGACGCACCGTGGAAGGAATCCCACAATGAAACGACTTTGAAGTTGTTGGTGACATGTCTAGCCAGCTTGAGTGCCATTCCAATAACTGAAGTACCACCTGGAGCAAACAACACACGGTTCAATTCACCACCGCAGATCTGTGTCAGCTTTTCTGCGCATTGAACGGCTGTTTCATTGGTAAAGCGACGCGGTGAAAACGGCAATGACTCCATTTGCTGAGTCACTTTATTAATGATGTGTGGGTGACCATAACCCAACTGATGAACATTGTTGCCGTGAAAGTCCATGTACTTCTTGCCCGTCGCATCTTGAATGTAGATGCCTTCTGCGGCTTCAAGTGTGTCTAGGCAAGGTGTTGACATCGCCTGATGAAGAAATACATCAGAGTCACGTTTTAACATCGCTTGAGTTGCATCATCGTTTAGCGATTCGTTCCATTTCTCGCGTGCTGGTGTTGTGTTCACATCGCCTTCGCTTCGAAAATGTGTCGCTTTTAGAGTTGGCTCTTGATTGATAGTGGTCATTATTTGATGTCCCAGTACATAGCGTTTTTCACTGCGCCAATGAGGGCTTCAATGTCAGACGGATAAACTTCACCGATGTTACCGATGCGAAAGCAGTCTGCGTTTGAAACCTTGCCCGGATAAATCACAAACCCTTGCTCTTTCAAACGGTCATAGAATTCCTTGAATTGGTAATCGCTATGAGTTGGAGAATAGAAAGAGGTTATGATAGGTGAATGAAGGTCATCATTTAACAGAGGTTCAAAACCAAGAGAGCGCATACCGGCAACCAATGTGGTTTGGTTGGTTTGGTACCGATTATGACGAGCTTCGATGCCGCCTTCCTGTTCCAGTTCAAGCAGGGCTTGGTAGAAAGCACGCACTGTGTGAGTCGGAGAAGTGAAGCGCCATTTACCGTGGTTGCTTTCCATGCAGTGCCATTGGTCAAACAGGTCAAGGCTTAATGAGCGAGCTTGGCCTTTACACTGTTCAAGTTCCGATTGCTTGGCAATAACAAAGCCGAACCCTGGTACGCCTTGGATACATTTATTTGCCGAGCTGATCATGTAGTCGATGCCTAAGTCAGCAATATCCATCGGGATGCCGCCGAAGCTCGACATTGCATCAAGAATGACGGTTTTGTTGTGCTGCTTTGCCAATTTGGCAATGTCTTCAATTGGATTCAGCATGCCAGTCGTGGTTTCACAGTGCACAATCGCAACGTGAGTAATGTCTGAATCCATGGCCAATGCCGTTTCCATTTCGTTCAAGTCAGGCTGTGATGTTTCACCTGGGGAAACGACATGGCATGGAATGTTTAAATAGTCTGCGATTTGAGCAATACGAGCACCATACGCACCGTTATCGACAACAAGAAGTTTACCGCTGTTAGAGATAACACTGCCAATCGTAGCTTCAACTGAAGCTGTGCCGCTACCTTGCATTAATACGCTTGTGTATCCCGCTTGCTTAGTCGCCAAAGTCACTAGCTTGCTACGAATCACTTCAACAACGTCTTTGTTGTATTCATCATCCCAAGTACACCAATCTTTTAGCATCGCTTGGCGAACGGTTTCAGAAGTAGATAGAGGACCCGGTGTCAGTAGTAAGTATTCGTTTCTCATGTTCAATTCTCGTGATTTTCATTTTGGACTATACCAATACTTGCAGTTACTTTAACAACCAATTTAAACGGTCGTAAATAGCCCAAACATCATTTTCACAAAAGCTTCATATTAAAATTGGTCACTTGTCTTGATAAATTTCCCGATCTTTAAACTGCCATTTTTTGTTCATTTAATCGTCATAAAAGCCAGTTAGCTTAATGCTCGGAATCTGGTACATACCAATGTGAAGGGTGTGTGCTAACAACCTAAATGAATTTATGGATATAGAAGCCTCTAGATGGAGCTTCTAACTTCTAACCTTGGCTACTTCTCACTTTAGAGTTGAGCCTGACTGGAGAAAATGATGAAAAACCGTTTTATGAAAGGATCACTTGCAGCATTAGTTACTCTATTAGCTAGTAATGCTTATGCAGCACAGGAAGTGACGGTTTACACAGCTTTTGAAACTGACATTTTAGCGAAATACAAAAACGCATTTGAAAGTGAAAACCCAGACATCAACATCAAATGGGTTCGTGATTCAACAGGAATCATGACGGCAAAATTATTGGCTGAGAAAAACAACCCTCGTGCAGAAGTCGTTTGGGGCCTTGCTGGTTCTTCAATGGCTCTACTTAAAGAAGAGGGCATTCTTAAGCCTTACACTCCTCAAGGTGTAGAAGCGCTGCGTTCAAACCTTAACGATCCGCAATCTACTCAAGCTTGGTATGGCAACGATGCATTCTTCAATGCGGTTTGTTTCAACGAAGCGGTAGCGAAACAACTTAACCTACCTGCACCTAAATCTTGGGATGACCTAACTAAGCCTATCTACAAAGGTCATATTGCAATGCCAAATCCAGCGTCTTCTGGTACGGGTTACATGCAAGTGTCGGCGTGGCTACAAAACATGGGTGAAGACCAAGGTTGGAACTACATGCAGAAGCTAGACCAAAACATCGCTCACTACACGCACTCTGGTTCTAAGCCGTGTGTTCAAGCGGGTATGGGTGAAGTTGCTATCGGTATTTCTATGGCGAGCCGCGGCGCTAAGCTGAAAACTCAAGGTGCACCACTTTCTGTGATTACGCCTGAAGGTATCGGCTGGGAATCTGAAGCGGTAGGTCTTGTTAAGCCTTCTGATGCAGCGCAACGCGTGGTTGATTGGTCTATCTCTAAAGCAGCAAACGAGCTTTACATCGAAATGTACCCAGTTGTTGGTCACCAAGATGTGACGGCAACAATTGAAAACTTCCCTAATGTCGAAAAGAACATGGCAAAAATGGACTTTGCGCGCATGGGCAGCGAGCGTGCAGACGTATTGAAAACATGGTCTGAGAAGTTTGACGCTAAATCAGAGCCAAAATCTTAATCTATCGAGCTACTCAGTTAATTAACTATTAAGTTCATTAGAAGTTAGAAATCAGTAAAGGAAGGCTTCGGTCTTCCTTTTTTAGTTTTATGCCTTTAGGTTTTAAGTAAGGTACGACAAATGACAAAACACTATTCATATTGGTTTAAACAAGCACTAGAGCAGGAATTTGGCAGCATAGATGCAGGTCTAGAATCCGCGAAGCCAATTGAAAAAGACGTTAACTGCGACATCGCTATTGTTGGCGGCGGTTACACAGGATTATGGACGGCGATTTTAATCAAACAGCAGCAACCTCAAAAGCATGTTGTAGTGATTGAAAAAGGCTTGTGTGGCAGTGGCGCTTCTGGCGCGAACGGTGGTTGCATGTTGACGTGGTCGACTAAGTATCCAACGTTGAAGAAGCTATACGGCAAAGAACAAGCAAAATGGCTGGTTAAAGAATCGGAAAAGGTCATTTACGAGATCGAAGCTTTCTGTAACGAACACAACATCGACGCGCATCTCTATCGCAGTGGCACTTATTACACGGCGACTAATGAAGCGCAAAAAGGTGGAATGGAACCTGTTGTGAATGAGTTGGTCAAGCAGGGCATCAACAGTTGGAAGAAGTGCGATCAGTCATTGCCCGATAAAGCTGGGTCAGATCGTCATATTGAAGGTTATTACTCAGAGGCTGCGGGCAGTGTTCAGCCAGCGTTATTGGCGAGAGGATTACGCCGAGTTGCTATTGAACTAGGTGTCGAAATTCACGAAAACACAGAAATGACTTCACTCGATTATGACTCTCCAGCTCGAATCCAAACCAAGGGCGGATCTGTCTTTGCCGACAAAGTGATTTTGGCGCTTAACGCATGGATGCTTGATCACTTCAAAGAGTTCAAACGCAGCATTGTGGTTGTTTCATCAGATATGGTTGTCACTAAGCCTATTCCAGAAAAACTTAAGCAGTTTGGCCCGGAAAAAGGAGCAGCGGTGGTGGACTCACGCATCTTCGTTCACTACTACCGAGACACCCAAGATGGAAGGCTGATGCTTGGTAAAGGCGGCAATAAGTTCTCGTTTGCCAACCAAGTAGAAAGCATGTTTAACCAAACTACTAATTATCTGCCGATTCTTAATCAATCCTTCCAAAAACTGTTCCCGAAACTGGAACAAAGTGAATTTGATTACAACTGGTCGGGCGGCTCAGATCGATCGGTAACAGGATTGCCATTTTTCGGTAATCTAAAAGGCCAAAACAACATCTATTATGGGCTCGGTTACTCAGGTAATGGTGTTGCTCAAACCCGTATGGGCGGAAAGATTCTGTCATCTATGGTACTCGGTACTGATAACGCTTGGACGTGTTGTGGACTCACCAAAGGACCGCTTGGCCATTTCCCGCCAGAGCCATTTCGTTGGGTGGGTGCAATGATGGTGCGAGACGCAGTGCGAAGAAAAGAGAACGCGGAAGATTCTGGTAACACGCCATTGTGGCTAGATAAGCAATTGGCAAAGCTGGCTGGTGCGGCAGGTAAAGCCGACAAGGTAGAGTAAATCTGTCGTTTAGATTTTTCTCGCCCGCTAAGTCTGAGTTGGAAGTTAAATTTGATTTGAAGTGAGAATTGATATGACGACCCCGCTGTATGTATTTGATCTAGATGAAACACTCATGGATGGAAACAGTGCCATGATTTGGAATGAGTTTTTGGTTGAGAAGGGCTTAGCGAATGAACCTAGCTTTTTAAACGAAGAACGCCGGCTAATGACACTTTATGTTCAAGGTATTCTTAATGAAGATACTTACCTTGAATTTGCTACTCGCTCTCTAGCGCATAAGACACATCAAGAGGTGTGTGCTTTATTAGAGGAGTGTATTGATAGCAAAGTACTAAGCAAAATCTTTCCTCAAGTCATGCAGGGGAGTTGGTCTTCCCAAACACAAGGGCAGCCGATGATGATCATTTCTGCGATTGTCTCATTCATTCCTGCCTGCGTAGCGAAAAGGCTTAATATTCCAAATGTAGTCGGCATCGAACTAACGGAAGAGTCGGGCCAATACACTGCCAAAATCCTAGGGCTTCCAAATCATCCATACGGCAAGAGTGTTGGTTTGAAAGAGTGGTTAGAGCAGCACAGTACTTCGTCTCATCAACGTCAAAACAGTATTGAGTCAATTAACGACTTGCCTCAATATGAATTGGCCGATCGCGCACATCTAGTTAATCCACACGAACGTCTAAGCGCTCGTTCGGATTCCGCTCCATGGTGTGCGGTCTACTGATCTCAGTATTGGTAGAAACAATAGGCATAACCATAAAAAAGCATTGATATTTGGCGGTGAAAAGTACATTGGTTTTCATCGTCAAATACTTTTCTGAAAGCCATAGGTTAACTGTAAGTTATTGAATGTTACAACTTGTTTAACTCACGTCATCCTCTATTAGAATGAATTTTATTTCTGCAATATAACTGTCACTTAGCTTCTATAAATTTGTCACTCAACTGAAATATTCAAAGTTTAAATTTGGTATATACCATTTAAAGAGTGCTGTAGTATGAGCAACCAAACTTATTTGAATATTGAAAACGTTGTAAAGCAATTTGGCCAATTTACAGCGCTAAAAGACATCTCCTTATCGATTGAAAAAGGCGAGTTCGTCTGTTTCCTTGGCCCGTCTGGCTGTGGAAAAACCACCTTATTACGTGCGATTGCAGGTCTAGATTTACCAACTTCTGGCTCTATCGAGCAAAACGGTAATGACACGACCTTCTTGCCGCCAGAAAAGCGCGACTTTGGCATTGTGTTCCAATCTTACGCATTGTTCCCAAATCTGACCGTGGAAGAAAACATTGCGATTGGCCTTAAAAACCAAGGTATGTCGACCAAAGAAGCCCTTGAAACTGTGGAATCTTGGTTAGAAACCATCGGCTTACCAACGTCGGGTCAGAAATTCCCGAATCAACTGTCTGGCGGACAGCAGCAGCGTGTGGCTTTGGCTCGCGCGTTGGCTTTGTCTCCTGGCTTGCTACTCCTTGATGAACCGCTGTCTGCATTGGATGCGAAAGTAAGAACACACTTGCGCGACGAGATCTGCCAACTGCAGCGCAAATTGGGCATCACCACTATTATGGTGACGCACGATCAAGATGAAGCCTTGACCATGGCTGACCGCATTGTGGTGATGAATCATGGAGTTATCGAGCAAGTCGGTGCACCGCAAGAGATCTACCAAAAACCGGTAAGCCGTTTTGTGGCGGAGTTTGTGGGCAGTATGAACTTCATTCAAGCGTCTGTAGCAACTCAAGGCAAGATGCGTATTGCTGAGTCTATGTTGCCATTGCCTGGGTTAGACAACCTGACACCAAAGCAGGGGGATGTGTTCGATATTGCAGTTCGTCCTGAGCAAATTCAGTTTGTTGATCGTTTTAATGAGTCATTACCGGTCAGAATCCTTTCGAGCGAATTTCTAGGTGCGTTTTATCGCGTCGAATGTCAATTGCAGCATGACTCAACCGCTAAAGAGATTATCGTTGATGTGCCAGTCAAAGAGTTCAATCGACTGAAGCTGCGCCGCAGTGATATTCGTTACGTGGCATTCGATCAAGAAGGCCTGAGAGCTTACCCAGCTAAAAGCTTGCAAGTGATGAAAGACGAGGCGGCGTAAAGAATCATGGAATCGACTCAAATGATGCAATCTAAGCTGCTATTTCAACGACGAGTACAACCTTTTCTTGCTCGGTTGAGTAAAGACAACGTTATCCTATTTGGGCTGCTGGCATTTTTGTCTGTAGTCATGACACTGTTTATCCTGATGCCACTGTGGGCAATGCTGAAAAAGAGTGTTCAAAACGCAGATGGCGAATTTGTCGGTTTACAGAATTTCGCGACGTATTTCGCTTCTCAAAGCTTGTGGCAATCTGTAGGTAACACCTTCACGTTGGGCTTGTTGGTAACGGCTGTAGTGGGTGTTTTAGCGTTTGGTTATGCCTATGCTTTGACTCGTTCATGCATGCCTTTTAAGGGACTTTTTCAGGTATTAGGTTCTGCGCCGATTCTTGCGCCCTCATTACTTCCTGCAATCAGTCTGATCTTCCTATTTGGTAACCAAGGTATTGCCAAAGAAGTCTTGGGCGGCAACTCGGTATACGGCTTGATTGGTATCTCACTCGGCTTGATATTTTGGACCTTTCCACATGCCTTGATGATTCTAACTACTTCACTTAGAACGTCTGATGCTCGTCTTTACGAGGCAGCACGAGCTCTAAATACTTCATCGCTTAAAACCTTCTTCATGGTGACCTTACCTGCAGCCAAATATGGTTTGATCAGCACTCTGATCGTGGTGTTCACGCTGGTGGTTTGTGACTTTGGTGTCCCGAAGGTGATTGGCGGTAGTTACAACGTTCTATCAACGGACATCTTCAAGCAGGTAGTAGGTCAACAAAACTTCTCGATGGGTGCTGTAACCAGTATCTTGTTGCTATTGCCTGCGCTGCTTGCATTTACAGTGGATCGTTGGGTGCAAAAGAAACAGAAGAGTTTGTTTGATACTCGCTCCGTCGCGTACCAACCAGAGCCAAATACCATGCGTGATGGCTTGTGTTTCCTTTACTGCACTATCATTTCGGCTGCTGTCGTTATCGTGTTGGGCATGGCGATATACGGTTCTATGGTGACCTTCTGGCCTTGGAATAAAGCGCTTACACTGAACAACTACAACTTCGCAGAAATGAGTACCTATGGTTGGACTCCGTTCTTCAACTCTCTAACGCTTGGCGCATGGACTGCCATTATCGGTACCGTGTTGATTTTCTTGGGTGCTTACTGCATTGAGAAGGGCAGAGCATTCGGTCCTGTTCGTCAGGCCATGCAGATGCTCAGTGTTGTGCCAATGGCGGTTCCGGGGATGGTGTTAGGCTTGGGCTACATCTTCTACTTTAATGACTTGAGCAACCCACTCAACTTCCTATATGGCACGATGGCGTTCTTGGTTATCAATACCGTGGTTCACTACTACACAGTAGGGCACATGACGGCGTTAACTGCGTTAAAGCAGCTGCCTGCGGAAATTGAAGCAACGGCGGCCTCTGTAAATCTTCCGCAGTACAAGTTGTTCTTTAAAGTGACGGTACCTGTTTGTTTGCCTGCGATTTTAGATATTGCGACATACCTGTTTATTAATGCACTTACCACCACATCTGCGGTAGTATTCTTGTATTCTACCGATACGATACCTGCGTCAGTTTCAGTACTGAATATGGACGATGCGGGGCAAACCGGTGCAGCTGCAGCCATGGCGGTGATGATCATGATATCTGCGGCGAGTGCGAAGTTGATTCATATGTTAATCAACAAGTTATTTGAGAAGCGCACCCAAGCTTGGCGCAAGCGCTAGCGAACCATTTATATTGCAGTTGGCCAAGGAGTGGCTGACGACAAGAACAAGAATGAAAGGAAATTAAGTGCAGTACGTAAAAATCAAAGATGTCATCGTAGAGCAGATAGAGTCGGGGATGTTAACGCCACGACAGAAGCTGCCTGCAGAACGTAAGCTGGCTGAATCGTTTGATACAACACGAGTTACGTTACGTGAAGCGTTATCTTCGCTTGAAGCGGAAGGGCGTATTTATCGAGAAGATCGCCGTGGTTGGTTTATCTCACCAGCGCCACTGCGCTACGATCCAACACAAACACTCAACTTCACTAATATGGCTCTGGCGCAGAATCGAAAGCCTAAAACTGAGTTAGTGGCAGCGAAAGGGATGTTGGCAACCAAGGAGGCGACTAAGCTTCTTGAGTTACAACCGTTCTCAGACGTTTATCGAGTCGACAGAGTTCGCTACCTTGAAGACAGACCGGTTGTGTATGTGACGAACTACATTCGACCAGAGCTGTTTCCTAACTTGCTCGATTATGACCTCTCTAAATCGCTAACGGACATCTACCGTGAGCACTTTGGCGTGGTGTATCAGAAGATCCGTTACCGTGTGAGTACAACGTCTCTGTTGGGAGAAACTGCGCAAGCATTGCGTGCGACTTCGGGTTCTCCTGCAATGGTTGTCGAGCGTGTTAACTACAATCAAAACGGCGATTTGATTGACTGTGATATTGAATATTGGCGTCATGATGCGATCAGTATCGAGTCGATAGCGCAGTTAGAGCGTTAGTCGTACATTAGAACGCTGGCACACCTCACTTTGGGGATTTGCCCAACTGGAATGATCAAAGGTCTCTTATCTGGAGGCCTTTTTTATCCTCTGTTTTCAGTGACTGCTTTTATCAGTCAATAAGTTAGGAATGAAATGGAATTCTCTGCCATCATCATCGTGATTATTTCGGCTCTGCTGCATGCGGGTTGGAATGTCCTAGGTAAATCAAATCAAGGCTCTGGCTCATCTTTTTTTTTAGCGTCTGGCTTTGCCGCTGCCGCGATTCTGACTCCCTATTTGATTTGGTATGTCTACAGCGTCGGCTTTGCAAACATCACGATTCCATTTTGGCAGTTACTCTTCTTGAGTGGTATTTGCCAAATCATTTATTTAATCGGCTTAGGCATCGCCTATAAGCAGGCTGATATTGGTGTTATCTATCCAATGGCACGAGCGCTGCCTGTGTTAATGGTTGGTTTGGGGACCGTATTAATTGGATATGAGTTGTCATTGAATCAATGGATTGGCTTTGCACTGATCACATTAGGCTGTTTGTTTGTTCCACTGAAACAATTCTCTGAGCTGAGGCTCAAGGCTTACCTAAACCTTGGCGTGTTGTGGGCACTCATCGCCGCTATTGGTACTACGGGTTACTCCATTATTGATAAAGAAGCACTTCTATTATTGGAGCCGTTAAGCACATCTAATATTACGAATAAACACACGGCGATTTTCTACCTAGGCATTCAATTTTGGGCGATCGTGATTCCGTTGAGTATTTGGTTGTTGGTGAACAATCAAAGAGTTGAGTTCACCAACGCATGGATACTACGTAAGAAAGCCACGGTTGCAGGTATTATGATGGCATCGACTTATGGCTTGGTGTTATTTGCAATGACCATGACAGAGAACGTCAGTCTGGTTGTAGCGCTTAGGCAAGTAAGTATCATCTTCGGCGTAGTGATGGGGATCTACTTTTTAAAGGAAAAGTGGCACATGACTCGCGGTGTAGGCGTTGTTTTTATCATTGCCGGTTTAGTTATCTCACTGACTTAAAAAGAAATTAATTCATACCTCCAACCTGTGATGTGAATTTTCAGTCACATTTCTCTTATTGATAGCAAACGTTTTACTAATGTTAAAGATGTGATCCTTCTCATAGACAAGGCTACAAAGTTACCGGTAACATCCATCTCAACGTTACCGGTAACATATAACAACAAACCGGACTCTGTGAAACTCATAAGGATACCCAAATGAAAGCTCTGACTAAAACGCTGATTGCCGCTTCCCTCACTGGCCTATTTGCTACATCAGCAATGGCTGCAGACTTTAAACTTAAAATTCAATCATCAGATCCATCTGGTGATTTGAACTTCAAGGTTCAGCAGAAGTGGGCTGAGCGTGTAGAGACGATGTCTAACGGACGTATCGACATCGACCTTCTGCCTGTAGGCGCTGTGGTTAAACACACTGAAACGCTGGGCGCGATCAAGATGGGCATCCTTGATGGTCATATCACAGCAACAGGTTACTTCTCTGGTAAAGATCCAGCATTTGGTCTTATCGGTAATATGGTTGGTGCATGGTCAGACACAACACAACTGCTTCAGTACATGAACTACGGTGGCGGTAATGAGCTAATGACTGAGCTTTACAAGCCTTACGGTGTTCAGTTCGTTGGTGCTTCAACAACAGGTGTTGAATCTTTCATTTCTAAAAAGCCAATTGACGGTGTCGCGGATCTTAAAGGTCTTAAATTACGTGCACCTGAAGGTCTAGTACAACAAGTGTTCGCAGCAGCGGGTGCGACTCCAGTAAACCTTCCGGGCTCTGAAGTATTTACCGGCCTAAGCAAGGGCGTAATTGATGCTGCGGACTACACAGTATTCTCTACAAACCAAAAAGCGGGCATGAACGATATTGCGACACACCCAGTTCAACCGGGTTTCCACTCGTTGCCACTTATCGATATCTCTGTTTCTCAGAAGAAATGGGACAAGATGCCTGCTGACCTACAAACAATCTTACAAACATCTGTGCGTGACTTCTCTTACGACATGACGACTCAGCTAAAAATGGCTGACCAAGCAGCAGTTAAAGAAGCACAAGCGAACCCAGAAATCACGATTCATGACTGGTCTCAAGAAGAGCGTAAGAAGTTCCGTGAGATTGCAAAAGGTCAATGGAAAGTATTTGCAGAGCGCTCTGATAATGCACAGAAAGTTTACACCTCAGTTACCGTGTTCCTAGAAGAAAACGGCTTACTGTAATTCAAACTTAGCTTATTGATGGGGGAGGGCATTGCTCTCCCGTTTTCTCCCAGGAAATTTGGCCCATGACAGACAAAATCCCTCACGCACCAGCTGAAAACGATGAAAAGCCAAGAAACGGGCTTGATCGTCTTATCATAAAATTCAGCAACTTAGTTAGCTGGTTGTTTATCTTCACTGTATTGATTTCATTTTACGAAGTTGTGATGCGCTATGCATTTGACGCCCCAACCACATGGGTGCATGAGACGGCTTCATTTATCGGTGGTTCACTATTCATTATCGGCGGCATCTATGCTTTCGCGGCTGATAAACATGTACGTGTTGTTCTTATCTACGATTCAGTGTCTAACCAAACACGTAAGTATCTTAATCTTGTTCACCACATCGTTGGTTTAGCCTTTGCGGGCATGCTCGCTTACGCAGCTTACTTCACTGCAGAAGAAGCGTGGTTTGCACCTTGGGGTGAATTTCGCCTTGAGACATCAGGCTCTGTATTGAATGCGCCTTATCCTGCGCTGCTTAAAGGTCTGATCTTTGTCGTTTTGTGTGTTCTTGTTGTCCAGTTTGTATTGCACCTAATCCAAGAGTTGATGGGTCTAAGGAAGAATGACGATGTTTGATTTATCTTCTATTGGTATCGCATGGGGCAGTTTGCTCATGCTGGTTATGATGATTGGTTTGCTACTCACGGGTATGCAGCTGGCTTTCGTAACAGGCTTTGTCGCGATTTTCTTCACCCTGTGTTGGTTTGGCCCTGATGCCTTGCCTCTGATTGCTAGCCGAACTTACAGTTTTGCTTCAGGTTATGTATTCCTCGCCGTCCCAATGTTCGTATTGATGGCAGCGCTCTTAGACCGTTCAGGTATCGCTCGAGACCTGTTTGATGCCATGAAATCGGTTGGCCGTAAGGTTCGCGGCGGTGTTGCGGTACAAACCTTATTGGTAGCCGTGTTGTTGGCCTCAATGTCGGGTGTTATCGGTGGTGAAACTGTACTACTTGGTATTCTTGCTCTGCCTCAAATGCTTCGCTTGGGTTATGACCGTAAGCTTGCTATCGGTACAACCTGTGCGGGTGGTGCGCTAGGCACCATGCTTCCACCAAGTATCGTACTGATTATCTATGGTATGACAGCTAGCGTATCAATTGGTGATTTGTTTAAAGCGTCTTTCTTACCAGCGTTTATCCTAGCGGGTTGTTACATCGGCTACGTATTGATTCGTTGTAAGTTAAACCCTTCTCTTGCGCCTATTCCTAGTGATGATGAGACAGAGGAAGACATCGCTAATCAACCTAGCTACTTCAAGGCTCTGTTCTTCCCACTGCTTTCAGTAGCAACAGTTCTAGGCAGTATTTATACAGGTATCGCTTCAGTAACCGAAGCTTCAGCTTTGGGTGTGGTTGGTATCATCATAAGTGCACTAATCCGTGGTGAGCTGAACTACAACATGCTCAAAGAGAGTGCCATCGCAACGATGCGTACCTGCGGTATGATCATGTGGATTGGTATCGGCGCAAGTGCTCTGGTTGGTATCTACAACTTGATGGGTGGTATTGATTTTGTTGAAGAAACCATCCTTGCGCTAAGTGGCGGCAACGCGACAGTAACGCTGTTAATCATGATGGCTATCTTGTTGGTACTTGGTATGTTCCTTGACTGGGTTGGTGTAGCACTTTTAACAATGCCAATCTTCGTTCCAATCATTACTGGTCTTGGCTTCGACCCAGTTTGGTTTGGTGTTGTGTTCTGTCTAAACATGCAGGTGTCTTTCTTGTCACCACCATTTGGCCCAGCGGCTTTCTATCTGAAATCGGTCGCGCCAAAAGACATCAGCTTGGGCGAGATTTTCACGTCACTGCTGCCGTTCATTGCACTTCAAGTCCTAGTTTTAGGCTTAGTTATCGTCTTCCCGCAACTCGCGCTTTGGTGGCAATAACAGTAAAGGTTCCTGACCGGATTTAGCGTCAGGAACCGAACCGCAACAACACAAGTTTAACTATTAGATTCGATTGTCAGCCCCAGTTTTGGTTGGGGCTTAGGGAAGGCTTGCCTTATGAAAAGCAAAAAAATACTCGTGATGGGCGTATCTGGATGCGGAAAAAGCCTGATTGGTAGCCGTATCGCAGAAGCATTAACGCTCCAGTTTTTTGATGGGGATGACTTCCATCCGCAAAGCAATGTAGAAAAGATGCGTCAAGGTATTCCACTGACAGACGAAGATCGTCAAGGATGGCTGGAAACACTGAATAAACAATATATCGAACAACCAAGCGCTGTGATCGCTTGCTCGGCTCTAAAGCCGCAATACCGCGATATTCTGCGTAACAACAATCAAGATTTGGTGATTGTGTACCTACAGGGCAGTTTCGATACGATTTGGAATCGTCATAAAGCTCGTGAAAATCATTATTTTAATGGTCAAGAAATGTTGAAAAGCCAGTTTGAAACCTTGGTTGAACCTGAGCTAGATGAAGCGTTATTTGTTGATATCTCGCAAGATGTTGAACAAGTCGTAGAAAGTGCACTTAAACAAATTAAGCAGATAGGCTAAACCATGACTCAGATAAAAAATGACATCGCGATGATTGGTTTAGGTGTGATGGGCAAAAGCTTAGCGCTGAACCTACTCGACAATGGATTCAATGTTTCGGGTTTCGATTTAAATGCTGATAACATTGAACGTGCAAATTCAGAAGCGAAGCAGCTTAATGAGTCCTTTGACGGCAAAGGTCAGTTCACTAAAGGAACTAGCCTTGAACATGTATTACAGGGCTTAGCAAAACCTCGTGTTATCGCGTTATCGGTTCCTGCAGGAAAACCAGTCGATATCGTCGTGAATAATCTGCTCGATGCAGGTTTGGAGAGCGACGATATAGTTATCGATACGGGTAACAGCTTATGGACAGATACCGAAACGCGTGAACAGAATTACAAAGGTAAGCTTCGTTTTTTCAGCACCGCAGTGTCTGGTGGTGAAGAGGGGGCCCGTGTTGGCCCTGCGCTGATGGCGAGTGGTGACCAGTCTGCTTGGCAATATGTGAAGCCAATGTGGGAAGCGATTGCTGCAAAAGTGGATGCGAACGGTTTACCTGTAGCTCAATTTGAAGTGGGTGAGGCGTGCGCTGCGTATGTTGGCCCTTCTGGCACCGGTCATTACGTTAAGATGGTGCACAACGGTATTGAATACGCCGATATGCAGCTCATCTGCGAAGTGTATCATTTCATGCGTGACGTTCTGGAAATGCCACCTCGAGAGATTGGTCAAGTCTTTGAACAGTGGAATAACGGTGTTCTTAATAGTTACCTAATGGAAATCAGTGCGGATATTCTTCAGCAAGACGATATTGTTACTGGGAAGCCATTTGTTGATGTCGTGCTGGATAAAGCCGGGCAGAAAGGCACTGGATTGTGGACTGCTGTGAATAGTCTACAAGAGGGTTGTCCAACGCCAACCATTGCACAGGCGGTCTATGCTCGTGCGATGAGCGGTCAAAAATCACAACGTATTCAAGGGAGTCAGCTTCTAAAAGGCAATACTGCGGACGCCAGCCAGTTGGATAAAGCGGAGGTTGTCTCTGAGCTTCATGACGCACTCTACTGCGCCAAGCTGTCTGTTTATGCTCAAGGCTTTGACTTGTTGAAAACAGCGTCGGACAAAGAAGGCTGGAACCTAGATTTCACCCAAATCGCTAAGATTTGGCGAGCAGGTTGTATTATCCGTGCTGCTTTCTTACAAAGTATCACGTCGGCTTACCAACAAAATAGTGAGCTAGCGAACCTGTTGTTTGATGAGGCTTTTATCAAACAAGTGGAAGAACGTGAGTTGGCTTGGCGTATTGCCGTGGCTAATTCTGCTTTATATGGTGTGCCGATGCCGGGGATCAGCTCTGCATTAAGTTACTTTGATTCTTTGCGCTGTGAAGTGCTGCCAGCGAATTTACTGCAAGCACAACGGGATTACTTCGGTTCTCACACTTATTCGCGAGTCGATAGAGATGAGGCTGAGAAGTTTCACGTGACTTGGAGCCAGTCTCCAAGAACGGAAGTTAAAGTTAACGCTTAAACAATGTATAACGCCCTCGCTATGAGGGCGTTTGTAATTGTGATGCTATATCAACCTTTTAGTAAATTAGGCTTCAAATTCCAAGTCAGTTGGATACACTGTTACCAGTAACATAACTCAAAAATAATAATTATTAATTATGTCGAATAAGAAAAAACGTCCTACATTACAAGATGTTGCCAACTTAGTTGGTGTCACCAAGATGACCGTAAGTCGCTGTCTGAGAGATTCTTCTCAAGTATCAGAAGCGCTACGAGACAAGATCAACGCCGCAGTCGATGAACTGGGCTATATCCCCAACCGCGCACCAGACATTCTTTCCAATGCGAAGAGTAATGCAATAGGTGTGTTGGTTCCCTCGCTAACCAACCAAGTTTTTGCCGAAGTGATCCGAGGTATCGAGCAAGTCACCGCACCAGCAGGCTATCAAACCATGATTGCCCACTACGGCTATAGCGCAGAACTGGAAGAACAGAGTATTGCTTCGCTGCTCTCATACAATGTGGATGCGATTATTTTGTCTGAGAATGTGCATACCGATAGAGCGCGTAAGATGCTACAGACTGCGTCGATTCCTGTGATTGAGATTATGGACTCGGTATCGCCAAGGATTGAACAAGCCGTCGGCTTTGATAACTTCGAAGCAGCTAGGGCAATGACGAAAACCATGCTCGAACGAGGGCGCACCAATATTGCTTATTTAGCTGCTCGTATGGATGAGCGTACTCGCTTGAAAATGGCGGGCTATGAACATGCAATGCAAGAGGCTGGTAAAGAGCCCGTTACACTGCAAACTGAAGATGCTTCTTCGTTCACTTTAGGTGCGAAGCTTATCGGAGAATTGATAGAGAAACACCCACAGGTGAATGGCATTTTCTGTACGAACGATGACTTAGCGATTGGTGCCTTCTACGAATGTATACGCCGTGGTATTCAAGTACCAGAACAGATGGCAATTGCAGGTTTCCACGGACACGACATCACAGTGGCGATGACACCTCGTTTAGCTACCGTGGTTACACCTAGGGAGCAGATAGGTAAAGTCGCCGCAGAACAAGTTGTGGCGCGTTTAAAAGGCAATCAGGAGTGGATAGCGAAGTTGGATCTTGGCTACGCGATTGAAGTGGGCGAAAGTATCTAATCTTCAGTTCGGTGGTGCTCTTTATCGGATTCAAACTAAAACGCCCTTAACGATATGAAGTCGTTAAGGGCGTTTTCAATCTGTTTTTATGCTTTTAGCTTAAGTGCTTTTGTCGCAAGGCTTTTTAGCTCGCTAAAGCTTGAGCATCTTGTTGTTTCAGCACTTTATGGCCATCTTCAGTGACGCCACGTTTCCAGTAGCTGCTGATGTAAATATTCTCTTTTTCTACTTCTTTTTCGTTGCGGAAGTACTGTCTTAGCTCGCGCATGCTTTCAAATTCACACGCTGTCCATACTGAAACCTGACCGTCTAACCATTCTATGTTGCGAACGGTTTGTGATAGTGTTTCTTCAGTTTCATCTTCAATCAACCAAGTGATTTTGATGCCTTCAGGTGCTTCAAGTGCTTGCTTGTCTGCTGCTGAGTTTATTTGAACCACAGCGTGGCCTATCGCGTGCTCTGGAAGTGATTTTACTTTTGCGGAAAGCGCAGGGAGTGAAGTCATGTCTGCGACTAAGAAGAACCAATCCGATTCAAGGTTTAGTCCTTGGATTAAACCTGGGCCAGCCACTGAAATAGTATCACCCACTTGTGCGCTCATTGCCCATCTTGCAGCAAAGCCACATTGCAAATCTTTAGTGATGTGGCGAACGAAATCGACTTCGATGAATTGCTCTATTGGGTTGTACTGACGAATGGTGTAGGTGCGCATGGTTGGACGCTCACCTTCATTCAATTGGCTCAAATCAGTGGTGCCTAGTGGCGAGAATAAAAGCTTGATGTAGCCGCCGGCACATTCTGTTGGGTATTTACTTAATCCTTCACCGCTCAGCGTTATACGCTGCATGTTTGGAGTAATGGTTGAGGTTTGAGTAACGGTTAATGTGATAGGGCTAGGCTTGCTCATATAAGGCTCTCTTAGATTTTGATTCCGACATCATAATCCTGAACCTGAAAACACTCAATACTAATAATTATCATTTACTGTGATTTACATAAGTGCAATCTAACCAGATCTCCTCGATTTGTGTTGGTAAAACTCATAGACAAAAAAAAACCCTTTAGAAAACTAAAGGGCTTGATGTGTTCGCGCGGTTGAACGTGGGAGTGATTAGCTGTTAGCTTGCTCTAGTTCAATCGTCTCATCAGCGGCTTTTGCTGCTTCTAGCATCTTACGAATAATGAATGATGCTGCCATCGCAATACCTACCATCACGACTGCCAGAACAGTCAGCATTTGGAAGTAATCGCCGTAAACCGTTTGCACGATCTCTTGTGTGATTTCTTGACCTTTCTCTAGTGCAATTGACGTTGAGAATACTGCACCAACAATGCCTGATAGGGCGATTGCCACAGAGAACAAGCTAACTGAGAAGTTCTCAATGTGCTTAGGTGCAACAGACAAAATGAACGCAACAACCATAGAGCCAACAATGACTTCACCAAATGCTAGGAAGAAGTGGATTGCTAGGAATACTTCAGGGCGAATCAGAACGTCGTCACCAACTGTGGTCACTGCCATTGTCAGGATACCGAAAGCGATAGCCGTCAGAATGAATGAGAAGCCTACTTTGGTTGCGGTAGAGAAGTTAATGTTTTTCTTTTCTAGGTTAGAGAAGATGCCCGCGATGATAGGGCCTGCAACCATACACCATAGTGGGTTCATTGCCATTGACGCTTCTGGAGCCACAGGGATGAAGCCGAATAAGTCACCACGCATTGTGTTGATCGCTACCATTGTCATCGATGTCATCATTTGACCGTAGTACACGAAGAAACAGGTAGTAAGGAATGTGATGATTAAGATAGTGCCCATCTTCAGCATGTCTGATTTCTTCGATTTCAACATCAAAGAAACAAAGTAGACGATTGCTGCACCGCCAATTGCGTATACGATGTTTTGGCCAATATCCATGTTAGAGAACATGAAGAATACTAAGCCAATCATAGCGGCAGAAAGACCAAGGAATGCTGCCCAGTTTTTAGTGCTTACTGGTTGTTGATCGATCTCTGCACTTGCTTCAACAAGGCCCTTGCGAACAAAGATCATCATTAGAAGCGCAGCGCCTGCTAGAACAGCTGAAAGAAGGAAACCGCCGTGGAAACCAACGACAAGTACTAGCATTGGGAACAAGTATTGGCCTAGTAGTGCACCAATGTTGTTTACTGAGTAGTTGATAGGGTAGCAGTTTTCAAAATCTTCTTGAGTTTTGAACGTGCGTTTGTAAAGACTTGGGTAAGAAGGAGACATCAAACCACGTGCATAACTTGCTAAAGCGATACCACATAATGCCATAGGTACATTGGTTGCTGCTGCACCGAGTACCAGTAAAACATAACCACTTGCGAAGCCTAAAAAGGCAATGGTTAAAGAACGGTAAGCACCTAAAAATTTGTCGGCGATGAAGCCACCCGCGATAGCAAACAGTGGTCCGATTGCAGAGAAAGCACCAACGACCATCATGGTGTCAGCTTCATTGTAGTTCAGGTCTTCAAGGAAGAAACGAGTCAAGATCACCATGACGCCATAGAACGAAAGTCCAAACATCATTTGGCAGAACATCATTGATTTGTTTAATCTATTCCACATTATTTTATTCTCACATTAGTATTAATATGTAGTGTAATTACCCAATTATAATACCATTGCTAGTAATACATAAACTGAAACATGTATCCCAAACCGGACTTTGCTCGATATATCTTTTCTTATGAGTGCATTCATATTTCTCATGAATGAAATTTGCAATGTTAGATTTTGCTAGTGGATGCGTGACTGTGTGAAAATTAGCCGTCTTGATTTATGGCTAAGTAATGAACTATTAAAGAGAAAGTTAGCGACATTTATTCGGTAAATGTTTTTAAGTGAGTATCACTTTCAATTGGCCGTTGGGTTCTCGCCAATAAAAAAGCCAGCTTGTCGGCTGGCTTTGTTTTGATATTGGAAACTAAGTTTACAAGAATGCTATCTCTACAAGGGCTTTCTGAACTCGTGTTCTTGTCTGTTATTCACACGGTGGCGCCATGTGAATCACCGCCAAGCCGCCTAAAGACGTTTCACGGTACTTCTTGTTCATGTCTTTACCTGTTTGGTACATGGTTTCAATAACCTTGTCTAACGAGATCAGGCACTTGCTGGTGCGCTTCAACGCCATACGTGATGCATTGATGGCTTTCATCGCACCCATAGCGTTACGTTCAATACACGGTACCTGTACTAGCCCGCCGATTGGGTCGCATGTCATGCCCAGAGAGTGCTCCATTGCAATCTCAGCAGCAATACAGATCTGCTCGTTACTGCCGCCGCGTAGGGCAGTTAAGCCTGCCGCAGCCATCGAAGAAGACACACCAACCTCACCTTGACAACCCACTTCAGCGCCAGAAATAGAAGCATTGGTTTTGTACAGGATGCCGATAGCACCAGACACCGCTAAGAAGTCTTTCAGTTGTTTAGTATCCAGTTCTTTGATGAAACGATGGTAGTACATTAATACTGCAGGAATAACACCAGCAGCACCGTTGGTCGGTGATGTCACAACTTGGCCACCCGCTGCATTCTCTTCGCTTACTGCAAAGGCAAACAGGTTAATCCAATCCATGATCTCCATTGGATCATTTTCAATAGAGGCATTCGCTTCGAGCTTCTTCAAAAGTGCAGGCGCTCGGCGTGTGACTTCTAGGCCACCATCAAGGATACCTTCGGTGTCGAAGCCACGTTGCATACACAGAGACATCACCTTCCAAATTTGGTCAGCTTTCTGGTCGATCACATCCATGCCTTGGAATGACACTTCGTTGCGTAGGACTAAACCACCAAGGCTCAGTCCATTTTGGTCGGACAGTTCAAGCAATTGATCGGCAGAAGAGAAGGGGAATTCAACTTGTGTTTCTGACTCTTGCTTGCCATTCTGAAGTTCATCAGCAGTTGCGATAAAACCACCACCAATCGAGTAGTAGGTTTCCATGTCCAGAAGGCTGCCACTTTCATCAAAGGCAGAGATAGTCATGCCATTTTCATGAAGGGGTAGATTGGTTTTGTGGAAGAGTAGGTCGCTCTCTACATCGAAATGAATTTCATGGTTGCCACTCACCATTAAAGATTTATCTTCAATTGCTTTACGCATGGCCGCATTAGCGCTGGTTATTTTGATCGTATCAGGGCGGTTGCCAAGTAGGCCTAACAGGGTTGCACGGTCGGTGTGGTGACCAATGCCTGTTAGTGACAATGAGCCGTATAAGTCAATTTGAATACGGGTAACTTGACCAAGTACAGATTCAATCTTTTGGGTAAAGTTGAACCCAGCGATCATTGGTCCGTTGGTATGGGAGCTGGAAGGCCCGACCCCGATTTTGTATATGTCAAAAATAGACAGCATAGTAACTTCCTGTGAAGACGGTTCGATGTACGAACTCTGTGTAAAATTTGTATTTTGTTCGTTTCACTGTTCATGAAACATTTTTAGTCGAGCTTGTTCTGTGCTTGAAACGTCTCTTTATATTGAAACTTGTGTTAGCAAGCTCAGAACAATGAAATGCAAGAGCGTGTTATTTTTGCTTCAAAGCGCCACGTCTATTCCTGCATTGCTTTAGGTGTTGTCATCAATAGTGAGCATTATTGCGAGCAACCTAAGAGAATTTAAAAATACTTTTGTTACTGGATATTGTATACATAATTCACTCTATCTAATCACCAAAACGAGACTTGAACATAAAATGAGCATTAATCACCTCCTTATTGTGCTGGGTAAGCGACTTAATGAGAATAAATTGACTGATGAAGGAATCAGTCGGGTTGATGCTTTAGTTGGGTATCTGGCGGAGCTTTTGGTCGAAGAGTCGAATCAGCAAACGGCCGTTGCATTTTGTGGCGGGGTAACAAAGGGGCAAACTCTCTCTGAAGCGGATGCAATGCACCAGTATTTTCGAGAACTTGAAGCTCAGCGTGAACATCCATTTAACTTAGGTGCAATCTTACTTGAGCAACGCTCAACAAATACGGTGGAGAACATTCAGAATTTGGCTTCTGAAATGATCGAGAGCGGGTTGTTTACTCGCGGGCAGAGTGTGAAAGTAACGTTTGTTTCTAACGATTATCACTTGCAACGTATCTTTGAGATTCAAGCGTTGATGGACGAGCAAGGTCTGCTTAAGGTGCTTAGCGAAAAGTGTTCAGCGCTGGGTGTAGAACTACAGATAGATCGCGAGTTGGAATCTCATATTCCAGTGCCATACCCGCACCAAACGACTCAAGGCCAACTATTTTTGTTGATGGATGTATTAACGACTTACCGAGTTTACCTTGAAGGCGTCAATGCTGGGTCATTCAAGCGAGATTTAGATACGGTGAGGGAAGAGCCACAAAGACTCTCCGTTGAGGCGTTGGTTAAAGCAAAAGAATTGGTAGGGTGTTCGTCCCTTTTTGGTATCGTGGAAAGCCTGCTTCCGGTTTTGGAGCGTTGTGTTCAACAGACTCCAGTGGATACTGACATAAAAAAAGTCAGGGAATATCTAGCACTACTAGACACTAACCTGACTTTATTGAATCGATATTTAGATCCAGAATCGGATCACACACATCGCTGGTGGCGATAGGTGATTATTTCTTTCTCGTGATGCTAATAACGGTTTTTAAACTTGCAAACGCAATCAGACAGTAAGCTAGAAGCTCAGTGCCTTCCTCTGCGATGTTTTTAACTACGCGAACGTAATCATCACCCATAACGTTGTGCCAAAAACTGCCCATGCCAAATAGGCGAGAAAATACCAAGAGCAGCATGACACCGGTAACCAAAAGGTTCATGTGCGGAGATGCAAGGATCAGCGCCAGTTGATCAATCGTGCGCTTACCGTTCTTTACAGCATAAAAAATCGCGCTACCAGCAACTAAAAGCGCAGGCACAACCCATGCGCCATGTACAATTTTGTCAAACCAAAAGTCCATCTCACGGATAAACATCACAGCAAAGAAGGCACTGATGAGAAGGGCTGCATGTTTAACTTCGCTTCTCTCTCTTGCGAGATAAATAAAAGAACTAGAAGTCACGACAAGCAGTAATTGCTGGAGCATCTCAGTCACTGAGATCTCACCCACATTGCCATTCAACAATACAAAGTCAATTCGAAGTGCAAGGTTCGCGACAATACTGATCGCCAATACGACTAACGCTGTCTGGCATCGTTTGTAGATAACTTGAGAAGTTGATTGCGACAGCGTGAACTCTGGGAGCTCAAGTGACATATGAGTTTGTTCTTTGGTTTTAGATTGGCTTTTCATATCAATACGGCTTGTAATATTTTGTAACAGGCTGGCATTCTATCGTTTCAAGTGTCTCTACAATGTCATGGAAATGTCAGCAATAAAACACTGTTCAATTGGTGTGTGTATACGGTAAACCGCTGCCTTAAGACAGACAGTTTACGTAACATACTAGAATTTTTGGGGCGGGATCTTACAGCGGTGAGGTTCGAAACTCGCTGCCGAAGTGATTACTTTTCAGCTTCTTGCTCGTGGTTATTGCGGTAGTACTCCCACTGTTCAATGCGCTCACCGTCATCGAATACACAGTAAGTGGTACGTTGATTGTTTTCAGTCACCGTATCTAATTCACCGTCCTGTTGAACACAATAAACCGCGGCTGGGTTAGCGACTGAAACACGTTGGCCTTCGCTATATTCTGCATAGTCGTTTGCACAACCGCCTAATACAACGGCAAATACAGCCATCAAACCAATTTTCTTCATGTTTATCTCCTACGTGATAACTCTACAAATGAAAGCGTTAAGTTCTACAGAACCCAATTAGAAGCTCTATGAAATGAGTATATTTTAGATTTCAGAAAAGGTTGTCCTAATTTGGTCAAGATATTGAAATAGTTTTATATTTCGTTAGGTTTCGCCAATTTTTGAGTGCTAGATCAAGCTAACTAGATCCAAGCTGTAAATGGAGCTTTCTCGTTTAACGCGTACTCGTTTGAGTTTTATTGCGACTCGGCGGAGATACGTTAACAGCAGGGAGATTAAGTAGGAAAGCGTTCTTGAAGACGATTGTGCACCTCGAATCTATTGATGATTATGATATGATGCCGCCAAATTCAGTAGAGCAGTCACAATCATGAGACACCTAAAAACCACTATTCACCCTGATATCGACCATCTAGACAATAAAACAGTATATAAGCGCAACGCAGCCCGTGCGATTGTGTTAGATGGCGAAGACATTCTGATGCTTTATACAGAGCGTTATCACGACTACACCATTCCTGGTGGCGGTTTGGATGAAGGTGAAGATGTTATTGCAGGCATGGTTCGTGAACTGGAAGAAGAGACGGGTGCGAAGAATATTCACAGCATCAAGCCGTTCGGTATTTTTGAAGAGTTCCGTCCTTGGTACAAAGACGACGCGGATATGATGCACATGATCTCTTACTGCTACTCATGCAAGATCGACCGTGAGCTTGGTGAAACGGCTTACGAAGATTATGAAGTGAAAAATGGGATGAAACCGGTGTGGATGAACATCCATGAAGCGATCGCTCATAATGAAAAAACGATGGCTGAAAGTCCTAAAAAGGGCATGAGCATTGAGCGCGAGACGTTTTTGTTGCATTTGATCGCAAAAGAAATGCTTTAATCTCACCAAACCTTATATTGCAATAATTGTTCAGCTGTAACTAAAGCGCGGCTGACAATGATCTTTGAACTGTTTAATTTCACCCCGCATTTAAACAGTTCATTGTTAGTGCTCTCTGTCATCTAACTTCGTTTATAATCAACAGCCATTATTTCTCCAGTTTCATGCAGCTTCCTGCTGTTTGAACGACATCTTTATTCGCTTGGAATCTACTTCTTTCACACCTATCTATGACAAGCTGTCAAGTTGACTCATTTCCTTCATCAAATTGATTCCTATTTTGAATAAAGTGTTTTTTTTATTCTTGTGCTCGAAAAGAACATGAATAATAAGTTTTTAATTTCAATGGTTTATTTATATTTTTTAAGTATTAAAAAACTTGGCTCTCCTCTTGCTTCTTTGTCTTATGCAGCTCGTTTTGTCGGCACCAAAAATAATAAAAGTAGACATCCTTTGTCTCGTAGCATCAGATTTTACGGAGACAATTATTTAGCTTTGCCGTTCAGAGTTTACGTACTTTTCAAGGAAATCGCTTAAGCGAAGAAGAAGTCGAGGTTTACTATGAAATACAAGCAAATTATCTACCTCATTGGCGCAATAGTTAGCGTCCCAGTCCATGCAACCATTGTGGATTTGGATTTTTCAAACCACGTAGAGTCAACGAACGGAAGTAGTGGTTGGGCGGGACCAACCTATGATGGTGCCTCCATGCACTTTCTCAATGTCGGCACACATGATGGAAAGACCATTGATGCTAAGGTATCCAGTAGCGTATTTGGTGATGCAACGTTTATGTTCCATGCTCCCAACTACAAAGAAGGCTCCACTCAGCCTTCTGGTGATATTGGATTCCTCTATCAGACTAATTCTGCCGGATCTGCAGGTTTGATTTATACCTTTGAGTTCTTTGACGGAACAGATGGTCTGTCTGGTACTTTCTCGTTTCCTTACACTATTCCTGAATTTGAAATGATCGGTTATGACATTGATGGCGAGCCCGTTCAGTCAGAGCAAGTACGAGTATTTAAAAGTGAAGGCTTTTTCAGTTATCAATTGGGTAGTGCAAGCGCCAGCCTGACCGCGGAAGAGAGTGCTGATGGAACATCCGTTCTATTTACAGGCCCTGGTACTAATTATTCAGAAACTGACACGTCAGGTGCAGTTAAATTCATCTATAAAAACACCTCTATTGTTACCTTACAATTTGAAACCGTCACTTCTAGCAGTAGTAGCTTTCCTAACCCTATTTTTTCTGCGTTTGATGGTAACTGGGACTTAAGTGGCTTCACTACGCCAATTGAGAGTTCTGACGAGTCTGATTTTGGTGACGCTCCAGACACTTATGGAACGTTACAAGCAAGCAATGGTGCAGAACATGCTGTCTCTTCAACGCTTTATCTAGGGGCTAGCATCGATACAGATTCTGACGGACAACCGGGTGCTTTATCAAACGGCGATGACTTGGATGTTGACGGGAATGATGACGACGGTATTACGCTACTTACTAACCTAGAAATCGGGTTGGATAGCCTCATTAACGTTAATGTAGTGGGTAATGGTTACCTACAAGCTTGGGCTGACTGGGACTTGAGTGGTACTTTCGATGATGATGAACAAATCTTGAAGAACCATTCGGTTGTTGAAGGGGGACAAGTTGTTCCAATTCGAGTGGCTGATGATGCGAGTGTGGGGACTGTACAAACACGTTTCCGTCTAGCGAGCAGCCCTAACATCCCAAGTGATGGTTACGTTGGTGATGGGGAAGTCGAGGATTACGTGTTCAACGTGACTGATCCGGGAACCACAATTCAACACTCTAACTACTACACTGCAGCGTTCGAAGATAACTGGCCAGAAGTGGGTGATTTCGACTTAAACGATGTTGTCGTTTACTACCGAACTACCATTCTGAGTAAAGATGATGCTGTATTGCGTATGGATATCAGCGGTAGCATTATGGCCTACGGCGCCTCTTATGGTAATGGCTTAGGTTGGAAACTGAGTGGCTTTGATGAGTCGGATGTCGACTTGCAGACCGCCAGAGTGCAGAAAAACGGTGCAACTCGTGTGAATATTTCACCGTTCACGGGCGAAGATAAAGCGGTTGCATCACCAGGAGGGGACCTTGTTGTTGTCGCTTCGTTGAACTTGAGAAATGACATCCCGATCAACGATGAGTGTATGTTCCACCGTACTAACCCGTCTTGTAATCCGTCTCTTGAGTCCGACCAAATGACGTTCAGCATCTCACTACCGTTTAACGACGACGATCAACCAACGGTGAGTTCACTTCTACCATTGAGTGGTTTCGACCCGTTCATCTTTGGTCCAGGTGAAGGGTATTACCATGGGTCTAGTTTTACTGGTTCTCCGGGTAAAGACCTTGAAATTCACACAGCGGATCTTCCACCAACGTCACGTGGTACGTTAGTGAGCGACTTTTACGGTGTGGCACAAGATGATTCAGATCCAGATAGTGGAAAATACTACCGAACTACGCAGAACATGCCTTGGGGTATCTTAATATCATCTCCTTGGAATCACCCATCCGAGTACATAGACATCAGTGAAGCGTTCCCGGATTTTGCGGAGTGGGCTACAACTGGCGGTTCTTCTAAACCGACTTGGTATTTAAACCCTAACTCAGACAAAACTTGGTCTACTGAAGATTAATTAAGGAGGATTTATGAAACTAACTAAACTAATGATAAGTAGCGTGACTGTTGTCTTCCTTACGGCTTGTGGTGGCGGAGGCGGTGGTGGCGGTTCAACCACCTCAACGCCAAGTGCGGTAACCCCACCGGGTAGCGGGTCTTCTTCAGGGAGTACTCCATCGGGAGGCAGTAGCGCAGTGACATCAAGCGTTGTACCCGCACAGCAAGCATTGAAATCGGTAGAGCTCGTTGTACCAGAAGGTTTTGACTTCTCAACCGAAAGAGAAGTTAAAGTGACCGTTGATGTGGCAAGCTCGCAAAGCTCACGAGGTTTTATGAGCCTGTATACCCAGTTCAATGGCGATGTTGTCGATTACACATCACAAGTGTTGAGGGTACCAATCAATGAGGATATTGATTTCTCTACAACACTACTTCTACCTAACCATGTTGAAAAAGTTTGGGTTGAAGTATGGTACCCATCGGCGATGGGCAGCGAAGTGAAACGCTCAGTTGATGTCGAAAATGGCCAGGTCGATGTGATTCTCTAATCGCCTGGTCACTGGAGTGAAGGGGTGTCGGCTGAATCAATATCCGATTTTTGTTGCTGTGGTATTGAGTTTGGTTTAAAGCTCCCCATTTAGTGTACTTAAGATACTTTGCCGCCATCAGAGCGGCAAAGTTGTTTCTAGTAGCACTAAAATACAACACCAATAGCGAACAATTAAACATGGTTGACATTGTCAACTATGTATTTTTGATGTATCTTTACCTCTGCGATGTCTAATCTTGCCGGATAACACCATCACATCGCTGTGTGCCTGCCCTAAACAAAGAATACTATGACTAAAAGACAGTTTATTGCCCATTACTTGCGCATGAATCGCACCTCTTATTTGTTAGCGATCGTGTTCATTTTTCTCGTTAACTGGTTACAAGTAGAGATCCCTCGTTATATTCAATTGGCGATAGATTTAATTGATGATGCCTCGTCAACAGGTCACCAACAGCTTCAAACCTATGTTTGGATTGTGGTGGGTATGTCGGTCGCAATGGTTGTCGTGCGGATCCTGTCACGGATCTATGCGTTGAACCCTGGGCGAATCACAGAGGCTGCGCTCAAAAGTACACTGCTACAAAAGCTGAATCGCTTACCAAGTAGCTTTCATGAACGCTTCGCGTCAGGTCGTTTGATTTCAATCATCAATAATGACCTTGGCGGGATCCGTTTGATGTTCGGCGTCGGCTTCTTACAGTTCTTCAATGCGTTGCTTGCTTTGTCGCTGACGCCTCTTTATATGTGGCGTATCTCACCAGAATTAACGCTTTATTCGATTATTCCTATCTCAATCGCTTTTGTGATTTTCCGAGTAGGCTTCAAGCGTATGAAAACGCTGCACTTAGAACACATGAAGCGCCTGCAAAACTTGTCTGCTCAGTTGATGAGTTACCTATCAGGGGTTGATCTGATCAAGAGCCAACAGATGTCACCTTGGGTGAAGGTCGAAACCGAAAAGCTCAATCAACTGTTGCTTGAATGCCGTCTTAAGATCACTCGTATTCAGGTCTTCTTCATGCCGGTGCTTGATTACGCCAATGACCTGATGAAAATTATTATTCTTGGTCTGGGTGGTTTCATGTTGATGAGGCAGGAACTCACACTGGGTGAGATAACCGCTTTCCTAACTTACTCGGTTTTGCTCGCAATGCCGTTGATGCAACTTGGTCGAATCGCGACGATTTATCAGCGTGGCATGGTCGGAATTCAGAGCGCGCAAACCATTCTTAACGCCAAAGTACCAGAGCTAGATGAAGAAAAGCTCTCTGAGTTAGATGTTGAATCGTTGAAGGGAAAAACGTTTTCTGTTCGTAACCTTAGCTTTAGTTACGCGGGTGAAGAACGCTTGATCCTTGATGACATCAGCTTTGATATTCCTGCGGGTAAGAAAGTGGGTGTGCTAGGTGGAATCGGAGCGGGCAAAACGACATTAGTGAACTGTTTGAATCATCATTTAGATGTTCCTGAAGGTTCCGTTTTCCTTGGTGAAAAAGATGTCACTAGTTTCTCGCGCAGCGACTTACGTCGTTATGTGAAAACCGTGACTCAAGACCCTTATCTGTTCTCAGCAACAGTCGAAGATAATATCCGTTTTGGTAGCTTGGATACCGATTTGGCCAAGAGTCAGGTTGATGAAGTATTAGAGCTCAGCCAATTGGCCAGTGATGTGACTCGCTTTGAACATGGCGACCAAACCTTGGTTGGTGAGAAGGGGATCATGTTGTCCGGTGGTCAGAAGCAGCGCTTGAGTATCGCACGTGCTCTGTTGCAGCCGACAGACTTAATTATCATGGATAATGTACTGTCTGCGGTCGACTATGAGACAGAAAGAAAGATCTTAGAAGGCTTGTTTAAACGATTGGAAAATCAGTCGGTTCTGGTGGTGTCACATCGTGTCAATGCTCTTGAATATATGGATGAAATTATTGTGTTGAATGAAGGTAAGGTGATTGCCAAGGGCGACCATGCCACGTTACTCAAAACCTGTCCTTACTACTATGAGACTTGGCAGCTACAGCAGAATGAAACGGAGGCTACAGCATGTTAAAGGGTGTTGATCTTAAGTACCTCAAGCACTTTTTTAAGTTTGCTAAGAAATACAAAGGCTCTGCCATTCTGGGTATTGCGATGCTTCCACTGTCGGTCATTACGAGCTTGCTGTTTCCTTGGTTGATCATTCAAGTGATCGACGTCCAACTAAGTCATGGTGATATGGATGGGTTGCTCGAGTACGTTTTCTACTTGGTTGCTGTGCTGGTGGCAAGCTACGTGGTGGATACTACTTATTCTTACAACCTGCGTAAAACAGGTCAATACACGATAACTGATATGCGCTCTGTGTTGTTTGCTCGCGTGCTTAAACTGCCGCGTAGCTATTTTGACAATACGCCAATCGGTGTCACGCTTTCGCGCCTGACGAGTGATTTAGAGACAATCGGCGAGACCTTTGTTCAATCGGTTGTCGGTTTAGTGAAAGACAGTATTAACACCATTGCTTTGTTGGTGATGATGTTCTTCATTGATTGGCAGCTGACGTTGATTGTATTGATCATCATGCCACCCGTGATGTACTTAACGGTGTACGTGCGAAACCGACTTCGTGCTCTGTATAAAGTCACGCGTTCTTCACTTGCACGCGGTATTGGCTTTCTACAAGAAGTCTTGTTTGGCATGAAAACGGTTCAGATGTACCGAGCGGAAGAACAAGTCGAGCAGCGTTACCAAGGCTACACCGATGAGTTTTTGAAAGCGCAGAAAAAGATCAATAAATACGATGCGATTCTGTTTTCGTTTATCTCTGGCATTACCTCAATCACTATCGCGATCATGATTTGGTACGGTTCTGG
This sequence comes from Vibrio pomeroyi, assembly GCF_024347595.1. NCBI lineage: Bacteria > Pseudomonadati > Pseudomonadota > Gammaproteobacteria > Vibrionales > Vibrionaceae > Vibrio > Vibrio pomeroyi. The sequence continues at coordinate 1,789,745 of NZ_AP025507.1, read as the reverse complement.
ACAAGTGATCGAAGGGGCACTCACCTTGGGTGTGCTGATTGCGTTCATCAACACGTTAGAAAAGGTATTTGTACCGATTCGCGACTTCACCTCGCAGATTGCTTCGATTCAGAGCTCATTTGCTGCGTTCGACCACATCGAAGAGCTGTTTGTTGAGCCGACGGAAGAAGAAGGTCGCAACTTACTGCCATCTAACAAGGTTGAAAAACAGCTCGAACAGTTTGTGAGCCTTGAGTTTAAGAATGTGAGCTTCCGCTACAAAGACGACGCTCCGTACGTTCTAAAGAATGTCTCGTTTGTATTGGAGAAAGGGCATCAGATCGCGCTTGTAGGTTCGACGGGTTCTGGCAAATCGACGATTCTGCGTTTGATATCTAAAACCTATCAAGACTACGAAGGCAGTATTCTGCTTAATGGTATAGAGCTGTCGCAGATCTCAAGTGAAGACTCTGCTCACTTGTTCTCAATGATGATGCAAGATGTGCATTTATTCGAAGAGACGATTCAGTTCAATATCGCGCTGGGTAAGGAACATCTCTCAAGAACCGAGGTTGAGCAAGCTGCGCGTTATGTTTATGCGGATAAGTTTATCGAGCAATTGCCACAAGGCTATGATTTCCGTCTAGAGAAGAACGGAGCCAACCTATCCGTAGGGCAAACGCAGCTTATTTCCTTTGCACGAGCGGTTGCTCAAGGCGGACAACTGATGATGCTTGATGAGGCAACCAGTTCAGTTGATTCCATCACAGAAGACTTGATTCAAAAAGCCATGCAGCGTCTGTTCAAGGAAAAAACCGTGATCGCCATTGCCCACCGCCTAAGCACTGTTCGCCACTCTGACACTATTCTGGTGTTGGAAAAGGGTGAAATTGTTGAACAAGGCAATCATCAACAGCTGGTCGCACACAATGGCATTTATGCTGGCTTGTTGAAGGAATCAATTGTGGAAACGAGCGACTCCCAAGTAACCGTTGCCTGATCACCTCAAGTCAGGTCTACCGTTATCGATAATATGGATTGGTGTTACTAATGTTTCACCAATTTCTATTCTTTTCTAGTATTCCCAGTAGCTTAGGAAAAATAAAACATATTTTACGATTATTAATATGTTATGATCTCCCTACTACTAAAGGGGTGTCTACGGGCATCGGGATGTATGCAAGCAAGAAGAACCGGCTTGTGTCAGTCACTTTCTGGCGAATATGGAATCGAAAATGTTGTTGGAAGAAGTTGTAGAAATTATTGAATTAACCGACTCAGACCATTTATCTCAAGCAATGGAGCTGTTTAACGAGCATGGTTTTGTTGATGCTGAGTCTTTGCCTTTTATGAACGTTGTGTTCGAAACCGCACCAGATCAGCTTGCGAAGAAATTATCGCAAATTGGTTTTAAAGGTTTAGTGCAAGTCGAAAAGAATGAAGACGCATCAGGCTTCACCATTATTGATGCTGACCGCGTTCTACTAAAAGATTCTGCTTAGTTGAAAGACTCCGCTTAGCTGCAATATTCATTCTTAATGACAAGAATAAGATTCAGCTTAATTAAAAGACTCTATCCAGTTCAGTAACACCCGTTATGATTATTTGAGGTTAACACAGTGACAACAGCAACCATTTCATCAACAGAGCAACACACTTCCAATGAACATGCGCTTTTAGGTGCATCGTTATTAGCGTCTCAAAAAGTTGAGTTGGCTCTGTTCAGTGTTATCTCTAAATTGACTAAAGCGTTACCGAAAGAAGCACAGCAGCCACTCGATTTGGACTTAGATACCTTTCTAAGAGAGAAACCAAGTGAGCAAGCTGCGACGTTGAGCTTGTACGAACACACTTTTGGTGAACAGCTTCCGTTAAAAACAAACGAACTTAACGACTTTATCTACCACAGAAATCTTGTGACTCGTGGCTTTTGGCGAGTGACTGGCGCTGATGTGAAAGGCGGTGAGAAGCTTGCTAACCCAGAGCTTTACTTAAAAGAGTTCTTAGCCAAATGCGAATATTGGCAAGTGATGGTAGATACTCAAAGCAAGTAATCAAATTGAAAGAAGAAAGCCATAGCAACCGTGCTATGGCTTTTTTTTATTTGTAGGAAACTCGAGCATTAAGAATTAAGCTTTAATGAGAGGGTTTTAAAGCTAGAGCATCATCTTTAGTACATAGTTCTTAGAGACAAAGTGGTGCTTAAGTGCTGCGCTAATATGCAGGACAATTAAACAAGCTAGGGCAATACAACTGGCACGGTGTAAATAGAAAAAGAAGCCGTTGATTGCAGGATCGGTAATTAGATTATCGACGGTGGCTAGCCAAAATAACGAATAAGGTTCTTTTAGCATCAAATAACCGGTACTGAACACCATGAACATCACTAGGTACATCAAAGAGTGTGCAAGCTTAGCAATGCACTTCTGTCCTTCTGGTATCGAAATAGGCATAGTTGGCGAAGAGCGAAAGTGACTCCAGATATAGCGAACCACGAGCAGTGGCGTTGCAATCGTCGCTAATGACATATTGAGTATCGACAGAAAAGAAAACAGCTCTGGATGATTGGTGACATAGTGCATCACATACCCAGCAATGGTTGCATAGATGATGACGGAAGCCATGACCCAGTGCAGCACACGGCTTACCAAATCGTATCGTGGATTATTCAAATTAACCTCGCTCTGATCGTTATTAATATAAGATTCAACTCGATGCAATAAATCAAAATTCGCTATATTCGCATCGCGAATTAATTATATAGAACAGTATTACTCGGTATTTTGATAATTTAGAAATTAATGATGTTGCTTCAGGTGTTTTATAATTATCATTGATGTTTTAGAGTGTTAATTCCAATACGGACAAAGCAAACTTGTCGACTTCCTAGCTTGTATGCCTATTACGAGATACAGTTAGCTTAAAGGTAAATATATAAGGAATGTATAATGCTTCGAATCTTATTGATTGCATTTATCTCGGTGTTCAGCTCGATGAGTTTTGCAAGCGAAGAGGATAAGTACTCTGAACAGGAGTATTTGGATAGACCGCTGATGGAACGCTATATCTTGGATGAACTGAAGCAACTGCGAATGGAACAGCAGGATCTTGAAAGGCGTCTTACTATTCAGATGACGGATCGTGAATTGGCAGTAGCAGACAAATCGCTGAACTACGCTAATGTTACCGTGACGTATTTCTTCTACATCATTGCTGGTGTTGCTTCTCTTATTGCCTTGGTGGGCTGGCAATCACTCAAAGAGTTGAAACACACTACTAAAGAGATGGCAGATCGACGACTCAACGACATCGCCCAAGACTATGAGAAGAAGTTTAATGTTCTAGAGAGGGACCTTAAACGTAAAACCAGAATCATTTCAGAGAACAACCGAGAAATCGAAATCATTAATGAGATCCACAACTTATGGTTGAGAGCTCAAAATGCTCAAACCGCAGAACAAAAAATTGAAATCTACGATGAGATTTTAAAAGTTCGTCCGGGTGATTTGGAAGCTCTTACATACAAAGCTGATGCGGCCATGGACATGCAGGAATACCACTGGGCGATGAGCTTATGTAACCGTGTGTTAGAGGTGGATGATCAGAACGCCCATGCTTTGTATCAACGAGCTTGTGCTTATGCAAGACTAGGTGCTGAAGGTCAGGCAATAGACGACTTAGAGCGCTCTATCGAAGCCAGTGGTTCAATGCGAGAGCTATTGGCCGATGAACCTGACTTTGAGATGTTACGTGGCCTAGAGCGCTTTGAGGCGCTTCGCGAAGAATAAACGTTTGATGACGTGGTGGGTTTCTTATGCCCACCATACTTTTATGCTTTGTACGGAACGGTTTCTTACATTTCGTTTGTTTTGTTGAGCTGATTGTTATGTTATAACACTTTATAAGTTCCTTGTTATAACCGTTAAGTATTTATGAAGTACCTCCGTATTAGCCTGATTGTTGTTGCTATCAGTGCATTTTCACTTGCCGCTTTACTCTCTTTTCATCCTGAACCAGAAAAAGAAATTGTAATAAAAGTCACGCCTTATCAAGAACTGCACACGGACGCTGAGGAACAGGCGCCCCCACAAACCAATTCGAACCCAATGATCAAAATTCACTACTTTGTGAAGGTCGGGGATACCCTCAGTAATATATTCGAGTCATGGAATCTGCCTTATGAAACGGTTCATAAGGTCATGGAAGCCGATCTTGAATCTTTGAAACTCGATACGATAAAACCTGGTGACCACTTAGAACTGCTTGTAGATGGTGAGTCCAAACAGCTCGTAGAGTTGGTCTTCCACGAAAGTCTTGTTGAGCAAGCTGCCTTTACCCGAAATGATGATGGAAGCTTCAGTTATCAGTTCCATGAGATACCGGGTGAATGGAAGGAAAAACTCTACGCTGGCAGTGTGCATGGTAGCTTTTCAACATCTGCATACAAAGCAGGACTGACGACAGCTCAGATAGCCAATATTACTCGCACGTTGAAAGATAAAGTTAACTTTGCTCGTGAACTAAGAGCTGGTGATAACTTCAATGTACTGGTTAAAGAGCAATATACGAATGATCATTTAACGGGCAAAACAGAAATTCAAGGCATCTCAATTCAATTGAGAAACCGAGAAGTGGCGGCGTTTCTTGCTCCTGATGGCCTCTTCTACGACAGAGAGGGTAATAGCCTAGAACAAGCCTTCGATAGATACCCTGTAGACAGAAAATTCCGAAGAATTACCTCATCGTTCAACCCTAAACGAAGACACCCTGTGACAGGGCGAATCTCGCCACACAATGGTACTGACTTTGCGACGCCTGTGGGCGCGCCCGTGTACTCAACCGGTGATGGCCGTGTTGTAGCGCTTCGCGACCACCCTTATGCCGGGAAATACTTGGTGATTGAACATAACAGCGTATACACGACACGTTATCTTCACTTGAGCCGCTTCCTCGTTAAGAAAGGTCAGCAAATTAAACGAGGTCAGAAAATCGCCTTATCGGGCGCAACTGGCCGTATCACAGGTCCTCATTTGCACTTTGAAGTCTTGGTTCGTGGTCGAGCTGTTGATGCGATGAAGGCAAACTTACCGATGGCAAGCTCGATTATGCCTAAAGATAGGAAAGAGTTTTTGGCTCGAATGGCATCGTTTGATGACATGATTTCAGAGCAAGCAGATCGTGCAAGTTAAAGGTATTTAAGCCTAAGTTGTCCAACGAATACAATAACGCCCCTTAGCTAACGACTTAGCTAAGGGGCGTTTTTTCTAGGTAATCACACGATTTAGCGAGTGATTCAACTAAGCCACAACCACCGCTGTGCCGCTTGCTGAAACCATCAACATGCCATTGCCTGTGCCAAGTACTTCGTAATCAATATCGACACCAACCACCGCGTTTGCACCTGCTTCAATTGCTTTCTGTTCTAGCTCTTTGAATGCGTAGTTACGTGCTTTCTCGAGCTCTTTTTCGTAAGTGCCAGAACGCCCACCAACAAAGTCACGAATACCCGAAAACATATCTTTGAATACGTTCACCCCTAGGATCGCTTCTCCGGCAATAACCCCTTTGTAATCGACAATGCGTTTGCCTTCGACAGATTGTGTAGTGGTAATAATCATAATGGCCTCGGTAAGTTAGATACTTAGTTATTAGCTTATTTACTGCTAGTTGTATTGTTGAGTGGAATATTTTTATTCTTGCATACCACCGCTGAGTTTTGTCTCTGAGCGTGTGAATTCATGTCTCAACCATGTTCTCAGTTTTAGCACACTTTCTTGTTTTAATTTGTTTTTTGGACAAACGAAGTAGAAATCTTGATGGGGGTTAGCCACTGGTTCACTGATTTCGACCAACATGCCATGGCTGATGTCATCTTTCACAAACAAGCGGTGAGTGACTAATACACCAAGCGAACGAGTCGCAGCTTGCACGGCTTGAATGGAGACATCGAACGTCAAGTTACTGTGGAACGTCGGCATTGGTATTTTGTAATGATCACACCACACCTGCCAGTCATGCTTTCGCCTAGGGTTAAAGACACCAATGGTCGGGTTTTGTTTCACGAGTTGTTCAACGCTTAATCCCATTTGGTTTTTCAATAGTGCAGGGCTGCAGACTAAAACCAGATCATCATCGCCGAGTTTTTCGCTGTAATACTGATCCCACTCATTCGGTTTGCCGTGCACAAGGGCAATATCCACGCCTTCCTGTTCGATATCAAAAGGGCCGGTTAAGGTGGAAATACGAATATCGAGTGAGGGAGCAAAAGCTTGGAAATCGGGGACGCGGGGAATCCACCAGTGCATCGCGAGTGAGTTCACCATATTAAGTGTAATACGGTGGTCGTTAGGTGTTTTTGCCAGTTCTTCAGTGGCTTCAATTACCTGTTCGAGTGCTGGCGCGACCTTTCGATAATATCGCTTACCTGCGGCATTTAGCACAACACGGCGACCTACACGTTGAAACAGCGGTTTGTTGACCAGTTGCTCCAATGACTTGATAGCTTGGCTTACCGCAGAGTGGCTGACATACAGCACCCGAGCGGCGTCGGTCATGCTGCCAGTTTCAGCCACAGCAATGAAAGCGTAAACGGATTTAAGCGGAACGAGTTTCTTCATTGGTAAGTTTTCCTTACAGTTATGGTTAATATTACTCGCTATTTTTCATCTCGTCACGTCTCTAAAATAGGTGTCATAGGAGGTGATAATTATGTCTGATATTACCAAGGCGACGACTTTCATGTTGTTGTCGACGTTCAGTTTGTCTTTAAGTGGCTTAATGGCCAAGTATCTATCTGAAGCGATGCCCATTTCGTTGTTGAGTTTTGTGCGCTTTTTCCTACCCAGTCTGTTTTTATTCATATTCTTGATGTTTTACAAAGTGACCAAACCATCGGGCGATATGTGGAAGCCTTTGGTGATGCGTGCAATCTTTATGGTGGCGTGTCAGTGGTGTTTCCTCACGTCATTGCAAACCTTAACCTTGGTCGAGGGCGTGGTGTTATTCAGTACAGGGCCTTTGTTTATTCCGTTGTTAGAAAAATTAATATTCGGAACTAAGATTCATACAACGACCATCGTTTGTTTAGCGATAACCTTTGTTGGCGTAGTGCTGATGGCTGGGGATTGGTCGCAGTTTGAATTTGGTTCAGAGTTCTTTAGACCTGCGCTGTTGCTGGGTTTAATGGCGGGCATGTTCAATTCAGGCTCACAAGTGAGCTTATATCGAGCGTCCAAGACGAGCCTGTCGCCTGCCGAGCTTAACGCGTGGACGTTTTTAGTCGCGGCAATCATTGTGATTCCTATGGTTGTGTTTACTTCAATATCAGCGGCTCCTGAGGTAATTGAAAGCACAGGTAAAGGCAGTTTATCGGCGTTGTTGTCTTTTGATGACTTACCTTGGATTGGGCTAGGCGCACTTGGGTTGGCGCTATTCACCATTAATACGCAGATTTTCCGTTCGAAAGCGTACAAGTTGGCAGACAGTGGATCTCAACTGGCTCCATTAATTTTTACTAATATGCTGTTTAGCGCCTTATGGCAGGGCTTGTTCTTTGATGACGTGTTTTCTACTCAGCAGATGATTGGCATTAACCTCATTGTGGTTGCGAGCATTAGCAATACGTTATTGGCCAAAAGACACAGCAGAGCGAAAGCCAAGCAGGCACCGCGAGTTGCAATGGCTGTAGCGAACGGTGCAACGTTGGATTCTGCCGCGAAAAGCTAAACATTGATCTTATGACCTAAAACTTAGAACCTTAAGCTTGGAATCTAGAATAAGGAGCGTATGTACTCTTTCACTCGTTCAATGTGCTGGTTCTGGTCTATCTCACAGCGCTGGTTAGCTTCAAGGAATCGCTCAGCGTATTTGTCATAGATTTTGTTTTCTAAGAATAGTAAATACAGTTTGGGATCGATATGACCGCTGGTGGCCATGTCGGTCATGATGTTGAGTGATTCGCTTAACAGCTTCCCTTTCTTATACGGGCGGTCACTGGACGTGAGAGCCTCAAACACATCGGCAATCGCCATCGCTCTGGACGGCAGAGGCAGTTGGTCTTCGTTCAAGCCTCTTGGATAGCCTTTACCATCAATGCGTTCGTGATGCCCGCTCGCGATATCCGGGATGTTTTTGAGATAAGACGGGTAAGGGAGCTTGTTGAGCATGGTGAAGGTTTGAATAATATGATCGTTGATCATAAAGCGTTCTTCATCGTTTAACGTGCCACGACGTACTTTCAAATTGTGTAGTTCACCTTGATTGTATTTGACCTCTCCGGGCTTGAGCACAAACGCTTCTTGCCAAACATCTGCCGGGTTAAAGCCGTTGTCCCAAGGTATTTTATGCTCGGGTTTATCAGCAAGTAGAGGCTCCATAACCGGTAGAGTCTGTTCTGTATTTTCTGGATCAGTTTGACCTTTCTCTGTCGTATCTTGTTGTGTGCGGAATCTCTCTTTCTCAGACCAAGATAAGCCGAGTTGGTCGTCCAGTGTGCGCTTCCATTGGCGTTTAGCGATTTGGTCTAAGCGTTCGAGTTGCTCTTCTGTCATCGATTCGCCACCTAGATTGCACTGTGCAACGAAGGCAAACTCTTCGTCCAGCTCAGACAGGCTTTGTTCGAGTAGTTTAAGTTGTTCCTCTTGAAGTCCACCGTTCGCCATCGCTTTCCAGTAGTCGGTTTCCGCTTGTTGTTTCAGTAACTCAAATCGCATGCGAACTTCGTGGATTCGGTCATAAATCGTTTCTAATTTGGTCGCTTTATCTACCACGTATTCTGGTGTGGTGACCTTGCCGCAATCGTGTAGCCACGCGGCTAACATCAACTCTTCCCACTGCTTACTATCGAGTGAAAACTGAGGGTAGTAACGGTCGTCGTCAATGGTCGCTTGAGTCAGCCATTTGGTGAGTTCAGGCACTCGTTGGCAATGTCCGCCAGTGTATGGCGACTTGGTATCTATCGCAGAGGCTATCAACTCAATAAACGCGTTGAGCATGTCTTTCTGTTGCTGCATTTGGTCGATGTTGTCTTTAGCGATTTCGGCAAAGCTGAGTAGCTCGCGTAAAAAGGCGTGTTTGTCTGCCTGCATCTTGGTAATCGGTCTTTCATAGCCAATCGCCACAATGCCGACCAACAGCTTTTCACGGTTTAACAACGGGAACAGGTACAGGTCTGAATTGAAGATTGAATCCTGATAATAGTTGAGTACGTTATCTTCTCGATTGAGGTGGATCGTCTCTCCAGATTTAAGCTGACACAGCAACCACGGGGTATGCTTGATGAAGTCATTGATGTCCGCTTTGAAAGGCAAAATAGCTAGGTTGGCTGCCGTATCAAACACATCCTTTTCTTCGGATTGGGTAAACAACACGATGGTTTCTGCTTTGGTGATCAAGTAGCTTTGATGCGCAATGTTCTTAGCTAAAATCGAAAACTCCTGATTACCCGCAGTGTCTCGAAGGAGAGCTATCAAATCATGGAGTGTGTGTTCCATTAGCTCGATCGAGTGGGCGAGGTTAGCCACTTCCTTGATCATACTCTTGGGGTAATGGGTGCGTCTGAAATCAAACCGAGCGATGTTATCCGTCAGTTGCATCAAGGTATTGAGCGGTTTAGATAAGCGATTGGCAACCAGCCACACTATGCCGAAACAGATGAACAACATCCCAATCGCGACGGCCACTTGCTTGTCACGCATTGAGATAAGATCAGAGAGCAGTTCATTGTGTGGTGTTGCTTCGGCTAAGTAGAGAGTCACATTCTGAGTCAGTTCTACAGGTGTTAAGGTTAATGCCCATGTGTTTAGGTTGTACTCAACGTTTTTCAGGTTGAGATTGAACTTCTCTTCATCTGAGATTAGTGGCCCTAAAACGGAGGACTTTAACGCCTCTATCTGTTCTCGTTTTGGCACATTAAAGAAGCTTTGATCTTGTTCGCTTCCCGACACTTTCCCTACGGCTTGACCATCACTGCTGTCTTGACTTTCCGGACGTAGTTTTAAGTTAGATACCGATAAATCAAGTTGATGCTGACCGAGAAGATTAAAGTGTTGATCGAACAGCGCCAGTCGAGTTTGTGGGGAATAAGCGAGTTCACTGATTTGAGACGAGAGTGACTTTAAGGTGAAGTCGGCACCTACCACATGCTTGCCGTCTGCCGAGCGCCTAGATAGCGTAATGCCGTTGGTTTGCAGGAAATAGAACAGATAGGGCTCAGAGAGTTGTATTGAGCCGTCTGGCTTGGCGTTACGAAACCAAGGCCTAGTGGTTGGATTGAACTTGCTCTCGGCTTGCATGGTGCTGATCACTTGGTGCGCACCATCTAAAAAAGTAATGAAGTTTACGCCGTCTAGATTGGTACTGCTGACCATCATGGTCGCTTTGGCGGGTGCATTGTTGTCGGCTCTTTGTTTGTTGGTGCTTAATGGGCGAAAAATTCTGAACTCTCCATCTTCAGAGCCATAGAACAGAGCGACCAAGTTAGTGTTTTGTTTGAAGATGATATCAACCGAAGCCAACCAAGACTCTTTTTCAACCGAAGAGGTTTGTTGAGCCACAAACGGGCTGACTGCCATTACGTTTAAGGTAGTGATGACAGGAGCAATAGCTTGTTTAAATACCGATTCCAACTTATCACGATGTTCATTACTGACCTCGCGAACTGTGCCTAACAACAACTCTTGAGAATGCCGATAGCTTATTGATATCAATACCGCACCGACAAAGGTTGTCAAAATTAAGAAAAGGCTAGTGATGTGGATACTCAGCGGATATCGTCTTCGTCTCATCAAACACTCCAACTTGTGAACTGGTTTAAGTATTGACGAACTTGAGTAGGTTGCAAAAAATTGACTCAATTACCGGATTTGCATGGAATACGTGTAGGAGAGGCGGTCTATCAATTCTATCGTGCGGCGCAAACGAAGTAACAATAAAGCCTTACGTTTTGGTGCTAATTGTCACTTTCAACTGATAAACTGGTTAAATTGTTGCCACGAGGCACTCCTTTTCAGAAAGCGGTTCAGGGATACCTTTTTGAAAAACGTTTAGAGACCAAGCTAGAGGGCATTGTTTCATGGAACTCAAAGTAGATACTCACACCCACACATACGCAAGTGGTCATGCTTACAGCACGCTTATAGAGAATGCCAAATCGGCAAAACAAAATGGATTAGACATGTTTTGCACTACTGACCATTCAGAGTCGATGCCGGGCGCGCCACACTATTGGTTCTTCAGCAATCAGCGTGTGCTTCCTCGTTTTATCGAAGACGTTGCGATTATCCGCGGCGTGGAATCAAACATCATGAACACACAGGGTGAAATCGATATTCATCCGAGTGTGGATAAGAACTTAGACTGGGTGATTGCCAGCTTCCACGAGCCAGTATTTCGTCCATCGGATGTTGCAACTCATACAGAGGCGTTGTTGAATGTGATTAAGGGCGGGCGAATCGATGCTCTTGGTCACTTAGGCAACCCAAATTTTGATTTCGATTTCGAAGCTGTGATTGAATGCGCAGTTCAATATAACGTCGCAATCGAGATTAATAACACCACGCTTAAAGGCAATAGCCGTGTGGGAAGTGTCGATCGTTGTTTTGAGATCGCAAGAATTGCGAAAGCGAAAGGGGCATTCATTACTACCGGGAGTGATGCGCATTTTTGCCAAGACGTGGGCGGGCTGGATCTTGTATCTTCACTACTTGATGAGGTAGGCGTTGATTCGAGTAAGGTGATTACCCATTCGCCAAAGCAATTCCTAGCCTTTTTGGCGCTGCGTGGTCGCAATGAAATCCCAGAATATTCGGATCTTGCTTAAGAGAGTGTCGGTGAGTTTGCATTTCGACACAATCAATTTTTGTGCCTGTCAGGTTTTTGTATACACTAGCCGAAAATAATAAAGTCGAAGTGCCACAATCATGATGGCGCTATCTTCAAAGTCACAGTTTCACTTGGAGAAACAATGAAAACTCGCTCAATCCTTTTATCTGGCTTAATCGCTGCTGCAGTAATGTCTGGCAACGCATTTGCTAACGTTGACCTTAAGAAAAACATGCAAGAAATGAAGCTTGCGTTTAAACAAGCGGCAGAAGCTCAAAACATCGAAGAGATGCAAAAACCTATCGTTCGTTTAGATACGTTAGTGGCAGAACTGAAAACGGGTGTTTACCCAGTAGAAAAAGAAGACAACTTCATGGAAGGCTTCAAAAAAATCAGTGCTTCAATTGATAGCATTGAACAGAAGCTAGACCAAGGTGACTTTGAAGCTGCACAGCAAGAACTTCGTACTATTGACGGGCTTCGCGAAGAGTACCACGAGAAGCGTAACCCAAGTATTTGGAGCAAGATCTTCGGTTAATTCGCTTGTTCACTAGAGTGACCAGATAACAAAGTTCAACTTCTAAAACGCCGCTTATATTTCCTTTTTTAGGAAAACATAAGCGGCGTTTTTTATTGTCTTTTTTCTAATCAGTTTGATGCACTGAGGTGCGTAATATTTTATTAGCGCTTCTGTTGTAACCAGTTTTTAACCAAATAGAGTGTGCGTTAGCTTCAATTTTTTAACCTGATGTTAATCTTTACGTTTACCTATATAGCAAGTGCCTCATAATATGGGAAATTTATAAAGATTTGGAATAATGCGCCGAACCTCGTTCAACCTCTCCATGTTACTTGCCACAGCGTTAAGTTGGGCCCTAGTGACATTAATGCCTGTTATCAATGCTCATGGTAACAGTGCGGGAGTGTGGGCGTCGTTGTGTACGGTCAACGGCTTTGAACTGGTTCAAATTGAAGAAGGCGAACCTAATACTCATAAAGGTAAGCCGTGTCCGTTTAGCCATTTTTCCACATTTCACCAAGATGAACTTCCAACTACACTACTGACAACTCGACTGAGTTTTATTGTCTCAGACAGCTACGCTTTTTTGGCTCTAAGCGAACGCTACACGAGGCAAGCCCCGCGCGGCCCTCCCTTTGTTACTGCTTAAACCTAAACCATTAAAATAATTAAAAAATAAAGTATTAAGTAAAGTTAAACATGCCTTAGTGACTTTCTGATTTTTCAGAAGGTTCGTTTGCGCATGTCAAAGGAAATAATAATGTTGAGAAATGAATCTCAAGCCTCTGCGAAGGCACAAACGACTTCGCAGTCTACAAGCAGTGCAAAAAACGGTTCGAAAACCAATATAGAAAGCAAAGAACGTAATAAAACCCTCTACTTCTTAACTTGGCGCTGGCATTTTTATGCAGGGCTATTTGTTATCCCATTTATGTTGATGCTGAGTATTACTGGCTTAGTGATGCTGTTTGACGATGAAATCGAACTCGCTTTTCATCAAAATGCGATTGAAATTGCAGCATCGGGCGAATCAGTCAAGGTTTCACAGCAGTTAGCCGCAGTGCAGGAGCAATACCCACAAGGTTCAGTGACACAGTTTGTACCAAGCAAAGCGCCTGACTTAGCCAACCGATTTTCAGTATCACTTGAAGATGGCACATCGGTTTTCGCTACCGTGAATCAATACACTGGTGAACTCGTCGGTGAAGTGCCACGCAGTGAAAGCCTATACGAACTCGCGAACGATATTCATGGCACGTTATTGATTGGCGATTGGGGCGATTACCTTATTGAAGTGGCAATCAGCTTATCGATTCTACTTCTTATAAGCGGTATCTACTTATGGCTACCGAGAGAGAACGCAAGTCGTGCCGGTTTTCTTAAGCTGAGAATGTCATCTGGGCCACGTGTACTGATGCGTGACCTACACGCGAACATCGGTGGCACGTTATCTCTCATTCTGCTGCTGTTTATTTTTTCAGGATTGGCGTGGACGGGCTTCTGGGGCGGTAAGTTAGTTCAAGCATGGAGCACTTTCCCTGCTCAAATGTGGGATGATATTCCGCTGTCTGATAAGACGCACGCATCGCTTAACCATGGATCAGAAGAAGAACTTCCGTGGAACTTAGAACAAACACCATTGCCGTTGTCTCAAGACAAGCCAGCCGAACATGTACACCACGCGGAAGAGGCGTCTGAACCTCATGATCATTCTAAGATGGGGGAAGATCACTCTCAACATGTTATGGCTGCAAGTAGCTTTGGTATTGATGAAGTCATCGAAAAAGCCCTCTCTCTTGGTTTCACGCAATACAAGGTGAACTTCCCACGCTCAGAAACGGGTGTTTACACAGTGACAGCGAATACTATGGGCGGAGACATCATCGATCCAACTCAGGATCGTACCACGCACCTAGATCAATACTCAGGTCGTATTCTAGGTGAGGTGACTTGGCAGGATTACAACTTTATCGCTAAGACGCTAGCGGTCGGTATTTCTCTGCACCAAGGTGACATCAGCGTTATCAACAAACTTCTAAACGCTCTGTTCTGTTTTGCGTTCATTGTTGTATCGGTGACTGGCGGTGTTATGTGGTGGATGCGCAGACCTTCTGGCCAACGCAAGCTCGGCGCGCCACCTAAGTTTGGTGACGCAGGCTTATGGAAAGTAGGCTTAGTAACTGTCGTTGCTATTTCAGTGCTATTCCCTCTCGCAGGAGCAACGATTGTGACCGCCTTGCTATTAGATTGGCTGTTGTTCTCACGTGTTGAGCGGTTCAAGGCGGCATTGAGTTAATTGATACACAAACGGACTTTCTCGACTGAGAAGGTCCGTTTTCTTAATCAGGCAAGCGCTTCTTCTGTGAGGAAGAGTTTAGACTTGATGCTGTACTAGCTTTGATAAAGCTCTAGCGGCAGGCCGTCAGGGTCTGCGAAAAACGTAAATGATTTCCCCGTAAACTCATCCACTCGAATCGGTTCGACTTCGATTCCTTGTCCTTCCAAATAGCTTTTGACTTGTTGAACGTCATCAACACAAAAGGCTAAATGCCTCAGCCCTTGAGCTTCAGGAAAGCTAGGTCTTTCAGGTGCGTTAGGGAAACTGAATAATTCTATTTGAGCGCCATTAGGTAGCGCCAAGTCGAGCTTGTACGATTGGCGTGCTTCGCGGTAATTCTCAGCAATAATTTCCAGCTTTAAAATCTCAGTGTAAAAGCGTTTTGAGGCTTGGTAGTCTGAGCAAATGATGGCGGCGTGGTGTATTCCTTTCAACATCAGTTTATTTCTCCTGCCAGCTTGTCACCTAAGTGCTCCATCGCGTAATCAATGAATACACGTAATCGGGCGGGCATGTACTTTGTTTGAGCAAACTGCATCGCGATAGCACCGTGGTAATTACTCTTAATCGTCCAATCTTCCAATACCTGTACAACAGAGCCTTCAGCCAATGCATCTTGAATAACAAAGTCGTGGAAAATACCCACACCAAGGCCTTCTTTCACACCTTTGAGTCGCATTTGGGAGTGGTTTACCGCGTAACGACCACTGACAGATACCGTGTGGAATTCATCGTCTTTCAAGAAGTCCCAAATGTGGTCTTTATCTGTTTCTGCAAGGTATAAACAGTCATGTTCAGAAAGGTCAGTCGGGTGGCTAGGAACTCCTTTGGCTTTCAGATAGTCGGGGCTTGCACATAACACAAGGTTTGTCTTTCCAAGCTCTTTCAAAACTAAGCTTTCGTCGGGCTTATCGGTAAGGCGAAACGCGATGTCGATGCCTTGGCGCAATATATCGATGTCGCCATCAGCAGCCCTTAACTTAAGTTGGATCTCGGGATACTGGTTTAAGAATGGAACAACGAAAGGCTGTAGAACTGAGTTCAAGAAAGCTTCTGGTGCCGCCACCGTTATAGAGCCCGCAGGTTCAGTGTGATCAGAGGTAGAAAGTTCAACCGCTTGCTGCGCTGCATTAATCATAACCACGCTTTGGTCGTAAACCAGTTGGCCTGCTTGAGTGATGATCAATGTACGAGTAGTCCGTTCAAATAGCTTCACTGAGAGTGCTTTTTCTAAACGTGTGATCAATTTACTCAACGCTGAGGGTGTCACCCCTAACTGTTTTGCTGCCGCAGTAAAGCTCCCTTCATTAACCACTAGTATAAATGAGGCGAGATCAGGAAGTAAGGCAATAAGCTTAGGGTTAATCATAAGTATCCATGAGAGTCAGCGATGAGCGTAATAGTTATTGTGAGTGATTCAACTTAATTTGTGAATCAGTTTCATTAATTGGAAAAAGTAAAATTAGTCGTGATGATGTTTAACTATCGATTTACCTCTTCGTCAGCTCAATGTATTTGATTAAATCATCCTACGCCCGGCAACATTTAGACTCATGCGACTTGGTGGATTATCCATCTAACTTACTGTCAATAACTATCTGACATAGCCATACCAAATATTACAAACTCGCGACATTAAAGCCGATATTATTCAAGAACTTTATGTTCATAAGGTGGTCACAAGACTACATAAAAATAATTGGAATCAATAATGGCAAAAACTTGGCTTGTCGCTGCTGTGAGCGTTGCATTACTTAGCGGCGGTGCGTATTTCTATCTGCAATCTTCGGCTCAACCAGAGGCGTTTCCGACATTGGCAGTGGAAAAGGGAACCATCGAGAAACAAGCGGTGGCAGTCGGCAATATTGTCCCTGCACACTCGGTCTCTATTAAGTCACAAATCGATGGTATCGTGGGTGAGATGTACGTTCAGGTCGGTGAAAAGGTCAAGCAAGGCCAACCATTGATTAAGGTTCGGCCGAACCCGACGCCTCAAGCGCTTACTGACGCTTCAACAGACTTAATGCGCAGTGAAGCGGACCTCGAATCAGCCAAACAAAAGCTCGCCAACCTAGAAAGCTTGGTGAAGCAAGACATCATTCCAAAGAATTACGATGAATACGTTAGCGCGCGTTCAACCGTGAAATCGGCTCAAGCGAACGTACTGCAAAAACGCCAAAACCTCGAATTAATTCGCAGCGGTGAAGCTTCCATTGGTGACGCTCGTTTAACCTCAACCATTTATGCACCAATTGATGGCACAGTATTAAACCGCAAAGTCGAAGTCGGTGAGCCAATCATATCAACTGAATCTAGCCAGGCCGCGACAGAAATGATGTCTTTGGCGGACATGAACAGTCTGATCTTCAAAGGCAGCGTGAGCGAGCATGATGCCGCGCAGCTTTCTACGGGTATGCCAGTTCTACTAACCGTGGCGCCGTATCCTGATGTGGAAATCTCTGGTGTGCTAACCAAAGTGGCGATTCAATCAGAAAACCTTAACTCGCCACAAGGCAATGCCTCTGCAAAAAGCTTCGATAACGGATTTGAGGTCGAAGTGGGTGAGCTGAAGATCCCGAAAGAAGTGTTGCTGCGTTCGGGCTTTTCATCTACGGCACAAATCACACTGAAGAGATCTGAGAACGTCTTAACCTTGCCAGAACGAGCACTGCAATTTGATGGCGATACACCAAACGTATTGATTCCAGATAGCTCAGAGCAAGGCTTCCACAAACAAAAAGTGAAGCTTGGTTTGTCGGATGGGATCAACGTAGAAGTATTGGACGGCGTTAAGCTAGACGAAGAAATCATCGATAACAGCATGATGATGGGAGCCGCGCATGGCTAAGCGAAACCTATCTAAAATCGGATGCGCGATTCTGGCCGCCACACTCAGTTTACCAAGCTATGCTATCTCGATTGAACAAGCGTGGCAGCAGGCGAAGCAAAGTGACCCAAGTTACGAGAAAGCGAAAATTGGTGTTCAACTTGGCGAAGTAGGTGTTGATGCAAGCCGCAGTTCACTCTTACCCGGTTTAAGTGCGACGGCATCGGCGAATTGGAATGAATCCACTGACAACACCAACAGTTATGGCGCTTCGCTTTCTCAAACTATTTGGGACAGCAGCTTGTGGTCGGATCTAGACCAAGCGAATGCCAACTACATTAAAGCTCAACTTGAACTGGCTCAATCACATAATGAATTAGCACAAAGATTACTTTCATCGTATTTGGACGTCGCAAGCGCGCAGGGGGATCTGCAACTGGCGCAGTCCAAACTGGAAGAAGGCAATAAACTGCTGAAGATCATCGAGAAGCGTTACCTCGCGGGGAAAGTGAAATCGGTGGATGTCGAAGAGATCCGTGCGACACAAGTTGCCGATAAAGCCGGTATTTTGAATGCGCGCTCAGATCTAGAAGTCAAACGAGCAGAGCTGGCGGCTTTGATCAACCAAGTTCCACAAGACGTTGATCAAATACGCGCTGACTCCCTTGTCCAACCGCCAATGATGGTGGAATCACAAGAGCAATGGTTAAAGCTTGCTAAAGACAGTAGCCCAGAGTTGCTGGTGGCAGCACAGAATGTGAAAGCCAGCGAGTTTGCCAAAGACTCAGCTCAAGGCGGTTATTACCCAACGGTGAAAGGCAATGTCGGATATAACGATGATGACCGACGTAAAGACGGTGAATTCAGCGCTGGCATTACTCTCAGTGTTCCTATTGACTTGAATGGCGCAACGCGTGCCAGAGTGGACGAAGCGTCACTCAATACCTTCAGTGCAAAACAAGACTTACGTAAAGTCGAAATCGACATCCAAAAGCGCGTGATTCAGCAGTTTACTCAAGTCGACATTAACTGGAACCAAGTTTTAATGGCGGACGAATTGGTTACTTCTCGTGAGAAAGTGCTGCGCAGCAAAGAGAAACTTTACGATGCAGGTATGTTAGAAGTCTCGGAAGTGATTAGTGCGTACAACAGCTTGTTTGAGGCGAAAAATAGCCTGCAAAACAATCTGTACAATTACTGGCGTCAGCGTATCGGCTTGTTGCAAACCGCAGGTAAGTTAGATGACGACACCATGGTACTGATCTCCCGAGCATTTAACTCATGACCCGTCTATTGCAGCAAACATGGCAAACACTGCTGGCGCATCGCGTGAAGAGCATGCTGGCCATCGTGGCTATTGCTTGGGGGGTAATTTCAGTTGTGGTGTTGATTGCATTGGGTGAAGGTTTTTATCGCCATCAAACTCAGCAGTTGTCATTTATGGTCAACAATGTGCAAGTCGCCTTTCCGTCGAGCACCAGCAAACCTTGGCATGGCTTACCCCTGAGACGCCAGATCCAGATTCCGCAGGATAAGGTCGATATGATCGAACAATCGGGTTTTGTGAAACAAGCATCTAGCGTTTATGCCAAGTGGGATGCGAACGTCACCAATGAAAAAGGGCAGAACCTGACAAGCTTCGTCAGTGGCATTGATTCCCATTACTTCTCGTTGATTCAACGTAAGTTGGAGTCGGGTTCGCGTAACCTTTCACCCAGTGATATTGCCAACCACACCCGCGTTGCGATTTTGGGGGATCAAGTCGCTAGGATGGGGGGAATTCATGTCGGGCAAACCACCAAAGTCAATGGCATTCCATTTTTGGTGATCGGCATTATGAAAGACGAAGATGCGGGCATTTCATTTGGTGATAGCCGCAGAGTTTTTATTCCTCATACTACGTATCTTGATTTGTGGGATGCTAAACCCTGGATGCTGCTACTCAAGCCTGTCGACGGTATGGATAGCAATGCATTCCGACAAGCCATCGTAAACTTTTATGCCAAACAATTGCACTTTGACCCGACCGATAAAGAAGCGATTAACTTGCCAGACTTTAGCGAGGGAGCGGCGGTGATCACGGGTATTTTCCGCGGCATTCAAATCTTCCTGGGTGCAAGCGGCGCAATGACCATGGCGGTTGGTGCGCTTGGCGTTGCAAACATCATGTTCCTCTCTGTGACAGAGCGAACGCGAGAAATCGGTGTACGCTTGGCGATTGGCGCGACGCAAAAATCCATACTCAGCCAGTTCATCCTTGAAGGATTGTTATTGGTGGCTGTTGGTACCGCAGTTGGCTTAATGGTGGCTTACTTGGTGGTGGCACTGCTTGGGTCTATGCATTTGCCGGATTGGTTAGGTTTTCCTGTGATTACGCCGGATTCCATTATTTTGTCATTGATGGTGACTCTCGTTCTAGCGCTGTTGGCGTCTTATTTCCCGGCAAGGCGAGCATCACGCCTCACCCCCGTAATAGCATTAAGTGCGAGGGCCTAAATATGTTGCTACCAATGAGACAAATCTTTCAGGAAATGGCAGCAGAAAAGCTGCGTTTGGGATTGACCATTCTTGCCGTTGCATGGGCAACCCTATGTATCGCAGCCATGCTGGCGGTGGGCGAGGGCATTCGTCAGGGCGTATTGAGAACCGCGCAAAATGGCAACGGTAATCTGATTTACTTAACTGGAGGCATGGCGACTGTCGATTATGGTGTCTTCCACCAAGGTAAGTTTCTAACCTTAAAAGCCGACGATACCGACGTCGTTAAAGCCCTACCAGAGGTGGAAAGCGTTGCGCCAACCGCAGTATGGGATGAGCGTATCACCGTGGACGATCGAGGTTCATGGCAAGAGCCACTAGCGGTCACGACGGATTTTGCGTCCATGACTAATCTGATCCCAATGGATGGCGGTCGTTGGCTCAATCCGCTCGACCAAAAGCAAATGCGTAAGGTGGTTGTGTTGGGTTATTCAATCGCAGCGGATCTGTTTAATCCTAATGAAGACTTCAGTTGGTTTGCACCCGTGACATTACAAGCCGATCCGGTGGGAAAAAAGGTCAAAATTGGCAATGAAGAGTTCACCGTAATTGGTGTGTTGAAGAAGAACAGTGCTGAAATCGAACAGGGCGACCAAATTAACTACGCCAGCTTCGTGCCGTTAGCAACGTGGCAACGCTTTCATACTAATGGCGATATCGGAGGCATCAATGTCGAGCCGCAAGCTCATGCTGATCGTGAAAAACTGGCAAAGACCATTCGTCAGGTGATTTCTCGTAAACATGGCGCCAGTGTGAGTGATGAGCAAGTCGTCCAAGTGGAAGACATGTTCCTCAAACAGAAAAGCATGCAGCAGTTCTTGATTGGTTTACAAAGCTTTCTTGGCATCATCGGCTTTGTCACGCTGGCCGTGGCGGGCGTAGGGATTGCGAATGTCATGTACGCGACCGTAAAACGTTCCACCCGAGACATCGGCGTGCGTATGGCAGTTGGTGCCACGCCCACAGCCATTCGTCTTCACTACCTAGTGCAATCACTGATGACCATGATGCTCGGTGGTGTGCTGGGGCTAGGTGTGACTTACACTCTTGTATCGGCCATCAGCACCATAAACCTAGAAGGCAACACCTTCTATGAACATCTTGGGAAACCGGTCCCTGAGCTGTCTTGGATCGTTGTTGCGATTGTGATTTCCACCTTGGTGTTTATTGGTGTCGCCTCTGCATGGCTGCCTGCAAACCGAGCTGCCAAAGTGAGCCCAATGGAGGCGCTGCAAAGTGAATAACAAAAATTCTGGAGATAAGATGTCGAACACGCCACTGGTTGATTTGACCAACATTTGTAAATACTACTCAAGCGGAGAGGCGGAAGTACGTGCGCTAGACGGTGTCGACTTGACCATCAATCAAGGTGAATTTCTTTCCATTCTTGGTCCGTCTGGCTCAGGTAAATCGACCCTGATGAACATGCTGGGCTGCTTAGATAAACCGACCGATGGCCAATACCATTTGGGTGGTCAAAACGTCGCAAGTTTAAGTCCGAATGAGCTAGCCGGTATTCGTAACCAAAAGATAGGCTTTGTCTTCCAAAGCTTCAACCTGTTGGAATACGCGACAGCGTTGGATAATGTGGCACTGCCGTTGGTTTACTCTGGCATCAAAGCCAAAGAACGTCGCCAGCGCGCGGCGAAGCTGCTTGAGCAAGTTGGACTAGGGGATCGCCTCGACCACAAACCAAACCAGCTTTCTGGTGGTCAAAAGCAGAGAGTGGCGATTGCGAGAGCCCTAGTTAACGATCCGCAAATCATCTTAGCGGATGAACCTACAGGGGCATTGGATTCAAAATCCGGCGCAGAGATAGAGGCTTTGTTTAATCGTCTTCATGCGCAGGGACGAACATTGATTATCGTGACACATGATAATTCGCTTGCTGAACGAACCAAGCGAATCGTGACGATCAAAGACGGAAAGGTATTGTCTGACCGCAAAGGGCAACATTACTCAGCCTAGTGCGTTGATCTTTGACTAGAGGCTGCTTTATTACCTTAATTCTAGACCACTCTTCGTTGATGGTATGTTGGCTGTGAGCATCTGCTAATGTGAAATAGGTATGGAGGTGCCATAATTTACATAGCTTTATTGAATACTCTGTATCTATTCTACTTACTCTATATACTGGCTGAATAATAATATTTAAATCAGTTGGTTATAGAGGCGTTATCTATGGATAGATCAGAAAGCTTGTTTCAAAAGCAGCGTATAAAACGGTTTAACTTTTCAGTATGGACAGTTCTGACTGGAACGTTACTCGCCCGAACAAGCTACTTTATGGCATGGCCTTTTCTGATCGTCTTTCTCTATGAAGATTACGGCGCTTCTGCGATTGAAGTCGGCACCATGCTAGCGGTATCCGCGGTTGTTGGTGCTGGAACTGGGCTCTACTCGGGTTACCTTTCGGATAAGCTAGGACGTAAATGGGTCATGGTGCTAGGCAGTTGGATTGCCTCGATATCCTACACTGGCATCGCATTAGCGAGTGAAGTGTGGCAGTTCTATGTGTTGATCATGATGACGGGTCTAATGCGCCCAATGATCGAAGCGCCAGCTAAGGCAGTCATAGGCGATAATCTCAAAGACTCCAAAGATCGTGAGTTAGCGCTGAACATTCGTTACTTCTTACTTAATCTGGGTGGCGCACTTGGTCCATTGATTGGTATCACTTTGGCTCTTTCTCAGCCACAAAATCTGTTCTTTGTTGCTGGTGGTACTTATGTCGTTTACGGTTTCTGGCTGCTGTTAGGAATTGAACGAAAAGGTACTTTTACCAAGCCAGATCCCTCTCAACTGCCTAATTTCGCCGCGACGCTTAATGTGATTCGTAAAGACAATATTTTTGTAAAACTGATGGTCGCCAATTTCATCATGATGTTTGTCTACGCGCAGGTTGAGTCGTCAATTCCTCAAGTCATCGTGCGCTCTTCAATCGCTGATGCCGCTCAACTCATTGCTGGATTAGTGTTGGTGAATACGCTGACGATTATCGTTTTCCAGTTCCCAATGCTTAAATGGCTTGAGCACGTGCCGTTGTTTGTAAGAACTCGAATCGGCATGATTTTGATGGCGATTGCGCAAATTGGTTTTCTTTTTACACCAAATGATTGGCCACTAGGTTGGGGGATTGCTTGTTTTATATTAAGTTTAGGAGAAGTGATTGCTTTCCCAACCCTTAATGTACAAATCGATAGAATGGCACCGCCACATCTAAGAGGCTCTTACTTCGGTGCGGCTGCACTTTACTCTCTTGGCTTTGCTATTGCGCCACTGCTTGGTGGTGTGGTGATTGAGATGTTGAGCGCCTACTGGCTATTTGTGCTCTGCTTCATCCTATGTTTGGTGATGATTTGGTTGTACTGGTTGGCAGAGCATACTGAAGACAGTGTCGAAAGAGAGTCGATGACCCAGAGCTAGCGAGATGAGCCTTGGGTGTTAAGCGACTG
This sequence comes from Vibrio pomeroyi, assembly GCF_024347595.1. Classification (NCBI taxonomy): domain Bacteria; kingdom Pseudomonadati; phylum Pseudomonadota; class Gammaproteobacteria; order Vibrionales; family Vibrionaceae; genus Vibrio; species Vibrio pomeroyi. The sequence goes on along the minus strand of NZ_AP025507.1, from coordinate 1,766,268 downwards.
ATAATAACTAAGGTAACGTGAGTTATGGATAAATCGAATTTTGCACAAAAGTTAAAGTATCTGCGTGAAGAGAAAGCTTTATCTCAGGAAGAGTTTGCAGAGTTGTTGTCCCATTCTCACCGAGCATTTTCTGGTGTCAATCAGGTGATGGTGAGCCAGTGGGAAAGGGCAAAAACATTGCCGAGTTTTGTGCGTCGTCTGGGTATCGCGAGCTTCTTTCAGATCGATTACGATTTCTCCGTTGAAGAAATGGTGCAGGTGAAAGCCGCCACTAAGAATGTAGAGCGTCCATTCAGTGTTGATATTGGTTATGACTATGAGGTGACGAGCGTTGAGTCATACAGCATGGGGACACTTCCAGCGAAGAGGCTCAAATCGATTCAAATAATGCACCAAAAAACCTACGGCAAAGATTTTATCGAGGTCTCTAAACATCTAGGCGTTATAAAAGAAGATATGCAGGTGCTGTGTTTTCTTTTTGAGGGCGTCATTATTGGGCATGTGGTGTATGACGGGTTAAGTAAGATGCTTTGCAGTGTTGGTGCCGTTAGTATTGTTATTCGTCGTAAGATCTTCGATTACATGGCGGACAATTTATCGGGTACTGAATTCCGCTTTCCTACGCTTGATCCTGCTATGAGTCAATTCCTGTATGACCTCTATCTAGAACCTTATATGAGTAAGCTCGGCATGCCGTTCTTCAAGGCAGACATAAAGAAGATAGTGAAAAATCCCTTTTCTCAGAACATCCAAAATAAACACGATATCTACTTCAAGTACATCCGTTACCACGACCTTAAGCAGAAGAAAAAAAGCGTCGAATTTGTCTTAAGTTAGAAACAGTTAACGGTTCTACATAACCAATCTAAGATCAGTGAGAGGCAGAGGTTTCGAGTATAAGAAGCCTTGGTATCGATCAAAACCAAGCTGGTTGACTCGTTGATGTGTATCAGAATCTTCAACACCTTCTGCCACAGTCTCAATGCCAGATTCTTTGCAGTACGCCAATGTTTGTTTAACCAACTCAGAGCGTGCTGGTTCAGCGCTGTTCACAATCGACTTATCAAATTTCACTTCATCGACATTGAGGCTTTTCACCTTATTCATGTCTGAATGGCCAATGCCAAAATCATCGATAGAGATTTTTACACCCAGAGATTTAAAACGTTGAATCTGTTCACACAATTGTTCGTCCAGCTGATCATTTTCACTTAGCTCAAAAGTCAGTTGCTCCGCCTTGAAAGATGCATTCCACAGCAGCTCACGAACTTTCTCAACGTTATCTGGGTTCGCTAATACTTTCTTGCTGATGTTCACTGCTAAGTTGAGATGAACAGAGAGTGATTTCACTTCAGTGAGAGATTGCTCAAGCACACTAAAGAAGATCTCTTCTTCATAACCCAATGCAAACGCACGATCGATAAACACACCCGGAGAGAAAATGCCTTCTTCTGGGATATCGAGGCGAAACAGTGCTTCAACCCCAGTCACTTTCTCGATACTAGGCTCAACCTTTGGCTGATAAAAGCAGGTGTACCAGTCGTTTTCAAAGGCTTCTTGTATGGTGTGGTCTGATAGTTTCATGTGTTTGTCTCTCATCTGCATAGCGGCGTAACGGTCGCACATTCTGAGAGAAACCCAAATTCATCACTATATCGTTCTGAGATGAAAAATTGATATTTGATATGAAAGCGAAATTAGACCGAAATGGAGGGTGATTTGACGTTAAAAAGAGCAGGTAAGACGCGTTTATGTGCCCTGTGTCACTGGGGTGAACTATTATTCGTGCCTCAGGTTCACTAATGTTTTTCCAACTCAAGGGATAATCGGAATGCGGATGTTCAACTAGAATATAGGCATTAGTTTTACAGTGTAAATGATCGTTTTGAGATCGTTTATATCCCTACATAAAGCGGCGCGTGATGCTGCTGAATAATAATTAGGAAGGAATGAACAATGTCTTCTGCATTTTACCAACAGATTCAAACTCAAATCGAAGAAGTTAAAGAAGAAGGTCTTTACAAGTCTGAGCGCATTATCACTTCTGCTCAAAAAGCAGCGGTTTCTATTTCGACTGGTGAAGAAGTATTAAACTTCTGTGCAAACAATTACTTAGGTCTTGCTAACCACCCTGAACTGATCGAAGCTGCGAAAGGCGGTATGGATCAACACGGTTTTGGTATGGCTTCAGTGCGTTTCATCTGTGGTACTCAAGACTCTCACAAAGAACTAGAGCAAAAGCTATCTACGTTCCTTGGTAAAGAAGACACAATCCTATACACATCTTGTTTTGATGCGAACGCTGGCCTATTCGAAACAATTCTAGGCAAAGAAGATGCAATCATTTCTGATGCTCTAAACCACGCATCTATCATAGATGGTGTTCGTCTGTGTAAAGCAATGCGCTTCCGCTACGCGAACAACAACATGGAAGAGCTAGAGCAACAACTTATCGCAGCTAAAGAAGCTGGCGCTCGTCACACACTTATCGTAACTGACGGCGTGTTCTCTATGGACGGCGTAGTAGCTAACCTTCCTGCTATCTGTGACCTTGCAGACAAGTACGGTGCACTAGTAATGGTTGATGATTCTCACGCAGTGGGCTTCATGGGCGAAAACGGCGCGGGTACTCACGAGTTCCACAACGTTGTAGACCGTATCGACATCATCACAGGTACACTTGGTAAAGCAATGGGTGGCGCTTCAGGCGGTTACACTTCTGGTAAGAAAGAAGTGATCGACTGGTTACGTCAGCGTTCTCGTCCATACCTATTCTCTAACTCTGTTGCACCTGCAATCGTATCGGCGTCTATCCGCGTTCTAGATCTTCTAGCGGAATCTGGCGACCTACGTACTCAACTATGGGAAAACTCTGCTCACTTCCGTACTCGTATGGAAGAAGCAGGCTTCACAATGGGAGGTGCCGACCACGCTATCATCCCAATCATGCTTGGTGATGCAAAAGTAGCGGCTGAATTCGCAGAGCGCGCTCTAGAGAAAGGCATCTACGTTGTAGGTTTCTCATTCCCTGTAGTACCAAAAGGTCAAGCTCGTATCCGTACGCAAATGTCTGCTGCACACTCTCGTGAGCAACTAGACCGCGCAATCGATGCGTTCATCCAAGTTGGTAAAGACATGGGTATCATCTAATTTTAAAGGGATGCCACGAGCATCCTTTAATTAGATAGAGCAACACCCAATAGAACATATAGATTTTTGATTCTCGCCTTACAGTTAGGCGAGATGAACTAGGTAACATTATGAAAATTAAAGCACTTTCTAAGCTTAAACCTGAAGAAGGCATCTGGATGACCGAGGTTGAAAAACCTGAAATGGGTCATAATGATCTTCTTATCCGTATTAAGAAAACCGCAATTTGTGGTACAGACGTACATATCTACAACTGGGATGAGTGGTCACAAAACACAATTCCAGTACCTATGGTAGTAGGTCACGAATACGTGGGTGAAGTTGTTGGCATCGGCCAAGAAGTTCGTGGTTTTGAAATCGGCGACCGTGTATCGGGCGAAGGTCACATCACATGTGGTCACTGTCGTAACTGTCGTGGCGGTCGTACTCACCTTTGTCGTAACACAACAGGTGTTGGTGTTAACCGCACTGGTGCATTCTCTGAGTTCCTTGTGATCCCTGCGTTCAACGCATTTAAGATCCCTGCAGAAATCTCTGACGATCTAGCATCAATCTTTGACCCGTTTGGTAACGCAGTGCACACAGCGCTTTCTTTCGACCTAGTAGGCGAAGATGTGCTAATCACTGGTGCTGGCCCAATCGGTATCATGGCTGCAGCTGTTGCTAAGCACGTTGGTGCTCGTCACGTTGTAATTACTGATGTAAACGAATACCGCCTAGATCTTGCTAAGAAAATGGGTGTGACTCGCGCAGTAAACGTGATGGAAGAGAAGCTTGAAGACGTAATGTCTGATCTTGGCATGACTGAAGGCTTCGATGTAGGCCTAGAAATGTCTGGTAACCCATCTGCGTTCAACAGCATGCTGACTAACATGAACCACGGCGGTAAGATCTCTCTACTAGGTATTCCACCATCAGACATGGCAGTAGATTGGAACCAAGTTATCTTCAAAGGCTTGGTTATCAAAGGTATCTACGGTCGTGAGATGTTCGAAACTTGGTACAAGATGGCTTCACTAATCCAATCTGGCCTAGATCTAACACCAATCATCACTCACCACTACAAAGTGGACGACTTCCAGAAAGGCTTCGACATGATGCGTTCTGGTATGTCAGGTAAAGTAATCCTAGATTGGGAATAAGCAAATAGGGGCGACCCTTAGCTAGTTCAAAAATGAAAATGCCCCAAAGAAATTTGGGGCATTTTTTTGTTTTCTGGGAATCGATTAATTCTTGATGTCGTTGAATGGCTATTTTGAATACCTGCAATCTTTAAAATACGCGCAATATACTGCGTTTAATTTTTAAAGAGGGCTTCAATGGCTTGTAAACCACTTGCACTGATAATAACTGGAATATTATTAACGCCGAATTTTGCGACCGCTAATACCACTATCTCGGAAGGTAATAGCGACCAAGCAGCAGAAAAGGCAGCAAAGGAACTTGCAAACCCCAATACGGCTTACGCGAGCCTTAACTTAAAGCTCCAATACTCCGGTGGTTATGACGGAGGAGGAGACAGCTTCGCCACGGTGTTACAACCAACTCTCCCTTTCCCTATGGATAATGGCGACAAAGTCATCTTCCGTCCTGCTATCTCTTATGTTCAGAATGATTTCAATGTGGATACGCCGACAAGTTTCCAACATATGGATCAGTCAGGAGTGAGCGATATATCTTTCGATCTAGCTTATGCACCCAAAATGGACGGTAGGACTATTGCTGCTTTTGGTCTGTTCGCTTCTTTACCTACTGGTAGTAGTGAACTCACGGCTGACCAATTTGCTGTCGGCCCTGAGTTTATGTACGGAAAAGTGAGTGCTGAACGCGTTGTAGGTGTGTTCCCAAGCCATCTTTATGGCGTATCGGGCAAAGGGGCGGAGCACTCTGATACTCGTATCAACAAGACGTCTACGCAGCTATTTTGGGTGGAGTTGTTGGAAGGAGGGTGGACGCTAGGCTCAGCCCCGATACTCTCCTACGATTGGAATAAAGATCAGGCCGAGATTCCGTTGAATATTAGCGTGAGTAAAACAACCGTTTTGAATGGTCGGCCTTGGAAGTTTGGCATTGAAGCTAATTACTATATCGAGAAAGATGAAAAGACGCGTCCGGACTTTATGTTGAGCTTCAACATTAGCCCTGTAGTGGAAAATAAACTGGCATCTTTATTCGATTAATCTTGGTTTAGTATGACTCAATTAGATGGGCTGAACGATGGTCGTTTAGCCTGTTTAATTAAAGCCAATAGGTTAACCATAAAGCAAATAAAGACATAGCTGATAACAGAGCAACGCGCTTGCTAAACATAGGCCTTTTCCAGCCAAGCTGAGCTACATCTTGTTCTGTCAGTTCTAGGTTTATCTGTTCACAGTATCTATCGAGTTCTTTCATCGTCATCACCTCACCAATCACTTCGATAATCAATATAACTGGATAGGTGTGTTCGTATAAATCAAGGATTATATAACAGGCGTTTAGTCCGCCTGAACGATGGTTCGTTTGATCTTCAATAGGATGGAACCAAGCCTAAATCTCCCTACAGAAAAGCTAATGAAAACAAAACCAAAAACAGTTTGAAACTAAGAATAAACTTAAAACAAACGATTCGTTTTGAATCGAGATACGACCTATTCTCTATGATAGATTTCAAGCACTTAAACTAATTATTGGTGTATCAAATGGTACGAGTAGACGTTAGAAAGTTATCTAACACACTGAGCAATGCAGGCGTTCCAGAGAAGAGGGCGGTGTTACTTGCCAAAGCATTCAAAGATTCAATTAACGAAATCGACCCAGTATCTCAATCGTATGTGAACAAGAAGATTGAGAACTCCAAAAATGAAACTCTCCAATACCTGTTGGCATTTTTGGGGCTACAGATGATCTTGATTCCGTGTTTTCACTACATCATGACTAACCTTTAGGCATAAAAAAGTCCGATATTAGCGTACCAATATCGGACTTTGATGTTTAATGGTTGGTTTGAGCTAAGTTATCTCGATTAACCCGCAGCAGCTTGCATGATAAGGCCACAAATGTAAGCGCCATATGTGCCTAGAGCGTAACCCAATACTGCCATTAGGATACCTACTGGTGCCAATGCTGGGTGGAATGCCGCCGCTACGATAGGAGCTGATGCCGCGCCACCTACGTTAGCTTGGCTACCTACTGCCATGAAGAACAGTGGAGCACGGATTAGTTTCGCCATCGCAATCATAAGTAGAGCGTGGATAGTTAGCCATGTGATACCAATGAAGAAGTAACCTGGGTTGTCCAAGATAGCGGTGATATCCATTTGCATACCGATAGTCGCAACTAGGATGTAGATGAACGCAGAACCTACTTTAGACGCGCCACTGTGCTCAAGGCTACGTGTCGACTTAAAGCACGAAGCGATTAGAGCGAACGTCGTTACCATAACGATTAACCAGAAGAATCCTGATGTCAGGCTGTATTTCGCAAGTTCCGGAGCGTTGGTCGAGATCCAAGGTGCGATAAGGTCACTGAATAAGTGAGCTAGGCCAGTTAAGCCAAAGGCAATCGCAGTGATCTTCATTAGATCGGTTGTCGTCGTTGGACGAGCGTTCTCTTCTTGGTACTTAGATACCGTCTCTTTTAGCTCTTCGATTGATGAAGTGTCAGCTTTAAGCCAAGCATCAATCTTCTTCTGACGGCCCGCCATGATAAGCAACACGGCCATCCAAATGTTTGCACAGATAACGTCTACTGTAATCATCGCAGAGAACAGTTGGTCATCAACCTCAAACACTTCTTTCATTGCTGCTTGGTTAGCACCGCCACCGATCCAAGAACCCGCAACAGTCGTTAGGCCGCGCCATACGTCGCCCGAAACAAGATCAGGGTTGACTTGATCGATAATCAGAATCGCTAATGGGCCACCAATGATGATACCAGCTGTACCCGTTAAGAACATGATGACGGCTTTAGAGCCAAGACCAAAGATCTTACGAAGGTCTGCTGAGATGATCAGAAGAACCAATGCACTTGGAAGTAGGTAACGGCTTGCTACGAAATACAGTTTAGAGTTTGACGCATCGATGATGCCGAAGCTGTTCAATAGCGAAGGAACAAAGTAACAGAGCAATAGACCCGGAACGAACGAGTAGAATTTTTTCAGTGCGCTATTTTGGCTACTTTCCGTGATAAATACACCGCCAAGAATCACAGCTAACATGCCCATTATTACAGCATCATTAGTAATCATTATTATATCTCCTTTAAGGTGAGCGCAAAGGTCTCACTTTTTTGATTGCAGGACTATACCGACAACTTCCATTCGTTACAAATTGTAACGGGAGACATGTTTTGAAATATTTATGTTAATTCAAATGACCTGAATTTGTGAGTTTAACGGTTGATTTATTGGTTTTGTGAATGTTTCTGCTAGGACTAGCAAGCTCGATTTTAATATATGCAATACTGTTCAAACCCCTAAAACCGGTGAACATAATTTTAGTCGAGAATAACATGACTAAAATGAGTGCATATATAGCCATGTTTGAGGTGTGGTTTATGCAAGATGGGGATGTTTCAAAAATGTAAAAAATGAATCCATTTTTGTAAGGTGGACTGAGATTAAAAATTATAACTGGATCACATAAATCATGTAGTTCATCTGGTTTAGAGCCAATGTTTAGGCTTCATTACGCACTTTGTTTGCATATAAATAGAGAAAAAGCGGCTCAAGGGCCGCTTTTTAGTGGTTAGTTGTAATCCTTGACTAGGACTCTTCTTCCTCAAAACCGTCGGCATAGCCTTTCGGTGGCGGTGTCCAACCACGTTCTGAGCGAGAGTGCTTGTCTGAACGGTCTTTCTTCATATCTTCTTTCATTGCTTCTTCTAGGTGAATGAAGATTTGTCGGTAGTTATTGTCGTAACGTGGGTTGTCTTCAGCCTCAGACCAAGCTTGGTATAGCTTTTCAGACTTACGGCTTTCAACACGTTGGTACGTTGATTTTTGCTGCTCGACGAAGAAAGGGTGGTGACCTAAAGAACGTAAGGCTTCCGCGCCCATTTCAAGTGCTGAGTGGTACGTTTCTGATTCTACAAAGTCTGCACCTGCTTCTCTTAGGCGGTAGCTATGACCACGGTCGAATGCACGCGCTAGGACTTTCACTTTAGGGTAAGTGTGTTTAACGTATTTCACTAACTCGACGCTCGAGTCTTGGTTGTCGATAGCCACAACAAGCATGGCCGCTTCTTCAATACCAGCGGTATGCAATAGGTCGTGACGAGTCGCATCACCAAAATAAGATTTGATGTTAATAGAGCGCAGAACGTCTACTTGATTAGCTTGATGATCCAGAACGACTGTTTTGACATCATTCGATACCAGTAAGCGGTTAACGATCTGACCGAATCGACCAATACCTGCAATGATTACCGTGCCTTTCTCTTCGATGGTGTCTTCTTCGCGGTCGTTAGATTTTTGCTCATAACGAGGCAGAATCACTTTATCGAATAGGATAAATAGGCCAGGAGTTAAGAACATCGACAGAGCAACCACTAGCGACAGTGTTTGAACAAGGTCGGCAGGTAACACGTGGTTTTGTGCCGAGAAGCTCAACAACACGAATCCGAATTCACCGGCTTGTGCCAAGCTCAGAGTAAATAACCAACGGTCACTGTTTTTGATTTTAAAGATCAGCGCCAATGTAAATAGCACGAATGCTTTTAGAGCCATTACACCAATGGTTAAGCCAATGATGAGTGCGAAGTCGTTGAATAGAACACCGAAGTCGATGCCTGCACCAACCGTAATAAAGAACAGACCAAGCAATAACCCTTTGAATGGGTCGATGTTCGATTCAAGCTCGTGTCTGAACTCACTGTTCGCCAGAACAACACCCGCAAGGAAAGTACCAAGTGCTGGAGACAAGCCCACAAGGCTCATCAGTGCTGCAATACCGATAACAAGCATGAGTGCGGTCGCAGTGAATATCTCACGAAGGCCAGAGCTCGCAACAAAACGGAACAGTGGGCGACTTAGGAAGTGCCCGCCAACAACCACAATGGCAATAGAAGCGGTAATAACAAGACCGTATGCCCAGCTAGGAAGGCCTGCAACCAAACTTAGTTCATCGTGATGCGCTGCGGTTTCTGCTGCACTCTCTGCCAAGGCAACCAGTTCAGGAAGCGCAAGTAGAGGAATGAACGCCAACATTGGAATAACGGCAATATCTTGGAACAACAGAACTGAGAAAGCATTCTTGCCGCCTTCAGTCTTAGATAGCCCTTTTTCATTGAACGTTTGCAGAACAATCGCTGTCGATGAAAGCGCGAAGATCAAACCGATAGTGAGAGCGATAGTCCAAGGTTGACCAAAGGCGAGGGCAATGCCCATCACAATCGCAGTAGTGCCGCCAACTTGCAGACCACCAAGACCCATCAGGCGGTTTCTCATCGCCCAAAGCATCTTAGGTTCAAGTTCAAGGCCGACTAAGAACAGCATCATAACCACACCAAACTCGGCAAAGTGCTGAATGGTTGTGGTTTCTTCACCTACTAAGCCAATGATAGGGCCAATCACAACACCTGCAATCAAGTACCCTAGCACTGAGCCTAACCCGAGTCGCTTAGCAATAGGCACTGCGATGACAGCAGCAACTAAGTAGATAAATGCTTGTAGAAAATATCCCGTCATTATTTAACCTCTGCAATTAGTTCTTCTACGTAGTGGTTTAGCTTTTCTGCCTTGCTGGCTTTTTTGATGTTAATGTCACCAGCAACCAGCGCCTCTAACAGCACTTTATAGCTATCGACATGCTCTTGAATGCGGTTTTCTTCCAAAGCGGTACGTGAACCAAACAGAGCAAATGGTGCGAGGTAGGTCATTCCACATAAAGACGCGGTTTGTTCAATTGGGTGAAGCAGTTCTCGAATAGTGAAATGGTTGTAGCCATCACTTTGATAAGCGTCTTTTTTACCACCGGCAGTGATGCTGCATAACAAGTTTTTACCCTGTAGCTCATTGCCATCGGTGCCGTAAGCGAAACCATATTCAAGAACCAGGTCTTGCCACTCTTTTAGAATTGCTGGTGTTGAGTACCAATATAGTGGGAACTGAAAAATGATGATGTCATGGTCCAACAGGCGTTTCTGTTCACGATCGATGTTGATTTTGAAGGTCGGATACTCAGCATAGAGATCGACACAGGTTACCCCATCAATGCGCTTGGCTTGCTCAAATAAGGGTTTGTTCGCTTCAGAGCGATGCTGAGAAGGGTGGGCGAATAGCACCAAGACTCGATTTTTCGACATATAGCCCTCTTTGTCCATTAACGAATAATGCTTATTGGAATTATAGATATACAATAATAGATGAATGATTGAAGAACAATGAATTAGCCCATACTTATCTACTTAGGTGTATGTTTTTAGGAGTGTCGTACTTGCTATCTGAATCGGGTATAAAACACTCGTCAGTTTGTGTATTTCTGGCATATCCAAACTATGACTAAGTAAAACTAATTATTCGCGAATAATAACAGCGAACATGTGCATTTTATGTCACCGTTGACGTCTAACGTAAATAATTCAATCACCCTACATAGAACTACAATGAATAAAGGAAAAGATATGAGCACGGACTTGCGTCAACAATGTAATTTGTTGCTTTCTGGTCACTTTGAACCGACTCCGGCACAAACATTTGCTCAGATGGCTGAATGGTGTGAAACGAACAATGTGCGTCATGACAGCTATGGCGATGGTGAGTTCATCGAAGGCTTTGAAGCCAAAGTTGCAGAGCTGCTTGGCTATGAAGCCGCGGTGTTTGTTATTACTGGCACAATGAACCAACCGACGGCGTTAGAGATTGCGTGCCAAGAGAAAAGAAACCCACTCGTTGCGATGCATGAATCGAGTCATATCATGCGTCATGAACGCCAAGGGTATCAGCTCCAGAACCGTTTCAATGTACTTCCGGTTGGTAATGTATTTCGCACGTGGAATGTTGATGATTTAAAGGCTTGGCCAGATGAGATCGCGGCGGCGTTGTATGAACTACCGATGCGTGAGATTGGTGGGCAACTGCCAGAATGGGAAGAGCTTGAAGCAATTAAGCAATACTGCAAAGAACAATCGATCCATCTTCATATGGATGGTGCACGTTTGTGGGAGTGCGGAGCGTATTACCAAAAGCCTTATAGCGAGATTGCGAAGGGTTTCGATACGGCTTATGTTTCGCTCTACAAAGGGTTAAACGGCCTTGGTGGTTCACTTTTATTAGGTGATAAAGCCTTCGTAGCGAAAGCGTCGGCATGGATGAAGCGTCAAGGTGGCAATGTGTACCATCGAACGCCTTATGTGGTTTCGGCGGCCATGCAGTTTGACCAAAGACTCGAATTGATGCCCGCTTTGTATGAGCGCACTAAGCAGCTTTACCAAATCTTATTGGACTACCCGCAATTCAAGGTGAATCCACAACAACCTCAAGTGAACATGCTTCACCTGTATTTACCGGTGAGTTATGAAGAGGGCATCATCGCGCGAGACAATATCGCTAAGAAGCACAAGGTTTGGATAGGAAACCCAGCAATCAGCGAGCTACCGAATCAATGTAAGATCGAGTGGTATGTGGGTGATAACTTATTGAGCTTACCAGATCACGAGCTGATCGATATTCTAGATTTTATTAACGAAGAGCTGGTTTGATTACAGAAGCGTTGAATTGTTCGCAGCAGAAGTGAGTTAATTGTGGTGAATACAGGGCATGTTCCCTGTATTCATTCAAATAGAAACAACGGTGCGTGTTACATATATTGGTTGATGTACACGTCGACTAAAAACATGAATACAGGTACGGTGCTGAGAAGTCCGAAGAAGACGATTGGCACCCAGTTTTTCATTTTCTTTTTAGGTTGCTCAGTGTTGTTCATAAATTCGGCCTTAAATTCGTTGTTGAGTCTGTTTAGCTTTGTTGCACTAAATAATCTGCGAGCATGGTATCAAATAAACTCGATGAGCCCTATGCGGATTTGGCGTTTCGTGGCGTGTATCAAACACATAAAATCTCGTTGATTCATAAGCGGTTCATAAAGACTCAATAATAATGAACCTATCAGAATAAGTATTGCCTTACTCGGCATATGAAAAAACAGCATTCAAAGATTTGGAGAATACAGAATGAAAACAATAGGAAACATCATTTGGTTTCTGTTCGGTGGCGTATTTATGGGACTGGCTTGGTGGTTCTTCGGCCTGCTCGCGTTCCTTACCATCGTAGGTATTCCATGGGGACGAGCGTGTTTTGTCATGGGTAATTTCTCATTCTTCCCATTCGGCCAAGAAGCGATTTCTCGTGATGAATTGACTAACGAAATGGACATCGGCACCAGCCCGTTAGGCGTGATTGGTAACGTGATTTGGTTCTTATTTGCAGGTATTTGGCTTGCGATTGGTCACATCATGTCAGCTGTAGCGTGTTTCATTACCATCATCGGTATTCCATTTGCGATTCAGCACCTTAAGTTAGCACTTATCTCATTGGCGCCAATCGGCAAAACGGTTGTTGATAAGCGTGAAGCAGAAGCAGCGCGAGTAAGAAATTACAAAGGTTAAGATTTCAGCCTGAGCCTTATAGAAACAGAAAAGCACATCATTCGATGTGCTTTTTTATTGGTGCTAGGTTTATCTTCACTAAGGCTTTTGATTGGTTAGACGATGTAAGCTCAGCATTAGCGAGCTAAGCGTTGCGAGCTAAACGTTATTGAACAAGACCTCAATTCTAAGAGTGATATTGGCTTCTTCCGTGTGCTTTTCGTAAGGCTCTCTTTCCCACTGATAACGCGGGATGACTTCGTAAAACAGCCACTCTTTCCATACGTTTTCTCGGTAGGTCACAGATACCTGAGAGTATTCGTAGTGATTATACGGTTCGCTGGTCGCCGAGATAGTCGCGCTGTATTGCAGAGCTTGGTCTTGAGAAAGGTAATGATACAAGGTCAACCCTGTTCCATATTCCCAACCTTTGAGGTCGTCGTTATAACCCGAAAAATTTGACCATCGCGCTAAGAAGTCATCACTTAGGGAAAGATCAAAATCGATATCGGTGATCTCTCCGGTCTCTTTCTTTTCTTGATATACACGCTGAGTCAGCCTGAATACCGCATCCGTTGTTAGTGGATAGGTAAATCGATAGCGAGCTTCGATACGCGGACGCAGTGTCGCCTTGATATTGAAGCTACTGTAACCCTTGGCATAAGCGTCGTAACGCAAGCCCAGTGCGCTCTCTAGTTCTTCTGAATCTTGCGGAAAGAAATCTAAGAACTCTTCATCACCGACTGATTCATAGATTAACTTCAACCGTTTACTCACAAAAGGCAGGTGTAAGCGTGCATTGAGCTTAGTCGAGTAGTCAACATCGCCACCTTCTGAATAGATAAAGTCGTTGTACCAACGAACAGAGGTGCCTGCACGAGCATCTTCGGTAATACGGTCATCCACAAAGAAGCTGTCAAACCACAACGCTGGTTGGCAAAACTTACTGTTCAGGTAGTGGTAGGCTTTCTCGACCGGGGCGTCTTCTAACGGTTGGCTGTGACACTCATCTTTTTCCTCCGCGAGAGCAGAGTGAGAAACGAGTGAAGCTAATAATGAGGTGCTAACTATCCAACGACTCAATGGAACCTATTTGTCATTCTATATATCAATAGGTTGACTATAACCAAGCGATCGCAACAATGCGACTTTTTCGTGGTGAGTCGCTATTGATTAACGGCTCTTGGGAGTGGGGGAAGACAAAGATTTGAAAGGGATTGGACAGATAAAAGAAAATGGGCTCAGAAGGTGAGCCCATTTGTGTTTATATTGATTGGTTTCTAGAACCTAGATTACATTGCCGCTTCGAAGATCGCTGAGATTTCTTCGTGAGTTGCTTGTTTAGGGTTAGTGAAACCACAAGCATCTTTCAGTGCGTTGTCAGACAGAGTAGGGATGTCTTCTAGCTTAGCACCAAGCTGCGCGATGCCTGTTGGGATGTTCACGTCGTTTGCTAGTTGAACAATCGCGTTGATAGCCGCTTCTGCACCTTGCTCTGGTGTCATGCCTTCAACATTCACGCCCATTGCTTTTGCAACATCACGTAGACGCTCAGGGCAAACTTGCGCGTTGTAGCGTTGAACGTGTGGCAGCAGGATAGCGTTACATACACCGTGTGGAAGGTCGTAGAAACCACCCAATTGGTGCGCCATTGCGTGAACATAGCCAAGAGAAGCGTTGTTGAATGCCATACCCGCCATGAACTGTGCGTATGCCATTTGTTCACGAGCTTCAATGTCTTCGCCGTGCGATACTGCTGTTCTTAGGTGCGCTTGCACAAGTTCAATCGCTTTAATCGCTACTGCATCTGTGATTGGCGTTGCTGCGATAGAAACGTAAGCTTCGATTGCGTGTGTTAGCGCGTCCATACCTGTTGCTGCAGTCAGTGATGCAGGTTTAGCAAGCATCAACTCTGGGTCGTTTACTGAGATAAGCGGTGTTGTGTGCTTATCAACGATAGCCATCTTAATATGACGCTCTTCATCAGTGATGATGCAGAAACGTGTCATTTCAGATGCTGTACCTGCTGTTGTGTTGATAGCAATAAGAGGCATCATTGGTTTTTCAGACTGATCGACACCTTCGTAATCTGCAATTTTGCCGCCGTTAGAAGCAACTAACGCGATACCTTTTGCACAGTCGTGCGGAGAGCCACCACCTAGAGAAACAACGAAATCACAATCGTTGTCAGTCAGCAATTCAAGGCCATCGTTAACGTTAGTGATGGTTGGGTTTGGTTGAGTGCCATCGAATACAACTGCGTCTACGCCGCGCTGGCTAAGAAGGTCTTGTACCTGCTTAACTACGCCAATTTGGTTAAGGATTTTATCTGTAACGATCAGACCTTTTTTAAAGCCTTGAGACTGAATGCTATCAGCAGCATCCTTCAGACAGCCAGTACCCATGAAGTTGATTGTAGGGATGTAAAATGCAGTAGACATTGGAAAACTCCGTTAATTATGATTTTTAATTTCCTACATGGTGTCGGCAATCAACTGGTTGACCATTGATCTGGAACAACTTTGATCCCGAACTACCACTTTGTGGCTATGCGTTGTGATAGCGCTCATATAGCAATCGTTTTTATGGTTTTCAGATATGTTTATTGTCAGTAATGGATGGCAAGCAATCGATTGATTTAATTGCAGAATGGCGCTCTATAACCATGAAAAATAACGGCTATTCGGTCAAAGTTGTTTCTAGCTCATCTTTTTCCAATATCTCAATTGAGTCATCGCTGCATGTAACTTGAGGTTGTTGAGGCTCATCGGGATTTATCGAATCAGAGGTGTCTTGTGATTCTTCATCATAATATTTAACAAGAAATGGGGTGAGCATGACAGATGACGGTAAGAAGTGCTTCATAATACCTCCCGGTACTTAAATGTATTTCTTGTATGGTATTGGTTTAATATGTGGCAAAATTTGCGATACATCATGACTTGCTGCTTGTTTTCTATAAATTGTTAGATTTATATACAGGCTCACAGATTTACGAGTAAAGTGATTGCCAGCCTACAAGGCGAAGAGAAAAATTAAGCAAAACTACGATAAAAACAGACACAGCACTGCTCAACAGCGCGAATAACAGGACAGATAATGAAGTACGATTGGATATTCTTTGATGCGGATGAAACCTTGTTCCACTTTGATGCTTTTCAAGGAATGAAGCTGATGTTCTCCCGTTTTGGTGTGAACTTTAGTGAACAGGATTATTCGGTTTACCAAGAGGTGAATTTACCACTTTGGGTAGATTACCAAGATGGCCGCATTACGGCAGCTCAACTAAAGCACGCGCGTTTTGAAAGCTGGGCAACAAAGTTAGAGACAACAACAGCAGAACTAAACAGTGCATTTTTGACCGCAATGGCAGACATCTGTTCTCTGCTCCCAGGTGCAAAAGAGTTGATGGAGTCTTTAAAAGGCAAAGTTAACATGGGCATCATCACGAATGGTTTTACTGAGCTGCAATCTATCCGTTTAGAGCGAACTGGAATGACAGATTACTTTGACCATGTGATCATCTCTGAAGAAGTCGGTGTCGCGAAACCAGATGCTGAAATCTTTGAACATGCACACAAGCTTGTTGGCTTACCTGCAAAGCAACGCGTATTGATGGTCGGAGATAATCCGCATTCAGATATTCTAGGCGGCTTGGATTTTGGTATTGAGACGTGTTGGCTGAACAGCCAAGAGAAAGCGGCGCCAGCGGGAATCAACCCTCATTATCAAGTTAAGTCTTTAGCTGACCTGCAAGCACTCCTATTGGCATAATTGCTAATTGCTAATTGCTTTTAGATTTTTGAGTGAATGATTGATAGCCGAGTACAGTTATGTGCTCGGCTACTTATTTTTACCTTCTGCAAGTTATCGATAGTGGTGCTTAAGCCTATCTTTGCTTTAAGCTCGCTTTGATTACCCAATAACAATAAAGAAAAGGAAGAGGCGTGCTGAAATCTCATCGCCATAGTTGCTACGGCATTGCTGCTATTTTACTTTGGAGCTGCTTAATCGCGCTATCTCGTAGCGTATCTGAACAACTGGGCCCAATCGGCGGCGCTGCCAGTCTTTATACAGTGAGCTCGTTGTTGTTGGTCTGTGCTATGGGTTTACCTAAGCTATCGCGCTTCTCTAAGTCGTATCTATTGATTGGCGGTGCTCTGTTCGTTTGTTATGAGATCTTCTTGGCTCTGGCTTTAGGAATGGCAAACAACCGACATCAAGCTTTAGAAATGGCCGTCATCAACTACTTATGGCCAGCATTGACGGTGTTGTTCGCAGTACTACTCAGCGATAAAAAGATTAATTGGTTGGTTTACCCAAGTATCTTCTTAGCCTTCTTTGGCGTGGCTTGGAGTATCAGCGGCGATCAGGGGCTTTCTGTTGAACAAATCGCTGCCAATGTTGCTACTAACCCTAAAACTTATTCAATGGCGTTTTTCGGCGCGATTATTTGGGCGGTTTACTGTAATTACACTCAGAAAGTGGCGAAAGGGCAGAATGCGATTGTGTTGTTCTTTATCGCGACAGCAATCACCTTGTGGATCAAATATGCCTTGAGTAACGAAACCGGCATGGTGATGACAACCAGTGCCGCAATTGACTTAGTGTTAGCCGGTGTGTGTATGGGCGCAGGTTACGCACTTTGGAATACAGCGATACTTGGCGGCAATATGGTCTTCTTGGCGACCATGTCTTATTTCACGCCTATTTTTGCGACCTTACTGTCTTCCATGATTCTAGGTTTGTCACTGAGCATGACGTTTTGGCAGGGCGTTTGTATGGTGACGATTGGCTCTCTAGCTTGTTGGTGGGTAACCAGAGACAAAAAGCCGACGGTTACGGCGTCGGCTTCTAAAAAGGTTCAATCAGAGTCTTAGTTAGTAAGAGGCTTTCTTGACTCTTAACTCGCGATATTTAGATTCAATTGAAGCTCATAAGGCATCTTCGATAAGCGTCGCTTAAGTTGGCGGCGCGTACGTTCAATATCATCAACCGCAATCGCATCTTGGTCATTGGTATGAATATCAACGTTGATTCTTAGCTCAGGACCAACCTTAGTTACGCCCATTAGTTCCAAATCTTGATCCGCTTCTTTGTCTACAGCGACCACGTTTTTATCTACCGCATCACAAATGTCTTTGGTTGCTGACATCATCAGCAGTTCACGCATTGCTTCGCGTAACATGTCGAACGGTACTTTGATGAAGTAGAAAGACATCAGCAACATCATCATTGGGTCGGCATATACTGCGTATGACGCAAGAGGTGAGAATGTCATTGCCCACGCAACAACGAAACCCGCCGTTACCGCGACACTCAATAGTGTATCCATCTGCCACTGTTTAGATTCCGCTTGAATCAGGCCTGAAGAGATACGTTTGCTTTTGTTAGCGATGTACCACCAAGCGTAACCACAACCCAACACGTTGAAAATACCAAACAGAGTTGCGATAGAAGCATCGACCTCACGGCCACCTGTCATCAAGGCACCAATCGCAGAGTAAAGCGAATAACCAACCACAAGTAGAATCACAACGGCTTTAATCGCAATTACAATCGGTTCGATGATAGCTCGACCGAACGGAAACTCTCTATCCGAAGGGCGGTTAATGTATTTTGAAGCAACTAGTGACAATAAAGTTAACAGTAAGCTGATAAGAGAATAGACACCGTCAAATACTATGACCAGAGAGCCAACGATAAGACCCAACACCAATCCGCCAATAGCGAAGCCTGATGCTAAAAGGGCTGAGAACAATAGTACTCGATTTTCGTTTTGGCTTTTCCTGTCACACATAATATTATCCAGATGTTTTTGATAACTTCATTGTTCTAATAATGAGCTAACTTTACAAACTTTATCTGATGATGTTTATATGTACTATTTAAGTAGTTCATTAAAATTATTTTAATTCAGTGACTTAAGTTGATTTTGAGGTGTCAATAAAGTTGACGATGACTGTTTTCTAGGGGATGTGTGCAACTGAGAATAGATGGTTTATGATTAATGAAATATATCAGTCATCAGTGTCGTATAGCTTCGTGAGCTCAATGTTTACATAAACTTAAGCATATCGATAAAGGGAACGTTAGCGTTCGAATACGTTGCGTAAATCGTTCAGTTGTAGCTGCATGACATCTGTATCAAGGAATGGATAAATATGAAGTTTGATAACCTCAGTGACAGCGAGTTATGGACGATTGCTACGCCTATTATGGATAACTTGATGGAAGGTTCAACCAAGGTTGACCACGCACAACACTGTCGAGACTTTACACAACGAATGAAGGATATCGTTACGCCTGAATACTTGGAGAAGGTGTGTCATCATTATCAGCACAGCAACGGATTTTTTGCTGAACGTGAGCCTGTGGCGCTATTCAGACGTTCTGATTCTATCGCCTTTGTGTGGAAGCAAGCATATACCATTGCCAAAGGCGAGTTTGTGGCTGAAATGGTGCTGGTTGAGGAGGAGGGACGTTACTTAGTGGATCACGTCATGGTTTTCTAAGCGGTTCAGTCTTTGGTTGCATCAGTATTAGGCTGTATCAGTATTGGTTTACTAGTCTTAGTTTGCACAAGGCGGCGCAGGCAATAGCTCGCGCCGCTCTTAAATTGGGAAGCTAAAATTAGAAATCGAACAAGTAGTCGCTGAGCTGATCCGCGAGCCAGTTCATACCAGGGTGTTCAGCCATGCCTGCTGCGGTAAACATGCAGTAGTCTTCTTGAGTCAGGCCGTAGGTGTGTTTGATTACCGCTAACTCTTGTTCACGTAGCAAGTGACGAATCAGTGGCTCTGGCATTACGCCCCATGCCTCTTCACGCAAAATCGTATCTAACATGAAATCAAAGCTAGAAAAGCCGATGTAACGGCGCGAGAAGGGCTCAAGCTCAGGATTATCCTTTTCATTGAGATAAACCATGGTCGCTTGCATTGAATTTCTTAACACCTCATCAGAAACACGTCTCATTGCACTCAGATCGTGTCCTTTCTTACACACCGACATCATTCGAATCTTACCAAGCGGGTTGTAGATAATGCGCGGGTCATCAACACGTTCGTAATCGACACCAAAAGCGAAATCCACTTGCTGAGTCTCAACCAGGTTGGCTAAGTCGCCACTCGACGCGAGAACAAAGTTGAATGAGGTAGAAGGGTACTTGTTATTGAGGGCATGCGATAAATCCTGCCACATCTCATCGGGTAATGAGTCGTCGCGAGCAATCCATATCTCGGCGTTGAATTCGCCAGACACATGCAAGCACGTTTGTTTAATGCGCGCAGCTGTCACTAACATGCCTTCGCAGTCTTTGTAGATGGCTTTGCCTGCTTCAGACAGTTCGACGTGATTTCCGCTACGCACGAACAGTTCTACATCTAACTCTTTCTCTAAGGCTTTAATCGACATGCTGAGTTTGGTTCGGTTGCATTCTAGCTGGCGTGCAGCTTCAGATACTGATCCTAAATCAGCAACAGAACAAAAGGCTTGGACTTGAGAAAGGTTCATTTCATTTCCATATTGAGCGGGTGTCGGTGCATATTATCTGAATATTGTGCTGACTATCTTAGAAATAGTCCATCTTTGCATGATAACTCTATGACGAATTGACTAATTTGGTTTACTCTGGGGAAGTTCCGAACCTACAAGAAGTAAAGATGGAGGCCATGATGGCGAAACAATGGGACGAGTACGCCGTTGATTGGGATAAAGATCCCGCGACCGCAGTATTCGCACAGTCCGTATTTGACCAGTTGACACAGCTCGTTGATTTAAACGGAACCCGTGTCCTTGATTTTGGTTGTGGTACAGGACTACTCAGCCAGAAAATATCTCCTTTAGCAAAAGAGATCATCGCACTCGACATCTCCGAAGGGATGATTGAAGAGTTAGATAAGAAAGAGCTACCAAACGTCGAACCGGTTGTTGATATTTTATCGCGCGGACTAGCAGCGCAGCATCCAGCATTCAGAAACCAGTTTGACCTAGTGGTCGCTTCTTCGGTGTGTGGTTTTATCCCGAACCTACAAGACACAGTCAGTCTGATTTACACATTGCTTGAAAACGACGGCACGTTTGTCCACTGGGATTGGTATCTAGAAAATGGCAGTGAAGATTATGGCGTAAGCCAGCAGCGCTCGGAGAATGTATTGAGTGCGGCAGGTTTTTCTGTTGTTGAAGTGTCGACACCGTTCTCGGTTGATACACCACAAGGTGAGTTAAAAGTACTGATGGGCGTTGGACGCAAACAAGTGCTCCCTCATCTGTAATTGCTTCCCTGATCTGTAAAGAGATAGATTTAGCTAACTCTGACAGAGCAAACCTAAATAACGAAACCCACATCAACGGCCTGAAAGTCAGTTATGTGGGTTTTTCTATTTTTACGGCTTCATGTTTTAAACGGACTATTCCTATTTCTATAGCTAGTGTCTTAATGGCGGCTAATTCCAAATATTTGATTTCCATTTTGGAAAAATAGTCTTGCATACATTTCATTAGTGGAAATACAACGGTGAGATATAAAATAAGCCCATAACAATTTTAAGGGTTTAATCATGAGCCACCAATCTGCTTCTCCACAACTTTCAGAGCAACAACAACGCTTTAGCAATATCATTTCAGATGCCAATCTGTCGCCAAAACAGAAGTCGAGCTATCTTGCCTTAGAAGCTGAAGCTAGCCTGCCGTATATGCCGGTAAGCAATGAAGTAGAGCAAGCCTTACAACAAGGTGTGCTATGTGACATGTTCGAAGGTCACGCCCCATTTAAGCCGCGCTATGTGCTTCCCGATTATTCTAAATACTTACATCAAGGCTCAAAGTATTTAGAGCTTAGCGCGGCAACTAATTTCGACGAAGCATTGAACATGCTGACCATCCTTTATCATCACGTTCCGTCAGTGACTTCCATTCCGGTTTACTTAGGTCAACTGGATGATGTGTTGATGCCTTTCGTTGGCGACTTAACAGAACAACAGGTTTATCAAAAGCTTAAGCTGTTCTGGATTATGTTGGATCGCACGCTGCCAGATGCTTTCATGCATGTAAATATCGGCCCAACAGATAACATCATCTGTCGCAGCATTTTACGTGTCGATGCTGAACTTAAGCAGATCGCACCTAACTTAACTTTTATGTACGACCCAGCTGTGACACCTGATGATCTGTTGCGTCATGCAGCGAGCAATATCTGCGAATGCAGCAAGCCACACATCGCCAACTATCCTGCACATGCCGCAGCGTATGGTGATAAGCGTTTTGGTATCGTGAGCTGCTACAACTCGCTACCTTTGGCGGGCGGTTCAAATACGCTAGTACGTATGAACTTGAAACAAGTGGCGTTGAAGTCTGAGGACAGTGCCGATTTCTTACAACAAGTGCTACCAAACTATAGCGGTATCATGGTTGAGCTGATGAACGCGCGTAGCCGTTTCTTGCATGAAGAGTCTAACTTCTTCGAAGGCTTTTTAACCAAAGAGGGTTTGATCGAAGAAGATCGATTCGCACCAATGTTTGGCATTTACGGCATGGCTGAAGCTGTGAACATCTTGATGGAAAAAGAGGGCAAAGCAGGGCGTTATGGTCATGACGAACAAGCCAACCAACTCGGACACCGTATTTCTGAAAAGCTGGCTGAGATCGTTGAAAGCTCTGAAGTGAAGTATGGGTTGGAAGGCAAGGCTCTATTACACGCTCAAGGTGGCATCAGCTTAGATGAAGACGTAACCCCAGGTGTGCGTATTCCTTATGGAACAGAACCTGATCCTGTTTCTTACGTTCGTGCGACTGCGGGTCACCATAAGTTCTATACCTCAGGTATCAGCGACATTCTGACCATCGACGAAACAGTGAAGTCGAACCCTGAAGCGATGTTCAATCTGTGTAAAGGCGCAATCCAAGCGGGCTACCGTGAGTTTACTGCCAACGTTGCATCGAACGACCTAGTTCGTGTGACAGGTTACATGATTAAACTGTCTGACATTGCTAAATATGACGAGCATGGTTCGCGTACTAACACGACTTTCTTGGGAGCCGAAGCTGCGAAGAACACGGGTATCTTAGAGCGTAAACCGCGTGTGGCGAGTTTAGAGATGACACCAACGTACGAATAGCGTTGCAATCGAATCACATTAATTATGAAAATTTCTGATCTAACAACTCAAATGGCTAGGGTTAATAACAATAAGACAGAAAAACAAGCGAAGGTCAGCCGTGTGCTGACCTTTTCTTGTGTTGATGGACCGGGAAATCGCCTAGTGCTGTTCCTACAGGGGTGTAATTTCGATTGTATAACCTGTCACAACCCACACACCATTAATCACTGTAACCACTGCGGAGACTGCGTCAGCGGGTGTCCAAGCGGTGCGTTGAGCACCGTTGATGGCAAAGTGAAGTGGGATCCGGTGGCTTGCACTAATTGTGATCAGTGCATTGACATCTGTAACCATAAATCGAGCCCGAAAATCACATCGATGACGGTCTCTGAGGTACTTGAACTCGTTAGGCATAACCAATTCTTCCTGAGCGGTATTACCGTCTCGGGTGGCGAAGCAACCATGCAACTGCCGTTTATCATCGAACTGTTTCAAGCGATAAAAAGCGACGCGCAGTTGGCACACTTAACGTGTTTTATTGATAGTAACGGTTCGTTGTCTAAACAAGGCTGGGAGCGAGTATTGCCTTACCTTGATGGCGCGATGATTGACTTAAAATCTTTGCAATCAGAAACACACCAATGGTTGGTCGGCAGAGGAAACCATCGTGTGTTTGAAACCATTAACTATTTGGCTGATAAAGGTAAGTTACATGAAGTTCGGTTACTGCATATTCCGAATAAAAGCGATCTTGAGGACGAGATAGAGCAAGTTGGCTATTACTTAAATGGATTGCCAAGTGATGTGCGGATTCGGCTCAATGCGTTTCAACATCACGGTGTGATCGGCGAAGCATTAGAGTGGCCTAAATGTACAGGGCAACAAATGCAGAGCTTTCACGACAAGCTCTACGCGATAGTTCAAAGACCGATGCAAACGCCAGAGGTTTATACCTAGCTTTTAAGTGGTTTAGACGCTTAGTCACGCTTCAAAGAACGTTAAGTTATTAAAAGGGTTAAGCTTCTAAGAACAAGTCACATAGCCATTTGATCGCTTGATCATTCATGTTTGGTTTGTTCCATACTAGGCTGTACGCCACTTTACCGTAATCGAAGGGAAGTGGCTTACTCACTAATCCATGCGCTTGTTTCGCATGTTCAGCCCATTGCTTTGAACAGGTGAACAAGAAAGGCGTGTGATGACAAAGCACGGCTGCAGCACCAAAGTCCGCTACCGATATCGCCATCTCTCTCGGCTGGTGGCATTGAACTAAGTTTTGCTCAAAGTAAGGCTGAGACAGTTCATTATCTAAAATACCAATATGCTTGTAATCTAAATAACCCTCGACCGTCAGCTCTTGCTGAACGAGCGGGTGGTGGGCACCCATCAAACAAACCATCTCATCGGGAAGAATGGTTTCCCATACCAGCTCTTTATTATCGGTTGGAGGCTGAGAGATATCATGAGGCAACAAGATCAAATTCACCTTGCCACTAAGCAAAGCATCGAAGCCAAGTTGTTGTTTCGAATAGATATTGAGTTTCGCTTTGGGCGCAAGTTCTGTGGTGATTTTACTGATCTTGGAGGCGAACACTTCAAAGGTGCTTTCACGCATAGAGAGCGAAAAGCTGCCTTGGTACTCCTCTGGAGTAAAACTCTTTTGATGAAGGAGTCCATTCATACTGGAAAGAATGGCATGAACGGTTGGGGCTATCTTTAAGGCAAAAGGTGTTGGGATTAGCTTGGTGCCGTCTCGATAGAAGAGTTCATCGTTAAGGATGTCACGCAGTTGCGAGAGTGTTTTACTTACACTCGAAGGGCTTACACAAAGTTGTTCAGACGTTTGAGTCACGCTGTGGGTGTTCAGCATAATATGCAGCGCAGTGAGGTGCTTAAGGCTCACTCTCGATAAGTGTAAGTAATCCATGTGTGACTCACGTATTCAGATTGGCTTGTGATTTTTCATGAACGACAAAACCGAACAAGCCAAATTGGATTAAGGTTATTTACGAGCTAGCTTATGGTGAGCTCGCGAAAAGTGGCCTGCACAGAATGCGCCGACAATCGATAACTCGCCCGCCAAACACAGCGCAGCACAGACTTCGGCTAAGGCTTGTGATTTACCATTGCCGTGCAGTCCTAACAAATCGAGACACGCTTTTTGGCTTGGCAACCCAGTACCGCCACCGACAGTTCCCAACATCAGGTTCGGCAGAGTCACGCTTGCGTACAAACCGCCTGCTTTGTTCAGTTCCATACGTGTCATACCGATCGCAGACTCAGCAACACACGCCGCGTCTTGGCCGCAAGCAATGTAGAGCGCTGCTAGTGCATTCGCGTAGTGGGCATTGATACCAATCGTGCCACTCAAAGCGCCACCAACGGTTGTCATCTGGCCAAATTGCACCATCTTCTCAGGTGTGGTGTGCAAGTACTTAGCAACAAGCTCAGCAGGAATGTTTACTTCAGCGGTGACCTTTTTGCCACGAACACTGCGTAAGGTTTGTGTATTGGCTTTTTTGTCGCCCGATAAGTTGCCATCAAGGAAAGCATGGTCAGGTTTAACTGGTGTATTTTCAATGATGTATTCAAACACGGCATTGGTCGCAATGGTCACCATATTCTGACCAGAAGCGTCCCCAGTGAGAAATTCAAACACCAAGTAGACATGGTTGCCTTCGATGTTGATATTGATGTCGGTAAGCTTGCCGTGTGATGTGGTTGATTCAGCTAAGGTTTTAAATTGTTCATATTGGGTTACTGCCCAAGCCACAAACTGTCCTGCTTCTACTAAACCTTGGAATGCAAAACCGGGAGTACGTGTTACGCCTTCATTGAGCAACATCGCACTTGCGCCACCACAAGCTGTAATGAGCTTTGAACCACGGTTGTATGACGCGACAAGCGCAGCCTCAGTGGTTGCGAGTGGTACCAAGTAATCTCCCTCAGCAAACAGACCATTGACTCTTAACGGGCCAGAGACACCGACAGGCACTTTTACTGTTCCGATAAAGTGTTCGATGTTTTTCTCATAAGCTTGAATCTGACTTTCAGTATGCGAGTCGAGCAGCTCTTTTTGCGATTCTGCGTTATCGAGCGCTGTCCAACGGCGTGTGAGATTCTTTTCTGTCAGGTAGGGGCTAGGTGTCAGCTTGTTTACTGGCTTTTCAAAGTGAGGTTGAAGCTTTTTTTCTAATTCGTCTGCGGAGATGTCGCCTCCTAAAATAGAAACATAGTCACGGCGATGCAGATTTAGTTTTGGCATAAATAGTATGAAGTAAAGTTTGTGCAGCAAATTGGTTTGCGCTGATTCTACCGAGTAATAAACCAGAAACAAGCGTCAGATATAATGAGTTACAGTTTGTGTGCTTATTGCGTCAAAAAGCGTCCAAAGTGGGTGAATCAAGTCGATTTAGAACATTGAAAATAAGTGCGAACAGTAAGTATAGCTTAGATGTGGATGTCGAGAAGACTACCGATCGCTTCGCTTTGACGATCAACCACACTCGCTCCCACACGGTTATAACTGGCACTTTGGGTTAGCTTCAATAGTGAATCGGTTGAGGATGAAATAGGTTCTGGATCTTTGTCTTTAAACGAAATGGATTGTTCAGGCTCTACTTGGTTGAAGCTGAGATCACTGCCTTTGAAAGCATCATCGGATTCTGGAGTATGTTTAGAGGCTAGATTGAGCTCGAGCGCGGCTTCTTCAGCCATATTGTTTGACTGCTGAATAATGGCGTAACCAGATTGAATACCAGATATCGACATAGCAGAACCTTTAATTGACGTGTTGAATAAGTCTAGGTGGACGATATTTTGAGCGCAATGGTGAAGGGGTAAAATTTACAGTGAAACAGTGTACTTAAGCTAAAATAGTGACGTCTGTCTATTAACTGAACAGATCGTTTAATGCATTTAGTTCTTCATCAGTAAGAAGAGTTTGTTGTTCCGTTTCAAGATTACCGTCAATCTCGCCTTGCAATGCTTTTAATTGCTGTGGGCTAAGAAGCTGAATCTGTTGTTTGAATGCTTCAAATTGTTGTGTATTCATAATGTGACCTTGGTGCAAATCCATATGCTCAATTGAGCATAGACTACTGGTGCGGGAAATCAAACAAGATTAAGTGAATATCAAACGAAATTTGTAATTTCCTAGAACTAAGACAACTATAAATTCCTCTGGTCGTTTTTTGTCCGAGAAATGTTAGGCAAAGTTAAGGCTTGGTCAATCAAAGTCAGAAAATTCCTACAATGTAAAAATCGTCTTAACCCTTATGGGGTAAGGGTAGGTAAGCAGTTGCTCTACTCAATTAGAGGTATTGGTAGAGCAACATATAACTGTAACAAATGATCAAAAGGTATACGATTAATGCTATCTTTTTGTTTTTACAGTATTTTGTTTGTCTATTAAGAATCAGCTTTATCGAGCGGTTTATCAATCTTCACCTTGACCGCAAACTTGGTCGCTAGCGTATGCAGTTCTGGAAGCATTCGATAAATCAAATGAAGCTGTTGTAAGACCATTCTGACAGAGCTTTCATCTTCTTCTCGCCACTCACTTAGACGTTTATCAAGTTCAGGGTCGTATGCATTTTTAACCTCACACTGTTCACGATGTGAATAGAGTTGGTCATTCAGAGCATCAAGGTGCTCGTGTATCACACGGTGTGCATCGAGAACGAGCTTGTGTGTGGATTCGTCGTCGATACGCGTTCTGTGCGCGCCCAGTGCCGAAATATAGCTGAGTAGGGCGTGATTCAGCGTTAGAAAGCGAAAGCTCTCATCTTCCGAAGTACGATATTTACCGGGTTCCACTAACATGCTGCTGATAGCACCAGTCAGGTTCGCATCGTTATTGTGTGCACTGCGGCGGGCGATGCGGTAATTCAGCGTGTCTTTCTTACCTACACGATATTGGCCGATGATCTGTGCGAGGTAGTTCTTATTGGAATCAAGAGCATCAGCCATCACTTTATGCAGGCGTCTTGATTGCCAGTCAGGCAATACATAAACCACCGCCAATACAGCGAGGGCACAGCCTATGAAGGTATCTGCCAATCTTGGTAGCACCACGGCGTAGCCTTCGCCAAGTTGGTTAAAGCAGAACAATACCAACAGGGTGATGAAGCCAGTTGCGAAGCCGTAGTTGTTGATACGGAACGCAAAGAACATCACGCCACTGATCACAATGAACACCAATTGGCTCTCTTGAGAAGGGAAGAAGGTCAATAGCGGAACCCCAATCAATAAGCCTGCAACCGTACCAATGACACGCGCAGTCAGCTTTTGGCGAGTAGCACTGTAGTTTGGCTGACACACAAATAGCGTCGTCAGTAGAATCCAGTAGCCGCGTTCAATGTCAAAACCTTGAATAATGCCGTAACCGAGTGTCAGCGTGATCGCCATACGAATCGCGTGACGAAACAACATTGAATCTGTATGCAAGTTGGCTTTTATCTTTTGCCACATCGCAGTCAAGGTGTGCGGATTGGTATCGTCTAGGACATCTTCTTCTAGTTTTTCTGCATCTGGGTTACTGATGTTCGATAGCTGCTTTTCAACCGTTGCGAGGTTATTGAATAGGTAATCCAATTGGCTCAGCAACGGCTTCCATTCTGGTTTGTTTTGCTGATGCAGATGATTCAGCGAAGACATCAGTTCATCAAGCGCCAATACCGATTTATCGCCATGTTGGTATTCCGCGCCAACCTTTAGCGAGCTAGCGACTTCTTTACACGCGGTTGCTTGCGCTTCCAGCAGATATTTAAAACGGAACAGCACATCAGAGCGCTCAAAGTGTTTGGCAAGTTCTTGATAGCGATAGTGAGTCGAACTTACGCGCTCGTGAATGTCTTGCGCGATGAAGTAAGTATTTAGGAATCGGTCACTGGGTCCGTCAATGTGTCCGCGTTTAGAGCGATTAAGCAGGGTTGCTTTACACATGTTGAGTGCATTGACGGTACTTGCATTTAATTTCGCTTCAATAATGCGGTGTGGCTGAGGGATAAGATCAGATACTGGGTAGAATAGCTCAGCCTTGGATCCCATGTAGGTGCCAATCTGATCAAACACGTTAGCAAGGTTTTGCTGCACAGGTTGCATCGGCCACACAATCTGCCAGATCATCGACATGAAGTAGTACCAAGCCGCACCTGTTAAGAGCAATAACGGTTGGAACCATAAGTTGATGCTTTCATGAGCGCCGAGCATGGTGTAGATAGCAACCAGCAGAGAACCAAAGGCGATGCTGGCGTATTTAGGCCCAATTGCGCCGAGCATGATGAACGAGAATGTGGATGCGAAAAGACCTAATGCGAATAACCAAGGTGTGTCGAACAGCAGTTCTATAGAAAAGGCGGCGATCGCAAAACAGATAAAAGTCAGGGTGAGCGCTTTCAAGCGTCCCGTAAAGCTGTCATCACTTTCTGCCAGTGCAGCGGCGATGACACCTAAGATCAATGGAGTGATGAGTGTGTTTTGCCCATAATACCAAGCAGGAACGACAACACCTAGCAGAGTGATGAGAATTAATACGCTGTAATTTATGGTTTTATTCGCCCAATAGAGGCGTAATTTGGCTGAAAAGTCCACAGTCGCTCACTTGACACACTAAAAACCATAATCCTAACAGAAATCAAGCACAAGAATTTGATACTTATCCATAATTGCCCGTAGGTGGTCATGAAAGCGTCGATAAGATATGAGATATTATTAATTCTCATTGCATCATGATATAAATTCAATATTCCTAATTAAGAGCACACTCCAATGCAGCTAAGCGCTAACAAGACTGCACAATTTTTTATTCAAAATGAATACCATCAGGTTGAACTTGATGGTTCACGTCTACTGTTATCTTCAGTGGGCAGTGAAGAACGTATCCCGTTTACTATTTGGAGTGGCAAGATCGCGATAAAGCGCGGATTGTTTTGGGGATCGTTACAGTTTTTTGCTAACCAACAAGACGGTAAACAGCGCAGTTGGTTAGTTCAAGGTTTACCATGGGATCAATGTCGTCAGTTTGCTCGTACATCGGTTGCTGCTTATCAAAAATGGCACGACACACAGTGTGAACAATTGGCGGAGCACGTTCCTAAATGGGAAGCCGAATTAACACGTTTAGAGCAGCTTCCTGCCTTCTTACCTCATTCTAAGGTCAACATTTGGGTCGATATGGTCAACGCTGGTTTAGAAAGCATGACCATGACTTTAGAAGAAGCCGCGCAGCGCATGCCAAACCGCATCGCGCGAATGCAGCCTTGGCTATCTGAAACCGAGATCAAACAAGCCGATCGAAACCAGCAATGGCTAGAGACAGAAAGAAAAAACTGGGAAGTGTTGTTTGCTCAGTGTGAGTCGTCTCCTTTGAACTTGTCGCAGCAATACGCGGTTTTGATGAACGATGACCATAACCTGATTCTTGCAGGTGCTGGCTCGGGTAAAACCAGTGTTCTGACCGCTCGTGTCGCTTATCTTCTGCAAAGCCATCAGGCGCAAGCTGAAGAGCTTCTACTGCTCGCATTTGGCCGTGAAGCCGCTGAAGAGATGAAGCAGCGTTTGGATAGCAAAATCGGCTTATCCGCCGAGAAGGTACAAGTGAGCACTTTCCATCAGTTAGGTTTGAAAATCCTGAATCAGGTTGAAACCGAGCGTGTTGTGATTTCTCCATTAGCCTTAGATGACAATCAGCGCCAAGCTTGGTGCATTGATTGGTTGAAGAAACATTGGATGACACCAACCAACTTCAAGCGCTGGCAAAAACACTTATCTAAATGGCCTATTGCTTACCTAACGGGTGATGATGAACTTGGCAGCCATGTTTCGAACCTCAAATTGATAGGCTGGCTAGAGAAGCAACTTGAACAGCTGAATGCATCAGGCCTAACCAAAAAAGAAGTTCAACAGCAACTTATTGACCACCGAGATTACACGCGCCTTAACAGTGAACTCTCCCTGTGCTGGCCTTGTGTGACGGCATGGCAGAAAGCGCTGAAAGAAGAGAACCACATCGACTTCTCGACCATGATCAGCCGTGCGACCCAATACGTCGAAAAGGGTAAGTTTATCTCGCCTTGGAAGTTCATCATGATCGATGAATACCAAGATATCTCGCCAGATCGCCTTGCGTTGGTTGAAGCGCTTTGTAATCAGTCGAAAGCTCAGCATCAAGCCTCTATATTTGCGGTGGGTGATGACTGGCAGTCAATCTACCAATTTGCAGGCGCAGATGTCGATCTCACGACTGGATTTAAAGATCGTTTCGAGAGTTCGACGATTCATCATCTCGATACCACTTACCGATTTAACAATCAGTTAGGTGCAGTTGCTAATCGCTTCGTACAAGAAAACCCGATTCAATTGCCGAAAGAATTGAACAGCTTTAAGCAACAGAAACAAAAGTCGGTGTACAGTGCGCCAAGTAAAGAAGTCGAGAAGATCCTCGACCAATTGAACCGACAGTCTAAAGGCAAAACTAACAAGTCTGTGCTGTTGCTTGGTCGTAACCATTACCACAAACCAGAGTTGTTGGAAGACTGGAAGAAGATCTTTACCTCTATTGATATCAGTTTCATGACCTGTCACGCCAGTAAAGGCAAAGAAGCCGATTTCGTGATTATCCTTTGTGTGGACGAAGGGCAGTTCCCAGCGAAGAAGAAGCAGCTGCATATTGATGGTGCGTTAACTGAATCGTCAGACGTATTCCCTTATGCTGAAGAGCGCCGACTTTTCTATGTGGCTATGACTCGTGCGAAAGAGAAGGTGTGGATCACGCACAGCGGAGATGGGTCTGGTTTCGTTCAAGAACTGCATGGTTCGGATTACCCGGTGGTTCGCAAAAAGTGATGTCACTTGAGGTGATCGTCTAAGATTAGACTTTCAAGCTACTTTTACCTGATTCTCATTAGGTGAAGTTCGAAAGCAAAAGGAAGCAGATATGGAACATGGCTCAATCAACTACATTGAATTTGCAGCGCGTGATATCGCGGCAACCAAGGCGTTTTTCAGCCAAGTGTTTGCTTGGAAATTTGAAGATTACGGGCCTGAGTATTCTGCTTTTGAAGGTAAAGGCTTAATGGGTGGGTTCTACTTGGCGGATCTAGCCTCCAATGCGGACAAGGGTGCAGCACTGATGGTTTTCTACAGTGAAGACCTTGAGCAGACCGAACGTGACGTGATTGAGGCTGGTGGGGAAGTAAACCGTGAGATATTCAGTTTTCCTGGTGGTCGACGCTTTCACTTTCGAGAGCCAAGCGGCAACGAGATGGCAGTGTGGAGTGACAAATAGCCTCTACTCAACACTTCTATATTCAGACAATAAAAATATATTCAGACAAGAAAAAGCCTGCGATTAAGCAGGCTTTTTAGTATGTAACGTATTGAACGTAAGCGTTAAGTACGCTCAGCTAGGTACGCTTCGTAATCTGGGATCTCGATGATCACTTCTTCTTCAAGCAATGAAGAGTTAAACAGGAAGTTTGCAGTCGCACGGTTGGTTGCCACTGGAATGTTCCAAACACTCGCAATACGGAGTAGTGCTTTTACATCTGGGTCGTGTGGAACGGCATTCAGTGGATCCCAGAAGAAAATCAGCATATCGATTTTGCCTTCAGAGATAAGTGCGCCAAGTTGTTGGTCGCCGCCCATAGGGCCACTGATCATGCTCTTGATTGCTAAGCCTGTCTCTTTGCTTAGTAGAGAACCCGTTGTGCCTGTCGCATAAAGGAAGTGGCTTTGTAGCTTCTCTTTATTTTCTTTTACCCATCTAAGTAGCTCAGGCTTGAAGTGGTCGTGAGCAACTAAGGCGATATGCTTATGCGTTGGCATTGTACGTGTTGTTTTTTGCATGAATGTTCCCTAAATTATTGGTCTAATTCTTATTGTTCTAGATTCTTTCTCGAATATATCACTAAGGTTGAACACTGAATACAGGTCGAAACTCAGAAGGTGAGAGCGAGTCGGCAATAACCTGATCTTTTAGTGTTGATGGCGTCAGAATTTCAATTTCTGGCGCCGCATGTTTATCGTAAGGCTTTGAGCGCAAGTAGTTTGTAGCTTGCTCTACGGATAAGCGTCCTTGTTCAACCATTTTGTCTGTTGGTGAAAACAGTACCTTATGGCGAAGCAACCCGCGGTATACACCGTGGCTGAGGTAAGCTGAAACCAACCCAATCTCGTCTGATTTGTCTGCAGCTCTAAGCTCACTGATCGCGGCTTCAATCGCGACTGCACTACCAACGATGTATTTGATTTCAGGCTGCTCAATGACCTGTTGGACTAAGTTTCTTTGCAGCTCTTTATCATTATCTGCCCAGTAACTTACAGCAATATTAATATCGCTCGATTTTATTGCGTCGTAGAAGCCAAGCGCGACCGGTTTGGTGCCGCCACTTGCTTGAGGACCGAGTAACAAAGCAACGTCTGTTTTACCAGTTCCTTTCGGGTGCAGCTCGCTTAGGAATTTTCCTGAGTCATAGCCCATCTGATACCAATCGACGCCCACCACGCCTTTTAGTACTTTTTGTTGTTTTTCACTTAAGGTCAGTTCGTTAACCGTCGCAAAAACTGGGGTAGAGCCTACCCAGTTGGTCAGCGTGTTGTAATAAGCATCAGGTGATACCGTGCCTAGAATGATCGCGTTTGCGCCCCATTTAACACAAAGCTGCATTTGAGAGGCTTGCTTTGCAATATTGGGGTAACCGCCAGCTTCTAGTACGCGAAGCTCCACGTTCTGCTTTTTCGCTTCGGAGATCATGCCGTAGTTTACCGACAGCCAGTAAGAGTCTTTTAGGTGAGGGTAGATCGCACAGATCTTTTCTACACCCGCAGAGGTTTCCGCCTTCGGTACAGGGAGTAGCTCAACATGGCTTTCATCCGTTGGTTTGGATATTTTCTTTGAACTCAGCACGACATCGGAGCTTTCCGTCATCAGTGAGTTCAATGGCGCGATTTGTTCTTCTGATGAAGTCGCAGCAAAGGCCGAATTCGCAAATAAGCCAAGTAAAGAGGAAATGATTGTTGTCGCGAGCGTTTTAGATAGCATGAATTGGTGTTTTATTGGCTTTAGATAAGAAACACTACAAAATATAGCGTATTCTGGGTGGGTAAAGAAGATCGTTTTAAGGTTTAAGTTATATGTTGTTAGCCACAGCAAGTATTGGACGCAAGCTACTTGCTTCGTTTTTGGTCATGGCGCTTTTGGTTCTTGTATCGGCATTGATCGGTGTCTCTGGATTTAGCTTTGTGGCGAAAACAGAAAGAAACGTCGTAGATTCTGCGCTCCCTGCGATGATTGAAGCGCGACAAGTTTCTGAGCTCAGTAACCGCATTATTTCTTCCGTTCAAACTCTCTCAAACGCCAAGAACGAGCAAGAGAGAAAAGAAGCGGGCACAGTGCTATTCGGCCAACTTGAGGCTCTTCTTACTCATATTAAAGATCTGGGTGTTGATAGCTTTGATTCCCAGCTGCTGCACGAACTTGAAACCCACGTTGAAAGTGTCATCAATACACTGGCAGAGCTGGGTGTATCGGTTGAACGTAAGCTTTGGCTCAACAAAGAGCTGACGGCACGCGTCGAAGAGATGAAGTTTTTGGCTGAAGAGCTAGAACAACTCACGCGTACGCAAGTGTTGAACACCGCAACCATCGCGATTGCGAACGTAACCCATATCTACGACCTGCTAGAAACCAAACAAACTGACAAAGCCTATCAAGCCCTTGATGCATTAGTTGAAGTCGATTTAGACCTTTCTGAGCGCTTACACGAACTTCACCTTCTTGCATTCAAAATCCTTAACCAGATTGAAGAAACGCAAACCGTTACCAACGTAGAACGTATTCATCAAATTCAATCAGAGTTTGAAGCCAACCTTAAAATCATGGATCGCCGTGTTAAAGCGGTAGAAGACCCGACTCGTTCAGAACAAATGTCGTTGCTGCTTGATGAACTTCGCAAGCGCCAAGTGGTGTTTGATATCTCGCTTGAGCAGTACGAGAACACCAAGAAATCTGAATTCTTGATGCAGAATACGCTGCAGCTTTTCTCTAAGCTGAACACTACTGTTAACCAGTTGGTCGATGATTCAAACCTAAGCACCAAGAAGGCGGTGGACGAGCTGACTTCAACGCTGAGTGTTGCACAGTGGTCACTGTCGGTGATTTC
This sequence comes from Vibrio pomeroyi, assembly GCF_024347595.1. NCBI lineage: Bacteria > Pseudomonadati > Pseudomonadota > Gammaproteobacteria > Vibrionales > Vibrionaceae > Vibrio > Vibrio pomeroyi. Next base: position 1,731,293 of record NZ_AP025507.1, on the reverse strand, counting down.
GATTATTGGCCTTATTATCGTGGCGTTTATCGTGTGGCGCGTGGTGTATATCTCGGTGGTGAAACGCCTTGCGGAATACTCGACCGCATTAATGTCTATCGCTCAAGGGCGTTTGAACATCGATATTTCGGTCAAAGGTAATGATGAAATTGCTCATATGGGTGAGGCGATCATTACCGCAAGAAACACCGCACAAGCGCTGCAAGTGGTGGCGGTAGGTGAAGCAAAAGCCAAGCGTGAGCTTGAAGAACATAAAGAACAGCTGGAAGAGCTGATTACCGAGCGTACCTATCAGCTTCAACAAACCAATGAAAAGCTAAATGTCGAAGTAACCAACCACGCCAAAGCGCGCAGCGCTGCAGAACAAGCAAGCCGAGCGAAGTCTGCTTTCTTGGCGACCATGAGCCATGAAATCCGAACGCCGATGAACGGGGTGTTGGGTACGGCTCGATTGCTGAAAGACACTGGCTTGAATCAGCTGCAATCGGGATATGCCGATATCATTAACCGCAGTGGTAAAAACCTATTGGCGATCCTGAATGATGTGCTGGATTATTCCAAAATTGAAGCGGGGCATTTAGAAGTACGCGTTGCGTCGTTCGATCTGCATCAAATGGTTCAAGACACGTATCAATTGATGGAAGGGCGAGCATCCGAGAAGAAACTCGACTTTCATTACTTCATTGAAAGTGACGTTCAGCGTTACTGGCGCGGGGATGTCACTCGTATCAGCCAGATCCTCAATAACTTGGTGGGTAACGCCATCAAATTCACCGACAGTGGCTCAGTAGATATTTTTGTCAGCCTTGATCTGGAAGATGAAAATCGTGTGATGTTCGAGGTTTCAGATACTGGTGTTGGTATCGATATCAGTGAACAGAAGTGTCTGTTTGATGCGTTTAGCCAAACAGAAAGCGGTCGTAACAAAACTGGTGGCACGGGACTTGGATTAGCGATCAGTAAGAGCGTGATGCACGCTATGAACGGCGATATTGGTGTTCACTCTGAAGAAGGAGAGGGCAGCCAGTTTTGGTTCTCACTGCCTCTTGAAGTGGGAGAGAAGATTGAAAACAAAGTTACAATTGTTGAAGCCTGCATTCGCGCTAAGGTGCTGCTGATTGAAGACAACCCAGTGAACTGCATCGTTGCGGAAGGCTTCTTGAATAACTTAGGCCACGATGTGGTCATCGCGACAACAGGGCAAGAAGCACGAGCTATATTCAGTGAACAAGAGTTCGATATTGCACTGGTGGACATCAACTTACCGGATTGCGATGGCGTTGAATTGATTCAACAGTTGAAAGACGATGCAAACCAACACGAACAAGCAGCAACACGTAAAGTGCCACCGATGATTGCTGTATCGGCTCACGTGTTTAACGAAGAAGTCGAAAGCTATTTGTCGTCGGGTTTCGATGGTTTCTTACCTAAACCTTTAGAGAAAGAAGCTTTATCGGAGTTGATTGTAGAGCAATTAGATGGTCACACTCTATTGTTGCCTCAGCCCGATCCATCGGATGCTATTTGCTGTAAGGTCGGTTCGAAATCTCAAGATGCCGAGTTAGATTTATCGGCATTGGCACTTGGAGGTTCCGCACAACTGGCAAATCAAGACACAGAAGTTAACCAAGGAGATCAAATCGTGCAGATTATTGATCCGAAAATCATTAAAGATGACTTGGCCATTTTAGGCCACGAGAAAATAGTGCAGATTGTTGGTCTGTTTGAGCAGAGCAGCCAAGCCACTCTCGATGAACTTGTTGTAGCGGACGAAGCTGAGAACGCTCGTGAAATTAAGTCGCTGGCTCATAAATTGAAAGGTTCGGCGGGAAGCTTGGGATTATCGGCCTTGTTTGCTTTATGCCAGAGCATTGAAGCGAGTGAAGAGCCGTTGAACCAATATCGTGACAATGCCGATTCACTTTCTGAATTGGTGAGAGACTCGCTAGCGGCATTGCGCGAACAACTGTAAATAAGATGCTCATATTTAGTAAACTAACAGCCAGTAAATCAGACTCTAAAAAAACAGTCGCTTAAAAATCAAAAAGCAGGTGATATCTTCGTGTTTCCATGAAGTTATAACCTGCTTTTTAGTCTTGGATGTAATTTAAAGCCAGACCAAAGGAGAGCTGTCTCAAGCCATTTTGATGTGGCCCGCTGCTTTGATCTTCACGTGAACCATGTTGCCTTGTAGGTAGCTTAATGGAATCTCGCTGCGTTCAATGATTGCCACGTTGTCGCTGCATGCGCCCGCCTCAATCGCCAGTTGCTTTGATTGCTCTTCTAAGCCTTTTAAGGTCTCTTCACGAGAAGCGGGATCAATCGGGACAATCTTATCGAATTGACCTGATATTTCACCCAGTGCAACACCAATTGCATTCGCCACTTCAAAGTGTTCAGGGCGAACCACTTGGCTCACACCTTCAAAATGGTCTGGGAATAGGGCACTACCGCCACCAACCATGATGACGGGTACGCTTGCTGCGGAAGTCTTCATCTTATCGATGCCTTCCTCAACATCAGTCACCATCTGTTGATACACCTGACTTGCTCGCTCGGTCGAAATACCAATCTCATCACTCAGTTGATGTTCCGCTTGCCACTGCATTTGACCTGTTTTGAGTGCAATGTCGGTTAACGTGAGTTCATCACCGCCAAAGCTGCGCGCCGTTTGCGTGAGTGTGTGGCCAACACTCTCTGGGCCTAGTTCGATACGTTCTTGTTCAAAACGAACCTTGGTGCCACCACCAATGGCTAACGCCAATATATCAGGCATACGGAAGTTGGTTCTTACTTCACCAATCTCTACCGCTAAGCTCGACTCTCTCGGGTAACCGTGAGTTAGCACGCCAATATCAGATGTTGTGCCGCCTACATCGACCACAATCGCATCTTTAAGCTTAGTTAGGTGACTTGCACCGCGAATCGAGTTTGTTGGGCCACAAGCCACGGTGAGGATTGGGTAAATCAAGGCGAACTGCTGCGACATTAATGTTCCATCGTTCTGACCGAAATAAGGTGTAGTGTGGATTTCATGATTGATGAGTGCATTACAAAAGCCGTCAACGAACCGTTTTGCTGTGCCTTGTAAGGCTGCGTTAAGAATCGTGGCGTTCTCACGTTCTAGAAGCCCTAAGCTGCCTACTTTATGGGAAAGCGATAGGTTCACGCCCGGAAGTTCTTGCTGAATCCACTCTGCGGCTTGCAGTTCTTGGTCGCCATTAACAGGAGAGAAAACACCGCAGATAGCGATTGAATCCACGTGGCCTTTCATTCTCTGGCAAAGCTCGCGGATCTCAGACTCTTGAATGTCGGCAATCAATTGGCCATCGTATTCGTAGCCGCCGTGTGCTTGGTAGAAGTGTTCACCAAGCAGGCTTTGCCACGCTTCACTCCAACCACAAAGGGGCGGGACGCTGTCGCCACTTGGAAGGGCTAAACGAATCATGCCAACTCTGTCTAAGCCTTTTCTTTCCACAATCGCGTTTGTGCATTGAGTGGTGCCAAGCATCGCGTGTTTCACTTGCTTACCGTCAATGTTAGCTTTGCTTAGTAGTGCAGAAATCGCGTTATCGATGCCAGTGGAAATGTCGTGTGTGGTTGCAGTTTTCACTTTAGCAATCACATTTAAGTCTGCGTCGAGCAACACACCATCGGTATTGGTGCCACCAACGTCAATGCCCAAACGGCAGTAATCAAGCGTAATGTTTGTCATGCTACTACCTCTTTAATGCAGACTTTAGTTGTTCAATGGGTTGATATTCGACTGTGTAGCCAAAGTAACCTGGGCCCGCAACTTCGATGCCTATGTCGGTGCGCCATTTTGGGTCGCAAGGGTAGGCGATAAGGTCGATGCGTTGTCCGTAACGAAGCTGTTCGGTTGTGATTGGCTTGCCGGTTTCATGATCCAATATCGAAATAAGATCCGGTGTCGAAGCCAAAAGGTTATCTTGATTCATGTCGGCACGGCTTGTGCCTTTGTGCGCCAGAAGCAATTCGTTTTGGAACTGCACGAACACGTTATCTAAGCCGGTATCTTCAAACTGAGCCAGTTTCTCGATCACGACGCCACCTGTCGCAAAACCACCATCGGTTTCGCGCTGAATATCAACAATCTTGCCGCTGATGATCGTGTGGCCGCCAACAATGTCCAACACAGCCTGTGTGCCGCTCTGGTTGTTGTCGTTCGCCAATCGAATGGCTTCACCGATCTTCATCGCTTGGGTCAGTGTTGCAGGCAGTGCGCTACGTTTTAGGTTCTTACCGTTCATTGGGTAGTCACACATTGCTGCCGAGCCGCCCATCTGCTCTGTAATCGGCCTAGCAAATTTTTCAGACCAAATACCGTCTATCGGGTACAGCGTTACCACATTGCCACGCTCGTCGGCCAATGTGTTGGGTGCTGAAGGTAAATCGTCGAGGAAGAAGGTCACCATCTGCGCTTCAGGGAATGCACGTCCCATCGCATCACAATCGATTACAGGGATGTTCTTTTGCGCTGCAACGAGAATTGGAATCAGTGAGTTGAAACCACCCACTTCGATAGGGAACGTTGCCGCTACCTCAGTACCAAGTGCCTTTTCCATCGCTTCGAATGCAACCAGCATTTGATCTTTCGAATTGAGCTTTTCTACTGCCACGGTTGGTGCGCCAATCATTGAAGAGGGCACTGTCATCCAATCGTCTTGTACCTCTTCCAAAGGAATCATACGTACAGGTTGTTTTGCCGTTGCGATAGCGACTTTCGCCATCAATGCGCCGCTGTATGGGTCACCACCGCCGCCCGTGCCTAATACAGTGGCACCAAGCGCGATGTCATCAATCATTTGTTCAGTAATAATCACAACTACTATTCCTTATCACTTGAAGGAGAAAGCTTCATTAGGGCTAGGTAAATAACACCAGCTGCAAGAATGCCGTCTAACGCCGAGATGCTGGTTAATGAAAACAGGTTGAAGAATTCTGGTGCAGTACAAGCACTGAATGCGGTACCAAATGCCCAAGAGGCGAGGCCTTTAAACATCCAAGCTGGAACTTGTTGGATGTTCTCAAAGCTCATTTTTGCAGAGTCTAAAACGTAATATTGAACGATGTAGACACCGGCAGCAGGGGCGATGGTCACGCTCAGTAACATTAAGAAGTCAGTAAACTTGTTCACCATGCCGAGTTGAGCAATACCGATGCCGACGATGGTCATGATCACAACCAATACAGGGCGAGGGATCTTAGGCTGCACCATCGACATACATAAGCCACCCGAGGTCAGGTTGCTACTGTTGGTCGTCCATTGAGTAAACACCAGTACGATGATGGCAGCCATACCTAAACCAAGCGTGAAGAAAACTTCGACTAGGTCGTCGGTGCCTGTCATTTTGGTCAAGATTAATGCGATAAGAATGATGGCACTGTTACCAACCAGAAAGCCGATACCTGCTCCGAGAATCGCATCACGACGAGTCTTAGCGTAACGAGCAATATCGGGCGCGGCGACGGCAGCAAGAATCCAGATAGACATTACAAAGGAGATGGCTTGGCCAAGCGTTAGAGGATCTTCAATCGTTGGTGCAGCGCCGCCTTGGTAGTCGGCAGCCATGAACAAGCCAATGGTAATCAGCGTCACCATCAAAGGTACTGAATAGGTGCTGAGTTTACCTAGGGCACGAACGCCGTAGATGGCTGTCATCATCATTAATACGCTGCCGCCAATCAGCGCGGTTAGGTGAGAAATTACAATGTCGTATTTTGCGAGAGCATCCACCATGATGAAGGCAAAGAAATCAGCTTGGAAAGCAAACCAGCCGACTAAAGATATGCCATTGATGAAACCAAGGATCTTACCGCCGTTACGACCAAACACCGCGCTACTGACGAGTGGAGTTGAAACACCCGCTTGAAACCCGATATTGGCACATAGCATCGCGATGACTGCGAGTAAGCTTGAACCGATAAATGTTGCAAGCAACGCATCTTCAAAACCAATCCCGCTGCTCAGAATCGAGCCAAGGAACAAGCCAGAGATATCGATACCGATAGCCAACCAGATGAGGCTGATCACCCACCAAGAACGCTTGGCCTTCTCGGGAACGGGTTCCAGTTCGAAGTCATCTATCTTTTTGTGGCTGTGTGTTGCTTCGGGTTTATTCATGTAAGCTTCTGTCGCCATAGCGCCATCCATGCATTGTTATTCCATAAGTGTGAATAAAGCATACTGATGTATTTATCGTTAATAAATGAATATAATCAGATGTAAACATAGTAAAAACCAAATGTGAGTGGCAAAGTGAACCCAAACAATAAGTTAGATAAAAGAGACCTACGAAGATTAGAACTTTTTTGTGAAATTGTTGAGCAGGGAGGCATCAATCAGGCGGTCGCGAGTACCGGGATTAGCCAACCTGTGCTCAGTAATCAACTTATTGCCTTGGAAAAAAGCTTAGAATTAACATTATGCCAACGTGGTCGGCGTGGTTTTAAGCTCACTCATGAAGGTGAGCAGGTGTATAAATATGCGAACCAACTGAAATCAACCTTAACTGACTTCGCTTATAAGCTACGAGGTGTTCAAACAGAACTCTCAGGGCACGTGCGAATTGGTTGTTTGGATAACACGGTGACTTTGCCCTATAACCCACTTCCAAAAGCGATAGAGACATTTTACCAACGCAGTAACAGTGTTGAAGTGAGTGTTGATGTCGGTGATTTCACTCAGTTGAATGAGAAGCTGGCCAAGAACCAGATAGATATGATGATCGTTGTTCTCGGATCACATCAAAAATCAGCCTTTCAACATAAATACCCATTGTTTGAAGAGCACAGCTATCTTTATGCGCGTAAGGATCTGGCTGAGAAGATCATGGATAAGGATTTCTCCCTTGATGGCTGTCGTATCAACATGGGTGGCTATGCCAAAGATGAGATGTTCCGATTGCTTAATATAGAGCAGTACGATTCAGTAAAGCCTTTTGATGGCTGGCATGTTGAGTCGGGTGTGATTCTCACTTTAGCAGGCACACACTTGAGTTTCTTGCCGTCTCACTTAATCGACCGCGGTCACTATGACCAAGCTTTGATCGCGCTCCAGCCGGACAAGTGGAGCCTGAAAAGTCAGTTTTATCTAGTGTTGAAGCAGCCTTTGGATTCTCTTTCTCCCGCCGCTCGCGCATTTTTTGATGAGCTACACCAACCGGAAACATCGGGTTCAATCTAGAGAGCTCCTCGCTTCTAAAGAGCACTTCTCGCTTCTCAAGAGCACTTAAGATACTTTTCCCCCAGATACAAAAAATCCTCTGCCAAGACAGAGGATTTTTGTTTTCAAATGTTATGTGTGAAAACTAGCGGTTCTCAAAGCGGTTGTAATCCAACAGGCCGAACTCGATAGGTTGCGCTTGTTGATACCAGCGATGGACACGGTCACTGAACGGCCAAAACTCCGGAGAGCTGCGTCGTACAGCAAACTTATCAAGTAACGCCACGTAATCTTCTTCCGTGTTCAAGTTCTGGAGTGTTTTAACCAGAGTCGGAATGTCGCTTTCGGTTAGTGAGAGGTAAGCCGCTGGGTAGCTGCCTACAACGCCACGCACGAGTGTTAAGTCATCGTTGGCGTAATCTCGGTTACCTTCTTCATTAAACAGGCTCGAAATGTTGCTGTGAGCGTTGTTGTGAATCATGGTAAACAGCTGCTCTTCGCCATTCTCGCCTTCAATCATGATCATCACTAACTGAGGAACGTGGCGTAAGCCTTCTCCTTTAATCAAACTCACTTGATTCAGTAGTGCTTCGTTTTTCTTACTAAAGCCTGTTTCGACAATATCAAAACGATTATTCAGAACTGGTTCGAGTTTCTGTTTGATCATATCCAGCAATTCACGCTTAGGATCGGCCGTTTTGTACACTACGCTGGTCGGTTGATCGAAAGGGGCGATATTACGCTGCAAGAAATCGCTCAATTGTACACTCTGGTTTTGGTACCAGCTTGAGTGTTCAAGGTGGCGAACGTCTTTAGGCAGAAGGGTTAAGAAGTTACTTTCGCCTTCAAGTCGTAAAAAGTCCATGAACATACGGGTAATCAGCTGGTGGCCGAAGTTTCCGTATACATCGAAGCCAGCAACAAGCAGGTAGTGAATACGCTCGAGTAGGGCGTAATCAAGAATCCACGCCGTTTTAGGCTGCGGCCCCACTAAGCCTTGAACAACGGAAGCACTGTCAAAGTGTCTGAATATCGTTAAAGCGGCATTCGGATTGGTGCCATTTCCGTCCCAAATGATGCCCGTATCCAGGTTTACGCCACTTTCAAACCATTTGTTGGTGAAGTCTGATTTAGCGTTTAGGTATCGTGCTTGTTGTTTAGAGTAACGTACCCAATTGGTCGCCGGGACTGTATTACTTTCCAATTCACTTGGCAGCTTTAAGTTTTTCTTTTGGCTTGCATAGAAGTCGTTAATCTCCGGCACATCAGCTTTCTCAGGGTCAATAAAGAACACCCAGAAGCGGTCATTAATGACATTGAGTGCAAGTTGCCCACGACACACTGGCCCTTTAATGTACGCCATGATGGTGTTCTGTGCGTTATCCAACATGAAGTTGAAGCGAGAGTTAACAGGCAGGGCTTCAAACGAAGTCATTGGGTTAGCAGCAACATCAACGTCGTAGCTAGGCAGCTTATTTACCACATAATCAGCATCAACGAACCAAGTGTTCCAATTCTGTAGACGCTCTTCATTCAGTGCGAAAGGCATGTGTGTCTTGTCGACAATGGTGCCTTGCTCTGGAATTAGTCGGTAGTAAACACGAGAGACTTTTGGATCGTCGTAAGGGCGACGAGTGGTAATGCGCTGTACTGCTTCGCCCGGAGGTGTTGTAGAACGAACGATCGAGAAGAAGCGTGTCGGTTGCCCTAAATCAGAAAAATAAACGTGCGATAAAAATAGGTGCTCATAGATATAACGCGCAGAAAGCTGGCTCTTTCTCGAACTCTTATTCAGGAATTTTTCATAGACATCAACCAGCTCTTGCTCGGCTTCGCTCAACGGAATGTGTTCATTCATTAACGCGCCGTTTTCCAACCAACTCATTAACGTCGCATACTCGGCCTTGTCTAGGTTAGGCATCCCATAAGGCATGCCCCAAGTTGGGTAATCTCTTTCGTATTGAGCGTACTCTTCGATAGTCGGACACTGTTGGTCGCGATCAATCGAAAAGTCGAAACCTTCCAACTGCTTTTGATCTGGAAGCGGGTGGTTCTCTTTTTGAATCAGCATTCGAGATACAAGACCCGCATCGAGGTTAGCGGTTGAGTTTTGCATACGTTCGTTGAGCACGGGGTGGAAGTCGGCTTCACGCCACTCTTGAGTGGTTAATGCATCTTCAAATAGGCGAGTAGGGGCAGATGCCGTTAAACGCGTACCTTGATAAACGAGAGCCTTGCTTGCACCACGATCGATGCCTTCAACGGAAGACATTTTGAGTTGGCAAGGCGCATCATAACAAGCGTGACAAACCACACATCGGTTATCAATGATCGGCTTCACTTCGTTGATGAAGTGTTGAGATTGAGCCGAAAGAATAGGGGCTTGGCGATCGCGTACTTGCTGTTCACCAAACAGCTCGTCAAAGTTTAAACCCGCGTACACGGCACAACCTGAGAAGACGCTAACAAAAGCTAAGATGAAGAGTTTTTTCAAATTCATACGTATTTAGATATTAGGCATTTTTTCTAATTATATCGAAAATGATTGAAAATGCTCATGTTCTAACAATTTTGTAGACAAGATATTGATGGAACTGAGTCACTTATCGCGTCAGCCCTATCATTAAACCAAGGTTCAGAAAGCTTAGCTAATGCTCATTGATTGACGTAACACACCGAAAAAGGAACAGACAAGCGTTCAAACTCTTTGATCCAACGCCACTGGTTGTCTTGCAATTTATCTCCCGGCCCTTTTACTTCAATCCAATGAAACTCATCACCCTTGAAGGCAATCAAATCTGGCATCCCAGTTCGGAATAGCTTTAGGTCACTCAATATCACCTTGAAGAGATCAACAATTAGGGTGTTTGGGATCGAAGCCATACTGTGCTCAATAAGTGCTTTAGGGAAATGATTCCAATGAACAAAAGGATTAGCGATGCCTTGCTTGTTATCGTAAGTCTTAAGTAAATGATTCAGCCCGTGCTCGGATAGTGTTTGGAACACAGCTTCAATTTGCTCGGCTCGTTTGTCTACGAAGTCTGAGTGATACAAGTCCAGTGGCCGATGTTGGTAACGATTAATAAAAGCACTTTCGACATCAGAGAAAATGACATCCCAGAAAGCTAAACCGAACAACCCACAAAGAAAGCTGTTCTCAGAAAAATAGACATTCCAACCTTGGCTTTCAAAGTGCTGCTTTACTGCAAGCTCAACTCTGGTTTGGCTGAGGTCTAATTCCAACCTAATCTGTTCGCAAGTCGGTTTTGAAGTGCGTGGAACCTTTTGTCCCTGTTTTCTTAGTAGCCTCTGTTCTAGCTTAGCTGCGACCTCTAACTCAGATACATCCGATGGATTCGCTTTTATTTGCGTGACAATGTCACACGTCAAGTCTAACTCGTCTTGTTTGTCATAGATGCGCGCAAGTCGTTCTCTGCTGGGAGGAAGTACCGATTGCTTGAACCAAAAGACAGCTTGGTCGCTTTGGTTGAGCCTTTCTAGATCGCGTGCTAGGTCGTTGATCAATCGCGATCGTTTTCTAGCAATGCTTCGGTGTTCTGATTCTTCGGGTATAGCTTGTAAAAGGCGTTTAATAAACTCAGGGTCTTTACGATCACCTTCGTAATACTGGTGTTGAACTTCACGCATCTCAAGCAATTGATTGATCTGTTCTCTAGCGGTGAAGAACCGACGTTGTTTGCTTAACGGATAGCTTTCAAAGGTGTTGAGTCCAAGGTCACTCAATACGAACTGACTTAGGTCTTGGTAAGTATTGGCAAAAAACAGCAACAGCAATACATCAATCACTTCGGATTCAATCACGTAAATGCAATCGAACGATAGGTTCTGGAACTGATCAAAAGCTTGTGGTTCAAGCAACGTTAACAGTTGGTCTTTTTTAGCAGCTTTGTTGCTCTTAAGAGATGGGAATAGATTCAGCAACTCAGGCTTAGTGAGCAGGTTCAATCCAAGTTCGAGCTGACTGATTTCTAAGTCATGCTTGTCAGTTGGGTGACTTAAAGTAATGAAGCGTGAAGAGCTTAGCTCTTGCAATGCAGTGTCGATATCTGGGATTTCATCATAAGCGAGCTTGTCACTACGAAACCAACAGCCTTTACGAGAAAGCAAACGAACCATTAAACACTGGCTTGAAACAGAAAGACGTTTGTATTCAGACAACCAACGGCACTCATCGTCACTCAGAAGATCAGGGTAGAGCGTTTGAGCGTGTTCAACCAGTCGATTGAAGTTGTCGAGATAATAAGTAGGTGAGAGCTGAGGAGTGGTTTCTATCGTCAATGGAGAAGTCGCTTGATACAAAAAGAGCCTAACCCTAAGGTTAAGCTCTTCAGTAACAAATTCAATCTTTTCTGATGATTAAGCTTGTGATGCTTTTAGTTCAGCAACTTTCGCTTCAGAGATTGGCTTAGTGATGATTGCTAGAACAATACACACTGCCATCATAACTGCAGAGATTGTGTAAGCTAGGCCGTAACCTTCGCCGTTTGCCATTGAGAAACCAACAACTGCTGCACCGATAGCGCCGCCGATACCCCATGCCGTGTAAAGCACGCCGTAGTTAGTACCGTAGTTTTTCAGGCCGTAGAATTCAGCAGTTAGTGTTGGGAATACTGCTAGAAGCGTACCGTAACCAACAGCTGCGATAGCTGTACCAATGATTAGCGTGAATTCAGAGTTGAACGTAGCAAATAGAGCCATGTTCGCGCCTTGAAGGATGAACGCTAGAAGTAGAGTACGTACACCACCGATTTTATCTGCAAGCATACCCGCAGCAACACGGCCGCCTGAGTTGAATACTGCAAGGATAGACGCTAGGTAAACTGCGTTTGGCAGGTTAGCTTGAACGCTAGCGATTGTAGTGATGTTACCGATGATCATTAGACCAACAGATGCAGCGAATGCGTACATGATCCATAGAGAGTAGAACTGAGGAGTCTTCAGCATTACTTTCCACGTTAGGTCTTCAGTCTTCTTAACCGCTTTAGGTGCTTGGCCTGCTTTTACTTTAGGTTCAGCTGGCGTGTAATCCGCTGGTGGGTTGTTGATTGTTGCTGCTAGAGGTACTGCGATTGCAAGTACACCAACACCAAGAATCATAAAGCTTGTTTGGATACCCATGCTGTCGATTAGCGCAGAAGTTACTGGTGCTAGGTAAATAGCTGCAAGACCGAAGCCTGCTGCGATTAGACCGTTAACCATACCTTTCTTAGAAGAGTGGAACCACTTCATTGCTGATGGAGAAAGACATGCGTAACCGAAGCCGATACCAGCACCTGTCATAATACCGAACGTGATGTTCAGCATCATAGGTGTTGTAGCGAAACCAGAAGCAATCATGCCTAGGCCTGTTAGAGCTGTACCTAGGATTAGGATCTTACGTGGACCCATACGGTCTTGTAGGATGCCTGCAACAAGAAGACAAACAGAGAATGTGATAGTTGCAATAGCGTAAGGAGAAGATGCTTCAGCAGCACTCCAACCAGCTTCAGTTACTAGCGCTTTGTTAAATACACTCCAAGCATACAGGATGCCAAGACAAAGGTTGATACAGAAGCCTGCTAGCAGGATACGTGTTGCTTTATCAATCTTGCTCATTTTTATTCTCGGTTCTGTCTTTTGTTTAGTAACAGTCACTCAACGAAAGACGGGTTATTGTCATTGTTTCTTCAAAATTAGTTTGCGTTTATCAACAGATACCGCAAAAGAGCGCGGATTATAACCAATAAAAATGTGATTGGAATCTCTTTTTCCATTTTTGGTAAATTAAATTCACTTTGTTAACAAGTTGTTTTTTGTAAGTTTTAAAATTGTTCTCAACACCTTTCTATTTTGTTCTTTTTAGGCGTGCAGCCTTATTATTTCAGGGATTTTTTGATATTGGTTTTTTAATAGCCACGTATTCCGTGCGGATATCACAGAGTTACAAATTATTTTAAATAATTTCTAAGGTTAATTTTGTGTAACAAAATAAATTAAAATGGGACTTTTTCTATGTAGGACAAGTGATAACGGACTTTCTGAAAAAACAACTTGTTAACGCAATGTTAAATGTGGTTTTGTGGTTAATATTCACACACAAACTGGTCATGTTTTGGGCTTGTGTTCTCCTCAAAAACAAGGAAAATAGTATGCAAAATGAGATTCCAAATTTGAAAGGATGCGTTTCCAGTCTATTGCGAGGCGAGTATTATGAAACTGTTTTTAATTCTATTGATGTCAATTTCTGGTGGTGTAGCGGCAGCTGACCATATTCACTCTTTCCTATTCGGCTTCTATGTTGCGGCTCTAGCTGTTGGTAGTTGCTACTGGCTTGCATTCCGCAGTACGCGTTTCCCACAGTTGGCATTAGTGCTATTGATGTGTGGCTTTTTTGCGAAAATTGCAGTGACTGTTATCGGTGTTTCTTGGGGTATCTCGAACGATATCATTCAATCGCCGTTCATTTTCTCATTGTCATACCTGTTCTTCTTAGTGGTTGTGTCTTACGTTTGGTTTGCATACCGCGATAAATTGACGCTAAAAAAGCGTGCTAAACAGGTAGAAGAGTCTCGCAAACAAGCGGCAGCATAATTTGATTCTTAAAAAGCCTTCTTCGGAAGGCTTTTTTGATCCTGTCTACCTGAACTCTATTATTTAGTTATGACGGTAGATAAAAGAAACCCCAGTATGCGACATACTGGGGTTTCTTGTGTTTGAGTCTCTATGAAAAGCGTTCTATTTCTTCATCATCTTTGCTAGATCAGCAAACGGGTTATGCGTAGCCGTTTGGTGGTCGTCTAAACGTGCTTTTGCGTCCACACCATAACGCTCATGGTCAGTGTATTTTGAGTGCTCATGATCGTGACAGTATAGGCACAATAGTTCCCAGTTACTGCCATCTTCAGGGTTGTTTGTATGATCGTGATCCACGTGGTGAACGGTCAGCTCTCTTAAGTTTGAGTAAACGAATTCACGTGCACACTTACCACAAACCCATGGGTACAGTTTTAGTGCCTTTTCACGGTAGCCTTGCTCTTGGCGAGCGTACGCTGCACTCGAGCCTGTGTAATCAGAAGACATTGCCAAATCCTTATCAATTATAATCCCCCGATTTTATCACAGCTTTCTGGAACGGATAGGACTGTCGTTGCTAAATGGTGCAGTAGATTAACCAACATTGAATGAAGTTCGAACTAGGGGGCGAATAGATGCCTATCTTTTACATAAACCACCTCGTAAAACGGGTTATGTCTTTCTGGAATAAGCCATGCTTAACAGTTTGAAAATAAATCGTATTCAGGGGTTTTAACCAAGGACATGTGACCTAATATCAGTTTGTGAGACCCTATATTAATAAGGAAATATCATGTCACAACAATACACACCGCCAAAAGTTTGGGTTAACGATGCTGCTGGTGGTAACAAGTGGGCAAACATTAATAGTCCTGAATCTGGCGCTCGATTTGATAAAGAGCTTCCTGTTGGTGACCACGCCTTGCAACTGTATTCTCTTGGTACGCCTAACGGTCAGAAAGTCACTATCATGCTAGAAGAGCTGTTAGCGGCGGGTGTTAAAGAAGCTGAATATGATGCGTACTTGATCAATATTGGAGAGTCAGACCAATTCTCTTCTGGTTTTGTTGGTGTAAACCCAAATTCGAAGATCCCAGCACTGTTTGATAAATCAGGTAATGAAGATGTGAATGTATTCGAATCGGCTTCTATCTTGATGCATCTAGCTGAAAAATTTGGTCACTTCTTGCCGAAAGAAGGGGCAGCACGCACGCAAACCATCAACTGGTTGTTCTGGGCGCAAGGTTCAGCCCCATTCCTAGGCGGCGGTTTTGGCCACTTCTACGCTTATGCAGATGAAAAGCAAGAATATCCAATTAACCGCTTCGCAATGGAAGCTAAGCGTCAGCTAGACGTGTTAGACAAGCAACTTGCTAACAGCACTTTCGTTGCGGGCGAAGAGTTCAGCATTGCTGATATCGCAATCTGGCCATGGTACGGCAACCTTGTATTGGGCAACCTATATGACGCCGCTGATTTCTTACAAGTTGAGTCTTACACCAACGTAGTTCGCTGGGCGAAGCAATTAGAAGCTCGCGAAGGCGTTCAACGTGGTCGCATTATCAACCGCTCATGGGGCGAAGCGTGGGAGCAACTTCCTGAGCGTCACTCTGCAGAAGATATCGATTCGGTGTTGAAGCTCAAGCCTTAGTCTTGATTTGATCAACATTGATGTTTTTTTCGAAACGCCATATCTCTATAGAGGTATGGCGTTTTTCTTTAACTAGGCCATAGTAAAACGAAAATAGAGCTTTTAGTTAATGTGTAAATTAAAGCAATTTATTCAATTGTTTATGAGTAGTGCTCTTTGTTGTGAGGATAAAAAACTATAGTCATCAAGACGGGCCAAATCTATAAAATAACCGTCCATATAAAATTACGATTAACATCGCTCAATGAAAAAAAACATAATTGCGTTGGTCATTATATCCGCCGCACTTTCTGGGTGTAATGATGATTCACCAACCTACAGTGAGACCCCTGATGTCGTTCCACCAACGGATCTATTACCTCCAACAGAGGTTATCCCCCCAACGGACATTCTTCCGCCGACTGACATTATTCCTCCTACAGATATTGTCCCTCCAACGACTTACATTAGTTCGTTGATATCGAGTGGAACGATAATATCGGGAGAGGTTTATTGTGATGGTATCAGCCTTGAAAGTGGCACATTCAGTGTTCAACAAGGCGTGGGTTTTAGCTGTACATTAGGCCATCTTAATTTAGGCGACTTTACCGCTCCTTTTCCTGACATTACAGAAAGATCGATTTCAAATGATGGCGTTCGTGCGGCATTTGAGTTGACGCAATTACATGGAAAGAACGTCACCAAGGTTCTGCAATCCATTGATGTGTGCGAGACGGAAAGCGAGATATGCCTAAAAGAACTTGATGCCTTTGATATCGAGGATGTGTTCTCACAACTTGATGATCAAAATGCAGTCGATGCGTATTTTTCGTCAAAAGAAGAAGAATCTACCGATGAAGTTGGCAAGGCTCCGAGTTCACACGTAGATACAACCGTTGTTCCTGCTGTTGATCCTAATGCGGACAATAACCTTAACGCTGGTTTTGTCTCTGCAGATGCAGAGTCGACTTATGCTTACAAGCCAAGTGTTGAAGGAAAGGTATTAACGCGCAGTAAGCTAACAGACGAGAATGGTAAACCGATTTCCGGGGTCAGTTTCTTTTCAGCTAACGCGACAGGTGTGACTGATGAAGACGGGGGGTTTGAGTACCTATGGGGCGACAGGATTGCTTTTGGTATCGATACGTTTGAGTTTGGTTATATCACTGGTAATCAGTTAGCCTACAAATTGTCTGATGTGACCAATAATGTGGTTGAGAAAGCAAATATCCAATCTTTGATTGAACGTTATGCTGTTGATCATGATAGTCACTATGAGATCTCTGAAGAGGTTCAGGATACGTTCTCAAAGTACCCGAATGTTATTAACGAACTGATAAATCTAACTCTGCCAAACGGTGGGGTAATAGAAGGTACTGACTATGAACTTCCTAATGAGTTTGTTGGTCAGTTTAGCCAAGGGTTAACGGCTGTAATCGATGAGGAGTTACGTCAAACACCTCTGTTTATGGATTATGTGCGCCAACCTGTGATGCTATCTATGGGTTCTGGCCACTATGTTACAGAGTCTCTGCAGCAAATATTCCATAACGTAACGACATTCCATGTCTTTAACGACAATGGTAGCTTCTATGGTGCGACGGGTTATACCCGCGGTATGCGTGCTCTGAATATTTCAAACAGAGCCTTCCCTGTGATGATGCCGAGAGCAGACAAGAACCGAGAGATTCCTTTTGGAGAGCATCAAGCTTGGACTCGTGAAGGTAAACCTTACATTGCGGAACATCCTCAAATTGTAATGCAACCCATTCCTTTCGTTTCTGAAGATAACGCCACTTATGGCTTTCCATTCGTTACAGCAGGCGAGATCGGCAAGGGTAAGGTTGTGTTTATGGGCAATGGCTTATATCCAAGTATTCTGTCATGTCCTGACAATTATTGGGCTAACCGTGCTTTAAACATTGATAGTAAAGCTGAGCGTTGTCTAGCAGCAGAATTAGAGAATGCAGAGCATGATGACCACGGCAGCATGAGGTTGTTTTTCTCGAACTTGTTTGAGTGGTTCAATAATGGTTTGCCTATTGCTGGGATGAATGCTGTCACTAATATTGACCAAGCTTATTCGGCTTATCACCATTCCACCATGGGTAAGCAGTACACCTTCTTTGTTAGTCCGCAGTATGGTTTTGCATCTTTAGAAAAGCGTGGATCAGGTGAGTTTGATGGATTAGAAGCGACCACTACGCCAATTTTGATTCTTCAGGCATACCCACCTAAGTTGATTCAAGATGGAATGACCAACCAATTCGTTGCTGACTTAGAAAATCCAAACTTAAGCCAAGACGATATTACTGCGCTTATTAACTATGTTAATGAAGGTGGCAATATCTTGTTTATGGATGCGATTCAAACGACTAACCCTGAACCTATTGGACGCTTAGCGGATGCTGCTGGTGTTTCATTAGGTGGTGAGAACGTTACGCCAACGAATCAAGCTTTCTGCGGGAGTTCTTATTACTGCCAAGCGCCATACCCAAACCTTCACGTGAAAAGTGAAAAGGAAATGGTGGTACTAGAGCGCTTTGAAGATAACCAAGGGGAGCCTCCATTCACTGTCAATCAGGATGGTACAGTTGATTGGATCAAAGATGAGTCGAAGATTAAGTTTGAAATACCAACTTATGAAGTTCAAAAGCTAGACGAAGAAGGCAAAGCTGTTTTTGATAAGTCTGGTAAACCAGTCATGGTCACTAAACACGCACGTATTTTTGTAGAATCTGCTGAGGAGAGAGCAGCGGCCATCAAAGAACTGCAATCTGCATTTGCTGGGACTCCTCTTTGTAACAACGAATATGAGTACGAATTTAACTGTATTGAAACTCGTTCTGGAGACGGTGTTACTGTTCGTGGTGCTTATCATCGCGCAGACTTTGATCGCTATGAGGTGAGTGAAGCTGTTGTTGGTAGCATGGTTAAAGCGGCGAATTTGGGCACTAACTTTACTGCCCTTTATGAGCATGAAATTTACTATCGCACGAAAGGCACTCAGGGCAAGCGCCTGTCTAACAGTGAATTGAATCAAGCTTTCGACAACCTGTCTGTTTGGATGTGGAATGACAACGCTTATCGCTTTGAAAGCGATATACAAGATGAATTAGGCTTTAAGCAAGCTGTTCAATTCTTAAATTGTTATACCGATGGCCAACATCAAACAGATACAGTAGAAGCACAATGTCCTGTTGATCTTAAAGCTTCATTGGTAGCCAATAACATGATCTATGGCGAAGGTGACTTAGTGGGGCAGTTAAACCCTAGTTACCCGTTGAACTATATGGAAAAGCCACTGACTCGTATCATGTTGGGACGCTCTTTCTGGGATCATAATATTGTTGTCGATACGACAATGTACCCAGGTCGAACTACAGGTGCGTCTTCGTCAAGTTCAGTTCTTATCCAAACGGGTGGTAAGGGCGTAACGTATTCGGCTGGGAACAATCAATCGACAGGTTTATGGGCACCTCAGCTACAAGATGTGACGATTAGTAACGGTGTCGTTGCAACGATCACTGTGATGATGGCGGATGATCTTACAGGCAAGCCTAACCATGAAACCAGTTTGAAGCGCCCTCCGCGTATGCAAACTAACTATGCGTACGATGGTTCGAATTTAACCTTCAAGGTTCCATATGGTGGCCTTATTTACATTCAACCGAAAGTAAAAGAGTTTGGTGAAGTCTCATTTATCGTTGATGGCGCGTTAAAAGCTGCTTGGTGGAAAGAGGGGGAGTGGATTAACCCAGTTCAATTGGCAGACGCACCTATTGCGGAAGTCGACACGGGTTCATTTATCTATACCACGCCTGTTAAGAACATAGAATCCGCTGATTTGGTACAGTTTGCTTCGGACATGAATCGATTCGCTGACGCCGCAAGTGAGTTCTACGGACGTGATGAGGTGCAAGATGATGGTTTACACCGTAGGTTCACTTATCCAGAATTGACGGCGTTCCGCCATCGTTTTGTGAATGACGTGCAAATTTCGATTGGCGCTGCTCACTCTGGCTATCCAGTGATGAATTCGAGTTTTAATGCAAACCGCACATACATCCCAACTAACCCTGTGAATGATTGGCTACTGTGGCATGAAGTTGGTCATAACTTGGCATCTGCACCTTTCTCAGCAGCGGGCAGTACTGAGGTGACGAACAATCTGCTTGCGCTTTATATGCAAGAGTTAGAGGGGCGTAACGAAAATCCAGAAATGGATCGTATTAAAACGGATATTAAGAAGGCACCAAAATGGCTAGAGCAAAACGATAGACATGCTTGGTCACATGGTGATGCTGGTTTACGTCTAGTTATGTTCGGGCAACTGAAAATCTGGGCAAAATCGAACTTTGCTATTGATGATTGGTATGGTCGTGGAGCTAGCCAATCTGCGGCTTACGGTGATGATGAAGGCTGGAATATGTTCAAGCTTATGCATCGTAAAGCACGAGGCGATAGAGAAGGTGACTCGAATACGAACTATTGCAGTACTAGCGAAACTGGGCTTTCTGGTGGAGACCTAATGATGGTGTGTGCTTCTTATGTTTCGAACTATGACTTAAGTGACTTCTTTGAAGCTTGGAACGTAGGTGAAACCTCCATGACTAATGCTGATGGTTCAAAGTCTTACAGTGGAGGCATCAGCGAGAAAGGTCGTAGTTTGGTAGAGCAATTAAACTTGCCGAAACCAAAGGATAGTCCTTTGAAGGTCGACTCTATCTAAGAGGGACAACCATTGTTTAAACTGCTTATTGCTTGAATCAAACGCCACACTTCACTTTAGTGTGGCGTTTTTACAGCCATAAAAGAGATCTATGCGAAAAAGCAGGTTAAACTGCGCGTATCATAATTCTAAAGGATGGTGCCATGTACCACGGTCATATCTATTTCCCTCTGCGCTTTGCAGAGCAGGCAGAAACACTGCGTCAGAAAATTCTATCGGAACGTAAAGATGTATTAGAGGTTTTTCCGCTAATCCAGCGTTTGGTTGGCCCACATAAAATGCCGATGTTTGAGTTCCACTTTGCTAACAAAGAGTCGGGCATTGTTGAGTGGCTTGAGCAAGAGCGCGGCGATATGTCTGTGCTGATTCACCCAGTAACGGGCGGTGAAGAAACGCTAGACCACACAGTACGTGCGATTTGGCTTGGTCGTGAGCTAGGTGTGTTTGAAGAGACATTAAGTAGCTAATTTAATTCGCGCCCGACAGTTTTTAGCTAATCAACGTTTTTAACAAACATAGCTGCTGTCGGGTGTATCAAAGCTCACTAATTTTCGAGCTATTTCCTTTTTTATACCTAGCTTCTCCAGCTGTTTCCCAGCAACAAAGATACCGCTACCGACACACCTAAAGCGATTAAGATATTGGGTAAGTAAAGTCCCCAAATCGCGACACAAACCGCCACGGTTACCACAGCCCACAATAGTGTTTCTAAAATCCAAGTGCCCATAACATAACTCCTAACTAGATTGTGCGACTAGCATAACCAAGCCAAGGTAAACTTTTGGTCACCATCAATTAAGCATCTAGAAAACCGCTACAGGATAACTTTTACTTTGAACTCATAGTTGTTGGTTTCATGAGTAAACTGCCAATCTTGGTTCTGACAAACGCGTTCAATGAGCTCTAGGCCGATACCAAAAGAGGTTTGTTGTTCAGAGTTGTTTGCTAAGTTTTGATCTTCCAAACGGTTGGTTACCTCAAACTGATGTTCTGTCAGTGTGATCCTGATATCTCCTTTGCCACCATGTTGGAATGCATTTCGGACTAAGTTGGTGAGCACAACTTCAGTGAGCTCTCGAGGAAGGAGATGTTCTTCTTGAACAATCTTGATTTGAATATCGACTTCTTTGTTTTTCAAAAGGTAACGTTGGCTTTCAATAACACTGTCGAGTAGGGGAGCGAGCTTGATTGGCTCATAGTTGGTTTCCATCTCGTTATTACGACTCATCCACAGCAGAGTCGTCACTAAGGCTTTCATGTTGGTGGCTGAGCGTTGGATTCGTGCGACGGCACGTTGGCCGTTGTTGGGAATGCTATCAGACAAGCGAACCAACATATCGCCACTGGCTGAAATGGTGGCAATCGGTGTTCTTAGTTCGTGACTTGCAGTTTTTAAGAAGAAGCTCTCACGCTCATTGGCTTGGCGTTCGCCTTGTACGCTTTTAACCAGTTGAGAAGCCAACTTATCGATCTCTTTATACCGAAACTGAGTCAGCCCTTTTGTGTTGTCCACATCCAGAGATTCCGACCATTTGGATAAGGTAATAATCGGTTTGGTGACTCTGTGTATCAGAAGGCGAATGATCAAGAATACCAAGAGTAAAAGAGCGCCAATGGCGATAAAGGCACTGTTTATTTGATTCACGGATTCAGGCGGGTTGAGTTCGAATAGGTTCAAGTAAATCGCTTCGTCGTATTCAGAAATGATGTATAGCGATTCGTCTTTTCCAGAAATTTGATGTTTGGCTGCATAGAGATATAGCCCCGATTCATTGCTAGATGAAGCCTCGTAATGTTCATAAATAGCGTCGTTATCAAATGTATTCCAATCAAAGGCTTGTTGAAATTTAGCTGGCAGTTCCGAATAGGTTAGAAAGGCTTGGAATGTCGGGTTTTGATAGTCTGGCAGTTGCCCTGTTTCGATGTAACGTTGCTCTGCAACTTCCAGTTCATACAAGAATCCATATTTTGCCGACTCATTAAGGCCAATATGATAACTCTGAGACACCATTAAGCTGTAGATGGCCGTTAATAGCACGACGATGCCAAACAGGTAGAGGTAAATGTCGCGCTTAATACTGACACGATTCATGTTTGCCTGTTTCATGACTGCTCCTCATGTAAGACAACACCAATGCCATGAACCGTGTGAATCAGCTTTGAATCAAAGGGCGCATCAACTACTTGGCGAAGCTTAAACAGGTGCGCTTTTACACTGTCAGAGCTTGGCATTTCGTCTTCCCAGGCTTCTTCAAGCTTGGCTTTACTTACCACGTTAGGGCTGTTTCGAACTAACATCACGAGCATTCGCCAACAAACAGGGGAGAGCTTCAACAGCTTGCCGTCTCTAATGGCTTGATGCTTGTCTAAGTCGAGCTTGAGGTCTGCCACGGACAATGAAGTTACGGAACCTTGAGCACGACGTACTAATGCCATCAACCG
Organism: Vibrio pomeroyi; assembly: GCF_024347595.1. Lineage (NCBI taxonomy): Bacteria > Pseudomonadati > Pseudomonadota > Gammaproteobacteria > Vibrionales > Vibrionaceae > Vibrio > Vibrio pomeroyi. The sequence goes on along the minus strand of NZ_AP025507.1, from coordinate 1,708,730 downwards.
TACTTTGAGTTCTTCCATCGCAAAAGGCTTCACGAGATAGTCATCCGAACCGACCTCGAACCCTGCGATCTTGTCTTGTAACGTGTCTCGTGCCGTCAGCATGAGAATCGGAGTGGTCACGCCTTGCTGGCGAAGAGATTGGCAGACATCAAGCCCGTCCATTTTAGGCATGTTGATGTCCGTTAAGATGATGTCATAACGCCCCTCTAACGCAAGATTGAGCCCAGCGCTGCCATTGTAAGCAAAATCGAATTCGAAACCGTCGAGTTCCATATAGTCTGCAATGGCTTCTGCCAAGTCACTGTCGTCTTCAATCAACAGGGCGTTAATGCTCATAAGTGTCCTTACTTTGTTTCTCGTTCTCTTTTCCAAGCCCAGATAGGTGGCTGAATAAGAAGTTGTAGTCGGTAGTTCCAATTTGGCGCGTGCCATAACTGCTGGCACAGTTTAACGTAGCCGTGGAAATATACCTTAAATGGGTTCACAGAGTTGATTCTAGGGAACACACCGTATCTGACTTCTTGCTCTTCTTTGGCGAACGTACCGAACATACGATCCCAAATGATCAATATCCCAGCGTAGTTCTTATCAAGGTACTGTTTGTTGGTCGCGTGATGCACTCTGTGGTGCGAAGGCGTATTGAAAACGGCCTCAACAGGGCGAGGTAATCGCTTAACCGTTTCGGTGTGCAATAACGTTTGATATAGCTGCACAAAGGTTTCACACATCAGCACGACAAACGGGTTAAAGCCGAGCAGAATTAACGGCAAGTGAAAGAAGAATGGGAAGAACCAATCCAAAGGTCCAAACCTGTAAGCAACCGAGATATTAAAGTAAGGCGAACTATGGTGAACCGAGTGTGTTCCCCAAGCTAAACCATTACTGTGCAAGAATCTGTGTTCCCAGTAGTACGCGAGATCGGCCAAGATCAAGCAACCAAGAATTGTCCAACCAGATATCGGTAGTTGAGTTAGGCTGAAGTTCTCGTAGGCGTAAACAAACGCACCAACATAAGCTAACCCGACAAAGAAAACGGTAACCAATAAGAAGAACAAGGTGACTAAGTTAGTCGCGCTGTCTCCTAACATGTTCCAACTTAGCTTTTTCTTAAAGGCATAGCGGATAAGCTCGAAGATAAACAGAGCCAGAGCAAGCAGTAGAAAGTTATCATCAACCCAAGTCTCGGTCAGGATGACGCTCGTTTCTGTGAATGTTTGAGAGAGAAAGTTCCCAATGCTATCGATAGTGAAATCCATAACTAAATCCTTTACTGACCATTCTTATAATAGACGTATAACTCGCTAGAATCTGGCAACCCATGCTGATTCAATTGGTGGTGCTCGATAACCATATCTACCTCTCTTAAGACTGCAATACCTTCCCAAGCCAGCGCTAGCTCCTGCTCAGTATGCTCACCTTGGTTCAGTAACAAAGTGCCTTGAGACTTGCTTGGAACCTTAATTAAGGTGCTGTTTTTATTTGATGCTGATTGCTGAGTCGGGAAGCCAATCGTGATTGTGGCTTCACTGAAGTCTGAGCTGATGTCTTGATAGACGACGATGACTTTCTGTTGCTGTGCGATCTCATCATCATTGGCTTCTAGGTCTTGGTAGAAATCGACCCATAGCTCTGGCACGTCTTCTAAAGCAATCGTCTTACTCAAACCTTGCAGGTAAGTCGTATTTGCAGTCGCTTGTGGTTTTACCTCTGATGATTGTTTCTTTGAGGTGGTGTTCGTTGATGACTCAGTTATTGGCTGCTCAGTCGATGCATCCGCAATCGCAGGCTGAATATGTAATAGTCCCCAGACAACGCCTGTAATACCGACTGTCGTGAGTAATGACGCGAATAATTTCATGCTCTTTCCTTGTTGTTCATTTTTCTTATCAAGGACAGTAAAGGAGCCGAGGTAAACAAAAGGTAACCGAGCAGGCTTTTTAGTTGGTCAACAGCGAATCGGGACACAACCTAATTTTCTAATACAGCAATTTGGGACACTTTTTCCCATGCCGAATTGGTAATACTGACGCCATATTCATTTATGGGCTCAATAATGCTATTCAAACATCCCATCTCTCTGCTGACGATTATTCGGCTGAATCCATTAAGGGTCGCTACGACTTGGTTAATGGTTCTGGCTGAAAACGTGATGCTTATTCTGTTGCCACTGTTTATTGGTTACGCTATCGACGGCGCATTAAACCAAAGCTTCCAGCCTTTGATGATGCTGGCCGCGATCCTTTTTGTACTGGTGATCATCAGTGTCGTTCGTCGTTTTTACGATACCCGTGTTTATGGTGCGATTCGGGTAAAACTGGCGAATATCGTTGAGCGTAATTTGCGCGGTTTATCTATTTCGACTAAAGACGCTCGACTCACCATGTCGCGTGAGCTGGTTGATTTTTTAGAAGACGATCTACCTGCTTTGATGACGGCCGTGGTTCAGCTTGTTGCGACTGTGGTGATTCTCTCTACATTCCACTTCTCATTGGCGCTTTGCATGTTGTTTGCTGGGCTGTCGATGCTCGCGATTTATGGCGTGTTCCACCGAACCTTTACTCGGCTTAACGGCCAATTTAACGATCAAGTTGAACAGCAGGTTCAGTTACTAAGCGGTGTTCGCTTGTCAGCGCTTCGTTGGCACTTTGAGCGACTAAAACAGTGTGAAATCAAGCTTTCAGACACCGAAGCGATTGTCTACGGACTGATCTTTACTGTGTTGTTTGGCGCAGTCGTAGGCAATTTGTGGATGGTGAGTCAGCTTATCGAGCCGACCGCTGGACAAGTATTTTCTATCGTTACCTATTCACAGGAGTTTGTTGAAACCGCAGTGATGCTCCCAATTACGCTGCAAACCCTTTCACGTCTCACTGAAATCAGTCAGCGACTTAACCACACCTCTGTCCAACAGGCTACCAAGGAGATGCCTTATGAAATTTAAAAAGCCACTGTCTGTAGTAGTCGGTTGTGCGGCTATCTTTGCTGCCTTGATTGTCGTGGATGAATTGGAACCCGAGGCAGCAGAGCCTATTAAGAAACAAGCGGTTATGGCACCGGTTTCTGTATTGGAGGTGACTCCCTCACAGCACGAATCGACGTTAACGGTACTCGGCTTAACCGCTGCTCGTTGGCCAATTCAGCTGAAAGCATCGAGTAGCGCGCAATTGAAATGGTTGGATGAAGGCATCGAACCGGGAAATTTAGTCAAAAAAGGTGATGTGTTAGCAAGGCTAGATACTAGCGCCGTCGACGCGAACTTGGCGCAAGCGTTGGGGGCGCTAAAACAAGCGGAGCTGGAATTGAAACAGGCTAAGCATGAACAGACCGTAGCCCTCAAAATGCTTAATCCAAAAACAAGTTCGTCTTTTGCGCGCAGAGAGCCTCAAGTGCTTGCCGCAAAAGCCAACCTGCAACAAGCCAAACAGGCGTATGTGAGTGCGCAGAAGTTGTTGGAGGAATCAGTGATTACTGCCCCCTTTGATGCGGTGATCATGAAGCGTCACATTAGCCCTAGAGAGTGGGTAGAGGCGGGGCAAGTGACCTTTGAATTAGCCGCCAGTGACTCGATTGATGTCGAGCTTCCAATCTCTGAACTGCATTGGCAGCAAGTTCAAGCCGCTTTGGTTAAGCCAAGTATTCGTGTCGTGAGTCGTTCTGGGAATCAATGGCCAGCGAAGGTGCGCTATGTGTCGCCAGAAGTGGATTCGGTGACCCGCCAAAGACAAGTCGTGCTTTCGGTTGAGGATCCTTACCAAAACAAACCAAGGCTTTTCCCTAATCAGCAGGTTCAAGCCGTGGTTAATTTAGGTCTAAAAGATGATGTGGTAAGCGTACCTCTGAGCGCTATGACGCGAGATGGATACGTGTGGACGTTAGACACAGAAGATCGTTTACGAAAAGAGTCGGTAACACTTATCGGGCAAGGCAGCCAAGAGCTTGATATTCGCTTCAACGATCAAAGTGATAAGGCTCGCCGCGTGGTGCAATATCCGCTTTCTTCGATGCTAATTGGTAAACAGGTCGCGCCTAGATTCAATTACGTTCATTCTGAAGCCATGCTCGCCGGCAAATCTGATGCAACACAGATGAAGGAATCAAGCCAATGAGTTGGATGACAAAATGGTTTATTAATAACCCAGTCGCCGCCAATTTGTTGATGATGGCGATTGTTATCAGTGGTGTGTTGGCGTTTGGGCAGCTGCGAGTCGAGTCGTTTCCACAAATCGCACCTTCATCAATCAGCATTACCGTGGTTTACCCTGGCGGTACTGCGCAACAGATCGATGAGAGCGTGACTCAACGAATCGAAGAGTCGATCAGCGGCATTGCTGGTATCAAACAGATCACCAGCCAATCGAGCGCTGGCGTGTCTAGAGTCGTGGTTCGCAAAACCAGCAGCACTGACTTAGACAAGTTGTTGGATGACATTCGTAATCAAGTAAACGCCATCAACGGCTTTCCAGTGCAAGCCGAAAGGCCACAAGTGGTGCGCAATGAATTTACCAATTTAGCCGCGTTTGTGGTGTTATCAGGGCCAAGAACCGATGACGAGCTGCAACCTATCGCGAAGCAGCTTGAACAAGCGCTAAAGAAGAACCCTCAAATATCAAAGGTATCAAACTGGGGAGCTCGAACACCTCAGTTGGTGATTGAGCCAGTCCCTGACCAACTGAAAGCGTTAGGGCTGAGCTTGGAAGACCTCGCGAGGCTTGTTGAGCAGCGTTCGCTTGAGTCTCGCAGCGGTGAGCTTATCAGTGACAAAGGCCGAATGGTGATTCGTGGTGACGGTTATGCCGATGATTTGCAGAAGCTGAATCAGCTTGTCGTGATTTCGGGAAGCAACGGAAAAATACACTTGGGAGACATCGCCAAGTTAAGTCGTGGCTACCAATACAGTGGCTCGATCGTGCGTAACAACGGCTCCAATGCCATCGCTTTATTGGTCAGCACTAGCCAAACCGACAACCTGCTTAAAGTCAGCGAGGCGATCAGTGAAACACTGGATTCGCAACGGGCGATTCTGCCGTCGGATATAGAGCTGAATACCATGGCTGACATGGCACCTTACATTGAAGAGCAGCTATTTCGTTTGAGCGAAAACGCATGGCAAGGCTTGCTAATTGTACTGATTTTGCTTGGAATATTTCTTGAGATTAGGCTCGCGTTTTGGGTCGCGATGGGGATTCCGATTGCGCTGACAGGGACGCTCGCCGCAATGCAGCTTTTTAACTACAGCATCAACGACATCACCTTGTTTGGGTTTATCTTGGTACTCGGTGTGCTGGTAGACGATGCGGTTGTTGTCGGGGAAGCCATACATGAAAAACGGACGGGAAACGCTGGTCATTCCGGAGTCCAAAATATAAACGGCTCATCTGATATAAACGGTAAAACAGCTGCTTGGCAGGGCGTTCATTCAGTGTCGGTGGCGACTGTATTTGGTGTGCTGACGACCATTGCGGCATTCTCTCCAATGCTCTGGATTAACAATGAGTTAGCCAAGGTACTTGCTGGGTTTTCCGCAGTAGTGATCTTCGCTTTGATCTTCTCGCTTATCGAGAGCAAATTTATTCTGCCGTCTCACTTGGCACAGCTTTCAGTGAAAAAGACATCTACCAATATCTTCGCCAAGGTTCAGAATGCGGCTCAAGGCGGGTTGCAGTGGTTTAATCTCAACATCTACAAGCCAGTATTGGAGTTTGCACTTGGCTACAAAGTTGCGTCCTTACTTGGGTTTGTCGCGGTTATCTCACTGGCTTATGGCATGTGGTCGAACGGTGCAATTCGCAGTGCTCTGTTCCCTGAGATTCCGGGGCGCTACATCACTGCGGTTATTGAGTTGGAAGATGGTGCGCCGTTGCCACTGCAGCGCCAAGCCTTGCTACAAGTAGAGCAAGCAATGACACAGGTAGAAAAAGGCTTAATGGAAGATTATCCCTTGCAAGAAAAGCCCGTGGTGAATCTACTCGCATGGTCTGATGGTTATGGTGAAATTGAAGTCACTGCCGAGCTGACCAATGAATCTTTAAGCTTATTGCCAGGCAATTTATTGCTGACGCGATGGCGAGAGAGTGCAGGGCAAATCGAAGGCGCTTACTCGGTTAAATTCAGTGCAGCAGAGGAGCCTGCTGGTGGCACATTCTTAACGATCTCTTCTAATGATCGTGAGCTTGCATCAAGAGTGAGTGAACAGTTAGCGGATAGTTTGGCTTCGTTGAAAGGTGTTTCAGATGTCTACGATGATGGTCAGGACGGTTTACCGCAAGTTCGTTTGGTGTTGAATCAATATGGTCAGCAATTAGGGTTAACTCAAGCCACGCTAGCTCAACTCGCAGGAGAAGCGTTTGGCGAAAGGGAAGTCCATCGTTTGTTGGAAAATGGGCAAGAGACTAAGGTGCTGCTGCAATATCCGAGAGATGAGCGTAGAACTTTAGCGCAGCTAAAACAAGCCATCATTATGTTGCCGAACGGTGGCAGTGTGATGATGGGCGATATTGCTGAGTTCCGCCACGAGCAAGAGCCGCAAGTGGTTTATCGTCGAGACCGAGAGCAAGTGATTAACCTCTATTGGAAGCAAAACCGTGACCTGCAATCACCAGAGAAAACACGTGAGCAACTTGAAGAGACGATTGAATCTCTGCAGCAACAATATCCAAGCGTAACCATCAAAGCGGGCGGTGAGTTTGAAGAGATAGGGGAAGTATCGGATGGCTTTAAATCCGCAATGATTCTGACTTTGCTGATGATTTACATCTTGTTGGCGGTGCCTTTAAAGTCTTACTGGCAACCAATGATCATCATGGCGGTCATCCCGTTTGGATTCGCAGGCGCGATTTTTGGTCACTACTTGATGGACTTGCCGATCAGCATTCTCTCTATGTTCGGCATGATGGCTATGACGGGGATCGTGATTAACGACTCGTTGGTGCTGATCACGCGTTTTAATGCTGAATATCGACAAGGTGTGCCATTACAGAAAGCGTTAGTGATTGCAGGTACTAGCCGTTTGAGAGCGATCTTCTTAACTACGATTACCACTGTGTGTGGGCTGTTGCCGTTGTTAAGTGAAACTGCGGAACAAGCACAATACTTAAAGCCTGCGGCGGTCTCACTGGTGTTTGGTGAACTATTTGCTACTGCGGTAACGCTGATTTTGATCCCTGTGCTGCTTGGTCTGTTTTGCCGCAAACCGCCTCAGGTTGAAAATCTAATTGAACAAGAACCACGTGAACAAGATGCATTAGAAGAACTCACTTTGGAGCGCTCGTGATTGATTTTATAAAGGACAAAGACGATAGTGAAGCCAAGCGATCGAATCCAATCAAGTCGACAGAGACAAGAGCTTCTATGCCTGAGAACAAAGACCGTATGACGCAACAGAGTAAACCTGACTATCAATCAGTGCCTGGCTTTAAGCTGGTGCCTGAGATTGCGTTAGTGGAATCTTTACCTGAGCACCTTCAAAAACGCTTTAGTCATGCGCTTACTTTGATGCATGAAGAGTGGGGTGAACGTCGTACATGGGAAGAAATAGCCACCGAGAGCGCAATTTCTCCGTATCACTTTCATCGTCAATTTACTGAGCTATTTAATGAAACACCGGGTCAGTATTTGAGTCGCGTTCGATTACAAATCGCAGTGGGTTTGTTGATTAATGATGAGCCGTGGAGCGTGATTGAAATTGCTCAGTACTGTGGCTTCTCATCGTCACAGTCGTTAGGTAAGGCGCTTAAACGTGAATTAGGGGTTACGGCAAAGCATATTCGAGAAATGGGCTACAACGCGACACCTAAGGAGACGGCGGATTTCATTCAGAGATTGGCGCATCCAGGTGTGCAGTCTTCAATGGAAAAAGAATTGGTTAAGTCGATGCCGACCGAGCTGGTTTGGTATCCAGAACGCGGTATGCAGAAGCTCAAACTGGACGATCCTGATTGGGATACGGTGTTTGAGATGTATGGCCAAAAATCGACACAACTCATGGGCACCACACCAATAAAGCAGATGAGAAACAAGTGGGACGACATAGATGCCGAAATCGGAAACTGGCAAGTCGCCAGAGACCGTTACGACAAGATCGTTCCAGAAGGTTACTACCTATGTAGCGATGTTTATCTGGTTTCAGATGTGGCTTATAGCACGGCCTTAGAAGCGCTCTTTAATGCGGTTAAGCAGCAAGGTTTACAATTAGATGTGAATGGCTATTTGGTGGAGATGATTCGCCACATAGATGATGACGATGTGGAAGGAGTGACTTTCTCTTTCCAGCTACCTGTTTTGACCGTTTCAGATAACGAATAATAAAAAGGCTCCTCAATTGAGGAGCCTTTGTTTACCAAGAGCTATAGTTTATCCGGCTTAGCCGTTAAACAGAGTTGGGGGATTAAGCCTCTGCAGTCACTTTAGAATCGCTCATCTTTTTAAGAGCAGCGTAACCAAAGCCTGTTACCGCTGTACCTGCTGCAATCGCCACTAGGTACATAAGTACTGGAGAGATAGCGCCAGGAATCAGTAGTACGAATAGACCGCCGTGTGGAGCCATTAGTTGTGCACCAAACATCATTGATAGAGCACCCGTTAGTGCACCACCTGCCATACATGCTGGGATAACACGCATTGGATCTTTTGCTGCGAATGGAATTGCACCTTCAGAGATGAAACATAGGCCAAGAACGAATGATGCTTTACCTGCTTCACGCTCGCCTGCTTCAAACTTGTCTTTCACTAGGAAAGTCGCAAGGCCCATACCTAGCGCAGGAACCATACCTGCTGCCATGATAGCTGCCATTGGTGCGTAAGTTTGCGAAGCCAGTAGACCAACACCGAATGTGTAAGCCGCTTTGTTTACAGGGCCACCAAGGTCGAAACACATCATTGCGCCAAGAATCACACCCAGAAGAATCGCGTTAGACGTTCCCATGTTGTTTAGGAAAGTCGTCATCGCGCTCATCACGCCAGAAACAGGACCACCTACGATGTAAACCATCACCAAGCCAGTGAACAAACTCGCAATAAACGGAATGATCAGGATTGGCTTGAGTGCTTCCATAGATTGTGGAAGTTGAACTTTGTCGGCAATGAACTTAGCAGAGTAACCCGCAATGAAACCCGCCGCGATACCACCTAGGAAACCAGCACCTGTAGAACTAGCCAGCATACCGCCGATTAGACCTGGAGCCAGACCCGGACGGTCAGCAATTGAGAATGCAATGAAACCAGCAAGAACAGGAATCATCAGTGCGAATGCAGAACCACCACCGATAGTCATCAGTGCTGCTGCCAGTGTGCCTTCTTCTTTAAACGCCTCGATACCGAATACGAAAGAAAGAGCGATGATCAAACCACCTGCAACAACCACAGGAAGCATGTGAGATACACCAGTCATTAGGTGCTTGTACACGCCTTTCTTCTCGTCAGCAGGCGCTGAATTTGAAGAAGCTGTGTGTTGGTATGGTTTAGCTTCTGCGAACGCTTTTTCCATCTCTTGCTTTGTTTTCTTCAAAGCAGGACTTGTCGTTGTTTTGTACAGCGCTTTGCCATTAAAACGATCCAGTGGAACATCGATGTCCGCTGCGATGATAACAAGATCAGCGTCTGCGATTTCTTGGTCTGTCAGTTGGTTCTTCGCACCTACAGAGCCGCGAGTTTCCACTTTGATTTGGTGACCTAGGCGTTTGCCTTCTGCTTCAAGCGCTTCAGCCGCCATAAAGGTGTGTGCAACACCAGTTGGGCAAGCGGTAATCGCTACGATCTTTTTGCTGCCTGTTGCTGGTGACGTACCCGTTACTGCAACCGTTTCTTCAACTTGAGAAGCGTCTAGTATTGTTGCTTCTGCTACCGCTTTCTCTAGAAATGCTTTTGCATCTGCAGTGCATTCAGAGATAGCCGCTTGGTACACTTTCTTACCTACAAAACGTGCTTTATTAACGTTTGTGTTAGCTGCGATAACAACAACGTCGCTGCTGTCGATTGCGTCTTGTGATACTGGAGATTCAGGTAGCACGCTTGATTGACATTCAATAGCAGCGTTCCAACCCAGTGCTTTTGTCGCTTGCTCTAACAAGCCTGCGGCGATGATGCTGTTTGCTACGCCACTTGGGCAAGCTGTGATAATGGTAATATTCATAATAAACCTTTTGTCCTATTTGCTTGTGTCTAACTGGCTAGTTGGAGCACTAAGCGCCTGTAATTGGATATTTTGTAGTACTGAATCCAGCTCTTGTTGGCTGGTGATGCCCACGCCTACCTGTGAAACTGCTAGAGCAGACAGGGCGGTTGCGAATTTAATAAGTTCTGGTTTTGGCATCTGTTGCATGTGACCCCAACATAGGCCAGCAACTAAAGTGTCGCCTGCGCCTACTGTGCTCACCACTTGCATACGCGGCGGTTGAGCATGTAACCATTCACCTTGGTTTAGCCACATCACGCCTTCAGCGCCAAGTGATACCACGATGTTATCGATGCCTTTTTCACTTAGGGCTTGGCCTGCGTGTTGGCATTGGTCACGAGTTGTCAGTTCTGCATTGAACAGCTGAGAAAGCTCTTCGTCGTTTGGCTTAATCAACCAAGGTTGTGCATTGATACCTGCTTTTAGTGCGTCACGGCTGCTGTCGAACAACACTTTTTTGCCTAGGTCACGTAAGCGCTGTACCCAAGAAGCGCAAAGCTCTGGCGATACGCCTTTCGGCAAGCTGCCTGCAATCACGAAGTATTCGTGGTCTTCAGCCAGTTCTAGCAAGGTTTCTTCAAACGCTTTAACAGCGTCAGCATCAACAGGAACACCTGGGAAGTTGATGTCGCTAACTTGGCCTGAGTTTTCTACTAATTTCACGTTGATGCGAGTCGCGCCATCAACACGGATGAAACGGTCAGTTGCATCCATCTGTTCAAACAGTTGGCAGAAGGCTTCTTCGTTATTGCGACCAAGGAAACCTGTTACGGTCACTTTCGCACCAAGTTCTGAAAGTACTTTTGCTACGTTTACGCCCTTGCCTGCTGCATGCAGAGAGCCTTTGTTTACTAGGCTAACTGAACCTACATTTAGTGCGTCGATAGAACCTGTCAGGTCTAGGGCAGGGTTAAGCGTAACGGTAACGGCTTTGATTTGTTTATCAGACATATCGATTCCTTAACCTTCGCCAAGGCCTGAAGCGATAGCTTTACCAATCGATTCAAGTGCTTGTGCTGCATCGTCACCTTCAGCAACAAACTGAAGCTGGTGGCCGTGTTTAACGCCAAGTGCGATGACTTTCATCAAGCTCTTCGCGTTCACTTCTTTTCCGTCGCCATCTAGATTTGAAACGCGGATTGTTGATTCGAACTTCTTCGCTTCAGCAACTAGCATTGCGCCCGGGCGAGCGTGTAGGCCGTGTGCGTTTTTGATTTTGAATACTGCGCAGTTGTCATCGTCTTGAGAGGCTGTAGAAACCGCTTCACCTTTTAGAAGGCCAATTACTTGTGCAATATCAGCTGTTAACAGTTGTTGCTGTTTACCCTCGAAAACCATCTTGCTTAGGTTTGCCAGAATAGATTGGTGCGCGCTGTTACAAGCTGCGAATGCGACCAATGCTTTCACTGGTGTGCCTTCGTACTCACAGTGGTTTGCTGTTGAAACAAACGATACGCCAGTGCGAGTTACGCCTTTATCGCTGCCCAACAACCACAGGCCTTGGCCTAGATGAGTCGGTGTTTTTGTTACTAAGTCAGCAACGAACGCGTTGTCTGTGCAACCTGTGTTCTTAAGTAGGCCGCCTGCAACTGCAGACATTTGAACCATGTCGCTTGCAGGGAATAGTAGCTGGACTAAAGAAGCGTCTAGGTCGGCTTCGAGCTGAACGTCGCCATTAAGTAGGGCGATGATTTCGTCTTCTGATTTCGCTTGCTTTAATTTCTCTTCAACACCGTCTGCCGCTAGAACCTTGGTTAGCTGCTTAAGGATGCCTAAGTGCTCGTCAGATTTCGCTGCAATACCAATTGCTACGTAAACACGGTTGCCGTCTGCCCAATCAATACCTTCTGGGAAGTGGTGTACTGCAACGCCTGTCTCTTTTACTAGACTACGCGTGTCAGTGGTACCGTGAGGAATCGCGATGCCGTTACCTAAGAACGTTGAGTTCTGGTTTTCACGGTTCAGCATTCCTTCAACGTAGCCAGAGTCAACTAAGCCTTTCGCGGTTAGGTCGCCAGCAATGTTCTGGATAGCTTTGAATTTGTCATCGGCCGTTTGACCAAGAGTGATGTCAGATTTTGATAATTTAAGCATGGTGCCTCTTTAGCGTATCGCTTGAGAATTTGTGTATCGCTACGATTCAGTCTAGAGCAAGATTCATGGAGCTTAATTCTTTGCTTTATGCTTGCTGAATCGGTTCAGCATTCAGTGTAAAAAAATTCAGCAAAGCCAATTCTGTTAACCAAAATAGTTTTGCTGCGTGTCGTAATTTCAGTTTCGTTCATAGCGAGAAGTTGAATCACGACAAATGACGCTCAATCCATTCAAAAGGATGATTGAAGTCACTTTTCAGATTTTGCTGAATCCTTTCAGCTTTTATACTGAATCGATTCAGCATATAATTCAACTAATCCAAGGATCAGAAGATTGGTTATATGATCCTACGCACAAAATACAGGTCACCCATATGACACTAGATGAGATTGCCAAACTAGCCGGTGTGTCGAAAACCACGGCCAGTTACGTGATTAACGGTAAGGCGCAAAAATACAGAATCAGTGAGAAGACTCAGCAGAAAGTAATGGCGGTGGTAGACGAGTATAACTACCGTCCAGACCATGCTGCTTCGTCGCTGCGTGCTGGTAATAGCCGTTCATTTGGTTTGATTATTCCTGACCTGGAAAACAGCAGTTACGCGCGTTTAGCAAAACTGATAGAGCAGAACTCACGTAAAGTGGGCTATCAAATCCTGATTGGTTGCTCTGATGATGACGCTGAAACTGAACGCAAAGTAGCAGAAGCGTTGGTGAGCCGTCGTATTGATGCCTTGCTGGTGGCGAGCTCAATGCCAGACGCTAATGAGTTCTACTTAAAGCTGCAAAGCTCTGGTACGCCTGTGATTGCGATTGACCGTCCTTTAGACGATGAACACTTCGCTTGCGTGATCAGTGAAGATTTTGAAGCCGCGTTTGAACTAACGCATTCGATTCTTGATGACAGCATTCACAGTGTTGGTTTGATAGGCGCACTGCCTGATTTAAATATCTCACGTGAACGTCAGCTAGGTTTTGAAGCCGCAAATAAAGCGCATACTCAACAAACAGGGCTAACTGAAAACAAGCCGATGGTTGTGGGTTATGGCGAACACTTTGACAGAGAATCCGGTCGAGAAGTGTTCGAAGAGTGGATTGCTAAAGGCACGGTGCCCGATGCGATTGTGACTATGTCTTACACCTTGTTAGAAGGTGTATTGGATGTGATGGTCGAAAAGCCAGAGCTGATCAATCAAGTGAAACTGGCGACCTTCGGTGATAACCGATTATTGGATTTCTTACCCTTTAAGGTTCACTCACTGCCGCAGCAATTCGAGGTCATTGCAGACAGCGCTTTTGCTTTGGCATTAAACGCGTCGGCTAAGCGTTACCAAGCAGGTATTGAGCTTGTGCCAAGAAGCTTAGTCAAACGAGGCTAGCTTTCGTTTAACAGTTATTCAGAGTTTGACGGTTAGCCAGAGCTTAACCGTTAGCTAGAACCAAGCAATAAGACTAACTCTACGATAGCGACAACGCCAAGTAATAGAGCCAACACCTTCCAGAACTGAATAGGGTGACGGTTTATCAAAGGTTGCTTGGCTTTGTGTTTCATTAGGTTTTGATTGGGTGTGTAGAGGTCAGCTACAAAATCGCCCAGAACCTGATATCGCTCGGTCGGTGATTCTGCACATGCCTTTTGCAAAACCAAATCAATCCAAGCCGGTAAATCCGATCGCTTTTGGGTCAGCGGTTGGTATTCCCATTGATGATGACGTGATTGCTTGAGAGATTGAGCGCTCATTTCAGAGTAGGGCAATTCGCCCGTCAGCATTTCATAACCGATCACCGCGATAGAGAACAAATCTGAGCTTGTCGTGGCTGTGTTGTACTTAATACTCTCTGGTGCGATGTAATTCACCGCGCCGAGTGGTGTTGGGTCTTTGTCTGTTTGTTCTCCCTCTTCAATTCCTCTTACTAACACCGCACCAAGGTCGATTATCTTGATGTCGCCATCACGCTGAATCATGATGTTTTCTGGTTTTAAGTCTCTGTGCACCATGTCGGCTCGTTGTAATACACGAATGCCTTGAGTGATCTTCTCGAGTATTTCACGCACTTGTTCGAGTGAGGGCTTAGGGTTGTCGTACATCCATTGTCTTAGCGTGACAGCTTCAACCAATTCGCAAATTTGATATAGAAATTGAGAATGTTCTGGCGTTGGGTAAACCTTCATGACTTTCTTATTTTTCAATAGCATGCCAGCCCATTGCTCATTAAAGAAAGCCCTTAGTTGTGCTGGATCGTCATGGTATTGAACAGAAGGTACTTTGAGGACGAACTCGATTTGTGTCTCTTTCTGCAGCACCCGATACACATGGCTTCGAGTGCCTGCATATAACACCTCAAGCACCATAAAGTTGTCGATGCTTTGGCCAAGCTTTAGCGCTGGTGGAATCGCGCGCTTAGAGAGTTTTTCGTGAAATTCGATTAATGACGGCGTAGGGAGGTGAGTAACTTCGATAATCAAGCAGCTCACGTTGTCTGCGCTATTGTGGCTTAACGCTGTGTTACAGATGGTTTGAGCCGCGTATTCGAAATCTGCACCGGGTTTGTCGATATGTTCTTTAAACGTATTTGGGGAAACGAACTCATGCACACCATCCGAGGTTAGGATAAAGCGGTCATTCTTCTTGATGGGTAAGGTTTGGTAGTCAACATTGAGCTGATTATCCATGCCTAATGCTCTGGTTAAGTAATGCTTCTGTCCCATGTTTTTACGAGTGTGATCACGGGTCAGTTGGCGTAATTCTCCATCTCTTAGTAAGTAAATACGACTGTCACCCACATGAAATAAATGAGCGGTGTTCGATTTTAGAATCACACTGCTGAAAGTCGATACTAGGGCATTGTGGTTAACTTGCTGTGCGGGATGAATGTGAGAAACCGAGGTATTGAAGAGCCAAGAATTGAGCGAGGTTAGAACTTTTTGCGCCGAACGCTGAATGCTCCAGCTTTGTGGGGTCGCGTAATAGTCATCAATAAACTGCATCACACTGGTGTGACTGGCTTTCTGGCCGTGCTCACTGCAACTGGCACCGTCGGCTATGCAGGCAACACTGCCTTTTAGCTCTTGCTCTACGCGAGTCTTCGGGTGTTTTACAATGATGGCGTCTTGGTTTTCATCACGTACGCCTTTATTCGAATAACCACCAAACTTCAAAGTCAATTGGTTATTGTTTTCTGGCTTGATGACTTGCCCTTGGCTGAATAAAATCGTCATAACTGGTCTTCTTCTTAACTGGCCGTTTTCTCATCTGCTTGAGAGCAAATCTGAGAAAGAACAAAAGCTCTAGCGAATGCAGAGCCTTTGAACGAAGTAACCGAGTGTCGCAAGCCCGGTTACTTCTCCCGATTCAATAAGTGGTTAGCTTGATACGTTAATCAAGGTCACGCTACCGTCGTCGTTCACTTCGGCAATTTGACCGTTGGGCTCTTCCATGAACATCAGAGTCACGAAGCCGAGAACCGCCGTTGCAGCAATCACTAAGAAGAAAGTCTGGTAACTTACGAATGAAAGCACCGTTAGGTAAACCACCGCACCCACGTTACCGTAAGCACCTGTCATACCTGCAATCTGACCTGTCATTCGACGCTTAATCAGTGGCACTGTCGCAAACACCGCACCTTCACCCGCTTGTACGAAGAAAGAACACGCCATTGCAGCAACAACCGCTAGCCATACAGGCCATGTGCTGTCTACTTGACCCATTGCGAAGTAACCTACAGCCAAACCTGCTGTTAAGATAAGAAGCGTTGGTTTACGGCCAAATTTATCTGAAATCCAACCACCACCTGGGCGAGACATCAAGTTCATGAAGGCGTATGCCGAAGCCACCATACCTGCTAGGACGGGCGTTAATTCAAAGGTTTCAGAGAAGAACAGAGGCAACATAGAAACTACCGCTAGCTCAGAACCAAAGGTCGCGAAGTACAGAACGTTCAGTACCGCAACTTGCTTAAATTTGTACTGGTGAATCTCTGGCACTTCTTCTTTAAATACGTTCTTGTTTACTTTCCAAACCTGAGACACTTCGTAAACATACAGGGCAGCAAGTACTGCATACACGCCGTAAACTGCTGTGTCTGAAAGCATGCCAATACCTGATGGAGACAGTTTCCAAGCCAGTAGAGCCAGTGCCGCGTACATAGGGATCTTCATGAAGAGTAGAAAGAAAAAGTCACCCTTAGACGTCACTTCCATTGCTGTTACTTGAGCAGGCTTAAAGTAAGTAGAACCTTTTGGTGTGTCGGATACGTTTTTGTAGAACACCACTGAGAACAGTAAGCTCATTACACCCGTAATACCAACCGCATAACGCCAGCCTTCATCACCGCCAAATACTAATGCTAGGGTAGGAAGAGTGAATGCTGCCGCTGCCGAACCAAAGTTACCCCAACCACCGTAGATACCTTCTGCAGTACCTAATTCATTGTGTGGGAACCATTCAGAAACAAGGCGAATACCAACCACGAAACCTGCACCGATGAAGCCCAGTAGGAAACGAGCGATAGCAGCTTGAATGAAAGAATCAGCCAGTGCGAACATGAAACACGGGATCGAACAGATCGCCAGTAGCAAGGAGTAGACGAGCCTTGGACCATAGCGGTCGGTGAGCATACCAATGGCGACACGCGCCGGAATGGTTAAGGCAACGTTCAAGATAAGAAGGGTTTTGATCTCTTCAGTGGTCAATCCTAGGCTGGTTTTTACCATTTGCAGCAGGGGTGCAAAGTTAAACCACACCACAAACGTGATAAAGAAGGCCATCCAGCTGAGGTGTAAGACCTTCATCTTACCGGTAAACGAAAACAGCGAAAATTTTGAGTTATCCATGTTTTAAATCCTTTAAATATGGAAAGTGTCTAGAGTTATCTAGCCGTCCACATGCCAACTCCGTAGCTTGCCTAGACTGTTAATTATAGGCGGCTAAGGCATGTTAATGGGTGAATTTGAAAGTACAACCTTTTAGTTAGGCGATAACTTGTTGTTAGTTGAGCATTTGTTGCTAATTGCTAACTAGTCGTCAGTTAATCAACTTGCCAACGCTTCGGGTGCCAGAACTTGAATCTGATTGCCTTGTCGGCGCACTTCAAAGCGGGTTAGGGCATGTTCAGGCTCTTCCAAACAAGCGCCAGTCTCTAAATGGTAATGCTGCTTGTAGAGCGGAGAGGCCACATAAGGTTCTCCACTTAATGAGCCAATAATGCCGCGAGACATAACGTTGGCTTTCCCCACAGGGTCGAAATTCGATAGCCCATAAAGCTTGTCGCTGCGTTTGCAGTAAAAGATGGCGACTTGATGATCAGCTACTTTGGCGCACACACCCGCATTGGGTGACAGTTCCTCTTGCGAGCAAACAGTGGTCCAGTTTTCCATGACAGTCTCCTTGTCAATTTGTAGAGGCTTTGATTTTGTTCCATTTCTTAAAAAAAGAAGGTCGTAAAGAAAGAAGGTCGCTAGCAGCATGTTGCCGAGATCGAAGGGGCTGCTAACGACCAAACTGGCTACGAGACTTCCGTAATTTCAATCTGTTCAGTGCTGTTTAACGCTTGGTTACGTTCCGCTTCTTGATCGGTGTTGACCGAAGGTTTCGGGAAGCGTTGTTCACGCTCTTTGATGAACGAGAGGCTAGAGTCCATCTCTTCACTGTTGATGTAGTGTTGGAAGCGCTTCATCTTCACTGGATTCTCGATAGTGGTTTTCCACTCACACTGATAGTTTTCGATATTGAGTGCGATGTCGGCTTCTAGCTCAGCGGCGACATTGAGTTTGTCTTCAATCACCACCTCTTTGAGATACTCCAAGCCACCTTCTAAGTTTTCCATCCAAACAGAAGTACGTTGTAGGCGGTCAGCAGTACGTGTGTAGAACATCAACACGCGGTCGATGTATTGAATGAGAGTTTGCTCGTCTAGGTCGGTCGCGAATAGGTCGGCGTGACGTGGGCGCATGCCGCCATTACCACATACATAAAGGTTCCAACCTTTGTCGGTGGCGATAACACCGATGTCTTTTGATTGAGCCTCGGCACATTCACGAGTACAGCCCGATACAGCAAATTTGATCTTGTGTGGTGAACGCAAGCCCTTGTAGCGGTTCTCTAGCTTAATCGCGAGACCAACACTGTCGTTAACACCGTAGCGACACCAAGTGCTGCCAACACAAGACTTCACCGTACGAACCGATTTACCGTAGGCGTGGCCCGTTTCAAAGCCCGCATCAATCAGTTTTTTCCAAATGGCTGGCAGTTCATTGAGTTGTGCGCCAAACAGGTCGACACGCTGACCGCCAGTGATCTTGGTGTAAAGGTCGTATTCTTTCGCGACTTCACCCAGAACGATCAGTTTGTCTGGCGTGATTTCACCGCCTGCAATACGTGGAACCACAGAGTAGGTGCCATCTTTTTGCATGTTGCCAAGGTAGATGTCGTTGGTGTCTTGCAGCTCGATGTGCTCATCTTTCAGGATGTAGTCGTTCCAGTAAGAGGCGAGAATCGAACCGACCGCAGGCTTACACACGGTACAACCTAGGCCTTGACCATGAGATTCAAGCAGTTCGTCGAATGTTTTGATTTTGTTGACGCGGATAATGTCGGTCAGCTCTTGGCGAGAATAAGCAAAGTGCTCGCAGATATCGTTAGAGACTTCCACACCCAAGTTGCTCAGTTCGCTGTCGAGCACTTGTTTCGCAAGGGCAGAACAACCACCACAACCTGTAGAGGCGTTGGTTGTCTCCTTCAATGCCGACATTGTGGTGCAACCCGCTGACACCGCTTCTTTGATATCGCCTTTGGTCACATCGAAACATGAACAAATCACGGCGCTGTCTGGTAGGGCTTCGACACCCATTGCGCTGCCTGAATCGTCAGCAAGGTTTGGAAGAATCAGTACCGATGGGTTCTCTGGAAGAGGCATATCGTTTTGTTTGATTTGTAGCAGTGAGCCATACGCGTCTGCGTCACCGACTAATACGGCACCGACGATCTTTTTACCGTCAGCAGAAACAATCAAACGCTTATAAACCTGTTCAATTTCATCGTTGTAGGTGTAAGACTGAGCGCCTTCGGTTTTGCCGTGAACCTCACCAATACTGGCAACGTCTACACCCAGTAGCTTGAGCTTGGTGCTCATGTCGGCACCGGTAAAGCTGCTCTCATCTTCACCATTAGAAAGGATATGACTTGCAGCGACCTTCGCCATTGAATAGCCCGGAGCCACTAAGCCAAAGACCTTGTTGTCCCACAGAGCACATTCACCAATCGCGTACACATTGTCGAGGTTGGTTTGGCAGTTGTCATCAATCACAATGCCGCCACGTTCACCAATGGCGATGTCAGAGCTACGAGCCAGCGCATCTTGCGGGCGAATACCTGCCGAGAACACGATCATATCGGTTTCTAGATGTGTACCGTCAGCAAAATTCATGCGGTAGCGAGACGTTTCACCCGCCACAATTTCAGAGGTCGCTTTCTCGGTGTGAACTTGCACACCCAAGTCTTCAATTTTGCGTCTTAGTAGGGCACCGCCACCATCATCTAATTGAACCGCCATCAGGCGAGGGGCAAACTCAACCACATGCGTTTCTAAACCAAGATTCTTCACCGCGTTCGCTGCTTCTAAACCTAGCAACCCACCACCAATGACCACGCCCGATTTGCTCTGTTTACCTGATAGCTCAATCGCATCGAGATCTTCAATCGTACGGTACACATGACAGTGTTCCTGATCGTTACCCGGAATCGGTGGCACGAATGGGAATGAACCCGTTGCAAGAATCAGCTTGTCGTAGCTTTCAACGTGGCCGCTGTCGGTAATAACCGTTTGATTTGCTGTATCAAGTTCAGTGACTTGTGCGTTAATCAGATATTTAACGCCGTTTTCTTGGTAGTAAGCTTCACTCGTTAAAGCCAAATCGTCGGCTGTCTTACCGTTGAAGTAGGCCGTGAGTTGAACACGGTCGTAGGCAAGGCGCGATTCCTCACTGAAGGTAATAACTTCATATTGGTCTGAATCAGCTTGAATGATGTTGTCGATAAATTTGTGGCCAACCATGCCATTACCAACGACGACAATCTTTTGTTTGCTCATAGTAAATTCCTTTTTTGCTGGCTTCCTAGCGTTTCTAAAACTGCCCACTCTCTGGTGGATAATGTGCTGTTCTTCCAATGAACTGAAAACTGTAAATTTTGAGTTGTTGGTAAATAGGGCAGCAAGTAGGGTGCCAGATAAAAATAGATATCGAGAAAAATAAAAATAACATTTTAAATCAGTAGTTTAATTAAATGATAAACGGCTCAATTACCCCTAAAGTGGTAGGCTTAAAAAAGGGAATATTTATGAAAATGAGCCTTTGTGGTGCAAATTTGATCAACATGGTGCAAAAATCTCAATATTTCGCTAGTTACATTTAATTAACATTGCTTTTTGTAAGTGATTTTATTTTAAGTATTTGTAAATGATGGTTATTTTTCTTGTTGCGGAAAGGGGTAAATAGTGGCGTGCAAATTGCTGTAACTAAAAAGACAAAATTTCATAGCTGAGCAAGGGTCATAAACGACGCTCTGTTGGCTAGATGAGAAACATAAGAACATTGCACGAGGGAAGAGTGATGAGTTCAAACAAGGATTGGATTAAATCAACGTGTGCTTACTGTGGCGTAGGTTGTGGTATTGAAGTGAGGCCCACTTCTTCGGGGAAGCTGGAAGTGCGTGGCGATAAAGACCACCCATCGAATTATGGCAAGCTGTGTACCAAGGGCGCAGCGTTGGGCGACACCGTAACGCCAATTGGGCGTTTAACTCAGCCGATGCAGCGAGTAGATAACGAACAACAGCAATTGCCTTGGGGCGAGGCTTCACAATTGGTGGCAGATAAGTTTGCCCAAGCGATTAAAGAACATGGGCCAGATTCAGTCGCCTTCTATGTATCTGGTCAATTGCTGACTGAAGACTACTATGTCGCCAACAAACTGATGAAAGGTTTTATTGGTAGCGCCAACATCGACAGTAACTCTCGCCTTTGCATGGCATCGAGTGTGGTTGGGCATAAACGCGCGTTCGGCACCGACACCGTTCCTGTCTGTTATGAAGATTTAGAACAAGCAGAAGTCGTCGTTATCACTGGCTCAAACCTCGCTTGGTGTCACCCTGTGCTATTCCAAAGGTTAAGAGCGGCCAAACAAGCCAACCCTGCATTGAAAGTGATCGTGATTGACCCGCGTTATACCGACACCTGTGAAATTGCCGACATGCACTTGGCGTTGGAGTCAGGCTCAGATGTCGCACTGTTCAATGGTTTGCTAGCCTACTTAGATGACAACGACCAGCTCGACGCTGACTACATTGAACATCACACCCAAGGCTTTACTGAAGCCATTCGATCCGCAACGCACTACCGTTATACAGAATCAGGTTGGGGCGACAAAAGCATTCCCGACCTAACAGGGCTTACAGAGCAGCAACTCGAACAGTTCTACAAGCTGTTTGCTTCTAATGAGAAAGTGCTCACCATCTATTCTCAAGGCGTAAACCAATCCACACAAGGGTGTGACAAGGTCAACGCCATTATTAATTGCCATTTAGCGACGGGAAAAATCGGCAAGCCGGGCATGGGGCCTTTCTCAGTAACAGGCCAGCCAAACGCAATGGGCGGGCGAGAGGTGGGTGGCCTAGCCAATACCTTAGCCGCGCACTTTGAATTTGGTGATCCGCAATCACACCAAACCGTCAGTGAGTTTTGGGAAACCGACAGCTTAGCTACTCACGCAGGCTTAAAAGCCATCGACCTATTTGATGCGATGAATGATGGCAAGATAAAAGCCGTGTGGATCATGGCAACCAACCCTGTCGTGAGTTTGCCAGATAGCGAAAAAATAAAAACCGCACTAGAGAAGTGCCCGTTTGTGGTGGTGTCGGACTGCATTGCTGATACCGAAACCACACGCTTGGCCGATGTGGTGCTACCCGCGCAAGGGTGGAGTGAAAAGTCGGGCACCGTAACCAACTCTGAGCGTCGAATCTCACGCCAACGCCGAGTATTACCAAGCCCTGGAGAAGCCAAACCTGATTGGTGGATATTAAAAGAAGTCGCGCAAAAGATGGGATTCAAAGATCAGTTTGATTACCGCCACGAAGGTGAGATCTTCAAAGAATATTGTGAGATGACGGCGCTTGGTAATGAAACAGGTAATGCGCGTGACTTGTGCTTAATCGGTCTTACTCAGTTAGATGAGAAAGGCTATGGCGAACTCACTCCACAGCAATGGCCAGTACTTGAATATCAACCAGAGATCATTGAACAGCGCATGTTCACCGACGGCGAGTTCTATACTGAATCTGGCAAAGCGCAGTTTATCGCGGTTGAGCACGACAAGCCGATTGCTGATACCAGTGTCGAATTCCCACTTATCATGAACACAGGCCGAATCCGAGACCAGTGGCATACCATGAGCCGAACTGGTTTAGCCGCAGGTTTAGGTGAACACACACCAGAACCCTTTGTCGCCATGCATCCAGATACGGTCGCAGAGCTTGGCTTAGATGAATTTGGGTTAGATGCCTTCAACCACGCCACTATTAATCCGGTGGTGAAAGTGCGCAGTGCACAAGGTGAATGCCAAGCACGCTTAGTGGTAACCAAAGAGATGCGTCGGGAGCAAGTATTCATGCCTATTCATTGGAACGCCCCAACCGCCAAAGACAGCAAACCATGCGACCTGATTTTGCCTCATACCGATGCGGCATCAGGCCAACCTGAATTCAAACACACACCCGTTGTCGTAGAGCCGTGTGGTTATCGCAGTGAAGCCGCACTGGTCAGCGACAAAGTGATGGATTGCAGCGGCTTTGATTATTGGGTACGCCAAAGAGTGGAGGGCGGCTTTCTGTACCGCATCTCATCATCCAAGAACCCAATGGAGTTGGTGATTCAACTTGCCAACACCCTCGATGCTTTACCAGAACCCAACGCAGAGGCAATCAAATCACTCCATTACCACGGCAATAAATCGTTCAAGAACTATGGCTCAGCCAAGCTGGATCAATTTGGCGTGAAGCAAGCCTTTGTGGTGAACAGCAAGCTAGACCATCACAGCATCGACTGGCTGGTGGAATGCCTAACCCGAGAAGCCGATGAAGAGTTTGAAGCCGAGTTTTTGAGTACCATGGCGAAGTAGCCGACTACCTCTAACCTATTAATACCTAAAGTTAAGCGCCGACAATCACGTCGGCGTTTTTGTTTTTAAGTATGCAACACCGATTGATTAAACGACAAGTTTCACATATCATCTCACGCATTGGTATGTCGTTCTGTATTTTCTAGGTAGAGGTAAGTTGATGTCTAAGTTAGCTAAAACAAGAAAACCGACCTTACTTCATACATTGGCGAATTCAGCGCTACTTAGGAGTGACGATGTATAACCAAGGCGATCTTTGCCCACACTGCGGCTTAATCATAATGCTGCCTACAGATATTGAACCCAAATGCCTAGGCTGTGGCGAAGAAATCAACGAAGAAGATGACGGCTAACTCACACATTGTGTCACTTTCTACTTTTTGCCGAAAATATATGGAATTTTTCTGCTTTTCGTCATGTTTGATAAAGAAGTAATCAGATAAGATTCTGTTATTAAATGGGTTATTAGACAGAGCTTGAACAGTTTAGATTACTAGACAGAATTGTTTTAGGGACAAAATGCAGAATTATTCTGTCTAATATAGCTGTTAAGTGCCTAATCTTGCTATACCAATTCACCTGAAAACTAATTTTATGAGAGATGCAATTGAAAAGCTCATTCCAAACAATGATTGAACACCCTGAAAGCAATTCTCTAGATCGAGATTGTAAATGGATACGTCCGGAGTTTCACCCAATTGACGGAATTGGTGAAGAGGCTTTATGGAGACTTGAAGGGCTAATTGTTGCAATTGGATTTATAGACAATGAGCAACACTGTATTATCGGTAGCGGCGTTATGATTGCCCCAGGGCTTTGCTTGACAGCTACTCATGTTATAGAAGAAACAAAAGAGAAACATCCTCTATTATATACATTTCCAAGTGATAGCTGCATGAGAATTTGGACGCCTCAAGACTTCTCTGCTCAGCAAAAGGTATCTTTAGAATTATTGCCATTTCAAAAACCAGAGCCCAAATACAGTGATGTTGGGGTTTTATCATATTCACCTTTCTCCAAGTTCAAAGATAATGATGATTACCTTTTCGCCCCCATTGAAGTGTCCGTTCCCAAGATAGGTGAAAGGCTTTGGTCTACAGGGTATCGAGAAATATTAAATGATGGTGTACCCACCATATCATTCTTTATTACTTCCGGACTAGTGACTGAACAATACTTAGAAGGTAGGGGGGGACATATTAATGGACCTTGTATCGAAGTTGCTATGCAAGCTTTAGGAGGCATGAGCGGAGGGCCAGTATTTAATGCTGAAGGAAGAGTAGTTGGTGTTATTTCTTCTTGTTTAGAAGGTCAAGATGATTCGAAAGGCCCTACATATGTTTCTCTTGTTTGGACATCACTTTTATCAACAGTACATTCACCATGGCCAGAAGGTCATTGGCCAGAAGAAGTAGCAGGTATACAGACGGCTTCAAATGGTGAAGGTGCTCGACTGTTAGGAAAGGCAAGATTCGATGAACATGGTTCGTTTCGAGTTAAATTTCCAGAGCAAAGTTCGGATTCCATGTTGTCAGTATTAAAATCTGCTGGTGTTGAACTTCGAAATGACGACTATGAATTTTCGGATTTTGCTTACGAAAATTTTGAAGAGTTTCTAGAAGAAGAAGGTCTTAAATATTTATCAGTAGCAGAGAAGAGTATTTTTGAACGTGCTCTTATGAAAAAAGATTATTCGGAAACGTTAAAGTTATTTAATTGTTTTGATGCCTACATCATGGAGGGTCTAGAAGACTTGTCTATTGAGTCTGTTTCATTGTTAGATGATGGGAATTTAGGTATTAATGCATTATTTGATATGAGAATAGTATTTCTTCGGTTGCAAATATCTAAGGTGGAACATGAATATCATAAGCATGAAATCACCTCAGTTGGTAGTCTTCACAATCAAGAACAAGATGAAGATAATGTTTATTATGACCATTATGCTAGACCATTCTACAGAGTTAATTTTAAATATAATGTTCAGTCCGGCGAATGCGACGATATAAGGTTTCAACTTTTATCTATGAAAGTATAATACCGGCACTTAACAAAGCATTTAAGAGTGATTCGCAACGCTTGGCAGTTTCGCTTCGCTCAAGTATAGCCAAGCGCCGCTCACACCTTAATGCGGCGTTATGTTGTTGAATGAAGTACAGAGAAAACAATGAATAATGAATCATTACAAGCATTTCGAGAAAGGCTAGATAGTAATACTGGATTAGTTTCCAAGCGTAGAATACTGGTCACACTGTCGTTGTTACTTCTTGCGATACAATTTACTGGTGCTGTCTTTAAAGAAGCTAATACATTTATCTTTAAAATTGAGTTTACCAACCAAGGTGGGCTAAGCATATTTTTGCTCTTGGCTGTCGTCATTTTGATGATTCGTTATTACAGCTATGCACATGAATATCATCAAGAGCTATTCAAACTCATGGCTGAAAGAATGATGTCTGACTATAAAATATTTAGATTTAACCACCACACCGAGGAGATATCGGGGTTGCTTGGAGACGGTATTGATCTTTTTGGTGGTGATGAACCGGGTCTACAAGACGCGAAGTACGAAACTGACGGCTTTTTGAGACGTAAAATTGTCTATCAAAAGGAATACCATAACGAAGAAGGTAGCGAGTTGTTAGATGAGGACGTTTCATTAAACCGATACAATGAAAAGTGGACTCGATGGGACTTTCTAGTGCTTTATTCTTATGAATTGAGGTACCGTTTGGAAGCATTATTGAAATATAGAGAAAACCTTGATCTTTGGGGTCCTTATTTTCTAGGTTCTACAGCAATAGTTCTTACTTTGATAAAGCTTGATACCGCAACAATTCAAAACCTCTGGTTGGCAATAACAACATAACAAACTGTTTAAGAGTGATTCGCAACGCGTGGCATTTTTACTATGCGTTGCGTTCTGTGTTTAAGGTGGCATGCGGAAGCATCGGTATTGCGTTGCTCACATATATGGTCTCCCCCCAGTTTTGCAAGTCAGCAGTATGATTAAAAGCGCAGGTTAACTTCCATATATACGGCCTGTTGAGCGGCTATTGCCTTGGCCAAGATGAGGAAGTCGAACACGAAGTCCTAATCACCTTATCGACTTAATAAGACAGTGTGAGCATAAGGTTTTCAACGTGTAGGATTTGTCCTGTTATTCATCTTACTACGTACTTTGCAAAGGGTTGGTGATCATCATTAGCTTTGTGTTGGTCGATACTCTTCATTTTTAGTGATGACGGCCCACGCTATGCGCATGAGTTTGTTTGCGACAGCGGCTCTGTTTGGTCCTCGTCGCTCTTGGAGTTCAAGCATCCACTTACTGAGATTATCGGATTTAAATTTGGCGCGCCTCAGCGCTGCTCTTGCTCCATGAACGAGTAGGGAGCGGATATACGTGTTGCCTCTTTTGGTTATTCCAAGAAGAATGACTTTGTCGCCGCTGGTATCTTGCCTTGGTACAAGCCCCATTGCGGCGGAGGCATCTCTACCAGTTTTGAACTGTTGTCCAGAGCCAAGCCATACCGCAACGGCTTGGCTTGTGAGTGGTCCAAAGCCAGGAATAGACATAAGTCGCTTTGCGTTTTCGAACTGCTTGACGGTTTGGTTAAGTTTATCGTCGAACCATTTTACCTGTTCGTCGATGTATAAATATCGTTCGTACTGATGGGATAGCAGCTCTCTTAATATACAAGACAGTTGGTTTTCATCGTTCTCGAGTATTTCGGGTATGGCCTTTCTGAAGGTTGGGGCTCCTTTGGGCATAATGATGCCGTATTCAGAGATAAGGCCACGCACTTGATTAACGATACGAGTTCTTTCAGTGACGAGCAGACGTCTCATTCGAATAAGAGATTGGATGTCTTGTTGCTCGACTGATTTATGAGGAACAGGGTGAGGTCTTTTGTAGAGAGCGACTTCGGCAATGGCTTCAGCATCGTTATAGTCGTTTTTCTGTTTACGCCTTTGAGTTTTCACATGTTGGGGTGCGTAGAGTATGACTTCGTGACCGAACTGAGAGAATTCACGAGCCCAGTAGTGTGCGCCGGAACAAGCTTCCATGGCGATAGTACAGGTTTCTTTATTGGCGATGTAACTAAGTAGTTTACTTCGTTGAAGTTTTTTACGGCAAAAATTCTTCCCTTTATGATTGATTTCAAAAAGAAAGAAGACATTTTTTGCTAAATCGATGCCGATGATTTTATGCTGAGTCATGGTCTTCTCCTTTTACTTCGGACCTGAACACTCCAAGCATGGCTTACAGTCATGTGAAGTGGTAGGGGGAGACCATCTAATTACGTTAGTTAAAGATTGGGAAACAGAGTTGCGCTTTAAGCCTCGTGGGCAAGCAATTGAAAAACTTATCTTAGAGCAAGGTGGCGACCCAAATGAGCTTTATGTACCCATAAATGTTCACGGGAAGAGATATCACGCAATCAATGATACTAATTGCATGGCAATTCTTGAATACTATGCCTTTGATTCTCAAACGCCCTCTGACCAAGCTCGTTCAAACTATCGTAACCTTGCTAAACTTACACTTCGTACATTTATTTATGAACGTACTGGCTACGATCCAGAAGATGCGTTACCACAATACTGGAAAACGTTTCATGAACGTATTACTTTAAACGAACTACCGTCAGGCTACTTTAGCGTATTCTCAGAAATTGCTAATTTGGTTATTTCGGGTATCCGTGGCGGTATGCCTTTCGATCACCAAACAATGCCTGATATCAGTGTTGGTATGGCTTGGGGTAAGCATTGGTGTAGTAATGAGTTTGACGGTAAGTATGGTGAACGTCGTAAACACCTGCACGTTTTTCCAGAAGACTTTCCGCAACGAGATCCAATGGCTTGGATTTACCCAGTTGAAGCTCTCGGTGAGTTTCGTCGATGGATGGATGATGTATACGTATCTGAAAAATTCGGTACGTATTTGAATAACAAAGCAAAGAAAGGTGCGCTGACACATGTTGATATCCCAGCTTTGGTTCAAGCGGTGCAACCAGCTAGGCTAAATTAACGTGTCAACAAGCACCTAGCAAACAATTTAAGAGTGATTCCCAACGCTTGGCATTTTTCATTCCATCGTTGGGTTTTGTGTTTAAGGTGCAACGGTTTCGTTTCGTGGTAGTGTTGCTCACATCTTAATTGGGCGTTAGGCTCCTAGGCGAAAAATTTAAGTAAGGTTATATATGGGGAAATTAAGTGGTGCTTTTTCAGTAGCGAAAAGAGAGCTTAGTGCTGCAGAACGCCATTTCAAAAATATGAAAGAGTGTGAATCATTCGATGATATGGATATTGAATGGCGAGGCTTTATAGTGTCTATCGAAAAGGTATGGAAGAAAATTGAGAGAGCTGGTGTTGCTGTTAATCGTGGGAAGTTTGGTCAGTTTCAAAAGCCCTATAAGGCACAGAAAAAACAAGACCGATTACTAAACTACATTTTGCATGCTCGAAATAGTGATGAACACAGCGTACAAGAAGTTACAGGACATTTGAGTAACTATTCATGTACACCTATCGGGATAGTACAAAGAACTATGGGTAAACCTGATGTGTTTGTTCCAGTAAACCCATTAAGAAAACCAGCAATTAAAATGGATATTAAATTTGAGTTAGTTGATGTGACTGATAGAGGGCAAGCGTATTCCCCACCATGGGGTAATGGAGTGCCAGGACCAATGTCTCCAGTCGAAGCAGCAGAGACCGCGCTGAATTTTTATAGAAACTACATGAATGCATTTGTTGCTGAGTTCGGAGCCTAACAAAGCGTCCAAGACGGATTCTCCAATAGTTGGCTGAGTTTCGCTACGCTACACATTTTAGCCAACTATTTCCGTCCGCTTAAGTGGGCGTTAGCTGCAATGAGGTAAACCTCTCCCCATTGCGATTATCAGTTAGTAGATTTTAGCAGCACTCAATGTTTCTATATCAAAGTAATGTAGTTCAGTTCCTTCATTGCCCATAACCTTTATGTGCTTGCCACTATTCTTCAATTTGAAATTGACACAGGCTGACAAAAAGTTACTTCTATTCACGGTAATATCTGGGTGCTTTGACAAAAACTCATCCATGCAAATCAAACCATATAATTGATCATTGGTTTCTAAGTTTTCTAGTCTAATACTTGTTTCACTTTGGAACTGCTGTGTTTCATCTCTAAGTTTTTTGGTATCTGCTTTTACAGTTTTCAGCTCTTCAAGTGCATTATTTAAACCAGAAGCTACGTGTACAAGCATTTGAAGTGATGTTTGAGTTACATCCATGTTTGCGAAATCAGGGGTTGCAACACCAGTAGATGGATTTTCTGGAGGTGGGTACTGTTTATGCTCTCTTATTGATGGAAGTACTTCGTGAAATAGCCATCTCTGAAAAGCCTTGCCTGCTGGAGTTTCGTCTCTTGTTAGTACACGATAAAGTCCTGGCTCAGTTAAACAAATCTCACTCATTTCAACGCCTGTATCTGGATGAGGCATATTAAAATTTTTATGTTCATCAGAATCTAAAACTTGAATTTGAGCTTGGAGACGAGTCGCCATGGACTTCACGGGTTTACCACCATTAAGAATTTTATCCTCATCACTTAAAGTTTTGAGTATATCTCTTAAGCAAGTATACAAATGACCATCAGCTCTAAACGTTCTAATGTCATAATTTTTCTTGTATTTCAAAGTGAAAAAATTTTCCATAACAACCTGTAATGTGATATTCGTTAGTCCTGTATAGCATTATGCATCAAAACGGAGTTTTAAACATTTGATGTTGCACACATAAATGCAGCTAACAAACGTTTAAGACGGATTCACAACGCGTGGCATCTTCACCATGCGTTGATTTTAGTAGTTAAGGTTGTATGCGGTAGCTTCGGTTTTGCGTTGCTCACCACTAAAGCGGGCGTTATGTGTCTGATTTATACCTTACGATAAAATAAATTTGCTTTAGTTAACTTGCTTTTAGTGTATAACTCACGCCCATCAGCTTCTTAGCGATGTTGCCCTCAATGGATTTACAAGGGTGTTGTGTGAATGTTGCATCTGTTGATGGATTGACAATGTAAAAATACATCTACCTAATATTAATGAAAAAGCTTAGTCTTACATTTCTTCTTTCTTTCTCTTCAGTTGTCAGTGCTCATACTTGGTATTACTCGCCGGAAAACGAAGTGGCAAATTATAATGTTGATGCTTCTCGTATGGTATCAGTTAGCATTGTCGAAGGGGCGCCGATGATTCAGTTGTTAAACATGTCTGGAATGGACGGTTGTGGCTTTGATAGCAATCCTCCATCTAGTATGGTCGATGCTGTAGTAAACGATAATCCAACGCAAATATTTACGTTTTGTCAGTCATATCAGAGAGTCTATGTTATCGCTACAAAACAGGAGCAACAGTGGGTTATTGGTAACTTATGGAGAGGTCATCCAGTTATTGTATCTACAAATGGTAATTTATTTAAAATTGGTGTTAATAACTTTCAGTCCGCCGTGTCCAATATGAGTTTTTAACACAAGACACGTAACAAACGTTTAAAAATCAATCTAGCCAAAGAGGGCGCCATTAACAGGCGCCCTTTGTATTAGTTGGCAACGCTGTAAGTGTCGTGGTCACGCAGTAAGAATAGTGCGACACAAGCTGCGAGCATTGGCCAAGAGGCAAAGAACAGTAGGTTATTGAACGGGTCCATGTACTTAGCGAAAGAGGCGAAGGTGGAACCTGCATGCAAGACTAGAACCGCGCCGTAGGTGTACTTTTTCCACATGCCTACAACGAACGCGCCTAAAAAACCAAGCTGAGCAACACCCAGCGCCATCATCGCATTCACCGATATGTCGATGCCGTAGAAGCCAGACAACACTTTTACGGCGTGTTCAGGCACTAGGATCTTATCTAAGCCCCAGAACAAGAAGACGATAAAAATGCCGATTCTCAGTAGTAGTAGGCTGGTCGCCAGTTTGGTTTGAAGTGTCTTTTCCATGATATTCCTTTTGTGCACTCAAGATGCGATGAAGTTAAATGTCCATCAAAGGAGACCCATGGCCGTTGGTTTTTCTTTCGCGGTTTTTCAGTGCCTTATGTAACAAGGAATGTCTGGTTGAATAGC
This sequence comes from Vibrio pomeroyi, assembly GCF_024347595.1. NCBI lineage: Bacteria > Pseudomonadati > Pseudomonadota > Gammaproteobacteria > Vibrionales > Vibrionaceae > Vibrio > Vibrio pomeroyi. The sequence continues at coordinate 1,677,184 of NZ_AP025507.1, read as the reverse complement.
TTGTGATTGATCGCCTAAATGGCGGTTTGAGTATGGCTTGTTTGTTAAAAGAAGGTGGGTATCGATGACCCTAACACACCTAACCCGTGCGATTAGGCAGTTGCGGAGCATAAGCCATCATCATGCGCTGAGCCTGATGTTCATTCACTAAGATGCGGTTTATGAGCTTTTGAAGTTGCTCGATGTCTGGCAGTTGCTGATGCCTTACTTGTTTCTCAAGGGTAAGGGCTTGGTGAGAGAGCATTTTTAAGCCAAGGTTCAAAGACATCCCTTTAATGGAGTGCAGGGTTTGCCTTAGCGACTTGATGTTATGTTGCATGTAGTACTCGATGAGTTGGTCTATCGACTCCTCAAGCTCTCTGGATGTGGACTCTAGCAGTATGAGTAACTCATGGTGGTTCTCTTTGAACGATTGAATGACTTCAGATTGGCTTATCTCTTCTTCAGTCAGGCTCAGTTTTTCGATGGGTTCTCGGTGAAGTTCTATCACGTTGCTGCTTAGGTCGATGGTTTTATCGCTGCTGGCTTGTTTGGGAAGGCGAGACGAGAACTGCTGCAGTGCATCGAAGAAGCTTTCTTGTTGTAGAGGTTTAGTCAAAACGTGGTCTGCACCTGCTTCAATAAAGCTGTCATGTGCCTCGCGGAAAACATCGGCAGTATACGCAAAGATCAACGTCTCTAAACCAAGCTGTTGCCTAATAAACAGTGTTGCCTCAATCCCGTTCATCTCAGGCATGTGGTTATCCATTAAGATCAGATCATACTTAGCCGTTTTGAGGTATTCCGTTGCGATTCTTCCGTTTTCAGCTAACTCGACATGGTAGCCGAGGTTTTCACAAAAGCCTTTTGCCACAATCGCGTTAATTCGGTTGTCTTCCACCAGAAGCACATTCAATGGTGTATTGAACGGCTCTGCTGTGCTCATTAGGTTGGGGTGTATGTCGGTTGCTTGGCGTTCTTGCCACATGATGGGAAGCGATACTTTGAATTTAGTGCCCAACCCAACAGCGCTGTTTAGCGTTATTTTTCCTTCCATCAATTCGACAAGCTTCTTAACAATCGCAAGGCCAAGCCCTGTGCCGCCAAACTTTCTGGTGGTTGATGCGTCTGCTTGCTCGAACGAGTTAAAGATGTGCTGATGCTTATCTTGTGGTATGCCGACGCCAGTGTCCGTGACTGTCAGTAATAGTTCGTTCATGGGCTGGTTAAGCTCGGCTTGAATCAACACATGGCCTTCATTGGTGAACTTGGTCGCGTTGCCACCTAGGTTAAACAAGATTTGGCGTAACCGCGCACAGTCGCCAACAATGTCGATGTTATTAGGCACTTCGTTCTCAACAATTAAACGGATACTTTTCTCATCGGCCATGGGTTTGATTGCACTACACACCGGTTTGATGACTTGTTCAAAGTTAAACGGCGCTATATCCAATTCGAGCTTGTTCTCTTCAACTTTAGAGAAATCTAGAATGTCGTTAAGTATGGTCATGAGGTGCTGACCTGAATCGAGGATGACGTTGATGTTCTCTTTGGTTGAGGGCTCTTTGGTTTGAGAAGCTATGATTTGCGAGATACCGAGCACACCATTCATCGGTGTACGTATTTCGTGACTCATGGTTGAAAGAAACTCGCTTTTTGCCTTGGCTGCGGCTTCGGCTTTTTTACGTTCCGCGATCAGTTCCTGATTGGATGCTTCCATCTGGCTGTTACTTCTTACTAGGTTGGTCGCCATTTTGTGGAAGCTGTGGGTGAGCTGCGCTACCTCGTCTTTACCATTCATTGAAGGGGTGCGTTCTAAGGTTGAAGCGACTTGTTTTAAATGGCCTGCCGACACTTGGTTTGCAGCATTGAGAAGGAGGTGAATACGTTTATTGATTCTGTTTGACGACCATGCCACAACAAGCAGCGAAATAAACGTTGAAAATAGTGTTCCCAGAAACAGTACATAGGTGGTTTGGCTTGCGGAATTATCGGATTTTTCGACTCGAACCTGAATGAGTTTCTGCTCAATTTCGATGAACACGGCTATTTCGCTACGAATCTCATCAATGATTTTCTTTCCGGTTTGTTTCTGAGTTAGGTCGATAACATTCTGCATTGTGGTGTCGCCATTACCGACGAGGCTACGTTGAGCGATTTCTTTTTCTCCGGCTTCTGCTAACCATGTTTCGTGAAGAGTATCTATACGTTTTAGTCGTTCAACTTGGGGTGGGTTATCACTGACTTGGTCACTCAAGGTAGTGATTTTTTGATTCCACACATCAAGTGCAAGATCGTAAGGTTCTAGGAAGACAGGATCACCGGTAATCAGGTATCCACGTTGGCCTGTTTCCATATCTATCGCTAGGTTAAGGAGTTCTTGAGCACGAGCAATGGCCTTGTGGGTGTGAACCACCCAATGGTTATCTTCGACAATGGACTGCGTGTTTTGATGGACAGAAAACGAGACGAGAACCATTAGCGCAATAGGGGTGAAAAAGCTGACTAATAGCTTCCATTGTAGGGATATATCATCAAACCAACTCGCAAACATAAAGACACGCATTCCACACACTAAAAACCTATTGTTAGTGTAGGTGAGATTGTTGGGTGTACAAATGCATAGTGTGTGGTTGGGTATAGTAGTTAACTAAAAGTAGAGCTAGGGCACTAAAAACAGGGCTCTAGCTCTATTGATTTGAGGCTTTTGGGCAAGCATCAATGATACACAATATATCGACTGCGCTTAGGCTACTCTAACGCTGTAGCTGAAGGCGATGACGCTGGAAAACCAAGGCTAGACTCCACATGCTGCTGCCTGAGCAAGCTTATTGTTAGGTTGATTGGCATAGGCTTATAAAAGTAGAAGCCTTGGATATAATCGACCCCCAGTTTAGACAAGATGTTCACTTGGGACTCGTACTCAACGCCTTCAACGATGACTTGCATGCCTAAGGTTTGTGACAACTGAAGCATGGATTCCAGCAAAGGGATACCAAGGCTTGATTCGTCTGAAATGTTCTTCACAAACACACGGTCGATCTTGAGAATACTGAAAGGAAATTGTCTCACAAAATCCAAGCCCGCATAGCCAGTACCAAAGTCGTCAATCGCGACTCTCACTCCTAGATCAGCAAGCTTGGTTAAGTTGTTTTTGATCTTCACCATATCCGCATCAGAACACTCGCCATCTTCTGTCACTTCAAAAACCACTTGCTTGAGAATGTCTGGATTCTTCTTGTAGATGCTAATGACTTTGTTGGCGAAGTTACTATTAGAGACAACGTTTCGGCTGATATTGACGCTGATGTATTTTGACTCAAATAGCTCGCGGTGATTCTTCATTGTGTACAGCACTTCACGCAACACAAAGTAGGTTAGGTCTTCAATCAACCCTAAGCTTTCAGCCAGAGGGATGAAGATGGCAGGGGATACATTGCCTTCGATAGGGTCGTTCCACCTGAGCAGCGACTCGCAGCCCACAATTTCAGTTGTGTTTCGGTTAACGATAGGCTGCATGTGAACATGTAGGTGTTTGTTTTTGAGTGCACTAGACAGCGAGTACTCCAAGCTACGCTGGCTCTGTTTTTTATGCTTGAGAGAAAGAAGAATGATGGTGGTTATTCCGGCCATCAAAAAGCCAAACCACAAGTAGCTTAACAAGAAGTGAAGATAATACTGATACCCAATGTATGAGGTGATGGTCAGTGGGTAGATGTTCGATTGTATACGCACTTTGGCAATGGATGCGTCGATATTCGAAGGGTGGATATCTCTTTGGATCACATCAACTTTGGCTTGAATGCCATGATTGTGAAGGTTCGCTTCTACAATGTCATAGATAAAGTGGGGCGGAATCATCAGGCTCACCCCAGCATCTTCCTTATTCGAGAAAATAAGCATGATGGATTGCACTTGGGTGATGGCCGAATTGGAATACGATAGGGTGGTTAAATTCGGATCGTCGTTGAGTCTTTCTCTGATAGTGCTGTAAAGGCGAAACGAAACCTCACCATCGGTGGTCGAGCAGTAAAAACGGTTCTGTTTGTTGAATACGGCTGCTTCTTTTACCCAATCGGCATCAAAAACGTTTTGTCTTAACTCTCTAACAATTGCATCGCAAGATTGGTCTGGGGTGATACCCGATAAAAAACGGTTGAACCTTGATTGGATACCTTCAAGTCGTGTTTCGACGAGCTTTGATGTGTCTTGGGTTAAATTCTGGTAGTGAGACGGTGTAAACGGGATAAGCAATGCCATAGAGAAGAAGAAAGAAATGGCAAAGTAGAATGAAGTCTTGGCAAAATGTTGGTACTTGATATCCATAGTTGGAGAAGCGTTACCGATTGGATGAGCATTCAATTTAATTTATAAATTTAACGATTACGTAGCAATAGTAATAATAAATATTGTGAATACGCGCATGAATTATTGATAAAGATAATATGTTTTCCATTTTTACCAGCGAAATCTTGATGTTATCTCGTTTTTTCTTCGTGGGATTGGTGATATTTTGCATTATTCATACGTATAACAAGCGCTTATATCCCGATAAATTTTGATGTTATTCGCTGAAAGATCGAAAGAGATTTAAATATTGAACCATGTTTAAACTAATTAGCTGATATGGTCACAAGTTAAACAAGGTTATAAGGAAATGTCATCGAACCGTTCACGGGTGACAATATTTAGGATGTTTATGAAAAAATTGATATCAGTAATCGCATTCGCTTTGCTGTCTGGTTCTGTATTAGCAGATGAACAGGCTGTCGATTGTGAAAATGCGATGAATACCATCGAGATCAACCACTGTGCGTCGATTGAGTTGGAATCTGCAACGGTGGAGCTTGATCAATACCTTGAAGCGAGCTTTGAACACAATGCTTATGATGAGGAATTGGTGAGTTCAATAAAGGTCGCTCAAGAGAGTTGGCAAACGTACATGACAGATCATTGTGATTCTGTGTATACCCAGTGGCGCGATGGTTCAATTCGTGGCCTGATGGCACTTTCTTGCAAAACCAAACTCACCAAGCAAAGAACACATGAGGTGTGGGAAAACTTCTTAACCTATATGGATAGCACGCCGCCCGTTTTGCCAGAACCTAAGCTAATGAAGTAGATGACCCGCTTATGAGAGTGTGCGCTTGCTTCAACCATTCGCGTTCGCGTCAGCAAGTGAGAGGGGATTTCGTTACTCTGCCGTTCTTAGTTTCAAGTTTAAGTGTTACCCAGTAAGGATTCGATTTTGGATAGTGTCAGCATTACCCTTATTCAGCTTGAGGTTGAATACAAAAATAAGCAGAAGAACATCGCGTTGGTCTCTGGGCTTTTAGAAGCCGAGATGTCAGTGGGTGATATTACCTTGCTGCCTGAACTCTTCTCGACGGGGTATATTTTTAACGATGCTGCAGAAATTCGTGAGTTGTGTGAAGACTTCACGAATAGCCCTACCATTGATTCGTTAACGGTTTTAGCTGCGAAGCATGAGACGCTAATTGTTGCTGGTATTGCAGAACAAGATAATGGTCAGTATTACAACAGTGTGGCGGTGATTGATGGATCTGGATTGCGCCATAAATACAGAAAAGTCAGCCAAACAAAGTTCGATAAGCAGTACTTTTCGAGAGGTTCAGAGGCGCTAACCTTTGAGCACAAGGGCTTAACGTTTGGTGTTGCGATTTGCTTTGATGTTTGGTTCCCAGAGATCATGAGAGCGTATCAGTCGGTAGACGTTGTTCTTCATCCTGCTAATTTTGGCGGACATCATAGCTTTGCCATTGCTCAAGCGAGAGCTTTGGAAGAAGGGTGTCACATGGTTACTTGTAATCGCGTTGGGCAAGATGTGGTTGATGCGTTTACCGCGACATACTGTGGTGGTAGTCGAGTTTATTCACCAAAAGGCGACTTGATACTTGAGCTGAATGAACAGCAGTCTGTAGAAACGATGGTGATTCAGGATTTGTCTATCGCACCTCAATACAATGGCGTCGATGTGTTAGACGAAATACAGCAAATCGCATCTGTGTTGAATCGCTAAGTAGATAAGTGAAGCGTATTAGGATCGAAAAGGGCAAGGTTATTTAACCTTGCCCTTTGTTGTTTTGATCTGTTTTTAGATGTGTAAGAAGGCACTTTAAATGGCTTTTACGCTGCTTCGTTCAACTAATGTTGGCTCTAACTCAACCACCTGCGGGTAAGCGTCTGGTGTTTGTAATCTGCTTAGCAATGTATCGACAGCCGCTTTGCCTAAACGGTGTTTTGGCTGGTGGACAGTGCTTAACGCAGGTGTCATGTATTTAGACAGGTGGATGTCATCGTAGCCAATGATAGATAGGTCATTCGGAATCGAAGTACCATCTTGAGCCGCTGCGTGAATCACGCCCATAGCCATCATGTCATTACTCACAAATAGTGCACTTGGCATTCCACCACGCGCTTTCAGTGTTTGGTAAGAATCAAAACCGCCATCACATTCGAAGTTAGATTCTACAATCCAGTTTGGGTTGATCTCTAAATTCGCTTCTTCCATCGCTTGCTTGAAACCTTGATAACGAGACGAGGCTTGATTGCGATGAAGTGGGCCTGTAATACAACCAATCTGAGAGTGCCCGTTATCTATCAAGTGCTTGGTCGCCATGTAGCCACCTTGATGCGAGTTGTCTTGAATCTTATCGCTCGCAAACAACATTGGGCCCCAGTCCATCACCACAACAGGCAGCTCTGGGTAACGTTCAAACACATCGATATGTTCGCCTTCAAGGGTAGAACACATCAGCATTAAGCCATCGACACGCTTTTGCAGCAAAGTATCGATAGATGACTTCATGCGTTCGCTGTCGCCCTCGGTGTTACACAAAATCAGGTTGTAACCTTTTTCGTAGCAACGACGCTCAACGCCTTTTACTACTTCTCCAAAGAATGGGTTAGTAGAGGTCGTCACCAGCATCCCAAGGGTTTTGGTTTGCTTCATTTTCAAGCTACGAGCCAATGCAGACGGTGCGTAGTTCAATTCTTTAGCCGCATTGTTAACACGCTCAGCTATCTCTTCACTGACAAAACGTGACTTGTTAATCACATGGCTTACGGTAGAAGTCGAAACCTTTGCAAGCCGAGCGATGTCTTTCATTGTTGCCATAAAAAATCCTTGTGGGAGTAACTTGCCACGTTGCGCGATATTCTGCCTGAAAACAGGGGCTTATGCTTGTAATTTGTTGTTAACGAATCTTAAGGTTAACCGTTAAAAATCAACTAAGAAGACAGTTGCTCTGCTAAAAACGCATCGGTTTCTGCTCGGCTTGGAATAGAGGTTTGAGCACCAAAGCGAGTCACTGAAATTGCAGCTGCGGCGTGAGCAAACTTAATTGCGCGTTCTAATGGCATGTCCTCAAGTAAGCCTGTCACTAATGCGCCGTTGAAGGTATCACCCGCCGCAGTTGTGTCTGTTGCTTCAACTCGGAAGCCAGCGATTAACTCACCTTCACCGTTTGTACTCACCCATACACCCTTCGCGCCAAGTGTGATCATCACAGTCTCGATGCCTTTAGTGTGCAGAGCCAAAGCCGCCTGATGAGCAGATGCGCTGTCGGTTACGGTAACGCCTGTCAGTACTTCTGCTTCGGTTTCGTTTGGTGTAATCACATCAACACAAGCTAATAAGGTGTCCGATAGTGGGCGAGCAGGGGCAGGGTTTAGAATCACGCGAGTTCCGCTCTCTTTTGCGGTTTTTGCTGCGTACTCAATGCCTTCAATTGGCGTTTCAAGTTGAGTCAGCAGGTACTTAGCTCCGCGAATCTTTTCTAGATGTGGTTCGATTTGATCGCAAGTCAGCTTGTTGTTCGCTTCTGGAGAAAGACAAATGCTGTTTTCACCCGCTGCTGATACTTGGATCATCGCGATGCCAGTCGGTGTGTTGTCTGCCACGATAACACTGTCGATGTTGATGCCGTCTTTAGCGAAGTCTTGACGAATGTTGATACCAAATGGGTCGTCACCGACACAGGCAATAAAGCCGATATCTGCGTTTAATCGCGCAGCAGCTACTGCTTGGTTTGCGCCTTTACCGCCAGGGATGACCTGATAGTTACCGCCAATCAAGGTTTCCCCCGGACGAGGGAACGAAGGAACTTGCAGTACGTGGTCAGCGTTAACGCTACCTAAAACAATCAGTTGAGTCATGATACGAGCCTTATGATATATCGTATTTGAAAATGCATGGGTCTTTCTCATTACGTTAATTCTCGTTACGTAAATTGCACGCCTTGTTAGCGGCTTATGAGAAACAGCGATGCACTGTCGGGTTTTGCTTTTTGTTTGAGTCAGTGAGCTAATGAGTTAATCAAAGCAGGGAGATAGGGGACTCCCTGCTTTATATCGCGTTACCTAGTAACTATTACTTAGCGATGATTTTTAGAGGTACTGGTACGTACACGTCAACTGTTTCGCCTTTCAGTACTTTGTCTGCCATTTCAATACCTAGAGAACCGATTAGGTCAGGTTGTTGTGCTACTGTAGCGCCAAGTAGGCCACGGTTAACTGCTGCGATGCCGTCGTCTGTGCCATCAAAGCCAACGATCATCACTTCTTTACCTGAAGCTTGAACTGCGCGAAGTGCACCTAGTGCCATTTCATCGTTCTGAGCGAATACTGCTTGTACATCTGGGTTAGCTGCAAGTAAGTTTTCCATTACGTTCAGACCTTTAGTACGGTCGAAATCAGCAGGTTGGCTTGCAAGAAGCTCAAGGTCGCTGCCGTTTACTGCGTTCATGAAGCCTTCACCACGTTCACGAGCTGCAGAGGTACCAGCAATACCTTCAAGTTGGATTACTTTCGCTTTTTCGCCCACTTTTTCCATGATGAAGTGACCTGCCATTTCACCACCGATTACGTTATCAGAAGCGATGTGGCTCACTACGTCACCACGGCTTGCGCCACGGTCTAGTGTTAGTACTGGGATGTTTGAACGGTTAGCCATGCGAATCGCGTTAGACACAGCATCTGAATCTGTTGGGTTGATCAGGATTGCCTTAACACCACGAATGGTTAGATCTTCAATGTTCGACAGCTCTTTGCTTGGGTCGTTTTGAGAATCCAGAACGATAAGCTTGTAGCCTAGCTCTTCAGCTTTCGCTTCTGCGCCATCTTTCATGGTTACAAAGAATGGGTTGTTCAATGTAGACAGAACGATTGCCATTGTATCTTGAGCCTGTGCAGACACAGATACCGTTGTAGAAAGAAGAGCAGCAGAAATAAGAGTCGCTAATTTTTTCATGGTGTAAGTCCTTTGTGTAGGGTGAACTAGGAGGTGAGTCCTAGCTCGTTGTTACATTATTTATAGATTCTAATATTTAAAGGTAAAACAGGGTGTTACTTGTATTAACCTAGAGTGTGAATAGGTTTTATTTGTTTTTGTTGTCGACCAATACTGCCAGAAGAATAACCACTGCTTTTGCAATCATCTGGTAGTAAGAAGATACGTCTAGTAGGTTTAGGGCGTTGTTTAGGAAGCCGATAATCAATGCACCAATCAATGTGCCCATGATGCGGCCACGACCGCCCGCTAAGCTTGTTCCGCCAAGAACCACGGCTGCGATAGCGTCTAGCTCATAACCCATACCTGCGGTTGGTTGAGCCGATGACAAACGAGATGCCACGATGATGCCTGCAACCGCTGCTAACAGACCACAGATTGCGTAAACACCGATTTTTACTTTGTCTACGTCGATGCCTGATAGGCGAGTTGCTGATTCGTTGCCGCCCAGTGCGTAAACGTAACGACCAAAGCGTGTGTGGTTAAGTAGGTACCATACCGCTGCGAATACCACGACCATGATCCATACTGGAACTGGGATGCCCATTGCGTAGCCTGTACCGAACCAAGCGAATGCGTCTGCTGTGTCGGTGAAGCCTGTTGAGATAGGACGACCATCGGTGTAAACCATGGTTACACCACGAAGTAGTGTCATGGTGACAAGCGTTGCGATGAAGGCTTGAACCTTACCCTTAGCGATAATCACACCACTGATAGCACCTAATGCTGCGCCAGCTACAAGAGCGGTTGGTACTGCGATCATCACAGGGATTTCCATGCCAATCATGCTGGCTGCGAACGCACCACAAAGCGCCAGTACAGACCCGACACTCAAGTCGATACCAGCGGTTAAGATAACCAGAGTCATACCCACAGCGATGATTGCGTTAACCGAGGTTTGACGCAGAATGTTTAGGATGTTGTCGACAGTAAAGAAGTTCGGGTTTAAGAAAGAAACGACAACAATCAAGAAGATCAAAGCAATCAATGACTTTTGATCAATCAGCCACTCTTTGCTGATTAACGGTTTCTTCTTTGGCGCTTCAGTTTCAGTTGTTTTGCTCATGGTTTTAGTACTCATGCTGCGTCCTCGTTGATCTTTTTACCGACCGCACACGCCAGTAATAATTCTTGGTTTGCTTCTTTAGCATCAAATTCACCGCTTACACGGCCTTCATGCATCACCATGATGCGGTCACTCATTCCTAATACTTCTGGCATTTCAGAGGACACCAAAATGATGCTCATGCCGTCGGCTTTAAATTTATTAATGAGTTGGTAAATTTCTTTCTTAGCACCGACATCGACACCACGGGTTGGTTCGTCGAGAATCAGTACTTTTGGTTTTGTCATCAAGCCTTTAGCGATAGCGACTTTCTGTTGGTTACCACCAGAAAGGTTGCCGATGATTTGCTCGCGAGTAGGGGTTTTGATGTTGAATAGCTTGATGAAGTCATCCACTGCGATCACTTCGTCTTTGTGTTGGATTTGGCCGCTCTTAGTCAGTAGATCCAGTGAACACAGAGACATGTTCTCTTTCACTGAAAGCCCAAGCACCAAGCCATCGCCTTTACGGTCTTCAGAGATGTAAGCAATACCATTAGCAAGACCATCTTTCGGGCTTACTGGGTTAATGGTTTTGTTTTCTAGGTTGATAACGCCGCGCTCACTTGGAAGGGCACCGTAAATCACTTTCATTAATTCAGTACGGCCAGCGCCCATCAGGCCAGATACACCAAGGATTTCGCCACGCTTTAGAGTAAAGCTCACGTCATGAACGCCAGAGCCAGTCAAGCCAATCACTTCAAGGCAAGTCTCGCCAAAGCCAGAGTGGATTCTTGGGTATTGCTCATCCAATTTACGACCAACCATCATTTCGATTAGGCCATCTTCATCGGTGTCTTTTACTTCACATTGACCAATGAATTTACCGTCACGAAGCACGGTGATGTCGTCACAAATCTCAAAGATCTCTTTTAAACGGTGAGAGATGTAAACAATGCCGCAGCCTTCATCACGCAGTTCGTTAATCACTTTAAACAGAGACTCAGTTTCAGTATCGGTTAGCGCATCCGTCGGCTCATCCATGATGATGACCTTAGATTCAAACGATAGGGCTTTCGCGATCTCTACCATTTGTTGCTCACCAAGACTTAGCTGACTTAGAGGTGTTTTAGAGCTGTGTTTTACGTTTAAGCGCTTAAGTAGCTTGTCTGCTTCTTGGTACATCTCGTTCCACAAGATGCGACCCATGGTGCCCGTGATTTCACGACCTAAGAAGATGTTCTCGGCGATGGTTAACTCAGGGATTAGGTTCAATTCTTGGTGAATGATACTAATGCCTGCTTGTTGAGAATCACGCGGCCCTTTGAATGCAGCAGGCTTTCCTTGGTAGGCGATAGTACCGCCGTCCAAGTGATAAATACCTGTCAGCACTTTCATGAGGGTTGATTTACCTGCACCGTTTTCGCCCATTAACGCCATTACGCGTCCCGGGTAAACGTTGAGGCTTGCCTTATCCAGTGCTTTCACACCAGGGAAGGCTTTCTCAATTGAGCTAAGTTCTAAAATGGCTTGAGTCATGTCGGTTCCTTTACTCGGGGCCAGTTGTATTTGATTGTTCTGTATATGTATGTTTTTCAGTGGTGACACTGAGCTGTCGTGCGTTTTACTTAAGTTAAAAGGTTACGCCAGCTTGGAAAATGACATTCGCGTAAGGCGTGCATTCACCTGTACGAATCACAGCGCGGCTATCATGTGTACGCTGCTTAAACTCTTCATGAGTGATGTAAGTAATCGAAAGTGGTTTGCCACAACGCGCTTCTTCCGTTTTGATTTGATCAATCAGCGCTGCGTGATGTTCAGGGCTGACTTCCGCGAATTCTTCTGCAATCACAACGCCTTCAATTTGAGACTCATCAAGCATGGTTTTCACTGTTTGGGCGAAGCTCGGCACACCGTGAGTCAAAGCAAGATCAATACGAGTTACATGATCCGGAATCGGCAAGCCTGCGTCACAAATCGTGATTTCATCTGTGTGGCCAAGAGTCGCCACTAGGTAAGAGAGTTCAGAGTTTATTAGAGTACTTTTTTTCATATCACGACCTATCGAAAAATAACGTTTGATGGGTTGAGAACAACTCAAGAAAAAGCCATCGAAACGTTTCGATAGTGATAATAGTGTCTGATTTATCATTTGCACTATTCACTTTCTTAGAGTGTGATAACGATCATCGAAACGTTTCGATGGGGTGTTTTTTGGTGATCTCAGTCACCGACATTGATTGCATAAATACGAACAAAACTGAGGACTACAAGGGGGATTCGTCGAACACAAGATTGAATTGAAAGTGGGGATGGTTGCGACGCGTTACTCGCACAGTGTTGTTTAAATCTGGCGTTTCCTAATCCCCAATTCTAGCTAATTAAGTGGGCTCAACCGATAACGCATAGCCAAACTTGTTGATGGTAACTATTTGGATGTTTGGGGTTCTTAATCGCGCAAAGACATTACGAAGGTTATAAACCACATTAGCCAGAGCGTGAGGTGACGAGAGTTCTCCGTCCCAACAGATATCTACGATGTGTTCTCTCGAAATGGGCTTTCCAACATTCTCTAGCAGTAAGCAGAGCACCGCCAAAAGGTGAGGGCGCAACGTTATTTTGTTTCCCTGTGGGTTGGTGATAGTTCGAGCGTCGATATCAAGGATTAAGCCGTTGAGGTTTATGGTTTGGTTCATCGTGTTTCTGTTCGTCTTATTTTGAATGGTGGAGATTGATCGGGTAGTTCGTTAGGTGTGCTAGTGATTCAAAGCGCGCGGATTATGCGAAATAACACCACTCTTGAAAGTAAGCGTTCGTAAGTCTGCGCGAGGAAAATCTAAAAATGGGATGGTTTGAAAATTGAGTGGAAGGTTTTATCTAGAAAAGACCTGTTTTTATTTCTTTATTATTCAGGTGCTTATTTGGTTATTACTGATTGTGTTGTTTGAAATGACAAAGTGATTACATTTTTATTTATTTTTTTGTTTTCTGTGAGCTTAACCTGCTTGCGAATTCGACGGGGTGTCGGATAACTCTAACAAGATTGTGCAGCAGAGGAAGGCGTGACAATCTTGATTTGCAATAAGTAAGGTCAAGCAGTAATGAACAACAAATTTATTCTAAGCATCGCGATGATGTCAGCAGTGGCAGCAAACAATGTAATGGCAGCGGACAGTGGCTTTTACCTAGGCGGTGCAATCGGTACGTCTGGTGTGGATGATGGTGGTCTATTTTCGGGAAATAACGATCCTGTGACTTTCAAAGCAGAAGACAATACTTACCGACTTATCGCAGGCTACAGGTTTAACCGTATTGTATCACTTGAACTACAGTACACGGATTTCGGTGATGTTGTTGCTAAATTCCCACGAAGCGGAGACGGCTTTACATGGACTCCTCAAATCTTTTCGGCTGCTGCAAATCTTGGCTACACATTTGATAATGGCGTGCGCCCATTTGGTACAATTGGTTTATCTTCAATCGATTTAGATATGAAGAACTCTGATGGTTCACGTCCTTCTGGCGCAGACTTCGACGATACAGGTACAGGCGTACGTTTGGGTGTTGGTGTTGAATACACACCAACAAAACACCCAGAATTTAGTTTAAGACTCGGTTACGAAGCGGATACATTTACGGTAGACACTTACGAGGGGTACAGCTGGAACCAAAGAAAAGTTGAGAAAGACGTAGTACTTGATTCGTTCTACCTTGGCGCAACATACAACTTCTAAGTTTCACACTTTGTTAAACGGTAAATCGGTTTCTAAATGGGGCGTCGGTTGGCTCAACCCGTTTAGCTAAAGTGGAAAGCCGCAGTTTGAACTGCGGCTTTTTTAATGCTTATCGTTGGTGAATCTCGAGTGAGAATGTCACAAAATCGCTAGGCGTCACGGATATGAGCGGTAACAGAAACGACAGCATGATCGGTACTGAATTGGTCGTTTTCGAAGCTTGGGTTAATCAGATGATGATCGAGTACGGTGTATTTTGATATTTCCATCAAACTTGAGGAGTTCTGGCAGTCAAACTCGTTCGACATCAATATGTAATCCAGCACAGAACCAGAAGCACCGTAGTAATGGGTTGGTTTGCGTTGTTCGAGCAAGTCTTCTTCGTGTAACTGGTGATAAAGATCCCAACTGTCTCTCAATCGAAAATGCGATAACCAATGTCTGCTCGCTTCATCTCGATTCAATGAATAGCTCAACAGCCCTTTGAACTCATCGTTGAATAGGGGCTTGTTAAAATCGCCCATCAACACAACAGGTTGATCCGTTTGGTAGCGTTGATTGGTGATGTATTGATGAAGCATTTGAGCTTCTAGACCACGTTGAACGCTAGATAACCAAGACCCAAGTTGCTCCTGATGAAGCTTAACCAAGGTGTCACTTTTTGGCTTTTGGTTGTCTGAGGTTTCCGAGGCTTTAGCTCTATCAGCGTTATCTAGAGTGTCATTTTTTGGTTCGGTTGCTCGCTGAGATTTGAAATGTACAACGTAAAAATCAGTCGAGCCCAAGTGAGGAAGCGTAATGGTCGCGTGAACCGGTGTTCGGTTGAATGAAAATTTGTCGCTAAGGTTGAAGGCTGAAAGTAGCTCTGCATCCGGTGTCACAGGCTGCACATTTTCAATTGGGTAACGCGATGCGATACCAACGACAGGAGAGGTGTACAGGTAATCATCTTCAACATGTGGGCAATCGACAACCGCAAAGTACGGATAACCCAGATCATTCATTAACTGCTCTAAAGACTGCGGGCTAAATATCTCTTGGAAGCCGATCACATCACAATCTAATGAACCAATCGCTTCAGCCATCCAGCCTTGTTTCTTCTGCCACTCCTCGAAGCTGTAGATGTTCTCAAAATCATAATAAGCATTCGGTGGTTCGAGGTAGTTCAAAAGGTTGAACGTTGAGAATGTTATTTGGTTTGGTTTGTTCAAGGTTGAATCCTATTGAAATCACTCCTTTAAGGATATCTAAAATATGAAGATATTGTTCGGGTTTAGTCAGTTATTTTCATTAGCTCTAGATTAGGGAATCACTTTCTGCTTAGATTCTCTCCGTTCGAGGCTTTTAAGGCGTCGCGTTTCTTTTTATCTACGATGCATCAATCGATTTTTAAAGGTTTCAACAATGAAAAAGTACACTTCACTTGCTCTTATGTTATTGAGTGCTCTCTTCTCAGCGTCATCACTGAGTCATTCCCTTGAGGCTAAATCTATTGCGCAAATCGAATCTCGTGTCTCGGAGCGAATTGGTGTCGCAGTGTATGACTCCGCGACTGAGCAAACATGGAGTTATAAGGGCGACGAACGTTTTCCAATGATGAGTACCTTTAAAACTTTAGCGTGCGCGAATCTTCTTTATGACCATGAGAATGAAGGATTAGATTTAGAGTCTAACGTTGGGGTTAAATCTGATGAGCTTATTGCTTGGTCTCCTGTGACTAAAGCGTTTGTCGGTAAAGAGATCTCACTCAGAGATGCATGTGCCGCCACCATGGAAATGAGCGACAACACGGCCGCTAATATAGTGTTAGGCAGTATTGGTGGACCTAACGGGTTAACTGAGTTTTTGCGTTCCATGGGAGATAGCAAAACACGTCTTGATCATATCGAACCCGATTTGAACCATGCTCGCCCGGGCGATGAACGTGACACCACAACACCAAAAACTATGGTGAAAACGTTGAATGAATTGGTGTATGGCAACGTGCTATCAGAAGAGTCTAGAGTTCAGTTAAATAATTGGATGATGGATAACAAAGTCTCTGATGGGATGATTCGTTCGATTCTGCCTGATGGTTGGAAGATTGCCGACAGATCAGGAGCGGGCGCTTACGGCTCACGTGCTATTACGGCTATCGTGTGGAGTGAAACCCGCGCCCCGTTGATTATCAGTATCTCTCTTACAGAAACAGAACTAACTATTCCAGAGCGTGACGCGGTGATTAATGAAATTGGTGAACTTATCTTTGATGAGTACCATGTTCAATAGTTAGGGCGTGTCGTATTTCTCTAGACTGAACCCGAGTAATTTGTAAATAAACCGTCAGAGATGAAGTGCTGATGGTTTTATTAGTTATTACATGATGTTAGATTTGAACCTATACTTGTTTTAACGGTGTGCATTCAAAGCCGATTAATCAAGTTGAATATCGAATTCATAACATTTGAAGGGAGAGTCAAATGGGAACAGTTTTCCGAAGCAAAGCCTCGCAGCGCACTCAGTTTTTCAGGTTAAATTTAACTTCATGTGCAGTCATGCTGCCGCTTATTGCTCTATATCCTTCCGTTACACACGCCTCTGATACCGAATCAACTCCTGCTGTCACCGTTATTGAAACCACTCAACTGGTCGGTTTTGGTGAAGCAAAATATCCAGTCGATTTCACTCACTTTGATTACGTTA
The DNA here is from genome assembly GCF_024347595.1 of Vibrio pomeroyi. Lineage (NCBI taxonomy): Bacteria > Pseudomonadati > Pseudomonadota > Gammaproteobacteria > Vibrionales > Vibrionaceae > Vibrio > Vibrio pomeroyi. The sequence continues at coordinate 1,660,435 of NZ_AP025507.1, read as the reverse complement.
ATCCTGATGCGCCAAAACTAGGCAAAGTGACCTATGGCAGCATTGGTACCTACGATAGCTTTAATCGATTCGGTTCTCGTGGCGTTGCTGCAAGTTACACGGGTGAGATTTACGATACCTTGATGTTTTCTCCTAGCGACGAGATTGATGCGTATTATCCATTGATCGCCTCTAAGGTTCGTTACGCCAGTGATTTCACTTGGATGGAAATCGATATCAATCCAAAAGCTAAGTTTAATGATGGTGAGCCTATTACGGCTCATGATGTGGCATTCACCTTTAATAAGTTTTCAACCGAGGGTGTGCCTCAATACCGTGTCTATTACAAAGAAATTAAGTCAGTCACAGCGGTGTCTGATTTAGTGGTTCGTATTGAGATGGAGAAGCCAAATCGTGAGAAGTTGTTTAGCTTTGCCCAAAGCACTCGCGTATTGCCAGAGCATTATTGGAAAGACAAGAAGCTGTCTGAACCTCTAAGTGAGCCGCCAGTAGGCAGTGGCCCTTATAAGATCATCAGCTATAAATCGGGTCAAAGCGTGACTTACGGTTTAGATGAAAATTACTGGGCAGCCGACCTGCCTGTTAACGTCGGTCGTAATAACTTCAAAGAAGTACAATACGATTACTACCGTGACGACACAGTAATGCTAGAAGCCTTCAAAGCAGGGGAGTTCGATCTTCGAACGGAAAACTCGGCTAAGTTCTGGGCCAACTCTTACACAGGCGCAAACTTCGACAAAGGCTACATCATCAAAGAAGAGATCAACCATGAGAAGCCAGAAACGACTCAAGGTTTTGTCTTCAACATTCAATCTCCCGTGTTCTCTGATCCAAAGGTTCGTGAAGCGTTAACCTACGCGATGGACTTTGAGTGGATGAATAAGAACATGTTCTACGGTCAGTACAAGCGCACACGTAGTTACTTCCAAAACACCGACTATGAAGCGAAAGGCTTGCCAAGCGAAGCTGAAGTAGAGTTGCTGTCTCAATACAAAGATCAAATTCCACCCCGAGTGTTTACGGAAGAGTTTCAACCACCAGTCACCGACGGCAGTGGCCGTATTCGTAGCCAAATGCGTACAGCTTTCAAACTATTGAAGGAAGCAGGTTGGGTTCTAAAAGACAAAGTAATGACCAACGAAAAGACCGGCAAGCCGTTGTCATTTGAATTGTTGATTTACAGCCCAACCACAGAGCGTATTGCTACACCTGTTCAGAAGAACTTGAAGCGCATGGGGATCGAGATGAAGATCCGTACCATCGATACGACTCAGTACATCAAGCGTCTTCGTGATCGTGATTTCGATATGGTGTCTTCGTCATTTTCTGCAAACCCTTATCCTAGCCCGAACTTAATGATTGTTTGGAACTCTAACTACATTGATTCTACTTACAATACTGCAGGTGTGATGGATCCGGTGGTTGACGCGTTAACAGAACAAATCGCGAGCAATCAACAGAATCCAGAAAAGCTTCTTACTTTAGGTCGTTCACTAGACCGAGTATTGCAGTGGAATTTCTACAACATCCCTCAATGGCACGTTGGCGAATATCGCGTTGCAATGTGGGACAAGTTTGAGCGTCCAGATGTATTACCTAAATATGACTTAGGTATCGATACATGGTGGATTTCAGAAGAGAAGGCGGCATTGCTTCCTGAAAAACGTCGCTAGGAGTTAGTTAGCATGGCCGCGTATATATTTCGGCGTTTACTGTTGGTGATCCCCACGTTGTGGGCGATCATCACCATCAACTTTTTCATCACAGAAGAGAAGGCGGCATTGCTTCCTGAAAAACGTCGCTAGGAGTTAGTTAGCATGGCCGCGTATATATTTCGGCGTTTACTGTTGGTGATCCCCACGTTGTGGGCGATCATCACCATCAACTTTTTCATCATTCAGATCGCCCCTGGTGGCCCGGTAGAACAAGCCGTTGCCCAATTAGAAGGGCACAACTCTGGCATCATGGAGCGCTTTTCTGGTGGTGGACAAGAAGTTGATTTAAGCGAAAGTGACCAAGCGTCTGCCAGTGGCTATAAAGGCTCACGTGGGCTTGACCCTGAAGTGGTTGAAGAGATCAAAAAGCAGTTTGGTTTTGATAAGCCGATTCACGTTCGCTACTTCGATATGTTGAAAAACTACGCGACCTTTAACTTTGGTGAAAGCCTGTTTAAGGGCGGTAACGTGATTGATTTAATCATTGAGCGTTTACCTGTCTCCATCTCCTTGGGGTTGTGGAGTACGCTAATAATCTATGTGATTTCGATACCCTTAGGCATTATGAAGGCGATACATCACGGCTCTCGCTTTGATATTTGGTCTAGCGCGGTAGTGATTGTCGGTTACGCGGTCCCTGGCTTCCTGTTTGCGATCATCCTGATTATTTTGTTCGCGAGTGGCAACTACTTCAGTTGGTTCCCATTGCGTGGGTTAGTGTCGAGTAACTTTGATCAGCTCAATTGGTATCAGCAAATTGGCGACTACTTCTGGCACTTGGCATTGCCTATTTTTGCGATGGTCATTGGCGGCTTTGCCACATTGAGCATGCTGACCAAAAACTCTTTCCTTGATGAAATCAATAAGCAATATGTGGTGACTGCGAGAGCGAAAGGCTTAGACGAGAGCAGTATTCTTTACAAGCACGTTTTCCGTAACGCCATGCTGATCATTATTGCGGGTTTCCCAAGCGCATTTATTAGTATTTTCTTCACGGGTTCTATGTTGATTGAAGTGATGTTTTCACTTGAAGGCATCGGTCTGCTTGGCTTTGAATCGACCATTCAACGCGACTATCCCGTGGTGTTCAGCTCTCTCTATATCATGACCTTGCTTGGCTTGGTGCTGAGCATTATCTCCGACCTGACTTATACCTGGGTTGATCCTCGAATTGATTTTGAAGCGCGTTAATGGCGAACGAATAACAAGGTATTGATAATAAATGTTTAACAACCCTTTAGCTGAAGCTCGTTGGTTACGTTTTAAAGCAAACAAGCGTGGTTTTATCTCCCTATGGATATTTACCATCTTGTTTGGCTTGAGCCTGTTCGCTGAAATCATTGCCAACGATAAGCCACTTTTGGTTTCTTATGATAATCAGTGGTTTGTGCCTGTTATCAATGAATACGCCGAGACAGAGTTTGGTGGCGAGTTTGAAACCGAAGCCGATTACAAAGATCCGTATGTTATTGAGCTCATCGAAGACAGCGGTTACATCGTGTGGCCAATCATTCCGTTTAGCTACGACACGATAAACTTCGATATTTCAGGTGCGGTGCCATCTGAACCCGATTCGGTGAACTGGCTAGGAACCGATGATAAAGGACGAGATGTATTAGCTCGTATCATTTATGGTTTCCGTATTTCGGTTCTGTTTGGTTTTATTCTGACGATTGTATCGAGCGTGATCGGTGTCGTCGTTGGCGCAACCCAAGGCTATTACGGTGGTTGGGTTGATCTATTCGGACAGCGCTTCATTGAAGTCTGGTCTGGTATGCCGACCCTGTTCTTGTTGATTATTTTGTCGAGTTTTATTGAGCCAAATTTCTGGTGGTTGCTGGGGATTATGGTGCTGTTCAGTTGGATGAGTTTAGTCGGTATTGTACGAGCGGAATTTTTACGCTGTCGAAACTTTGATTATGTGCGAGCCGCGCAGGCCATGGGCGTTGATGACAAACGCATTATGCTTCGCCACATGTTACCCAATGCGATGGTTGCATCATTAACTATGATGCCGTTTATCCTTTCTGGCTCAGTGACCACATTGACCTCATTAGACTTCTTGGGCTTTGGTCTTCCTGCGGGCTCGCCTTCGCTAGGTGAGCTTTTGGCGCAAGGTAAAGCGAACTTACAAGCACCTTGGCTTGGTATCTCTGCTTTCGTCGTGCTTTCACTGATGCTTACGTTACTTGTCTTCGTTGGTGAAGCAGTGCGTGATGCCTTCGACCCACATCAACAGAAGTAAGGATAGGTTATGACTTCAAATACAACGCCTGCTTCTCCTGTTTTGACCATAGATAAACTGTCTGTCGGTTTCGGGCGAAAAAACTCGATAGAACAAGTGACACAAGATGTCTCTTTAGAGATATACAAAGGTGAAACGCTCGCGCTAGTGGGTGAGAGTGGTTCCGGTAAATCGGTCACGGCAAATTCGATTTTAAAGCTTTTACCCAAAGGCTCGTCTCATTACTTAAACGGTAAGATCAATTTCTCTGGCACCGATATTCTGAGTTGTTCTGAAAGAGAACTGCGTGGGATTCGTGGTGGTCGTATCGGAATGATCTTCCAAGAGCCTATGGTTTCGCTGAATCCGCTTCATCGAATTGGCAAACAGCTTGTTGAAACCCTCGCGATTCACCGAGGTATGCGAACCAACAAAGCGCAAGCCTTGGCGATAGAGTGGCTTTCAAAGGTGGGTATTCGCTACCCCGAGCAAAAGATTTCAGCATATCCACATGAATTATCTGGTGGCGAACGTCAGCGCGTGATGATTGCGATGGCTCTCATCAATGAACCAGAGTTACTGATCGCTGATGAGCCGACAACTGCATTGGATGTGTCGGTACAAGCGCAGATCCTCGAACTGTTAAAAGATCTACAGCAAGAGCTGGGCATGGCGATGCTCTTTATCACTCATGACTTGAGTATCGTTCGTAAAATTGCCGACAGAGTCGCAGTAATGAAAGACGGTCGTCTTGTGGAAAGCAACGACTGCAAAACGCTGTTTAACGCGCCTGCTCACCCTTACACGCAAAAGCTTATTAATTCCGATCCAAAAGGTTTACCTGTTCCCGTATCACCAGAAAGCAAACCTCTGCTTGATGTAAACCAACTGCGTGTTTGGTTCCCCATTACGGGCGGTTTGTTCAAGCGTACGATTTCGCATGTTAAAGCCGTCACGGATATGGAGTTCACCTTGAAGAAAGGGCATTCCATCGGCTTAGTCGGTGAGAGTGGCTCGGGTAAATCAACAACCGGTATGGCGATTTTAAAGCTGGTGGAGAGTGAAGGTTCGATTACTTATTCGAACGAACAGCTTCAAGGCTTAAACCGCCAACAGATGCTGCCGTTTCGAAGCCGCATGCAAGTTGTCTTTCAAGACCCGTTCTCGGCATTGAACCCAAGGATGTCAGTAGCTCAAGTGATTGGTGAGGGTTTACTGGTACATCAACAATTGGATGACACTGAACTCGACCAACGCATCTGTGACGTAATGAAAGAGGTCGACCTTGACCCAGAAACTCGTCATCGTTACCCGAATGAGTTTTCTGGCGGGCAGAGACAACGCATCGCCATTGCTCGTGCTTTGATTCTGAAGCCAGAGTTTATCTTGTTAGATGAACCGACATCGTCACTCGACAGAACCGTGCAAGCGCAAGTGCTGGATCTACTGAAGTCACTCCAAGAAAAGTACGACCTGACGTATCTGTTCATTAGCCATGATTTGAACGTCGTGAAGTCCCTATGTCATTACACCATCGTGATGAAAGCGGGAGAGGTGATAGAGAAGGGCGACACTGAGACTTTGTTTGGTAATCCGCAACATGAATACACCAAGCAGTTGGTTAGCCTCTCGAATGTCGGTGGGGCTTTATAACGCAGAGAGTTTATTTAAAACAAATGGGCTCTGGTTGAATTCAACATGGTCATTTACTTGTTTTACGATTACACTGCGCCCAATATTTCAGAAGTACATATTTAGGTAGAGGTCACCATGGACCAAGAACATTACGACGACGCTGATTACGAAGGTTATGAGCACGGTGAAGAAGGCGAAGAGATTGAAATTGAAGCCATTGGTATCGATGTTTCTTCTCAGCCAATTGAGCTCTACAAAGTGTTTAAAATTGCTAATCTAGTAAGCGGTGGCGGTGAAGCTAAACACATTATTTCAGAAGGCTACGTAGCGGTAAATGGTGAACTAGAAACGCGTAAGCGCCGCAAGATGTACGATGGTGATTTTTTCGAATTCAACCAAGAATACTATGTAGTGGTATGTGATCAGCCAGTACAAGAAGATTCAGAAAAGCCGAAAAAGAAAGAAGCGCCTAAACAAAATAACAAGGCGAAGAAAGGCCAATCTAAAAAGGGTTCAAGCAAGAAAGAACCACAGCGCAGTACTGCAGAGATGCTAAGCGCTAAAGCTGAACCTAAGAAACAGAAAAAAGAGAAGAAAGAAAACAAACCGAAAAAGAAAGCGGACACGCCAAAGCCAACACGTGATGGCAAAAGCGGCCGTAACTCTATCGAATTCTTCTAAACTACAGCTCTAAAACGATTCTTCGGTAGCTTAGCTTCGCTACATGTATTTTTAGCGTTTGCCAGATACCAAAAGGCTCACTGTGATAGTGAGCCTTTTTTGTTGTAGCGAGCTTAATTTGAGGATAACTCTAGCTGGTTTGTTCTACTTCATTTGACGTCTTAGATCGCTTAAATGAGTAAATCATATAACCAATGATACTTGCAGCAACAATAACCGAACAGACACGAATAAAGTTAATCAACATTGGTGCGTTCTCAATGAACTCGTTAATTCCCCAAAGTAGAACGAGCGAGAATACAAACATGACGAGTAGTCCCCAACAAGGCGCATCTACTTTACCCGGAACAACATACCAACCATCTTCTTTGATCGGCTTGTTCAAGCGTGCATACTCTGCTTGCTGACCTTTGACGGTATAAAGGTGCATTTCTGTCTGTTTGCCAGTTAGTAGCAAGCTTGCAGCGTAGGCGACAATCGCATTGACGAAAACACCGATTACACAGTACCAAGGCCAAGCAATATCAGTTGCAACCGCAACATACCAAATCGCCACGAAGCTTGCTGCGACACCAATTAATAGTCCCTTTTCTGTAATATGTTTGGAGTAAAAACCAAGCACGAACATACAAAAGTTTGCACCTACAAAATAGGAACCCGCTTTACTTAATATTTCTAAAACTGAGCCTGTACTGGTTGCAAACATGAAGGCTGGGATGATGATACATAGCGCCCACATAACCGTGAAGAAACGCGATACTTTGAGGTAATGTTCCTCTGACTCGTTTTTCTTGTAAAAGCGTTTATAGAAGTCAGTAACAGATACGGTAGCCATTGAGTTGAATGCGGAATCTAGGCTCGACATACTTGCTGCAAGGATAGCTGCGGCGATGATTCCCATAAGCCCTGGCATACCATATTCGCTGGCATAGTGCAGGATAATGGTGTTGCCATTCTCAAACTCTTTACCATCGTAGTAAGCGTTAAATAACACGCCTAATAGAATGAATACGAAGTAGATGAAGAACGCAATGTAACCCATCATTAGCATCGCTTTTTTCGCATCACCCATGCTTTTCGCCGCCATGCAGCGTTGAACCATCATTTGGTTGCCGCCATACACCGTAGTGTGGAACATTGTCATTGCGATAACGCCAGCCCATACGGTGGTAACTTGGCTCAAATCTAAATTAGTTTGTAACGCATTGGTCATGCCTTGTGACTTCAGATCTTGCATCACTTCAGTCATTGGTTGTGGCATACCATTCCACACAGCTTCGATGATGATGAATGCCCCAAGAAACAAAATGACCGCTTGAATGACATCTGTCCAAATAACTGCGGCAATTCCCCCCATTACGGTATAGATCAGCGCGATAACAGTGACAATGACGATGCAGTAAGTCACGTCGATACCGGTAATGAACTCGAGGATTAACGAGGTCGCATATAAGACCGCAGCTGAGCTAATCGCCTGTTTAATTAAGAAAATCAAAGACAGAGTGATACGCGAGGCTTTACCAAAGCGTCGCTCTTGATACTCATAAATTGAAGTGAGGCCGTTGTTGTAGAAAAACGGCATAAACACCGCAACGATGAAGAAAATAACCAAAGGGTAGTTTAGGTGGATAGCGATCACCGACAAGCCTTCTTTGTAAGACCAAGCTGGCCCACCTAAGAAAGACATCGCACTGACATAGGTACATACAACGGAAATACCAATGGCCCACCATGGAATATTTCTATCGCCTAATGCAAATTGGTTCGCGGAAGTCACACGTCTACCAACTAGTGCACCCATAACTAAAGTTAGGACGATATAGGTACCAAGAATTGTCCAGTTTAAAGCGCCAAACTCATACATGCTCACGTCCTTTTAATTGTTCTTCCATTTGCTCAAACAGATCGTAACCAAGCTGTTTTAAGATGTGTGCGATATCGATAGCGACCCAGTTCTCTTTGAGTAATTCACCTTCGCGTCGCCAGATATCCATAACGCGAAGCTCGATGTGTTTGCCTGTCGGTGCTAATCCTAACCAGCCACTACTGCCAGTATGTGTACCGTGCATGTGTGGCCAACCACCTGTGGATACGTAGTCATTTTTGGACAAAATATTGAGCTCTATATCGACACTTCGGTCAGGGAAGGCAAATACAAATGGTCCTTGATGGTGGTCTCGGAAACCTTGAATTCCACGTGTCGTACCAATTGCAGCAGGCCCGTACCACATAAAGTCGTCATGCCAGTAGTTTTCTAGGTCCATTGAATCAAGGCGTTTACCATCAAATCGACCTAAGCAAGCTAACATGTCTAGCACTAGCTTTTGGCTTTTCTCACTCTCTTCCGCTGCGATGCTGCCTGCCTGTATTCCGTCTTGAGTCGCCGGGGCAGGGACTAATCCTGCATGGCCTAGGCTCTTGCGTAACGGATTCACCCCAGCTTGGTTCATTGCATCAATAAAATCAGGGATTAGATAGGACTCAATAACTTGACCATCTTGGGTACAAACCATTTCGGTGTAGCGCAAGTAGAGCGTTTTTCCTGTTGCCGGGATACCAAATAACGGTTGAGTAAATGTACCGACAAAATAACCCGTAGAGTTTACCCAAGTGCGGCCTTCGTATTCACCTTGCATAATGATTGAAGGGCGTCGTTCAACATCAGGTAGCGAGTTTATTAGCGGCAATAGAAACGCTTGCTCAGTCGCATCGACACCAGAGACGTCGTTAATTGGATGAGCGACACACCATTTAACGTCAGCATTTAGCATCTCTTGGGCTACTTGAGTCCGTTCGGATGAGTGAGCGTTAAAATAGGTTCTGTAGAAATTTTCTATCAAGCTGTTCAACATAATACTTCCTTATATAGTTAACCGATTTGGATGAGAATCTGTTTCCAGACAGCACTTTCATCAAGTAGAGTAAATTCTCTGCGTAGGCCCCAAGGTCCAAACTCTGCATGGCTGATTCCCATGATGTAAACGTCTTTTCCTGTAGGCTTTCCAAACATGCCGTAGCCTTCATGCTTACCTTGTAGAGACCAACGAATAGCCGCACGTGGTGACATCATTTCGTCATTGCGGCCAATACGGTGGTGTATTTTGAATTCCGCGTTCGGAAATGAAGAGCGCAGTGACATCCAAAACTGGTCGATCTCGTTATGAGAGAGTGCAGTTTGACCGCCCGTGTATTCGCCGATACAAGCTCGGTCATACTCTTTTGGTATTACTGAGAACTCAGCACTCATTACGCGTCGCAGTATGTCTTCATAGCGCTGACCGTATTTATTGTCATTCCCTACACCAAGGTAAGGACCTTGAATGTCGACTTGGGGAGTGAAAGGGAAGGGGCATTGGTCAACGCCACCTTCTATTTCGATTTGTTGACGAGCGTACTCTTCTGACGTCATACCCAGTTGGTTTGCAATCGCAGCGATGTCTCGGATCATCCACTCGTCATTGATTTGGTTATTGATGGCATGGCAGTCAGCAATAATTCGAAACTTAAGTGTTTTGTTCGTGGCTTTACCAAATACACCATCATTAGTGTGAGTGGCTGTAGAAATGATTCGATGTGATGAAAGCATGCCTTGTTCAGGAGTCCCTGACCAAATAACGTCTTCACCCAATAAGGTACGGTTCGGGAACTCGGCTAGTGTGCCCATGGTCGCGCTGATGACCTGTTCGTTTCCCTTGGTGATGGAGAGTGGTGTACGGACGATAATGTCAGGTGAGTAATAGTTATGTAGGGTACTCAGACCTCGATCTTCCCAAATTTCTTTAGTGATACCTAATATGTAATCTGGAAAATCTTGCCATTTAGAATCAAAGCCAACCATAGCCATTAATCACCTCCTGATGCGTCATAAAATTAGTTATTGGATTGTTTTTGGTTACGTATCCAATATTGCCTTTTGTTATCGGTGTGTCAATGAGGTGTTTTGCATATGTTTCTTTATTGTGGGTTTGATCTGTTTTTTAACAACTCTCAAAATACAGTTATCTGTAAGATAATTGAGTGATGGTTCAGTATTTTTCGAGTGTATATGAACAAGATGATTAGGTTTGAACGTAGTGAAAATCCACATAAGTTGTTGTATTTATATGTATTGTAGGTGGTTTGGTGAGGTGAATATTAAATCGGAGAATGCTCTGTGACGATTTGTTATATCGAAGTCATGATGAGAGAAAATTTAGAGTAATTATTCTTATAAGATGGGGTTTTACTCAGATTGTTAATTTTTTGTTTGTATTTATTTAATTAGAAATGGATTCGCATGCAACGATAACTTCGGGAATGGTTGGATTGAAAAAGCCACTCAAAGATGAATATTGAGTGGCTTTGTTGATGGGGACGCTTAAGACAATAACTCTGGAAGATACAATGATATCGTTGGCACAAAGGTAATGATCATCAAGGCGACGAGCATGGCACCAATCCAGCCTAGAATCTCTCGAGATAAGGATTCAATCGGCACGTTACCCACCTGACTGGCCATAAATAAGTTGGCGCCGAGTGGAGGAGTAACAAACCCGATGGCTAGATTCACTATCATCACGATACCGAAGTGAATTGGGTCCATTCCTAATGCTGTCACGATAGGCAGCAGGATTGGAGTTAAGATAACAATCGCCGCTAATGTCTCCATGAATGTACCGACGATGAGCAGGAGCGCAGTGATACATAGCAAGATGAGCAGTTTATTTTCCGTAATAGAGAGAATGAACTGTGCGATTTCCGTTGGCAGGCGTTCAAGCGTTAGGATTCGACCAAAGGTGACCGAAGCGCCGACAATCACAAGTACAGCACCTACCAATAACGAAGATTCTAAAATGATCTTCACGACCTTTTTGTAATCCAGCTCTTTGTAGACAAACATACCGAAAAACAAGCCGTATAACACACCAATCGCAGCAGATTCAGTTGGCGTGAATATACCAGAGTAGATACCACCAAGAATGATTACGGGTAATAGCATTGCCCAAATTGCTTCTTTGAGTGCTGCCAGTCGTTCAGGCCATGTTGCTTTCTTATCGTTACCTTTGTAGCCGCGGATTTTAGATACGATCAAGCAATAACCGATAAGTACCAAGCCAACTACAAGTCCAGGTACGATACCCGCCATGAACATTTTGGTTACGGAGACTTCGGCAGTAATGGCGTACACGATCATCACAACAGACGGTGGAATAATTACCCCGATACCGCCAGAAGAAGCGATCAGTGCACCGGCAAAGCTTCGGTCGTAGCCTTTTTTAACCATAGACGGGATCATGGTTAAGCCAATCGCCGCAACGGTTGCAGAACCAGTACCAGAGATGGAAGCAAAGAACATACATGCAACGATCGCCACAATCCCTAAGCCACCAGTGAAGTGTCCAAAGAATACTTCAGCAACATGCAAAAGGCGTTTTGATATACCGCCCTGACTCATTAGGTTACCGGCCAATGTGAAGAGTACAACAGCCAATAGAGGGAAAGAGTCCAGGCCTGTCACTAAGCCCTGTACTAAAAACTCAACGTTTAAAAAAGGCAAACTCAATATAGCGAGCATGCTGGCGCCAGCGAGGGCAATACCAACGGGAACACCAATGAGAAGCAGTAATCCGAAACTACCAAATAACAAAGCAGAGGTCATAAGCTTAGCTCCAACAAACGGTTAGATGTGCGGTGTTTTGCCTTCAAGTGGCGGTAACGGTGTTGCGTGAGTCGAACCGGTTTTGGTGAATAAGCAATGACTGAGATACGTTTGTTGATGCTGACTACCAAACGTATAGAACTTAATACCGCACACACCAGAACGGATGCATACAAGCAAGCAATCGGGATTTCCATCGCGGGAGCGATTTGACCCAGTTTCAAGCTTCGACCAATCACTTTGAAGCCAAACCACGCTACGGTGCAGCTGAAGGCAAGGTAGATAAGATCAGAAAGAATCAAACTATAGTGAGTGAGATTTCCAGGTAGTTTGTCGATGAACAGACGAATACGAATATGTCGATCATCGCGAATGCAATAGCTGATGCTTAAGTACATCGCCCAAACGAAAAGGTAGCGGGCGAGTTCTTCAGCCCAAGCGATTGAGGCATCGAATAGGCGCAATGCTATCTGTAAACACAGTAGAGCGGTCATCAGCGAGATAGAAAGTACGATCAGTGTTGGTTCGAAGTATCGGTCGAACAGGCGAAACCATTTCATACGTAACTCCAAAGAGTGTTGAAAAGGGCATTAAATGCCAATGAATACACGACAGCTCAGACCTAGAACACCGTTTATAGAATGCCCTGAGATCTGAGGTAACGATTGTTAGATCGTTAAAACGGTTTGTCGGTAATAGGTGATAGATGACAAAGGTATGAACTACAGATGTTCGATCTCTGTAATCACGCTGTCGAATAGCGCTTCACCGGTTTTACTGCGCAGTTCTTGGTAGACCGCTGCATTCATCTTCTCTTTCATCTGAGCACGAACCTCAGTAGGTACGACGTTCACTGTCATGCCTTTCGCCTCAAGTTCTTTAATGACTTCTTGGTTCTGCTTTGCTGCGAGATCACGCTGTACCGCGATGGTTTCTTGGCTTACTTCATTGATAAGCGCCTGTTGATCACTCGGTAGAGAGTCCCAGAACTCTTTATTCATGAATAGCACGTAGTTAGTGTAAATATGGTTAGTTAGCGATAGGTATTCTTGTGCTTCATAAAAACGCTCAGCGTAAATAGAGTAAACCGCGCTCTCTTGTGAATTGATTAAGCCTTGTTGTAACGAAGTGAAGATCTCACCCCAAGAGAGTGGTGTAGGTGCTGTGCCCACTGATTTCCAAGCACTGATTTGTGTTGGGTTTGACGCTGAACGAATTTTTAAACTATTAAGATCTTCAATACTTTCGATAGGTTGCTTGTTGTTGGTGATGCTACGAAAACCAACCTCCATGAAACCTAAGCCGTGGAAGCCTTTCGATTCCATTGACGTAAGAAGTGGTTTACCGATCTTGTCGCTGTCCAATGCCTTGTGCGCTTGTGCTTCATCTTCAAATAGGTAGAAAACATCAAGTACGTTGAACTCAGGCACGTAAGGTGACAGCAACACCGATGCACCAAAGGTCATTTGTAAGTTGCCTTGCTGGACAAGCTCTGTGGTTTCACGAACATCACCGAGCTGTCGAGCTGGGTAGATCTCCACTTCAAGTTCGCCATTAGAGCGAGCTTCAAGTTCTTTTTCAAAGTGCAGCATCGCTTTATGTACGGGTGAAGTTTCTTGGCTATCGTGAGCAAGACGAATCACATTGCTTGCAAACGTATTCATGCTAGATAGGGTTAAGCCGAGGGCAGTTATCGAGGTAAAGATTGCGCGTTTCATTGTTCTTCCTTTTTCATCACATGACTTTTTATGTGCATTCATTAGAGTCATGTTGGTCAGTGGGTTTTTATTCCGCACTTCATATCCTTATTTTGCATACGAATCCAAAATATAAACGCACAACTAACAAGTCAATAACAAATCCATGAAAGTGATAAAGAAGTTAATTCGAATAGACGAAATTTTAGGCGAGGTCACAGAAAGAAGCCCTAATATGATATTAGGGCTTCTACTCTAAATTGAATGACGTTTTGTTTATGGGAAAACAGCGGATTTAATAAGTTGGAGATGGGACTAAGTTGGCTAAACCTTTTATGAACTTAGTGATGTACTGCCTCGTTCCACTATAATTCCGGGTTCCAATAGGTAAGCCCCTTTGGCATCGGTATTTTCATTGATACGTTGCATCAAATCTCCCACTGCACTCTGTACTATCTTGTCTACTGGTTGCGCAATAGTCGTAAGATCGTAACTCGGCCATGCGGCCATTGGGATATCATCCACGCCCATGACGGCAAAGTCTTTCGGGATATGGCAACCAAGTTTTCGCAGGCCGTCCATGACACCCATAGCAAGGATATCATTGGCACAGAACACGGCGTCAGGTTTTGATGTGTGTTCCATCAGCTCTTTCGCTGCCTCTAATCCAGCCTCAAAACTGTATTTTGCATTGATGAAGATAGGGGAAGCTGCTTCACGTGTTTTTACGGTTTCAGAGAAGCCTAACCAACGCTTGTCACTGGTCATGGAACCTGCGTCACCACTTACATAAGCCAGCTGTTTGTAGCCTTTATCAAGTAAATAATCTGCTGCTTGCGTGCCAGCTTGCTGGTTGTCTAGGCCTGCACTGTTCGCATTGATACCTTCGGTATATCGGTTGATGAGGCTTAAGTGAACACCAAACTTTTCACATTGTGCAAACGCACGAGAGGTCAGGCGGCTGGTGGCGATGATCAAGCCATCAACCTGATATTCAATTGCTCGTGAAATGGCGAGATCCAAGTCGTCTTTGTCGATAGGGCAAAGGACAACTTGACCGCCGCGCTTTTGAATTTCCATCGCGAGTGCACGAGATTGCAAGTCGTACATTGGGTTTGATTCGCTATCAAGTGCGATAGCCACTAACCCTGAACGATTGGAAATAAGGCTGCGAGCGATCGCATTTGGCGTGTAGCCAAGCTTGGTCGCGGCATCCATAACCATTTTACGCTTCTTCTCACTAATGCTCGCTGTCGGACTGAATGCCCGAGAAACAGTAGACTGAGAAACGCCAAGCATTTTGGCAACATCAATAGAGGTAACTTTCGCTTTTATGGTGAATCTCCTTATATCGCGATAAATCCAAGCGCTACCTTGATTAGGTCAACAGACTCTAATGAGCAAGGTTTGATAATTACAATACGTGTAACATTTGAAATCACAAAGAAAAATTATGATTTCATGACGGCTTGCTCATTTCGAAAGCCATCAATGATCATTTTGTGTTCAGAACCGACGCAAAAAAAGTTAACGCCGAGCTCTTTCCAGTGACGAGCCGCTTGAGCATTTGCGACAAACATTCCCACAGGCTTGTTAACCTGTTGAGCTGCTTTGATTATTTTTATGCTCGCTTCTCGCACGCATTCATCATTCACACTTTCAGCACCGTAAGACACAGCTAAGTCTACTTGGCCAATGAACAGGGCATCAACGCCTTCCACTTTTGCAATTGATTCAGCATTTACCACACCTTCTGGATCTTCAATTTGCGCAATCACTACCGTGTTGTTCTGGCTGTCTTTCAAGTGACTTGCCATTGGTTTAGTTGCGTATTTTGCTGCGCGGCTTGAGCCTGCATAGCCTCGGCCACCTTCACCATAATGGGACATCTTCACCAGTTTTTCTGCTTGCTCGGCGCTGCATACGTGAGGGATCTGGATTCCTGTCGCACCGCAATCTAACGCATTCAAAATGGTCGATGGCTGGCTATCTTGAACTCGAACTACGCAAGGGAGTTGATTTGCGCGCGCAGCCAGAATACAGCTATCCAGTGTCGATCTATCAAAAGGGGCGTGTTCCGCGTCTAGCACAATGAAAGGGAGTTCTGCCAACGCAAGCACTTCAATGATGTGTGGGTGAGGGGTTTTAACAAAAGTCCCAAGTAGCTCGGTGTTGTTCAGTGTGTACTTAAAGTTATCCATTACTTTTTTTTCTCCATTACTTTTCGTTCGCTTTTGCAAAGGTATGCAAAACTTAACATGTGTTGTTGTAAAAAAAGAGTAAAAACAATGTGATCAATGCAACATAAATTGATTGTATTTTAATTCATCAGGTATCGTATCTGGCCGTTTTGAAATGATTTTTATCTTTAAAACAATAATTTGCATTTAATTTTTCAAGTCGAGAAATGAATTTGCCAAGTGTTAAAAAAATGTTTATGTTTGTTTTGCATTCGTATCCAAAAGTATACAAAACAAAAAATAAACTCTGTTAAAACTACACACAAGCAAACACTAGGCATACGCCACAAGGAGAATTAAGCATGGCTCGCATTCTAAAACACGGCATCACTGAAGAAGCATCAGCATCAAACAACGCGCAAGTACGTCAAACGGTTGAGAACATTCTTTCTGACATCGAAAAGAAAGGTGACAGTGCAGTACGTGAGCTTTCAGAAAAATTTGATAACTGGTCTCCGGAGCAGTTTCGCTTAACAGATGACCAAATTCAGGCATGTGTGGACGCATTGGACGAATCTACTAAGCACGACATTGAATTTGCACAAACACAAGTTCGCAACTTCGCTCAGATCCAACGTGACTCAATGCATGACGTAGAAGTAGAAACCATGCCAGGTGTTGTTCTAGGTCACAAAAACGTGCCAGTAAACAGTGTTGGTTGTTACATCCCAGGTGGTAAGTACCCATTGGTTGCATCAGCGCACATGAGTGTTCTTACTGCAAAAGTGGCAGGCGTGAAGCGTGTTATTGCTTGTGCTCCTCCTTTTAACGGTCAACCAAATGTGGCAATTGTAGCGGCAATGGCGATGGCGGGTGCGGATGAGATTTATTGTTTTGGTGGCGTACAAGCGGTGGGTGCAATGGCGCTTGGTACAGAAACGATTGCTCCAGTAGATATGATCGTTGGCCCGGGTAACGCATTTGTTGCAGAGGCAAAACGTCAGCTGTTTGGTCGTGTTGGTATCGATTTGTTTGCTGGCCCAACAGAGACGCTTGTGATTGCAGACGAAGAGGGATGTGATCCTGAATTAGCCGCAGCGGACTTACTTGGTCAAGCTGAGCACGGTTACAACTCTCCTGCGGTACTGCTAACCAATAGCGAAACTTTTGCTAAAGAGACAGTAAAAGAAATTGAGCGTCAGCTAACGATTCTTCCTACTGCTGAAGTAGCTGGTAAAGCTTGGGAAAACTACGGCCAGGTTATTGTTTGTGATAGCTACGAAGAGATGGTTGAAGTAGCAGATGACATTGCTTCTGAACACGTCCAAGTAATGACAAAAGATCCTAAGTACTTCCTAGATAACATGACTAACTACGGCGCATTGTTCTTAGGTCGTGAGACGAACGTTTCTTACGGCGATAAATGTATCGGTACTAACCATACACTGCCAACAAACAAAGCAGCACGCTACACCGGTGGTCTGTGGGTTGGTAAATTCATTAAAACATGTACTTACCAGCGCGTAACTGAAGCGGCTTCGCTAAAAGTCGGTGAGTACTGTTCACGTCTATGTGCACTAGAAGGTTTCGCTGGCCACAAAGAGCAAGCAGACATTCGTGTTCGTCGCTACAAAGAAAAATCGGTAGAGGCATAACATGACAAAACTCGCCTTAGTTACAGGCGGCAGTGGCGGCATCGGTGCCGCCATATGTCACAAATTAGCGCAATCTGGCTATCGCGTTGTGTTTACCTACAACAGTAATGAGGTTGCAGCTCAACAGATCTTGGACAGCTTACAAGGTTCAGGTCATGCCATGTATCAACTTAATGTTGAAGACAGCTCTGCGATTGGCGCTTTGGCTGAACAAGTTAAAGAATCGTCGGATTCAGTAGACTTGCTAGTCAACTGTGCTGGTATGACAAAGTTTGTCGCGCACAGTGATTTAGAGTCCTTAAGCGACGATCTGATAGACAAGATCTTCCGCGTCAATGTTCGCGCTCCATTTGCGATGGTTCGCGCGTTTGAGCCTTTACTTCGTAGCGCTAAAGGTTGCGTCGTAAACATTACCTCGATTGCAGCGCAAACCGCAATGGGTAGCAACGTGGCGTACTGTGCGAGTAAGTCGGCGGTTGAAAACATGACGCGCTCATTAGGCCGTGCTTTATCTCCAGATATCCGAGTGCTCGCTGTAGCACCTGGCTTAGTGGATACCGAATTTGTCAAAGGGTTAGATGATGAATGGCGTAACGCACAAGAGCAGTCGACTCCGCTTAAACGATTAGCGAGTGACGAAGAGGTTGCCAACGCCGTTTATGCAGCCGCTGATCTACTAACATTTTCAACCGGAACTACCATCGCCGTCGATGGTGGAAGACCGCTAGGTTAGGTAAGAAGGAATTTAGAATGACCCTACAAAATAAAATAAATAACAATCTCGTTCGTTACATGGAGCTTATCCCCGGAACGAGTGCTTTCATTGATGCACGTACGCCAGGAAGCGATCTAAAAGACAACTTCTGCATCATTGGTGCTGGTGTCGCTGAAAGCAGCCGCCAACATGTTCATATCCGTGAAACTGCTGGTTTTAACATTGGTGCAGCTGGTCAGCCTCCAGGGATCAAGAACTCTCTGCACTCTCACCATACTGCTGAGCTATTCGTCGTCTTCAAAGGTCAGTTTAGATTCTATTGGGGTAACGAAGGTGAACACGAAGCAGTGTTGTCGCACGGCGATGTTATCTCGATTCCTACTAACCTGTTCCGAGGTTTTGAGGTTGTAGGGCGTGATTACGGCTTTATGTACTCCGTGTTAGGTGGTGATAACTCTGGCGGTGGCGTGGTTTGGCACCCTAGCGTGATTACAGACAGCCAAGGCTATGGTTTATACCTAAAAGCAGACGGCACATTGGTTGATACGATTGACGGCGATGCAGTGCCAAATCAATCTGATCTGATGCCACTGTTATCGGAAGAAGAGCTGAGCAAGTTCGATACGTATACGGCTGAGCAGATGATGCCTTTCGTCGCATTGAAAAAGGATTACCGAGAAATCTCAGGTGATTTTGACAAGCCTGGCGTTAAACAGTTTGCATTAACGGGTCACCCATCTGCGAGCTACGACTTCCAAGTTAAAAGCGTTGATGACGTGAGTATCATGGCGTACGAGTTAACGGAAGGTGCGAGCATCCCTGTTCATCAACGTGACGAAAAGCAGGTGTTGATTAACTTCGAAGGCGATACATTATTAAACATCGTTCAAGACGGCGAGCAAGCGCAAGTCGTCCTGACCACTGGCGACGTATTTAGTGTACCCGCAGGCGCATCGTACAGCCTTGAGAACCTAAGAGGCACCAGCTTCACTTACGTGGTATTGGGTTCTGACCAACCACAAACACTGCAGGACAATTAATGATGAAACCAGAAGTACCACTGCTATGGTTACCTGGTTTGTTATGTGATGAAGCGTTGTTTCAAGACGTCAATAAAGAGCTGCCCGATTGGGTGGCTCCTTTTACTTGTGACTTGGGAGCCGACACATCCATGCAAGCCTTGGCGAGTAAAGTGCTAGATAACGCCCCGGAAAGTTTCGTGCTTGGCGGCTTATCTATGGGCGGCATTCTCGCGTTTGAAGTCTTTCGACAAGCGCCACAACGTGTGAAAGGCTTGATCTTAATGGACACCAATTCTGCAGATGAAAAGCCAGAAGTGTCAGAGAAGAGAAACGCCTTGGTTGATAAAGCAAAAGCAGGGGAGTTTGAGTCAATAACGCCTGACATTCTAATGCCAGTGCTTATCCATCTGAACCAGCTAGCGAATCAAGAGCTGACTCAAAGAATCACACAAATGGCGAACAATATTGGCGTTGAACGGTTTGAAGCTCACGCTCAGGCATTGGCGACTCGTCCTGACGCGAGACCGCTGCTGGCCGATATTCAGGTTCCTACTTTGCTCATTACTGGCAAAGATGATCTGTTATGTCCAATCGATAATCACCTGTTAATGGCAAAACACATCAAGCAGGTATCGCTTCATGTTATTCCTGATTGCGGACACTTATCGACAATGGAGCAGCCTAAGATCGTTGCGCAGCATATTCGTAATTGGTTTGAGACCAGTCAGCTGTAATTTTTAATAGTGATCTGCCTAAGTCGCTTTTCATGTCGAGTATGCAATATAAAGTGCAGTGCGCTTTATATTGCCCTTGTCACCATGTATGCCACCGCACTTAAACACTTAAACACTTAAACACTTAAACACTTAAACACTTAAACACTTAAAGCCATCGCTGACTTACAAGCTGCTTCCTACCTGCTGAACCACAAATTCGACGAACCTATCCCTGAGTGGATTTTCACTCTCTCCATTCCATATCAATCCGATAGGCCAAGTGGTGTGCTTGCCTTCTAATGGAATGAACTCAACCTTGGTGTTGCTAATGTACTGCGCGCTGCTCGGTACTATGGTGAAGCCGATATTGGCTGATACTAACGCCAGCAGGGTAAGAATGTCGTCGGCTTCTTGTGTCTTGGATAGGTCGATATTATTGGCGAGACAATATTGTTGGATCTGCTTGTCCAGTCCGGGGCCGCGGTGTTGAGCGAGCTTTAGATAAGGCCACTTAGGTAATTCAGAGATAACCTGATCTTTGTTTGGCGCTTGCTTGAGAAGATCTTTGTGAATGGCTATCACAAGGGAATCATTGAACAGCGTTAGGCTATTTAGAACTGACGAAGTGGGTATTCGATTGAAGCTGATATCGAGTTCGTGGCTCAATAGCTCATCCGTCTGCTGCTTGGAGGGCGTGTCATTCAAGGTGATGTGAACGTCTGGGTACTGTTGTTTATAAGCGGCAACCAGCTTAGGTGCTTCATGGTATGTAGACACACCAAAACCAATGTTCAAATGTCCCTGAGTTCCATTCACTACAGAGCCTGAAAGTTGCTCAAACGCTTGCATTGAATGAACTAAGCGTTGGGCTTCAGGTAGTAAGGTTTTGCCTGCATACGTCAGCTCTGCGCCGTTCCTGCCACGAGAAAACAGACTTGCTCCTATATTGGATTCTAATCGCTGAATCTTTTTGGTGAGCGCCGATTGAGTGATGTAAAGCTGCTCTGATGCCAAGCGATAATTGCCCGATTTAGCTAACTGACAAAACGCCTTCAGTAAATCAAATTCCATTCCAAATGCTCATTGAATTGAGAATATCTTTCATTATATGGAATTGAATCGATTTTTTATACTGAGTTCATACCAAATCAGATAAAGCGGAATTTGAGGACAAATAATGAAAAGAGACATCAAAGTAGCGTCGGTTCAGTTTAACCATCATGCAGGCGACAAGGCGTATAACTTGTCGGTGATTGAGCAATACGTTCAACAAGCTGCGGAGAGCGATGTGGAGATCATCAGCTTCCCAGAAATGTGCATTACAGGTTATTGGCATGTGTCTGCACTGTCGCGATGCGAGATAGAAGCACTCGCGGAACCTGTACCAAGCGGCGAGTCGACTCAAAAGCTCGTTTCGCTAGCGACACAATTTGGCATGAGCGTTGGCGCAGGTTTGATAGAGAAGGGCTGCGATGGCGAGCTATACAACACCTATGTATTTGCCATGCCCAATGGTGAAGTACAGAAACATCGAAAGCTGCACACTTTCGTTAGCCCATACATGAGCAGTGGCGACCAATACACGGTGTTCGATACACCTCATGGTTGCAAAGTCGGTATTTTGATTTGTTGGGATAACAACTTAGTTGAGAATGTACGAATCACCGCGTTGAAAGGCGCCGATATTCTGATTGCACCGCATCAGACGGGCGGTTGCCAATCACGTAGCCCAAATGCCATGAAACGAATCGACCCAGAGTTATGGTTTAACCGAGATGAAAACCCGGAAGCGATTCGCGCTGAAATGCAGGGTAAGAATGGCCGTGAATGGCTAATGCGTTGGTTACCGGCAAGAGCGCACGACAACGGTATGTTTGTGGTGTTTAGTAATGGCGTTGGTGTGGATATGGATGAAGTTAGAACAGGCAATGCGATGATCCTAAGCCCTTATGGAGAAATTATTACAGAGACAGACAGCGTTGATAACGACATGGTAATTGCAGAGCTAAAAGCCGAAGAGTTGGAGATGTGTACCGGAAGGCGCTGGATTCGAGGTCGTAAGCCGGAGCTATATCATTCGCTCACACAACCGCTAGGTCATGAATTGGGCCCACACCAAGCACGTTTTGCAGAGAAGTAATGCTGTAAGCGCTGGCGAAAAAGGGTGTATTGGAACGGTTAAAAGGGCGGGGAAGTTGAAAGAGAAGTAAGGGTTATTGATGTAGTCTACCCACTTAAACGGTTTTTAAGTGGGTAGACTATTTACACATCAAACACTAAGCATCTAGTAGCAGCATCTAAGCTCTATTCTCAGTGACGAGTGCGAGAAGACGTTAATTCTGATGCACGAAGCTGAGCGACGGCTTTTGCCAGTTCCAGTTGAGCTTGTGCAAAATTGATGTCGACATTGCCCTTGTTGATGTTCTCTAGGGCAGCGTATTTCGCTTCTTCTGCACGAGCGCGGTCAATGTCCTTACCATGCAAGGCCGTATCGGCTAACACGGTGACCACATCCGGTTGCACTTCGACCATACCACCAGAGATGTAAAGCACTTGCTCCTCGGCTTTAAGGTCGGTAACGAACACGGACACACCCGGTTTTATCTTACTCAGAAGAGGGGAGTGACCTGGGCGAATCCCCAGTTCACCGTCTGCACCGGAGATAGCTAGGGCATGTGCCGGCCCTGAAAACAGTGTACCTTCCGCACTTACGATATTAAGTTGAAATGTATTGTCTGTAACTCCAATAGCCATGATGCACCTACCTTTTAGAGTGATTTCGCTTTGTTAAGCACTTCGTCGATAGAGCCACAGTACAAGAATGCTTGCTCTGGGATGTCGTCATATTCGCCATTTAGCAGGCCTTTAAAGCCTCGTAGCGTTTCGCTTAGCGGTACAAACACACCTTTCTGACCAGTAAATACTTCTGCTACGTGGTAAGGCTGAGTTAAGAAACGTTCAATCTTACGAGCACGAGATACGATCTGTTTATCTTCGGTTGAAAGCTCATCCATACCAAGAATCGCGATGATGTCTTTAAGCTCTTTGTAACGTTGCAGCGTGGTTTGAACCGTTTGTGCAATGTCGTAGTGCTCTTGACCAACCACGAGAGGATCCAGTTGACGAGAGGTCGAATCCAGCGGGTCAATCGCAGGGTACAGACCCAATGCAGCGATGTTACGAGACAGTACAACTGTTGCATCTAAGTGAGCAAAGGTTGTTGCTGGCGATGGATCCGTCAAGTCATCCGCAGGTACGTATACCGCTTGGATAGACGTGATAGAACCTTGTCTGGTTGATGTAATACGTTCTTGTAGAACACCCATCTCTTCGGCAAGTGTTGGTTGGTAACCTACTGCTGATGGCATACGACCTAACAGTGCAGATACCTCTGTTCCCGCAAGCGTGTAACGGTAGATGTTATCAATGAACAACAGTACGTCACGACCTTCATCACGGAAACGTTCAGCCATAGTAAGACCAGTCAGCGCAACACGAAGACGGTTTCCTGGTGGCTCGTTCATTTGGCCGTAAACCATGGCAACTTTGTCTAGTACGCCAGCTTCTTTCATCTCGTAGTAGAAATCGTTACCTTCACGAGTTCGTTCACCAACACCGGTAAATACAGAAAGACCTGAGTGGGCTTTAGCGATGTTGTTGATAAGCTCCATCATGTTGACGGTTTTACCTACACCCGCACCACCGAACAGACCGATTTTACCACCCTTAGCGAACGGACAAATAAGGTCGATAACCTTAACACCGGTCTCTAGAAGCTCTGTGCTGTTGGCTTGCTCTTCATAAGAGGGCGCTTCACGGTGAATTTCGTAGCTCTCTTTCTGGCCGATTTCACCACACTCATCGATAGGTTGCCCAAGCACGTTCATGATACGGCCTAGAGTCTCTTCACCCACAGGGACGGTGATCGGAGAACCTGTATTTTCAACGGTTAGACCGCGGCGCAAGCCATCAGATGTACCCATTGCAATACAACGAACGATGTTGCCGCCAAGTTGTTGCTGAACTTCCAATACTAGCGAGCTTGCTTCGTCGCTGGTGACTTTCAATGCATCATAAACGCGAGGGCTGTTGCCGCCGCTGAATTCGACGTCAACTACCGCGCCGATTACTTTAACTATTTTTCCAACACTCATCTCTAAATCCTCAAATTCTGTTCTGACCCACTCTCTGCTGCCTTTAGACAGCTTGAGCGCCTGAGACTATTTCACTCAGTTCTTGGGTAATGGCAGCCTGTCTCGCTTTGTTGTACACCAACTGCAAATCATCAATGAGTTGGCCTGCGTTATCGGTCGCCGCTTTCATGGCTACCATTCGGGCTGCTTGCTCACAGGCAATGCTCTCTACGATGCCTTGGTACACTTGCGATTCAATGTATCGATGTAACAGCTCAGAGAGGATATCTCTTGGCGCTTGTTCATAGATGTAATCCCAACGACGTGCTTTTCTTGCTTCACCATCAGCCTCTGTATCAGAAGGGTGGGGTAGCAACTGCAAAGCCGTGGGTGCTTGAACCATGGTGTTCACGAACTGGTTGTAAACGAGAAATAAACTGTCGATCTTTTCTTCGTCGTAATGCTCCAGCATCGCATTTACTGTGCCTAAGATGTCTTCCAATTTAGGCGCGTCACCAAGGCCTGACGTTTGCGCGATAACATTGCCGCTGCGTTGGAAAAATGAGATAGCTTTCGAACCGATTAGAGTGGTTTCTACCTCAACCCCCTTGGCCTGCCATTGCTCCATTTCTTCCAACACTTTCTTGAACAGGTTTGAGTTCAAGCCACCACATAAGCCTCTGTCAGACGAAATAATGATGTAAGCAACGCGTTTTGGTTCACGCTGTTGAAGATAGGGGTGCTGGTATTCCAGTGACCCCGATGCGACGTGAGAGATAACTTTGCGCATGTTCTCGGCATAGGGACGCGTTAACGTCATGTTGTCCTGAACCTTACGCATCTTACTTGCCGCAACCATCTCCATTGCACTGGTGATTTTCTGAGTGTTACTAACACTGCCTATCTTGGTGCGAATTTCTTTAGTATTTGCCATTATCTGCTCCTAATTTGTTTTGATTTCCAGCCAACAAACCGGAGCGTTTACCAAGCTTTCAACGCTACAAAGTCACCAAGCAGTTTTGCAAGTGCACTGTCGATCTCATCGTTGTAGTCACCGTTCGCATTGATGGTGTCGAACAACTCTGGGTTCTGAGCTTGTGCATAAGCAATTAACTCTTCTTCGAAACGCGCTACTTTGTGTAACTCTACGTCAGCCAAATAGCCTTTTTCTGCTGCGTAGATAACCGTTGCTTGCTCAGCGACAGACATCGGAGAGTATTGTTTTTGCTTCATCAGTTCAGTTACACGCTCACCATGGTCAAGCTGTTTACGAGTCATCTCATCTAGGTCAGAAGAGAACTGAGCAAACGCGGCTAGCTCACGGTATTGAGCCAGTGAAGTACGGATACCACCCGACAATTTCTTGATGATCTTGCACTGCGCAGCACCACCCACACGAGATACCGAGATACCTGGGTCAACAGCAGGACGTAAGCCTGAGTTGAATAGTTGGGTTTGAAGGAAAACCTGACCATCGGTGATTGAGATTACGTTGGTTGGTACAAACGCAGACACGTCACCCGCTTGGGTTTCAATGATAGGCAGCGCGGTTAATGAGCCTGTTTGGCCTTTCACTTCACCGTTAGTGAACTTCTCTACATACTCTGCGTTCACTCGTGCTGCACGTTCTAGAAGGCGTGAGTGAAGGTAAAATACGTCGCCAGGGAAGGCTTCACGACCCGGTGGGCGTTTCAATAGCAATGAGATTTGACGGTAAGCAACCGCTTGTTTTGATAGGTCATCGTAAATGATCAGTGCGTCTTCGCCGCGGTCACGGAAATATTCACCCATGGTGCAACCCGCATAAGGGGCTAGGTATTGAAGCGCTGCTGATTCTGATGCTGACGCCACAACAACGATGGTATTTTTAAGTGCATCGTGGTCTTCGAGTTTACGAACCACGTTAGCGATGGTTGACGCTTTTTGGCCAATCGCAACATAAACACATTTAATGCCAGAGTCTTTTTGGTTGATGATGGCATCGATAGCGAGCGCTGTTTTACCTGTCTGACGGTCACCGATGATAAGTTCACGTTGACCACGACCGATTGGCACCATGGTGTCTACCGCTTTGTAGCCGGTTTGAATTGGCTGATCGACTGACTTACGTTCGATTACACCCGGTGCAATCACTTCTACTGGGTCAAGTCGGTCACAGCTTACTGGGCCTTTACCATCGATGGGTTCGCCTAGTGTGTTCACTACGCGACCAAGTAGGCCGTTACCTACCGGTACTTCCAAGATACGACCCGTACCTTTTACTTTCATACCTTCAGATAGATCAGTGTAGGGGCCCATAACAACGGCGCCGACTGAGTGGGTATCTAGGTTAAGTGCGAGTGCGTACTTGGCGCCCGGTAGCTCAATCATCTCACCTTGCATCACATCCGCTAGGCCATTAATGGTGATGATACCGTCACGAACCGATACGATCGTGCCTTCATTGCGAGCTTCGGTGCTCACATTAAACTTCGCGATGCGATTTTTGATTAGATCGCTGATTTCATTAGAATTTAATTGCATAATTGTTACCTATCTCGCGTGAAGCTGATTAGCTAATCGGTTAATTGATGTATTTAGAGAACCATCGATAACGGTTTCACCCGCTTTGATAACAATCCCACCAACCAGCGTGTCATCAATAACCTGTTCCATTTCAACTTGACGCTCTAATTTCTTCTCAAGTGCAGCCGTTAGGGAGATAACCTGATCTTGTGTAAGCAATTCTGAACTGGTGACAGTGACAGGAATTACACGTTCATGTTCGTCCTTTAGATCGCTGAACAAGTTAAACAGGTCTCTTATCACTGCAAGACGGCCATTCTCAGCCAAGACTCGAACGAGATTAATGACGTGGTCATCAACGAGCCCTTGGCAAATATGAATGAAGAGATTGGCCAGTTCTTCAGAGTCAGTGCGAGAGCCTTCTGCTGAAGAGATCTGCTTAGCGATTGTTTCTTCTTCCGCTACCGTCACAAGAATCAACAGCATTGAGTGCCACTCTTGCAACTTGTTTTCACCTAAAGCAAAGTCGAACGATGCTTTAGCGTAGGGATGAGCAATATTGGTGTAATCTGACATATTGCCTCCGTTTAGAGTTCGCTAATCAATTGATCAACTAACGCTCGGTTCGTTTCAGAATCTAGGTTTTTGCTAATCAGTTTTTGTGCACTTTGAATAACAGCGTCTGCCATGTCCGCCTGAAGCTCACGGCGTAACTTTTGACGTTCGCCTTCGAGTTCAGCTCTACCTTGTTCTAAGATGCGTGCCTTCTCTTGCTCGGCTTCTTCGTGAGCTAAGCTGATGATTTCGTTGCGGCGCTTTTTGCCTTGTTCAATCAGTTCAGTCACGTTTCTTTTTGCATCTTCGACGAGTTGTGCGCCATTCGATTTCGCTAGTTCTAGCTCTTTCGCAGCATTCTCTGAGTGGCGTAAACCATCAGCGATCTCTTTTTGGCGCTCGTCTAACATTGCGGTGAGAGGGGGCCATACATATTTCATGCACAGCCAAACAAAAATCACGAATGATATTGCTTGTCCAAACATGCTTGCATTTAAGTTCATACCTTCCTCGCTAAATCTTGATTATTTACAAATCGATCTTTTCAAAGCTATTTAATTAAGCCACGGCAAAGATGATGTATAGACCGATACCAACACCGATCATCGGTACAGCATCCACAAGGCCCATCATGATGAAGAATTGAGTACGAAGCATTGGAGTAAGATCCGGTTGACGAGCAACACCTTCAAGGTATTTACCTGCTAAGTTACCAATACCAGATGCCGCACCCGCTGCACCTAAACCGATCAGTAATGCACCTGCTACATATAAAACTGCGCTTACGATATCCATTTGTATCTCCGATAAATAATTTGTTAGTTAATTTTTTAGTTATTAATTAATGGTGTTCTTCTGTTGCCATTGCTAAATAAACAACGGTCAGTACCATAAATATAAATGCTTGTAAGAATACGATTAATATGTGGAATAAAGCCCATGGAACACTCAGTGCCCATTGCATCCACCATGGCATTAATGCAATAAGGATGAATATCATCTCACCTGCATACATATTTCCGAATAATCGTAAGCCTAGTGATATTGGTTTTGAAA
This sequence comes from Vibrio pomeroyi, assembly GCF_024347595.1. Classification (NCBI taxonomy): domain Bacteria; kingdom Pseudomonadati; phylum Pseudomonadota; class Gammaproteobacteria; order Vibrionales; family Vibrionaceae; genus Vibrio; species Vibrio pomeroyi. The sequence continues at coordinate 1,632,308 of NZ_AP025507.1, read as the reverse complement.
TTAATGTAATTAATTCAAGAACAAAGTTAACAGGATATAAAAGAGGGTTATCAAATGGCTGTGTAGTAAGCTCTTTGATAAAGCCTTTCAAACCTTTATTTTTTAACGTATAGGTTAACAGTAAAATAAACACACCGAGTGCCATCGACATTGGGATATTTACATCCGCTGTCGGTAAGTCTCTAAAGTGTTCAAGGCCGATTACTCGAGTTAACCCTGGTATTAAATCAATAGGTAATAAATCAACCGCGTTCATTAACAACACCCAAACAAAAGTGGTTAATGCCAGTGGCCCTATTAATTTATCTTCCGCTTGAAAAATCTCTTTGACTAGGTTGTTAACAAAATCAAAGATGAGTTCGATAAAACATTGAAAACGACCTGGAACACCGCTAGTGCCTTTGGTCACGACATATCGAAACGCCCCAATGAACAGTAAACCTGTAATCCAAGATACCAGCATCGAGTCAATGTTGAACGCCCAGAAACCATCACCTGTAGTTAAGAAGGTTAAGTGATGCTCTATGTATTCGTGAGCGGTAGTTACTTGATCCATACTACGCGTACTCCGATCTATTAGAGGCAGTAATAAATGGTGTTAAGAAGTACCCAATCATTGTGAAAATGTACGCGTATAATATTACTGGGTTATCCAATTTGAAGAACTGGAATGCCAATATAAACATTAAGAACGTATAAGTTATTTTCACGACACGACTCATTTGCATTAAGTCACGTAAACTATAATTAGGATTCTTACGCACCTTTAGGCTTGCATATATAAATCCAAACAGCGGAGGTAACATCGCAATTCCGATGCCCAAAGCTGAAGATTCCATATCTACTTTATTACCAAAAAACACTTCATATAAAACTACACCGATGGCTAATACTATTTGGCAGAGAACAACTCTTTTAGCGGCAACAAGGATGTCGCTACTTATCCCATTAAGCCTCATAATAAAACCTTATGTTAAACAGTGTAAGTTAATATAAAACACAGTTTAAATTTAACTTGTTACTACATTTCACTTGTTAATAACACTTGATTTGCTTTTAAGAAAAACCCTTACTGGTTTTATATCTCCCTGACGAAATGAAACGGACATAAACTAATTCGTTATCGCTTCGACAAAATATAAATTACGCCTAAAATTATGTGATCAAAACGACAAATATCGACATCAATAATTCCATTTTTGAAAGATGTGTTTTTCATTTATGAAAGTAATAATTCAATAACTTTATTCATGAAAATTTTAGATGCTTTATTTTCAGTAAAAATAGATGTCTTTTATAAAAACTAAAGGAGTTAATTTGGCAAGTTGCGATCTTATCAATTAAGACTATTCAAACACTTAGCTTCATTTCTAAGTTAATTGTTTAACGCTATCCGACAAGGGGAGAAAGGCACTTTTAGCCAGCGATACAGGCACTCGTTTGTTGAGTGATTTATCTATACGGCGTTCTCTATCTGGAAGTGATTATTTTTAAAAATAGTTTGTCACGATGTCATTTTTGACGTCTTTCAGGCATTACGGAGCGAATAAATCGGCGCTTAAGATGAATATTATGGGAGTAATTCAGCCCTAAACATGGATGTAAAGAGCTGAAGGGCTTGGAAAAATCTGAAGCTTAGGGCAAAAAGCTCTGAATATAAGGTCAAATTATTGGGATTAGAGGTGGAATTTCTTGATGTGCTCTTCTGTTAACGGTTCTGTTAGCGACTCTATCTCGGCTTTATAAGAGAGAGAACACAGTTACATTCCCTCTATAACTCTTCTTCATAACTTAGGTACTGAATACACAAGTCGTGGAAGGCTTGAGCTTGTGGCGAAATCGTCCGATCAGACAATCTAAAAATACCGATCTGGCGCTGTAACGGCGGGTCAATCAACGGAATCCACACCAAGCGAGTCTCATTGGTAGGGAAGGCCAGTTTAGGTAACGTGGTTACGCCTATCCCAAGTTCTAATACAGAAAACAACGAAGTGATGTTCTCCACTGAATAGAGCGCTTGTTCGCTGAGCATTCGTGCGGGGGTTGGGTCAAGTAGGGTACACGTCCCGTTGCGAATGAAGGGTTGTTTTAACAAAGTTTGCCATTCGATTCCCTCTAACTGAGAGGCGATAGGGTTGTCTCTGAGGCAGACCACACCAATAGGATCGGACAGTAGTGGTGTGAAATCGATGCTCTCTTCTTCTAAATGGGAGCTATTTCCGAGGGCAACATCCACTTCTCCAGAGAGCAATCTTGCTTCCACACCAGCCGCATTATCATCAATCAAACTCACTTCTACATTCGGGTACTGCTCACAAAAAGCCCCTAAAACACTAGGGATTAATTTTGCGGCTACCGATGGCACGCTCGCTATTCGAACTCTTCCTTGTTGTCCTGCCGCGGCTGCACGTAGGTCATTGTCTAACGCTTTGTAAACATTAAGAAACTGAATGATTTTTGGAAGGCATATTTCTCCAAAAGGTGTCAGCGTGGATTTGTTGCCTGTTTCAAACAGTGGTTGGCCGAGTATTTTTTCCAACTCTTTTATCGATGTAGAAAGTGCCGCTTGCGAGCGATTTGCTCGGTGAGATGCTGCTCGAAATCCGCCTTCTTCGACCACTAAAACAAAATGTTTTAACTGTTGTAGCTTAATACTCATGGCACTGATCCTTCTCTAGCCCTTGCTATACCTTACTTTTTGAAAGGTGATAGATTTTATTTATCAAATGCACAAAATTTACCGTTAGATTTATCAGTCGTCAAGGTGCAGTATTTAACCATCTTGAAACATAGTTGTTACAAAGTTGGATGGAATCGTGAACGCACAAACTAAAAAACACCCAGTAAAAACCGCTCTTTTTGCTTCAAAAGCACCACTAGAGTGGGCAATCGTAAATAACGGCACTCTATACACCGCGCAGATTCCAATTGATGAAACGGGCGCAGTAGTAGAAGGCGGTATCGAAGCGCAAACGCGTCAGACTTTTAACAACCTTGTTCATACGTTGGAGTGTGCAGGCGAATCGATGGATTCTGTGCTGCAAGTTCTGATTTACGTGACAGACCGTGAATACCTAAAAACGGTAAACAGCGTATACGGAGAATACTTCAATGCACCTTATCCAAACCGTGCAGCGGTCGTTGTTGCAGGGTTAGCAAGAGAAGAGATGCTGGTCGAGTTCGTGGTTTATGCATCGGCGTCTCAACCTGAATAATTCGACTGTGAACTAAGGCTCTTTGCGGATCAAAACTCTTTTGAATTAAAGCGGTTTATTGATACAAGCGATCGGGTTCACTTTAGATACAAAATGTACGACTTATTTTAGCAATTAATTACCTGAATATTAACAGTTTATTAATTAACCAGATGGTTGCCAGACTCAACCGCAACCTAACCGTTACAAGGACAGAATGATGACTCAATTACAGAATGTTCAAGCAGAAAACGCACTTTACATTGGCGGCGAATGGCAAGCGGGTGTAAGCACCGTTGCGAACATTAACCCATCAGATATTTCTGAAAACATCGGTAACTTCGCACAAGCAAGTGCTGAACAAGTTCAACAAGCGATTTCAGCGGCGAAGCACGCTCAACCAGAGTGGGAAAAAACGCCAATTGAACGCAAGCAAGCTGTACTTCAAGCGATTGGTGACGAGTTGATTGCACGTTGTGATGAACTAGGCACGCTTCTTTCTCGTGAAGAAGGTAAGCCTTTTGCTGAAGGCCGTGGTGAGATTTACCGTGCTGGTCAGTTCTTCCAATACTTCGCGGCTGAAGTGCTTCGTCAAATTGGTGACAACGCGGATTCAGTACGCCCAGGCGTTTCTGTAGAAGTGACTCGTGAAGCGGTAGGCGTTATCGGCATCATCTCTCCTTGGAACTTCCCAACAGCAACAGCTGCTTGGAAAATCGCTCCAGCACTGGCTTTCGGTAACAGCGTTATCTGGAAACCAGCAAACCTAACACCAGCAAGTGCGGTTGCGCTTACAGAGATCATCCACCGCCAAGGTATCCCTGCAGGTACGTTTAACCTTGTACTAGGTAGCGGTTCAACGGTAGGTGATGCACTGATCAACTCCAAAGAAGTGAACGGTGTGAGCTTTACCGGTTCTGTTGATACGGGTCGTAAAGTAGCGGCTGCTACAGCGCCAAACTTCGTTCGTTGCCAACTAGAAATGGGCAGCAAGAACGCACTTGTTATTGCAGACGATGCTGATATCCAAACTGCGGTTGATGCAACGATTGCAGGTTCCTTCTCAGGTGCTGGTCAAAAATGTACAGCGTCTTCTCGACTTGTGGTTATGGATAGCATTCACGACCAATACGTTGAAGCTCTAATCAAACGTATGAGCGAGTTGAAAGTGGGTCACGCACTGGAAGAGGGCGTGTTCATGGGCCCTGTTGTGGACGGCAACCAACTTGAAGCAAACCTAGGTTGGGTTGAGAAAGCACGTCAAAGCGGCGGTGAGCTAGCATTTGGTGGTGAACGCTTGAGCATGAAACACGAAGGTTTCTACATGTCTCCAACGCTGTTCTTGAACACTAAAAACGATTGGGAAGTGAACCAAGAAGAAGTGTTCGCACCAATGGCAAGCGTGATTCGTGTTGCTGACCTAGAAGAAGCTATTGCGACAACTAATGATACTCGCTTCGGTCTAACGGGCGGCATCATTACTCAAAGCCTACGTACTAGCGCAATGTTCAAGCAACAAGCGCAAACAGGTTGTGTGATGGTGAACCTTCCAACAGCAGGCACGGATTACCACGTACCGTTTGGTGGTCGTAAAGAGTCTAGCTTCGGTCCTCGTGAGCAAGGTCAATACGCGAAAGAGTTCTACACAGTGGTTAAGACGGCTTACCAGCGTCCTTACTAATCCACTTTCTAAATAACAATTGGATAGCTGAAGATATTAACTTCCTAGCTATCCAGCTATCGAATTGGCCTGATTCACAGAGTCAGGCCAACATTCAAACCAAAGCAGCAAACGAACTTAGATAAGTGATTTAACCCATTTTTGAAAACATGTTATTTGAGCGTGTTTTCAAAACCGAGCTAGAACACTGAGCTTTCAATAGGAGTGGTTATGTACCAGCAACGGATTGTTATAGATGGATTGCAATACTGCAATTGGAACAGAGAATATTTCCAAACACTAAAGGCGAGCGGCATTACAGCAGTTCACGCTACCGCGGTTTACCACGAGACAGCTCGTGAAACCTTATCTCGCTTTGCAGAGTGGAACTTAAGATTCGAGCAGAACGCAGACCTTATCATGCCGATTCACTCAATGGCTGATGTTGAGACTGCAAAAGCGACTGGTAAAGTCGGCATTTTCCTTGGTGCTCAAAACTGTTCTCCAATCGACGATGAGATTGGTCTTATCGAAGTAATGCGTAAGCAAGGTCTTTTGATCATGCAACTGACGTACAACAACCAGAGCTTACTAGCGACAGGTTGCTACGAGAAGAACGACACCGGTATTACTCGCTTTGGTAAACAAGCCATCGAAGAGATGAACCGAGTGGGCATGATCATCGACATGTCTCACAGTGCCGAGCGCTCTACACTTGAAGCAATCGACTTGTCTTCTCGTCCTATTTGTATCAGCCATGCGAACCCAACGTTTGCTCATGATGCGCTACGAAACAAATCAAATGATGTGATTAAAGCTCTAACCGCACGCGGCGGCTTAATCGGATTCAGCTTATACCCATTCCACTTACCAAACGGCAGCCAATGTACCTTGGAAGACTTCTGCCAAATGGTTGCGACTACGGCTGACATGGTCGGCGTAGAGCACCTTGGTATTGGTAGTGACCTATGCTTAAACCAACCTCAAGCCGTTCTTGAATGGATGAGAAATGGTCGTTGGTCTAAAGCAATGGACTACGGTGAAGGCTCTGCGAACAACTCAGGTTGGCCAGATGCGTTGCCTTGGTTCTGCGGTAGTGCAGGTATGGAAAACATATATAACGGATTGATGCGTCATGGTTTCAGCGAGTCTGAAGCTGGGCAAGTCTTGGGAGAAAACTGGTTTAACTTTTTGAAAGATGGCCTAGAGCCTCAAAGCCAAAGTTAAGCAGCGATTCTTACTAATAAGCATCTAATGAGCAGTCTTCTAAACACGTTCACTTAGCGAGTACTGCTTCAATCAAATTCACTATTCAAAAGGAACAACGGTCTATTTCGCAACGCGGTAACCCAAACATGGATTAGCCTGCCCAACACAAAAAACAATAGGGCAGGTGTTAAATACACCCTTGTAGTCATCATTCAAATGACAGCTGCAAAGAAACCTCTGGAGTCAGAGTATGTCTGATTTAACCAATAGCGTGAAATCTTCTAGCTTAAATGCGGGTCAAGCACACACAACAATTAATGCAAAAAGCAACACAAACGAGTCTGAGTCTACGTCAGACAAATTAGGGCTATCCAACCCAGCACTTTGGTACAGCGGCGGTTTTATCGCTCTGTTCGTGGCACTTGCTCTATTTGATGGCGAGCTGTTATCAAGCCTAGTAAATACGGGTTTTGCATGGTCTGTAAAAGTATTCGGTCCTTACTGGCAAATGCTTCTTCTTCTGACTTTTCTTATTGGTCTTGGCTTGGCGGCAGGGCGAACAGGCAAGGTTATTCTGGGCGGCATCGCTAAACCTGAAATGGACGGCTTCCGTTGGATGGCGATCATCTTTTGTACGCTACTGGCAGGTGGCGGTGTATTTTGGGCCGCAGCAGAGCCTATTGCTCACTACGTTAGTCCACCACCATTGTACGGCGCACAAGAAAATGCACAGCAAGGCGCGGTGAATGCTTTATCGCAATCCTTCATGCACTGGGGTTTCTTAGCATGGGCGATTGTAGGTAGCTTAACGTCTATCGTGGTTATGCACCTTCACTACGACAAAGGCTTGCCGCTTAAACCTCGTATTCTGCTTTACCCAGTGTTGGGTGAGCGTGCACTGAAAGGTCACACAGGCGCACTGATTGATGCATGTTGTATTGTCGCAGTAGCGGCGGGCACCATTGGTCCTATCGGCTTCTTAGGCTTACAAGTGAGCTACGCACTGAACGCACTGTTTGATATTCCAGATGGGTTCACGACGCAGCTGATCATCATCTTATTCGCTATCGTTCTATACACATTATCGGCATTAAGTGGTCTTAACCGCGGAATGCAAATGCTAAGCCGTTACAACGTAATTTTGGCAATGGCATTGATGGTCTACATCCTTATCTTCGGCCCAACAAACTTCATCTTCAATGGCTACATTCAAGGTGTAGGTAGCATGATTGATAACTTCATCCCAATGGCGACTTACCGTGGTGACGAAGGTTGGTTGAGCTGGTGGACAGTATTCTTCTGGGGTTGGTTCCTAGGTTACGGCCCAATGATGGCAATCTTCATCGCTCGTATCTCACGTGGCCGTAGTATTCGCCAATTGGTATCAACCATTAGTCTTATCGCACCGTTTGTTACTTGCTTCTGGTTCACGATTGTTGGTGGTTCTGGCCTTGCGTTCGAAATCGCAGACCCAGGCAGCGTAAGTAAAGCGTTTGAAGGCTTTAACTTACCAGGCGCGCTACTGGCGGTAACGCAACAGCTGCCGTTGCCAATGCTTATCTCTATTTTGTTCTTGATCTTAACTACGATCTTCATCGTAACGACCGGTGACTCAATGACTTACACCATCAGTGTGGTGATCAGTGGTGAGACAGAGCCAAATGCAATTATTCGTACCTTCTGGGGTGTGATGATGGGGGTAACAGCGTTAATTCTGATTTCCCTAGGTTCTGGCGGTATCTCAGCGCTGCAATCCTTCATTGTTATCACAGCGGTACCGGTGTCCTTAATCTTGTTGCCATCACTTTGGAATGCGCCTCAAATCGCAATCAAGATGGCGAAAGACCAAGGTTTATAAAGAGACAGCACTTTAAAGATATTGATTTAACAAGCAACAAATCAGCCTTCGAAAGAAGGCTGACGCAAAAACTCCGAAAGGAAGAGTAAAAACCGTACTGGTGAAGATACATCGGACGGCAACTATTTAGGTGAAGAGACCTAGTCAGGACAAATAATAAGGGGCGAGTTCGCTTGCCTCGATAACATCAGTAACGATTAGAAACGTGAAAGCTAACCAACATACTGTCGCAACAATGCTTCAAATGACGGCAACGATCGGTTCTGAATGGCTAGCAAAACCCTTATAACTACAAAGGTGGTGAGCAAAATGGATGCACATCGTTCTACCTACACTGAATCAGCACTACGTGACGCAACGGTCGTCATGGCACCGGAAAGATTGGGTGCTATGCACCAAACACGAATCAGCTTCGTAAGAACTCTGATTCGTAAAATGGCACAACAGCAATGGAAAGTGACTAAGCATGAGTGGCAACTAGACGCTCAAGGTTTTGGTCATGTTATCTATAAGCTAGAGACGCCAGAGCATGTTTATCATTTGGTTGTTTTCTGCGATGAGATTGCAGACGACGAAAGAAATGACCGTGTAATTGCTGAAAAGTGGGACGTAACGTTTGCTCTTGTTCTTGGTGATGTTGATGTCACCCTACTTGAGAGACTTCGTGCGAATGTACCGCTACAAGAAGCAGGCCGTAACCCTAACAATGTGCTTGTTTTAGCGCGTGCCAACAAAAGTGTACGTGTGTTTGAACATATCGTTAGTCACTTGGCTAAAGGTGTTCAACCAACGCCAAAAGAGCTAGCTGAAGTGGGCTACATCCTACGAACCACAGCGGTTTATGGTAATGGTAAGTTTGGTATTGCTGACTTTAAAATCTTGGAAAAGAATCCCGATTTTAATCAATCGTTCAGTGCTCAAATGTGTGCTGTTTATATGTTGCGTGAGTTCAGCCTAGATTGGGTTCATTATCTAGCGGAGCAACAAGGCGGTGAACAAGCGATTACCTTGCACAGAGGCTTACAACGCTACCTAGGTGTGGGTAATGCCACAGGTTTAGGCATGGCGCCATATCTGATTAACCACCCAAGTATTGTCGATCAATGGATGACTACTCGTGAACATGCATTAGCTGACGTATTAGCTAATCACACGGATACGGCATTGATTGAGCCACTACGTACATTAGTTAAAAAAGCGATTTGTCATTTAGAACAAGTCGTTACCATCAATGAAAACCAGCAAGCGCTAAACAAAGCCGCTGTGGATGAGTTGAAACACGCAGAGCAATCGCTAGAAGAGTCTGTCAGCCAATGTGATACATGGGCGCAGTTAGTTGAACAATCTAAGCACATGAGTATGGAAGCCCAAGAAATCCTTATCTCATGCTTGATGGAATTGTACCCAGAATTAGTGGACGCCCATCAAGAGCAAATGAATTGCAGCGAAACACTGTCGCTTCCTAGTGGCAAAAAGATTCAAGATCTGTTGGTTGTATTAGAAGAAAAGTACCGCTGGGCGATCACGACCGACTTTACCAAAGCAGAGAACAACTACTGGTTCTGGTATCGCTCTCAAGACAAAGAAGAACCAAGGCTTGGAGTGCGAGGCGAGGAGCTAGGTGAAGAACGTGAACTGCCGTTGGATATAGGTCGTCAAGCTTACCGTTTGTACCATGCTTTATTGCAATTCGCGCCAGAGCTTTCATTGGCTGAGTTCCTTGTTAAACAGCCACAGCATCGTGCTATTGCACGTCGTGTATGGACGCTAGGCAACAAAGCGATGGGCGACATTCAAATGAATGTGCTGCACCAAGATTCGCCACCAATGCACTTATTGCGTTGCAAGCTTGCGATGTTTGGTGCGACTAAGTTTGATCCTCGCTCAGACCGTTGGGTACGAGTGACGTTTTTCCAAGGTGCACCACTGCTTGATGAAATTCATCAGGACGAATGGGTGTTCCCAGTCTTACCAAGTGAAGCGGAGATCGCTGACTCACAAAAAGCTACTACACATATCAACGCTCAACATGGAGGTAAATCGTTATGATCGTTTCTCACAATGAACTGGTAGCGGCCGTCAATAAAGCCTTTCTGGGTATGCGTCGTACATGTGGTGAAGCCGATGTGATAGCGAACATGGTGGCAGATTTACAAATGGTGGGTTTGGATGGTGTTCGTCATTTTAACAATGCGAGCAACTTCATTGGGCTAGAAGACGATTGCCCAGTGGACATTCAAGTGCTTAGTGACAACACGGTTGAAGTGGACCTTCACAAGGCAAGTTTGGCGTGTCACCTTCCAGTGGTGATGGATTACGCGATTGAAAAAATGGTCGGCAAGAAGACGCTGAAAATTGAGCTCAACAACTGTCATAACCGCTGGCTAGCGTACAGCGAGCTTGTGAAACTGGCCGCGAAAGGCATCGCGTGTACTGCACGTTGGGACAATGGCTCTAACCCTAAGAGCACTTTGTATGTGCTCAACCGTGGTTGCGTTGCACCAGAACTGTTTTTATCAGATTTGCCTCTGGCATCGGACGATCATATCCACAATATGACCATCGAGCTTTCCGTCCAGGATTTCGATATCGAACGTTTGTCAGATGGCTACCAAACACACATTGAATCGGAAGCGCTTTTTAAAACTCAAGAGAAGGCGTGGAACGAGGGCATTGAAGTTGACGATGGAGAGTGGGGCGCGTTGAAAGAAACAGCGACGGCTATCCTTGTTGAAAACAGCCAACGTTCAATTCAAGGTGCAGGTGAGCTAGAAGCTTCTTAGCTATAAGTTATAGAAACTAAGTTTATAGAGCATTAGTTTATAGATCTTTGGCTTATAGAAACTGAGCCGATAAAACCTGAGCTTATTGAACCTATAAGCATCACCTACAATAGATAAAACCAAAGAGCTTAACGTATCCTCACCTCGTTAAGCTCTTTTTATTTGTGCCGCATTTCTATTCTTGCTCTCAATAGAACACACCTTAAATCTTTTGTTTTGACACAAGTTGTTACGCGTTGAAGGTAAATTAAGCAATTAGATGAAGCACCTTCACAATCATGTTAAACAAACGGTTTCTTTTACAAGCCACTATGCGTATCTTGCTAACTAAAGGTGCCAACGGGCGCCGTTTTTATTCGTACCGATGACATTAGAATCAGATAAAAAAGGAATGAAGCGTGCAAGCTAACTTTATTGATGGAACCACCCTATATCGTCAGCACTCTTTTGAGTTGCCACTCGATTACCAAGCAAAAGATGGACAACAGATCCAGGTCTTCGCACGTGAACTGGTTGATCTCGCTAAAGATGCGCAAGAACTGCCGTGGTTGATCTACTTTCAAGGCGGCCCAGGTTTTCCTTCTCCACGAGTGAGCGGCCAATCAGGTTGGCTAAAGCGTGCACTGCAAAACTACCGCGTTCTGCTTCTTGATCAACGTGGTACAGGCAACAGCACGGTGATCAGCCATGAAACCTTGGCGCACCTAAATCCAGAGCAGCAAGCTGAATACCTAACGCATTTCAGAGCCGATAACATCGTTCGTGACGCGGAAGCGATTCGTGAGCAGTTCGGTGTTAAACAGTGGTCGACGATTGGCCAGAGCTTTGGTGGCTTCTGCACATTGAGCTACTTGTCGTTGTTCCCACAAAGCCTAAAGCGCTGTTATGTCACGGGCGGTATACCTTCTATCGAACGCGAAGCTGACGATGTGTATCGTGCGACCTACAAGCGTGTAGAAGACAAAAACAAAGCCTTCTTTGCTCAGTTCCCGCAAGCGCAAGCTATTTGTCGTGAGATCTCTGATTACCTACTTAACAACGACGTGAGACTGCCAAATGGTCAGGTGTTTACGGTTGAACAGTTCCAGTTGATTGGTATTAACCTTGGCGGCGGTGAAGCAAACCTTCCTATGTACTTCACACTAGAGAGTGCGTTTGTTGAAGTGAACGGTAACAAGCAGTTGAGCTACAGCTTCCTAAATCAAATGCAACAAGAGCAGGGCTACCTAACGAATCCTATCTACGCGATTCTTCATGAATCGATCTACTGCCAAGGTACAGCGTCTAACTGGTCGGCACATCGAGTACGTGAGCATTACCCGCACTTCAACTACCAATCGGGCAATGAGTTCTGGTTTACTGGTGAGATGGTTTACCCATGGATGTTCGATCAACTAGAAACGCTGAAGCCACTGCGTGAAGCAGCGAACATGTTGGCTGAAAAATCGGACTGGGGCACTTTGTACAACGCAGAGCAGTTGAGCAAGAATACAGTGCCAATGGCGTGTGCGGTTTATGCAGATGACATGTACGTTGAGTTGGTTTACAGCCGTGAAACACTGGCGAACATTCCTAACTCGAAAGCGTGGATCACCAATGAATATGAACACAATGGCTTGCGAGTAGACGGCGAAAGAATTGTCGATAAATTGATGACGATGGTTGAAGCGTTGGAAAACCTGCCAAAGTAATCAAGCTATTTACGTTAAAAGTAAGATAGCCTAGAAACAAGAAAACGCTGCATCCGTGCAGCGTTTTTTTATGTCATCGAACTATTCGATTTAAGGAACTAGGAGGGGTAGCCCTTGAAGCCATTAAGGTTGGATGACGATATCTTGATTTTCAGTGGTCGATAAGCTGGCGCGGTTTTGTTCGATAAGCTGGGCCGCATAAGAGGGAGTCACAGCTTGAATTTCGCCTTTTGAACGAATCGTTAGTGCTTCCCACACATGGTCACGATATTTGCCTGTCTGTGTATATTCAATAAGTACTCTCATGATTCTTCCATCCGATGTGTGGTTAACGTGCTACTAACATTAGCGCCATTATTGAGGTTACACACCTGTTAAAAATGGAACATAAGATTAACCAAATGAGAATGCGAGCAACTTGAAAATTGCAGCGACTTGCACTTATCGTAAAGAGTCATGCTTATCGAAAACAGCTGCATTTATCGTTAATAGTCGTACTTATCGTTAATAGCTTGCACAAAAAAACGCTGCACAATGGCAGCGTTAAAATGGAGATAGGTTGAAGCTAAATTAGCTGTTTTCTAAACCAACAATCTTGCGTGCAGACATGACTGCACTATCCAAATCGGTCAATCTACCAGCACTCGCTGGACCAAGAACTGATGAATACAAAGCCAACTGCTTCTCAAATGATAAATCTAATTGGTTATATAGATTTTGGCGGATTTGAGCGTGTTGCTGTGGCTTTGCGCTCGACAGGCCTTCCAACGTATCGTAGATGAGTGTAGTTGTATCCATATCTGTCCTTCGTACATCTTTAAAAAATTTTGCACATTATGCACTTGGTGTCATCTTTGTTCTGCGAGATTGATCGCATTATGTGCAGACCTGCTTAATTGTGTAATCAGTTAGTTATAATTGTGTTGTATGAGCAAGGGTGAAAATGACGGTCGAAAAAGAAAGGAGGCACATTGACCTCCTTTGGTTTATTGCAATTCACTGTCTAAATGAAGTGTCTGTTATCTGATGTTGATGGTGTTATCTCTACGGTCATACATGTCTGGCGTGGTATGTAAGCCACCTGCATAACCAGCGGCTTCAAGCGTCTCTCTTACTTCTCGAACATGCTCTGCGGTTACCGGCTCTTGCCTGTCTCCAAGGTGCAATCGTACGAAGGTGATCAACTCAGCCAACCTCTGATCCGATAGCACATCTTCAAAGCTTGCCATTGGCATGAAGTTTCTATCCTTGTCGAGATAGGTCGGTTGTAGACCGCGCACCGTTACTGCAATGGTGTTGAATGGATCACTGTGCATGATGATGCCGTTATTCAACAGAGTAGGGGCGATAGGATCGCGTCCTTTACCGTCGTCTCCATGACATGCTCCACACGTCTGACGATAAGTGGTGTAGATTTCAGCTGCATAAGACTCTTCATCAAATCCTTTAGGCTGCAACGGCACGGCATCGCTGCTAATGGTATTGTTGATGTCACCGCTCAGCAAGTAGTAGGACATTGACTCGATATCTTCACGAGTCATCAAACTCAGGCTGTTTTTCACTACATCTGCCATCCCTGCAAAAGCGGTGCCTTTGTCAGAATGACCTGTGTGTAAGAAGTCGGTGAGTGTTGCTTCATCCCAACCATCGATATAAAGCTCATTGGCTGTGATATCAGGCGCATTCCAACCATCAATCAAGTTACCTTGGAAAATACGTTCTGGTATCAGGGCTTGGGCAATATTTCTTGGTGTGTGGCACTCAGAACAGTGACCAAGACCCGCAACCCAGTATTTACCTTGTTGCCATTTCTCAACATTATCGACCTTGTCTGTGAGTTCCTCTGGCACTTGATAATCGACTGGGTCGGTGTCCATGAACACAATATTCCAGCCAAGCAGCCCTAGGCGAATATTCGATGGGAACATCATGCTGTTGTCGTCATTGCGTCGAGGGACAGCGGTAATCGACTGCATGTATTCCCACAAGTCGACCATGTCTTGGTCAGTCAGATATTGATAAGAGGTGTAGGGCATTGCAGGGTACAAGTAACCGTTCTTACCTTTACCATCGACTAGCGCAGCTCTGAAATCATCAAAGTCATAGGTCCCGATACCTTCGGTAGTATGAGGCGTAATATTGGTTGAATACACGGTGCCGAAAGGGGTCACGAACGGTAAGCCGCCAGCAAAGGGTTCACCACCTTCTGCACTGTGACAAGCCACGCAGTCACCGGCATGCGCTAAGTATTCCCCGCGTTCAACAGATTCTGCTTTCAGGCTGGCCAGTTTTTGTTGTTCAACTTCACCTGCATGTCGAATGTAGGCGCCGAGTGCGAGTATCTCGTTTTCGGTCAGTTGACTATCAAATGCGGGCATAAGATTGTTCAAACCATAATTTATGGTGTGTTGAATCTCTTCAATACTGCCGCCGTGTAGCCAAGTATCATCGGAAAGGTCGGGTACCCCAATCGCCGGGTTGGCGACCGTACCATCGGCATGACAAGACGAGCAATATTTGACGAATAAGGTTTTACCGAGTTCGACTTTAACCTCAGGCACATCGGTATGACGCTGGTTAAGAGACGCTAAATAGTAAGAAACCTTTGCCACTTCATCAGGACGCATGATTTCGCTCCATCCTGGCATCGCACCATTTCGCCCTTTGACAATGGAATGGATCACAGCCTCATCACTGCCGCCGTATAACCAGTCTTGGTCGATAAGGTTAGGGAAGTGTTTCTGGCCTTGTGCATTGTCTCGGTGACACGCTGCACAGTGAGTTTGAAACAGGATTTGACCGCTGTTAACGATCTCAGGAATGGCAGCTAATCCCTCTAACGTGGTTTCACTGGTTTGTGCAAATTGCTCATTGAGAGTGGTGGATGGTGAACTGAGCTTATCATCGCTCTGTTCCCAATCGACCAAGCCTTCCCATTCACCAAGTCCGGGGTAGAGCACCAAGTAACCTGCAGAGAGTAAGAACGCGACCGCATAACTGACAAAGAGCAGTTTAGGTGGTGGTGCGTCTTTCTCTTCAATGCCATCAAAGGTGCCGATGGTGTGGTCATGATCGGCCTTGTGATTGCTTCGCCAATATTTAACGACAACCGATACCATCAGAACAAAGAATATTAAGGTTAATAGTACCGCCCATAAATTCCAAAAAGTGCTCATTGTGATACCTCCTGTGACGTATCTTTACCAAGGCTTTGCAGGTAACGAATTAGCGCTTCACCTTTGGTTTTACCTCTTATTTGCAATCTCGCATCGCCAATCTCTTTGTCGGTATAAGGCACGCCTAACGTACGTAAGGCTTCCATTTTGGCGCTGATATCATCCCCAGTTAGCGTTTGCTCAAATAACCACGGGTAAGAGGGCATTATAGAGGTAGGTACAACTCTGCGCGGGTTCACGAGGTGAATGACATGCCATTGGTCAGAATATTTTCGGCCTAGGTTTGTTAGGTCAGGACCCGTACGTTTTGAACCCCACAAGTTAGGAAACTCATAGATATCATCCGCTTCTTTATTCGGGCGACCATTACGTTTCACTTCTGGTTCGAGAGGACGAACCATTTGAGTGTGACAAACATGGCAGCCTTCACTGATGTATATGTCTCGCCCTGCTAACTCAATAGGTGTGAGCGGCATCGCTAAGCTGCCTTTGGCTATATCATCTCCACGGACGATACTTGGCACTACCCAAACCAATAAAGAGAAGGAGGCGACAACAACGGTAGTCAAAATCAAAATGACGATTGAATGTGTAAAGTCTTTACTCATCATTTAAGCCCCCTCATTAACGGTGTGTTTAGCGTCGTGTACGGCGGGCATACGAACCGTTTTGTACAAGTTGAACGCCATTAAGAACAATCCGAGGACGAACAGCGCGCCACCAAAGAATCGTAAGAACAACCAAGGTGCTTTGAAGTCCATTGCCTCTACAAAACTGTAAATCAGTTCGCCGTTTTCATTTTGAGCGAGCCACATATAACCTTCACCGATGCCTGCGACCCAAAGTGCTATCGCATAGAGAGCGACGCCGGCATGGGCGAGCCAGAAGTGCCATTTAATTAGCCGTGGCGACCAAAGAGCGGTTTGGCCCCACAAGCGTGGAATGAAGTAGTAAAAGACCGCTATCCCTGACATCCCAACCCAGCCAAGTGCTGCGGAATGTACGTGACCGATAATCCATTCGGTGTTATGTGCGACCATGTTGAACCAGCGGATGGCAAGCAGCGGACCTTCGAATGTCGCCAAGCAGTAGTAAAGAATCGCTGAGAAAAAGAATAAAAGAATGTAGTCGGACTTCAGCTTTTCTTTGTTTTGAAGCAGCGTCATTGCGCTATTGAATGCACCGGCCCACGAAGGGAGCCAAAGGATCAGCGACATTACGATGCCGATATTCTGAATCCAGATCGGAACGGAAGAGTAAACGAGATGGTGTGTCCCGGCCCATGTGTAGAAGCCGACCAAACCCCAGAAATGGATCACAGACAAGCGGTATGAATAGATAGGTCTATCCGCCGCTTTAGGTATGAAATAGTAATTCATACCAATGATACCCGCAGTCAGTAGGAAGCCGACGGCATTATGTCCCCACCACCACTGAACGATCGCATCTTGAGCGCCCGCAAATACAGAGTAAGACTTCATCGCTAAAACTGGTATCGCAAGGTTGTTGACGATGAAAATCATGGCAACGACGATGATGAAAGCAGCAAAGAACCAGTTTGCCACGAAGATATGGCTGACCTTCCGCTTAGCAAGCGTGCCAAAGAACAACACCGCATAAAGCACCCAAACCAGCACAATCATTAAGTCGATTGGCCATTCAAGCTCTGCATACTCTTTTGAGGTGGTGTGGCCTGCGGGGAGGGAAATGACCGCAAGTAACAGAATGAATTGCCAGCCCCAAAACACCATCCATGAAAGGCTTTTGTTGAACAAATCACAGTGGCCAGTTCGCTGGGCTATATACAAAGAAGTACCCATTAAAATATTTACGACGAAGCCGTATATCACACCAGAGGTATGTAGCGGGCGCAGTCGACCAAATTGGAAATATTGGGAATCGAAGTTTAAGACTGGCCAATATAATTGCGCGGCGAGAATCACGCCGATGATCATACCTACAATCGCCCACACTAAGGATGCGACGATGAAGTACTTCACGACCTTAATGCTGTATTGCGTTGTCACTTGTTCCATAACAAGGCTCCTTGCCTAGAGGTTTTGAACCGCTGACTGAATTTTATTCGCTGACTTCGTTTGAATCGCCGAGCGAGCTTGAATCATTGCCCAGCATTGAATAGAAATAGGAAATATCACGGATATCTTGGTCTGAAAGCGTGTCGGCCTGTTGCTGCATGAGAATCGCCAAACCACTGGTTCTTTCACGTGTCTGATAATCTTTCAGTGACGAGATCAGGTATCCCACTTTTTGACCGCGAAGGTTCGGGTAGGGATCTTGTGTTGAGATACCATCAACGCCATGACAAGTCATACACACCTTGGCTTTCTGCTTACCCAATTCGAATTGCTCTTTGTTAACGTCAGCAGAAACAGGAAACATGACCAGCGTCATTACTAAGGTAGAAAGTGCCGTCATGGGGTTAAATCTTCGCTTATTTAAACTCATTATCGATTCCCTTGATTATGAAGTGAGTAAATCTTTTTTAGAGCGCAACGTATGTAAGCTGGTGGACTTCAAACGACTAATACCAGTTTAAAAAGCGCTTAAAACTGCTTACGTACGATTAAAGGTTATGCAGCGACAGGCATTCTCGCTACCTACAGACTCATTTTTATTGTCAATTTTATTGGTCACTACGTATTCACAAGAGGAATTGGATTACTCCTTGTACTTAAAACACGGTGTTTTTATTTGTCGCGTTTCTATTGATGGATTTTTGGAGCGCGTATTGTGGGGCTGAGGTGATTGAACAAATTAGATCATGGTTAGGGCGTGTTGACCTTTCGCGGTTAAATTTTGTTCGAGATAAAAGCGGTTTAATCGCGGCGAGGGGGATGTAGCCTAGTCATTCTAAGCAAATCTCCCTCAACAAAGAGTAAAACGCTTTTAGCCGAACCCTTTGGGCAGCATTTGCTGGTCATTTCTACTTCGTTATCGGCTTCTCATGTAGGCTAGCTACACATCGACGCCTCTGCCTTGTATAAATACCCAGCAACTCGCTGCAAAAGTCAGCTCGAAAGATCAACACGCCCTAGTTAAGTCAAATGAATAATATCGACTAGACTCAATTTAATGACCTTTTTTAAATGGAGTTAAAAATGAGAACTGCACTTCTTTTGATATTTTCATTCTGTTCATTTTCTATTTTTGCTGCGTCAGAATTAACGGTATTCGACCATTTAGGGCAAAAGCATGAGTTCAGCCGAGAGCAATTGTTGTCGCTCCCTCAACAAGAAATATCTACCACCTTACCTTGGGTCGATGGAGAATCCGTGTATAGCGGGGTTACGTTACTCGCGGTACTTGAAAGCATGGATTTACCTGTGTCAGCTCAGGTCACCTTTGTCGCGTTAAACGATTATAAAGTTGCAGTGCCAAAGGAAGATTTTTATGACTATCAGCCTATTATTGCGATAAAGCTAAATGGTGAGTTTATGTCGGTGAGAGACAAGGGACCTTATTGGTTGATCTACCCATTGTCGACTCGCCCAGACATTGATAACACAGACTTTCATGCCAAGATGATCTGGCAGATACGCGATATCCACCTATAGAGGTTCTCTATGAAAAAGCTGTTGTCACTGGCTGTGATTAAAGTCGTCGTGCTAGCTTTGGCGGCGATTGTTCTGACCGTAAATATTTATAGTGTTACCCGAATTAACGATATCAATAAGAGTTTTTCTAGCCGTCAAAATGAGGCGACATGGTTTGTTTTTCAGTTGGTAAAGGAGTACGCCAATTTCTTAATGGTCAGTCGCTCAGATAAGATCAATTATGACGAACTGTGGTTAGCTTATGATATTACGTGGAGCCGATTTGATATTCTGATTAATAGCACTGAGTCTTCCAATTTCATTCGCTCAGCTAACTTCAAACCTTATTTTACGGCTGAATTTGACAAGTTTAAGTCGTTAGAATCCTCAATTAAGTTGGTGAATCAAGGCGCCTTGCCTAAAGAATCACTGCAGAAGAAAATTGATATCTGCTACAACACACTGGTCGATTTTATTAACGAAAAGTTTCGACTCCAAAGCCCGGTTATTGAAGAAAATACCACAATGGTCGACAAGTTGGTGATGATGCATCGGATAAGCAGTGTATTTCTGGTGTTGCTACTGCTTGTGACAGGTGCGATTTTTTACGTCGATTTCTCAATCAAAAGAAAGCTTTACACGACAGACTTCATTACTGGCTTTCGAAACCGTGTTTCTTTAATGAAGTTTGTGAAAAACAATTACCCCAAAGACAACAACTTTGATTTGTACTTTGTACGAATCAGAAATCTAAGTGAAATTAACCAGAAATATGGCCCTGAATACGGAGACTTAGTGGTGAGTTCAGCGGCGAAATCGCTCACGTCTAAGATCCCAGATAGCACGATTTCATTCCGAAGCAGCGGTAGCCAATTCTTGTTCTTCATCCCCGAGCATTTGTACGCGAGTGATGAGATTCATGAGAAGTTTAATGAAGTGTTGAGTGATTACATCTCGGCGGGCAATTTAGAGCTCATGATAGACGCTGTCGTACGTCACAAGAAGAATATAAGCTCAAAGGATATGATGGAGCTACTTACTACGATACAAGGCTAAGGCTCGCTCTCGCGAGCTTTTCTTTAGAACCTTCTCTCATTCCAATCCGTTTAACCTCAGATTTTTAATGCTCACAACCCGATCCTACTTAAATGGTTAAGCTCCTTCGCTTTATATGGCCTCGCTTCAAGTAATCTCTTTCGGCAAACGAGCTCCATATAATTTGCCTTCGAACCATCTACATTTATATTGATGGATATTAAAGCTTGATGTTTTTAAGCGTTGCTGAGTTTTGTGGAAATTTAGACTAGAGGAAATCGAGACTCATGGCGAGCGGGGCTTGTGCTGTTGAGCTGTAGATAGGTGACGAGTTTTAGGGAAAGCGTCATAAGCGAGGCTGGTGGCTCAAAAGAAAGGCAAGAATATCGCCTATTTCTTCTGGTTTAGAGCCACAATTCTTTCGTTAGAATCATCGTCGCTTAGTGATGTTGTCTGATCCAGAATCGTTTGTGGGTTGTGATCGCGGATGAACTCGATGAATTGAATGTAGGTCAACGGTTCGCTGAACAGGTAGCCCTGTATCAAGTCACAGTTGGCTTCTCTCAAATACTGGTACTGCTCAATAGATTCGACGCCTTCGCCGACCACCAAGGTGTTACAGGAGTGCCCAAGGTTAACCATTGAGTCGACCATTCTACGATCGGCCTTGTCGTCTACAATTTTGTCGATAAAGCTCTTATCTATTTTAAGCTCATCAACAGGGTAGTGAAGCAGCTGATTAAAGGCAGTATAGCCAGTCCCGAAGTCGTCCAGTGATACCTTTAAACCCAAGCTTCTGATGCTTTCAATGGTCTGCACCGTCAGCTTGGTGCTTTTCACATAACTGGTTTCAGTGATCTCAATGATGATGTTGCCAGCAGGCACTTGATATCGCTCGATCACTTTTCGAATATTGTCGGCGAAATTGCGATTATAAAGCTCCATCGCGGAGATATTAATCGATAAGGTGCCTTCGTAATTGTGGATCTCAGAGAGCTCTTTATAGCACTTGATGGCCGTCGCAATTACCCACATATCGATTCGAGAGATTAAGTTACTTTTCTCTGCAACTGGGATGAACTCTTCAGGCCCTGCGTTTATATCAAACAGGGCAGGACAGCGAATCAGACATTCTGCACCATCAATATGAAGCGTCTTAGCGTTGAAGATCGGCATAAAGCGCAGCTCAAAATTGTCACTCTCACAACACTCCAGTAGCCTTTTCTCAAGCGCATCGTGTCTTTCGAAGGTATGCAGTAATTCTTCGCCATAAACGATTCGACTCTCTCCATCACTGTGCGCCTTGGCATTTATCAGCATTTCATCAATGCAGCGGTGCCAGATCTCTTCAAATTTTGGGGTGTCGACAGGTAGTACACCCGTTGCAATAGAGAGCCTGAAACCATAGTAATCAAGGAAGTTTGTGCCAGTCAGGGTGTTATTAATGTTCTCAATTTCTTCGTTGATGGATTGGTGTGGGGCGATTTCTAGGATGGCAATGAATTGGTTTCCACCAAGCCTTGCCAAAGAATAGTCACTGCAACTAAACCCTAAAGACGATTGCTGGTTTTGTAATGTCTCTCTCAGTGCTTTAGCTAGGCTGACCAATACGTTATCACCCACTTTCGCACCATACAAATCATTGATTTTTCTGAAATCGATGATGTCCCAGCAGACGAGATAACAATACGGGCTTACTGAGCTTTTTAAGCGAACATCGAGGTGTCGAATGAAGGAACGTCGGTTAGCAAGCTTAGTGAGTTGGTCGAATTCAGCTTCGAATTTTAGCTCGGTTAAGGAGTCGATATAGGCGTTCTTAAGGCCATCAATTTCACTTTGCCCGGATGAGCGCTTGAAGTACCTAAGTTTTAGCCCTCCGATGGAGATTTCGTGCAATAGATCTTTTAGTGGGCTCACCAATTGGTAGCGAACGACCATATGGACGATCAGCATGATAATAAACAGCGTCGTTAAACAACCAAAGAAGGTTTGCTGAGCAATGATGCTTTTCTCTTGGTTGAATTTCTGTTCTCGAATGTTGACCTGAGCGAGTAGATGACGGCTGGTCATTTGAACCTTGATGCTTTCTTTGCCTTGTTCAAATGACTTGATAACGAACTGGGTATTTTCAATGCTGTCTTCTTCTTCCGTTGGTTCGATCAAAAGCTGCATGTTGTCGTCATCGTTGTACTTGATCAGTAAGCTCGAAAGCTGTTTAAGTGGGCCATCAGCAATCAACATATATCGATTCTGACTGTCATTCGCGCGTTTGTCTTGAGGAAGTAAATAAGGGTCGATAGCCGCGACATAGGCATATCTGAGTTCGCCACTGATGGAAACATAAGAGAAGCCCTGATGAGAAAGCTCATCGCGTTTGATTAAGGCGGTATAAATGTCGAACACGCGCTCGTAGATGTTGTCGGGGATCTTTAGTCCTTCGAATGGGTCAGCGCGTAAGGTCGAGAGTGTAAGATTGAACTGAGGGTCAACGATGTAAATATTGCGCTGGCCAAATTGATTCACGAGGTTTTGGTTTAAAACCTGAAGTACGCGTTTTTCCAACAAAGATAGGGTGGTGTAGTCGCTCGGGTTTTGAATATAACGCAAGAATTGCAGCGAAGAGCCAATATCTTTCACCAATAGAGACAGCCCGAGCTGTTCATATTCGGCGGCAACCAAAGCGGTATTCACGTCTGACTGCACTTCGTCTAAATACATGTGCTTCACATGGTTTGAGGCGAAGTTGTAGGTGATAACCCCCACTATTGTAAATGCAAATAATAGCGTTGGCATGAGCACAAAATAGAGCTTCTTGAGTACTGGCATTGACTATCTCAAACTATCGACGATACGGTTACGAATTTGAATACTGTTGAGTTCAAGTGGCTGATATAGATAACTACGTTCTAGTACCTCTTGGTTAGGAAAAAGCTCAGGATCGTTTTGATATTCTTGAGAAGTGAGCGCTCTTGCTTTTGAGTTGGGTGTCGCAAACCAAGAATCCATGGCGTTTTGAGCGGCGATTTCAGGCTGTGATAAGAAAGATAAAATCGTGGTGGCTTGTTGAGATAATTCACCGTTGTTGATTGCCGCAATACACTCTAGCCACAACGTTGTCCCTTCTTCAGGAACGATGTAAGCCCATGTTGGATCTGGGTCGATGTCATTCAGTATGTAGCTGTCGCCAGAGTACCCGTAGGCGAGGTCGATGTTGGCTAAGTGTTCGGGGTGACGAATATAATCGACAACGTATTCATTACTTTCAAGGTGAGGCTTCTGTGCTTGTAGCGTTTTGTAAGCGACTCGGAGTTCTTGTTCGTTGTTGGTAAATGGCTCAAATTGATTCATCAGCAGCGCAGCACTCACCAAATCAGTGGGTTCATAATACATGCTGATTCGACCGCTGGTTTTGGTTTCAGGATCTAAAAGGGCACCCCAAGACTTGGGCGTCTCAACTTTTCCGCTTCGATATAAGATGCCGGATGTCCCCCAAGCGTAGGGGATGCCATATTCGCCACATCCGTCCACCCATCTTGAGTCAAAGTTACTTGAAAGGGATTGCTGTAAGTCACCCAGGTTGTGGAATAAGTTCTGCTTAGCCAGTGCTTTCAGTTTCATACTTTCAATGACAACCAATTCAAACGCACCTCGTCGTTCACTCAATAGCACTTCATCACGAATGGACTCGTTAGAAAAATATTGCTGCTTGAGAGAAATCCCGTAGGTATCGTTGAGTTTCTCAATCACACTGTCAGACAGAAACTCATCCCAGTTGTAGAGATAGATTTCATTCTGTTGGCTGTAGGCGGTGCTAGCTAAAAAGGATGATGACGCTAGAACTGAAACATAAAATGCTTTCACTGACGGATTCCTTTCCTGTCTTGCTTAACTAAATCGTAGCCCAAAAATTGCGACATGCTTCAAATTTACGCTTCTTATTTTAGTACAACCTAATGCATTGCATGCGAATCACTAGTGCTCATCTTTGAGACTAAGAGATAAAAGAGACATAACCCAAGATTTATTAATTCAGTACAAAGAGTTAGATAGCGTTTGTCATTTGGTATGCTTCTCAAGCTTATCTCTGGTTCATTGTCTTTCTTTTTAACCATAAGGTGTTCTATAACTATTTGTTTAGTATTCTGTTCTTTATTGAAAAGTATCGATAAAGTCACGGCTAATGACTTGTGGCACAGAGTGTTTGTGCTTATTGTGGTGAACAATATATAAATCATGTCGGCACAAGGAATCATTGTGGACTTAGAGATATACCAAGTAGATTCATTTACAACTCAAGCGTTCAAAGGGAACCCTGCTGGTGTTTGTATTTCTCCAGAGTTGCTGGATGAGTCATTAATGTTTTCGATTGCAGAAGAGATGGCGGTTTCAGAAACGGCTTTTCTTGCGCTTAACAGCATGACACTTAAGTGGTTTACGCCTGAAGTGGAAGTGAAGCTGTGCGGGCACGGCACCTTAGCGACTGTCCATGTAATGAAAGAGCAGGGCTTGGTAAAGGCAGGTGACAGTGTAGCGTTTAACACCTTGTCTGGAGAGTTATCTGCCACAGTTGGTGAATCGTCTATTGAGCTTGATTTCCCTAGTACCCAATTATCTTCGAACCAGCTATCTTCGAGTCAGTTATCTTCGGACTCTGAACTCAACCTCACATTGTTAGAGCATCTTGGCTTATCACTGGATCAAGCCGTTTCGTTTAGAGAGTTTGATTCTAAGCAGTTAATCGAAGTGACTGACGAACACGTGTTGTTGGCGCTGGCACCCAACTTTGATGCCTTGAAAGGTATGAAGGGACGAGGGGTTGTTGTGACGGCACTGTCGTCGAATCCTGATCTCGACTTTGTTTCTCGTTACTTTGCTCCTTGGGTGGGTGTTAATGAGGACCCGGTTACTGGCTCGGCGCATTGCGCTCTCACGCAGCATTGGGCTGAGAAGTTAAACAAACGCAGTTTCAGTGCGTATCAGGCATCACGTCGTGGCGGGTACATGTCGACCGAACTATTAGAGAACGGGCGCATAAAGCTGATTGGCTCTGCTACGACTGTGATCAGTGGTGTGTTAAAGCTTTAAGGTGTTATTGGCTGTAGCTGTTTGAGCTCATCAGCGCGCTCGTTCGATTATTGATGTTTGAACGAGGCCGTTAGGGCGTTAGTTATTATTGAAGGAATCACTGTGTCAGCGTTTTATCTATCTCAAGTCTTAGTCGCCATTGCGATTTGCTTTGATCTTCTGTCATTCCAGTTCAAGGAAAGGAAGAAAATCGTCACGTGTTTGTTCTTTGCGGGCGTGCTTATTTCAAGTCACTTTATTCTATTGGAGCAGTGGACGGCGGCAAGCTTAATGACGATTGCCACGATTCGTTATTTGACGAGTGTGTTTTCTACCTCGTCCAAGTTTAAGTATTTGTTCTGTTCGATGTCTGTGGTGGCGACAGCAGTCACATACTCTGGGCTGACCAGCATACTGAGTTGCTTTGCTTCTGTGTTTCAAACCTTTGCTGCGTTTAATAAGGATGACCGTCGATTAAGAGAGCTAATGATCATCGGAACTAGCTTTTGGTTGATTCATAACTATCTGGTTGGCTCTCCAACGGCGGTGGTCATGGAAGCCCTGTTTATTTGCAGTAACTTGGTCGGCTATTACCGATTTTACTTCAAAAAG
The DNA here is from genome assembly GCF_024347595.1 of Vibrio pomeroyi. Lineage (NCBI taxonomy): Bacteria > Pseudomonadati > Pseudomonadota > Gammaproteobacteria > Vibrionales > Vibrionaceae > Vibrio > Vibrio pomeroyi. The sequence goes on along the minus strand of NZ_AP025507.1, from coordinate 1,606,472 downwards.
AATGCGATAGCTTAGAGTTTGAGCCTGCTGTAATGCAGTAAACCCACCGCATGACAATGATTAAAGAACGAGGAGAGCTCGATGCCCAATATCCACGCTGATATCCCTTCATCGTTACCCAATGAGGTGTTCACAGAGCTCATTAGTAATGACAATGTTCGAATTGAGCGCATTCTGTCACATGGACACAGCTCCCCAGAAGAAGGTTGGTATGACCAAGACGAACATGAGTGGGTGATGGTGATCGAAGGACAAGGTGTGATTGAGTTTGAAGATGGACGTGTTGTTACCTTGTCTAAAGGGGATTACATCAACATCGCTGCAAGAGACAAGCACAAGGTTCAAGGAACCGATAAAGACGCTGTTACCATCTGGCTGGCTGTATTTTATCGTTAGTTAGTGAACGTAGGCAGTAATCTATTTAGCTGTCTAGCTATGTATCTTTTTGGCCAAAGGAACACGCATGTTTTTAAAATTTCAGGTCTTCCATCAAAGTATGTTGATACAACGCAAAGGCGAAGAGTGGTTACTATATCGTGAATCAGATACGTCGATGCACTCTCGAGTTTATGATGTGGTGATCCCATCAGACTTAGCTGAGGAAGAGCTCGCGCGTTATTTGGCGGATATTTACCATGAGTTTGCCTCTGAAAAATATCCATCAGTGACAAGAGTGGTATAGCCTCGATATTCGCTTATCAATGACCAATTCAGTTCGATACGTAAATGCATTTAAAATACTAAAGACATGAGAGGAGTATGTCGTGGTTAGAATTAGAAATTACCAACCTAGTGATAGCAAAGCGCTATGGGAGATCTATTTTCATACCGTTCGTAACATTAACGTTCGCGATTACTCTCAAGAACAAGTCGAAGCTTGGGCGCCAAGTGACTTTGATTCGGAACTGTGGGAGAAATGTCTTCGTCGCATACAGCCCTTTGTGGCCGAATTAGACGGGCGCGTTGTTGGGTATACTGACCTTCAACCGAGTGGACTGATTGACCATTTTTTCTGTCATCATGAATATCAAGGCAAAGGCGTAGGAAGAGCTTTGATGGAGCACGTATTTTCAGTTGGAAGAGTGCGCGGTGTTTCTCGATACTTCTCAGAGGTGAGTATTACCGCCCGACCTTTCTATGAACACCTTGGCTTCAAGGTTGTGAATGAGCAAGAAGTCGATATGCGAGGCGTAAAACTGACAAACTACGTGATGGAGAAAGTGGTTCAATAGCTTGAGCTAACCATCAATAGTGTCGGCGACTTCGAGTTATGTGCATCTTTATTGGTCTAATCTAAACTAATAAGACTACATGGAGTGTGGCTCATGAATATTGTACTTAGTAATAAAATCCTCGTCTTAGTTTCTTCTCTTTCATTGGCGGCAGGGGTATTGGCTTTGAAGTTCGGCTTCGAAGGGCTATTCCCGATCTCTGTCGTCGTTATTTCTTTTTTTTCTGTCGTTATCAATCTGTATCTGCTGTGTATCAGTCGAGAAGACAAAGATGTCTCCGATTCCTATCAATAAACGAATGCAGCTCGTCCCAAAACATTAACCAAAGGCTTTGAAAAACATAAGAAATAACCGACATGAATGACCGGTTTTTATTTCTCATAATTCTCAAATTTGCGACATTTGTTGGTGGCTTTTTTACCATATTCTTAAGAACTTTTTCTGGGTTGTATATAGTATGCAGGCTGATTTAGTTTAATTGAGGAATCCAAGTGGGAATAGAAGCTTTGGCGTTTGTAATGGATGCTTTAATCACGGCATGTTGTATGTACGTTGCCTCGAAAATGTCTTTTGTTGTTGCCGATTTTAAATCCCTTCTGACCATCGCTGTTATCGTTGCTCTAGTGTCGTTGATTCCAACTGTAGGCTGGGCTCTAGGGCTGATCCTTTTCGTATTCCTTCTCGGGAAGGCAACGCACGCGAGTATTGGTGACTGTATTTGGGTAGTGGTGTTTACCAAGGTCGTATCGATGGCGGCTTTTTTGATATTCGGGCGCTTTTTTGTCTAACTGTATTCGTAAAAGTAAGCTCACACTCTTTGATGACGAAACTCAGTTGGCTCTAAATACGAAAAGGGTGTGAATAAGTCACACCCTTTAAAGAATTTCTGAAGGCTTATTACCAACTTTAACCATTAATTATTTTGGTAGTAGGACCGCATCAATCACATGGATGACACCATTGCTTGCTTCAACGTCTGGCATCACGACTTTGGCTTTGTTGATCATCACACTGCCATGATCAATCCCCACCATTACAGCTTCACCTTGGACTGTGACTGCACTGTTCAGTTTCATGACTTCAGCCGCCATAATTTTCCCAGGTACGACATGATAAGTCAGTACTGCGACGAGCTTGTCTTTATGCTCTGGTTTCAACAGCATGTCGACCGTTCCCTCTGGCAATGCTGCAAAAGCCTCATCGGTTGGGGCAAATACGGTAAATGGTCCGTCGCCTTTCAATGTATCCACTAAGCCTGCTGCTTTTACCGCTGCAACGAGTGTGGTGAACGAGCCGTTTTCTGCTGCTACATCAACGATGTCTTTCTTCATACCATGATGATTTGCATGCGCAAAAACTGTGAAAAGAAGCGTTGCAACCAATACTGACAGAGTCTTGCTTAAATGATTAAACATATTGTAGTCCTTTGAGTTTGTCTGTTATTTCCGAGAGGTATTACGAAAGCCTAAAAGCGATAGATCAACTTATTGCACCTTGGTGACACTTACTTCAGTAGCCAAAGTCATCAGATGGATAAAAAATACACGTTAAATACTTGTTATAATTCCATTTTGATACTTATAGTTAGTGGGTGATTATTCAAATAACGGATGTGAATATGAGGTTTGTTTTACCAGTTGTGTTTTCGGCATTTGCTTCAATGCCTGCTTATAGTGGCCTTGCTCCAAGTGAAGGTTTCAGCGGTAACTTCAGTGTTTTGGCCGGTTTCTATTCAGACAGCAGTAATCTGAGTACCGAGCAAAACTCGAATCAAGCAACCAATACCATGGAAGGAGACAGTGAAAACCAAGGCTTACTTGGCTTTCTTGGAACCGTTCAATACACCTTTGGTGAATCTTTAACTCACCAAGTTTATGCCGGTACTACCCGAGAGGATATCGCCACCGGTACCATAGCGTTTGAGATTGGTTACAGACATCAACTCTCTGGCGGCACCATCTTAGATGTCTCTGTGTTGCCAACGCTTATCTCTGGTAAGGCTTGGTCGGATCCTTACGCCGTTGGTGTCAATCGAAACGAAACCGATGTGAAAGGTAATGTAGGACGACTACAACTGACCAACATTGGCGGAACGGCCTTTCAAACGGATTTCGCGATTGGTGAATCTGATGTTGATGATGAATTATCGGGCACTTTAGGTACTCAACCCATAGCGGCACAAGACGCAGCGCTGTTAGATAGGGAAAGAAGCTATCTGTACGCTAAAGCAGGTTATCGCTTTATATTGCCAAACCAATCCGGCTTGCTAGTACCTTCTATGGTGTATTTCAATTCAGATGCGGAAGGCGGTGCACTCAGCTTTGATAGCTACGGTATCGAATTGAATTATGCGAAGAGAATTGGCCGTCATGGCTTTGTTGTCACATTGGATGCCAGTGATCGTCAGTATGATGAAGCGAATCCTATTTATGGAAAAACGCGTGAAGAGAACGAATACGGTGCCTTCTTAGCGTATGAATTTGGCGGATTGATGGGCTATGAAGATTGGTCGTTTATCACCTTACTGGGTCTAAGAACGATTGATTCCAATATCGACTTCTATAACTCTGAACAGGTACTCGCGAGCGTCGGTGTCGACTATAAGTTCTAAGAGTTAGATATTCCGAAGCGCTGTATAACGCTAAGATTTCGTTGAGTTTATTATCTGTTTAATTATTTCGAGCACTTATAACCTTTAAGGTTGTAGGTGCTCGTTGCTATCCGTAGTATGAAAGTCGTTCAGTTAAAAAGATCAGATAGTAAGGAAGCGCTTTGGAAATACAAATTAGACATCTAGAACTCACAGACAATAAAGATATTTTTGATATTTATCGCTATCCATCAGTATCAGAAAACACCTCACAAAAGCCTTTCCTCAGCTCTGATCAAGTGGAGCGACTGTTTGGTCACTTAGACCATTTCACTTTAGTCGCTGAAGTCTCAGGTAAAGTCGTCGGGCACATTACCTTATTTATGACGACCAAGGTTCGAGACAGACACTGTGCTGGTCTCGGGATTGCGATTCACCCAGACAACCACGGTCAAGGGGTAGGTAAGGCGTTAATGCAAGAAGCGATCAATCAGGCCGATAACTGGCTTAACCTCGTTCGACTTGAATTAGAAGTGCATGCCGATAATCACGGTGCGATTGCTTTGTACGAACGCGCTGGCTTTCAGTTAGAGGGGACTAAGCGATTGAGTACATTCAAAAATGGCAAGTACATTGATATGTTGCTGATGTCGAGAATCAGACCTGATTACCTTTGATATTAGTGACTCGTCTGATTTGAAATGGCGAATACAATAGCGATAACATAAAGCCCGAAACTGTTCATGGTTTAGGGCTTTATGTTATCTGTGGCGTTTATTGCTCGGGAAGGCTCGTTGGATGACAGGCCTGCTTTTGATGACAGGCTTATTTATTGTCGATCCCAAAACCATTGCGTAGCGCAAATTGAATCAACTCAGTGTGATTATCGAGTTCGAGAATGTCTAACATGCGGTATTTGTGTGATTCAATGGTTCTTGGGCTCAGAAACAGAATCTCCGCACATTGTTTTGCTGTATAGCCTTGGGCCAGTTGAGTCAGAACAGTACATTGCTTTTTGGTCAGTAACAGCAGTTTTTCACTTTCATTGATGTTGTTTTCTTCATCGCTGGTGACACTGCGTGTCATTTTAGAATGCTGCCAAAAGCAGAGCCAAATATCACTGAGCAATTTGATGCGCTTCATATCTGCCGCTTCAATGGGTGTATCGTAGCGGTTGAAACGTGAGAAGCCGATAGCGCCCCATTGTTGTCCAAATAACGAAAGGCTCACAATGCCGTGCCAATGTGCACCTTCTTCATAAAGTACACGTAACGGGTCGAGCTTGTGGTTCTTAAGTGTCTCTTCTGGGAACAATTGCCAACACTCTTTTGAACGTAAAAGCTTAAGGTAATCAAGATAGTTACCTTTTAGAAAGCGTTCCATTTCAAGCGGTGGGGTATCTGTTTTAGACACTGAAATGCTCTTACCTGTGTCCAAAAGAATCATAGAGTTTGGGAATAGGGTGAGCCTGTCGAGCTTAAACCAAGTAAGCGCTTCTCTTGCCAGCAAGGCAAAAGTGCTGTCGAAGTCTTTGGGTTGGCAAGCGGTCAAAATGTTGGTTTGGTGAGAGAGCAGCTCTTCAAAGCTATCAAATTGGTTGTCTTTCATATTGACCGTCATTAGGGGTTTAAGACAAAAATAGCGGTAATAGCTAAAGCCTGTCAACCCAAGCGTCGAATGTTGTTCTGAATAAATTGGGTCTATCGCCTCAGGACTTTATTGAGTCATTGGTTAGTGAAATCCCAGCTGAGCGATGTAATTCTCCGTCGAACCCTGTAAATCTCTGTTGAACGGTGTATAGTAGCAACCGTTTGCTTCGTATAACCCCAATGATATGGTTTGGGGGTCTCTACCAGCTCCCGCAAAGTGCTGATTACGAAGGGTTTAGATCACGATTGTGTTCTTACTCTTTGTAATGGCGTTCAAAAATATCCTGTCTATTATTCAGAGTAAGTGCACACCTAAAATCCATAGTAGGTGAAATATGAACGCATTTATTCAAGGGCTTCCAAAAGTAGAGCTGCATTTACACATTGAAGGCTCACTTGAACCCGAGTTACTTTTCCAACTGGCTCAACGCAACGGCATTGACCTGCCTTATTCATCCCCAGAGCAGTTAAGGCGCGCATACGAATTTGATGACTTGCAGTCGTTTCTTGATATTTATTATCAAGGTGCTGATGCGCTGCGCACTGAACAAGACTTCTATGACCTAACATGGGCGTACTTAGAACGCTGTAAAGCTGATAATGTCATTCACACCGAAATCTTCTTTGATCCTCAGACACATACCGATCGTGGTATTGCATTCGACACGGTCATTAATGGTATTCATCGTGCACTGGAACAGGGAGAAAAAGAGCTGGGTATTACCTCTCAAATTATTGCCTGTTTCTTGCGTCACCTATCTGAAGAGAGCGCGATTCAAACGTTCGCCGATGTGTTAAAGCATCAAGATAAAATCATTGGCGTTGGACTCGATTCTTCAGAGCTAGGGCACCCACCAGAGAAGTTTAAACGCGTATTCCAACAGGCTAAACAAGCAGGCTTTTTGACTGTGGCTCATGCTGGGGAAGAAGGGCCCGCTCAAAACATCATCGATGCGATTGAGATGCTCAACGTGAGTCGTGTCGATCATGGTGTGCAGTGCATGACTGATGGTGCTTTGATCGCCGAATTGATTGAGACGAAAATGCCGCTGACCGTGTGTCCATTATCTAACATCAAATTGCGAGTGTTTGATGTTATGGAAGAGCACAACATTGTCGAACTGTTGAGAAAGGGCGTCGCTGTCACCATTAACTCTGATGATCCGGCTTACTTTGGTGGCTACATGTCGGATAACTTCAACGCAGTAAGCCAAGCTCATGAGATGACGCAACAAGAGTTGGCGCAGTTTACTTTGAATGCCATCGAAGCGAGCTTTATCGAAGAGTCATTGAAGCAGCAATATCGAGATGTCGTTCAAGCGTATCTTGAACAAGTCAGTGATCTTTAATCTATCCCTCACAAAAAATAGAAACGACCAGCCATTGCTGGTCTTTTTTGTTTCGCCTGCCCACGATTCACAAACTAAGTAAATGACTTAACCTACTAAGATATAAGATTTTATTTAAACAAAAACCTCTTACCTCCGAGAGGATGAACTACATTTAAAGGAGATCTCTAAAGATCTGGGTATACAACGTTAACCTTGTACAGCGATTGTCGGAGGAGGATTAAACCGTTGCTAGAACCAACAATCAGTGAACAAATACAGTGGCCGTGTGAGTTGCCACAAGAGTTGATCGATAGCTTAGTTGAGATTGCTGTTTTCAAAACAGGTATCCACAGCCTTGAGATCACGCAAAAGTTTCAAAACCTGCCAGGTGTTTTTTATATTCTCAGCGGTTCTGCAGGTATCTGCTTTTCAACCGAGAACATGAAGAGCCTTTCTGGTGGGGTCATCGGAAAGGGCGATTGGATGGGTGCCTTAACGATTCACGCTGAATACAACCTATTTGCCGTTGCAGAAGAGGTTGAGCCCATCTCTATGATACTTTTCCCAGCCGATAAGGTATTAGAACTGGCTGAGGAGCAATGCATGGTCTTTAAATGGCTGCTTCATTGCGGAACCCGAGCCCAATCTATTTGGATGCAGGCTTATCTCTCATCGATTCACGAGAAAGAACAGAAAACGATTTATGTGCTCTTAGAGCTTGCCGCTCGTCAAACGAACATAACGGGTGCAACGGTCAGTATTAATGTGTCACAGACTCAATTGAGCACGATTACCGGAATCTCAAGGTCGAGGTTAAATGAAGTACTGAAGGGTATTGAACAAGCGGGTTTGGTGACCATTCAAAGAGGCAAGGTCTTCATTTCGGATATCGAAGGGCTTTATGAACGAATTTCGCCAATGAACTTGATGATGCGAAACCCCGTCGAAGATATAAAGCCTTAGTCGTCTAACCCATCTCAGCTATCTCGATCACTTTGTTCAAGTAATCCCTACTTTGATGATTGAGAACAGAACATGTACAACTTTATGGGTAAACTGCAGTGTTGTGTTCCTTTTGGAACATACATGAATCCACTATCTCTATAACTTCCACTCTGTATTTATAAATTTAGATTTAAATGGAGTAAGTTGTTATGAAAATGGCCGTTTTGGAATACAAGGTATGTGGAATAGGCGACTGGATTAAAACCAGAGTATCAAGCCGTTGTGCACATTTACTGGCTGCTGAATATGGCTTATTAGGCTGGCCAACAAAAATTGATGGGGAAGCGTTCCCTGTTGAGTTGGTTTAGCGGGAACACTTATTCATTGAAACAGATACAAAAAAGCTGGCCACAATGTGCCAGCTTTTTTCGTTTGAACGAGCGATAAATCGATCTACTTGTTCACGTATTCTTTGAATTTCTGCTTGGTTTCAGCGTCAGCTTTCTCGTACCAGAAATAAAGCATTTCTTCTGCAGTATTTGATGCGTTAGCGTCGATTTTTGCTGGTAGCGTTACTGGTTGAACAACTGCCGCTGTAGCGCCTGCTGCTGTACCCATTGCTAGAGCTGCAATGCCACCTTTCTTGTTGTACTCTTTCGCTTCTTGAGGGTATTTACGACCAATCTGCATACCATCTTTCACTAGCTTGTCTTGCTTAACGCTGATTGCATTTTGGTCTTCATCAACCAATTTCCAATCAAGGTTCTCAAAACCTTTCTTCGCTTCAGCGGTATTGCGGTATTTCGGCATATCGAACGTCAGTGCGGCGTCAGCTGCGTTAAAAGTAGCAATGATCGCGTCGCTATCAACGAATTCGCGGTCGTTACCTTTATCAAAAGCCAGTTGATATCGGAATACGATCTGGTTCTGACCGTCTGGAACGGTTAGCGTTTTATGAGAAGAGAAAAGACTACCGTCAAGATCTGGCTTAGCTTCGTTAACCGCTAAGACATCTACGCTAGAAGGAACTTCAATTGTCACGTCAGCTAACACGTGTGGTGCTGCGATAATTGTGGAAAGCAGCGCGATGGATTGTAATGTTTTCATAATCATACAGTTATTTTAGTGAGATATTTTTACAGTCTCATGCAGAACGAAGTATTTCAAGTTACCTTGTCTCGATTTGGCAAAATTCACCGAAACTTAACGTAAGGCTAAATCTTGCACGTTGAAGTTGTGCTTTTTTCGGTGAAATAGAGCAAATTTTCTTCAGGCAACGCCTTTATTTGTTGAGTTATTGGATGGCGTCGAACTCTGTTGAGTATTTTCATCCAGTATTTCTGCGAGCATATGTTTATCAATAGGTTTATGAATAACGCCTTTAACGCCCAAGTCCTGAAACTGTTGTTGCACTAATTTCGAGACATCAGCGGTACAGGCAATGATCGTGGTGGGTAGCTTGTGTTCTTGTAGTAGAACATTGGTCGCATCTAAGCCTGTGATCTTCGGCATGTGATGATCCATCAATATGATGTCGTAATGCTTATCCAATGCCATATTTACTGCTTTTGAACCATCTTCGGCGTGGTCTATGCCTTGATAACCAAGCTGGTTGAGAAGCTTAGTTAGGATGATGCTATTCACGTTGTTATCTTCGGCGATCAATATTGATGTTGTGACGCCTTCGGTTAGGTTTGCTGGTGGCTCAGTATCATTACTTGAGTCTTTAGAAACTGTTGTTTTAGTTTTGCTTGTCTTGCTTTTGTTCTCACTGGTCTTGTTAAAAGACGTTTCTGCCGTGTGATTTTCTGGCTTGTTTTGAGTCACGCTATGAGCGGTGTTGTCGGGTTTATTGGTATGTCCTTTGATATTTCGCTGAACTGAGACAAAACCAACCAAGGTTATCTCTTCAAAAGTTGGAGAAATGGACTCCGCGACCCAATATGACGTGCCATCTTTACGGTATTGCAGTATTTCAGATTCGAATCGATCTCGTCGATTCAGAGCCTCTGACTTCTGCCTGATTTTAACGATGTCGGACGCTTTGCCTTGTTGAATCTCAGTCAAATTCTTTTTAAGTACATCTTCGAGAGTAAACCCAGAACTGTGTGTAAAAGCGGGATTGACCCATTTAATTCGTCCTTGGTCATCAGTGACAATAATGGCGTCTTTGGAGTCCTCTAATGACTTACTTAACATCTCCCTTGGGACACCATCTGAATCGACGTCCTCCAATGAGTCGGGCGCTTGTAGATTGATATAAATAGGAATGAACGCCGACACCCAGATGGCGTAAATGGTGATGACGCGATTCAACACGACAAACCAAGTTTCGCTGCCCGTTTGGGATAAGTAGTAGCCGAGTAGGGTGAGTATGGTGCAGACGATCGCCCACATAATGGCTGAAAACGGCTCTCGTGTTGTCGATGCAAGCAAGACAATCGTAACGTAAGGCACGGCCATCGCAATGCCTAACGGGACATGATAATCGACCGAGAAAATGATGGTCGCACCAAGGGCTAAGAACAGATGTGGACCAGTATTGGGTAAATTCCATTGCCATTTCATCTGATACCTCACTTAGCCGGTTTTGCGTTGCTGATTGAGTTTATTGATTAAGCGGGTTGCTTGGTGGCTATTGACCATTAAGCGGTTGATCAACTGTTGAAGCAACTCCGCTTCTGGCATGACGTGATGTTCAGTGATCTGCTCGGCTGAAGTCGCAAGCTCAAGCACTTCTGTCATTTCAAACCTTGAAGCGATTGCTCTGACTGCTTTCAGGGTTCTGCACAGATCATCTGTTCTGGCGCTAGAAAAGAGTTCAATCAACTCATCGATTTCATTTTCGAGCTCATCAACCAGTGACGTTAAGCATTCAAGTTTCTCGTCCATCTCTAACTTATCGTTTGTGAGTAACTTGCTGCGCGAAATCTCTTCTTCGGTGAGTGGTAGTTTGACCTTAGGGTGACGCGTTAACATGGTGATGTTGCTGTCATCTTTGTCTGAAAGCTCATGTGCGTTAGCCAATCTATGTCGGTTAACCTCAAACTGATGGTGAAACTCATTGATGGCGTTTTGTAAGCTGTTTTTCTGCAATGGTTTGGTGAGTACGAAATCAGCCCCTGAGACGATAAATTCATCGTGTGCTTCTTTGAATACATCGGCAGTACACGCAAAAATGACAGTAGTGAGTTTGAGTTCGTTTCGGATTTTTTGAATGGCTTCAATACCGCTCATGTTAGGCATGTGGTTATCCATTATGATCAAATCATATTGGTTTGAAGCCAGTTTATCTAAGGCCTGTAAACCATCGTAGGCGTTCTCTACCGTCAGGTTGATAGATTCACAGAACTTCCTAATCACCATTGCGTTTATCTTGTTGTCTTCCACCAGTAATACTGAAAAATCATCCAGCGTTTCATTCACTTTCGTTGGTGTCTGGTCGACGACTTTGTCTTCAAGTTCGTGCATTTCTAACGGCAAAGAGATAGTGAATTGTGTGCCCACATTCAGTTGGCTGAACACTGAAATGGTGCCGCCCATTAGCTCAACTAACTGCTTCACAATCGATAATCCCAGTCCAGTACCCCCAAACTTACGTGTCGTGGAAAGTTCGGCTTGTTCAAAGGCCGTAAATATATGGTCGACCTTGTCTTCAGCGATGCCGATACCAGTATCGGTGACCAAAATGTTCACGCTTGGTGGAGTGGTTGGCGCTATTAAGAATTCAACTTCTACCTTGCCTGATTCCGTAAATTTGACCGCGTTGCCTGCCAAGTTAAATAGGATCTGACGGGTACGTGCAGGGTCACCAATCAACTGAATATTGGTTGGAATATTGTCCTTGATGGTAAAGGTGAGGCCTTTGTCCGTCGCGAGTGGTGTTAGCGTTTTGTCGAGGTGTGTAACTACGTCGGTTACCGAGAACGGGCTGTATTCGAGCTCCATTTTCCCTTGTTCAACCTTAGAGAAGTCGAGAATGTCATTCAATATGGTGACGAGGTGTTGACCTGAATCTATGATGATCTGCGCTTGTTTGCGAGTATCAGCGCTTTGAGAATCTTCCTTAATGATTTGTGCGATACCTAACACGCCATTCATCGGGGTTCGTAATTCGTGGCTCATTGTCGCGAGGAATAGAGATTTAGCCTCACTCGCTTTTTCCGCTTTGTCTGCCGCCTCTTGATAGGAGAGGTTGTTTCGTTTTAGCTCAAAAACACGCAGGATAAAGAGGGCGAATGAGAAGGCGACGGTTAGGAGTGCTAATGTGATGATAAGTTTAACTATGATGCCCTTTAACAGGTCTTGAACGTCGGTAAATTGATGTTCGATCTGTTCAAGGTACTCCATACTATGCACGGAAAGGATCTGTGACAACAACTGGCTTTGTTGTTGATTCAGTTCAGTAAATGTTTTAGACAAGTTCGTTAAATCTGAATTGGTGTCTTGATACTGAATTTGGGTACCAGAAAACAGCACGCTTGCTAAAAGCTCACTTTGAATGTTGATGTTTGAAGCGGAGTTAGCTCCAGTATTCTCTGGGCTATTTGTTGAGTCTGTCAGCTGTAGAGTGAGGGATTGCAGAATGAACTGGCGAGCAACGCTTAACCCAACAAGGTTGTCTAATGTATCTACATTCGACATTGAAGCATTGTGGAAACGTTCCAGTAACTGCGTGGTTTGTAAGTCCTGAAAGAAAGCAGAATGAATGTTTTTGCCTTGATAGCTATTTCTGAGTTCCTGTAGCTCTTTTTCAAGCGTGACCAAGTTTGCCGACATTTTATACGGGTTAGAAATTCCAGCGAGAGCCGCATTGGTTATTTGGTCACGCATTTCTAGCACTTCATGCCCAAGCTCGCGAACCGACTCCGCATATTCTGTGACCCTCTCATGCTCTGAGTAGGTCAACATAATGAAACTGATCAAGCCGATAAACAGCGAGATAAACAGTAGAAAGATGAGCCTGACTTTATTCATTTTCAAACTCCACTAACATTTGAGGGCGGTTACCAGTGAGGGTTTCGAGGAAGACTTTAATGTCGCTGATGGTCTGTTCTTCAAAGGTTTTTCCAAGTTGGCTTTCACCCATGATTTTAATCGCTTCTTCTAGCGTGGCGGTTTGACCATCGTGGAAATAGGGAGCCGTTATCGCGACGTTTCTTAAGCTCGCGACACGGAATAAGTGTTTGTCTTGAGGCTGAGCAGTAAACATGAAGCGTCCTTGGTCTTCACTTCGTTCTGAACCTGTTTTCGATAATCCGAAATAACCAAATCGCATGACCATGCCGCCCCCAATGTTGGTGCCTTGGTGACAACGAATACAGCCTTCTTCTTGAAAGGTTTCCCAACCTCGTTTTGCTGCATCTGAAAGTGCGGAGTGGTCGCCTCGCAAATACTGGTCAAAAAGGGAATGAGGCGTAGTTAAGCCGCGCATGAATTCGATGAGTGCTGCCTTAATCGTGGCTGTGTTAATGGGTGTCGCTTGGTCTTCAAACATGTTGATATAAGCCTCTGAGCGCGAGACATAGTCAGTAATGTGTTGCCAGTTGGAATCCATCTCGTCGACGTTGTGCACTGGGCCATCAATTTGATCGGAAAGGTTATTTACTCGGCCATCCCAAAAGAATCGATAGTTAAACACAGCGTTAAAAACCGTGAGTGAATTACGCATTCCCGCTCCATTTACCCCAATCGATACCGGAATCACTTCTGCACCGTTGGTTTGCAAGCTGTGGCAACTCTCGCAGCTGACACTTCGATTGGATGACAAATTAGGGTCTTTGAACAACGCCCAGCCTATTTTGGCCAATTCATTGTCGATATCGGTTGAATTCGGAATGGGGAAAATTTGTTGGTCTGAAAATGCCGCCTGTTTAGGGTCTTGTGTATCAGAATGAGAAGTATCCGCTGAAGCGTGAGAGTCGTCGTGATTGCCTTGATGTGAGTGACTTTCTTTGTGCTCGAATGAGGTATGCATGTTTGACGAGGATGCGTCATAAACCAGTATGGCGATTGAAACGCAAATGACAGTTATGCTTATTCCAGCCAAATGAGAAGTTTTCATAGCGTTAGTTCCATCTAAATTTGATAGTAATGGCAACTCAGAATCCGTCTGAATTCACCTTCATTTGCCTTGTGAATGATAGGTGTATCACTATAAATCTAGTTTCATAAATTAGATGTTGCAAGATGAGGCGTCGGCATACCCGTAGGTTGGTGTCGGCATAGCAAGAGGCTGGTGGTCTTTGTGTTGAAGAGTTTTGGATGAATAGATAGACGTTTGGATTAATATACAGTCGTTTGGGTTTGATAGAGAGTAGGCTAGATAGTGAATAGTTTAGCTGGAATAGATAGGTAGCAGATACAGAAAAGCCGCGGTCACTGTATTCAGTCACCACGGCTTCGGTATTACATGTTTAGTCTAGAGTCGCTTATTTAGCTTGCGCTGCTGCCGCTTCTAGTTGCTTAAGTTTACCTTGAAGCATGTAAACATTCTGGTTGAAGTTACCTGGGTTCAACACTTGACTTTGCTGCATTGGGTAGTCAGGTAGCGTGTTCATGAACTCTTGTACTTTGCCGCCTACTGGTACGAATAGCCACATGTTGTCTGCCATCCAACGTAGGTACATGCCAGATTCGTGTGGTGCTTTTTCGAATGGGTCAGCACGTAGGTGTACAACTTGAGGCCAGTTTGTTTGGAAACGAACCGCATCTGTGATGTTACCGTCCATTACAGCGAATGAAATCTTGAAGTCATTCCAACGTACTGCGTTTAGCTCAGCGTTAGCAGAGAAGTAAAGCATGCTGTCACGAGGACCTTTCTCTTCTTTACCTTCGAAGAAAGGTAGGAAGTTGTAACCATCTAGGTGTACACGCCAGTTTTTACCGTTGTAAGTTGCACCTTTATCAGAAGCTAGCTTCTCAACCACTTTATCATCACCAGCCGCTGCTAGTAGAGTCGGGATCCAGTCTTGGTGACTCATGATGTCGTTGATCTTAGTTCCCGGTTCGATAGTGCCAGGCCAGCGAACTAGCTGAGGAACACGCATACCACCTTCGTAAGTTGTACCTTTCTCACCGTGGAAGTAAGTTGCACCGCCATCAGGCCAAGATACTGTCTCTGCACCGTTATCGGTAGAGTAGATTACGATTGTGTTGTCTGCGATCTTAAGCTCATCAAGCTTGTCTAGAAGGATACCTACTTGGTCATCGTGCTCTAACATGCCGTCAGCGTAAATGCTGATACCCGATGCGCCTTGGTACTTCTCTTGTAGACGAGTCCAAACGTGCATACGTGTGGTGTTGTGCCAGATGAAGAATGGTTTGTCAGCTTTCACTGCTTTTTCCATGAATGCTAGAGATTCTTCTAGGAACTCCTCATCCGCGTGCTCCATACGCTTACGCGTCATAGGGCCTGTATCTTCAATCTTACCGTCAGCAGTAGACTTGATTACACCACGAGGGCCGAAGTTCTTACGGAACTCAGGGTCTTTAGGGTAGTAGTATGTCTCTGGCTCTTCTTCTGCATTCAGGTGGTATAGGTTACCGAAGAACTGGTCAAAGCCGTGGTTCGTTGGAAGGTGTTTGTCTTGGTCACCCATGTGGTTCTTACCGAACTGAGCAGTCATGTAGCCCTGTTCTTTAAGAAGGTCAGCGATAGTTGGAGCCCAATCTGGGATACCGTGATCAGAGCCTGGCATACCGATAGTTAGTAGACCTGTACGGAAAGGTTCTTGACCCGTTAGGAATGCAGCACGACCAGCAGTACACGATTGCTGACCGTAGTGGTCAGTAAATAGTGCGCCTTCGTTAGCAATACGGTCGATGTTAGGCGTTTCGTAACCCATCATACCGTTGTTGTATGCACTGATGTTGAATACACCAATGTCATCACCCCAGATAGCAAGAATGTTTGGTTTTTCTGCTGCTGTTGCCGCTGAAGAAGCTGCTAATAAGCCAACACCTAATGCTAGTTTATTAATTTTAGTACCCATAAGGACTCCGATTCACTTTAAAGATTAATGCGTTAGAGCAACACATCGTTGGGCAAACATTAATCTCTAAAATCGGTCGTGTCTTTTTATAGTGGTTATAACTAATTGTTATGGGGTTATTATAACCTTCTGATTTTTAGGGTTTTGGTCTATTTTGCTCGATTTACCCTCTAACGTCATGTGTGATCCTTATCATGTTTATATACGTATTTTCCATCGTCTAGTTGTGCGCGTCGCTGTGAAGAAAAATGACAAATAGATTAATAGTTTAGCGAATCTCGCGATCGTTCAAAAAATGGACTATACGTTGTAGGGCAGGATGCAAATAACTAACGAAGAGGTTTCTATGACAGCGAAATATGGCGTCAAACGTCGATTAGCGATTTTGGGTACTGCGATGATGGCGGCTTCAACCACCACATTCGCGGGAGAAAAACCGAATATTCTCGTCATTTGGGGTGACGACATTGGTCAATCTAATGTCAGTGCGTACACCTTTGGCTTAATGGGGTATCAAACTCCGAACATTGATAGCATCGCCAAAGAAGGCATGATGTTTACCGATTACTACGCAGAGCAATCTTGTACCGCAGGTCGCTCTACGTTCATTACAGGTCAAAGTGTACTGAGAACAGGCTTAAGTAAAGTAGGCTTGCCGGGTGCCGATATTGGCCTTCAAGCAGAAGATGCAACCATTGCTGAACTGCTTAAACCTATGGGTTACATGACAGGTCAGTTTGGTAAAAACCACCTTGGCGATAAAGATGAATTTCTTCCAACAGCGCACGGGTTTGACGAATTTTTTGGCAACCTTTATCACCTAAATGCTGAAGAAGAACCAGAAAATGAAGACTACCCAACCGACCCAGAGTTTCGTAAGAAATTTGGCCCACGTGGTGTTATCAAATCATTTGCTGACGGCAAGATTGAAGATACGGGCCCATTAACACGTAAGCGTATGGAAACGGTCGATGAAGAAACGCTCGATGCCGCACTTGATTTCATGGACCGCGCTGTGAAAGCCGACAAGCCATTCTTCGTTTGGTGGAACGCAACACGTATGCACTTCAGAACGCACGTCAAAGCGGACAGTAAAGGTGTGACAGGCGTTGGTAACTACGCTGATGGTATGGTTGAACATGATCGCCACGTTGGACAGCTACTGAAACAAGTCGACGAGTTGGGTATCAAAGACAACACGATTGTTTTCTACTCAACGGATAATGGCCCACACATGAACTCATGGCCTGATGCGGGTACAACACCGTTCCGTGGTGAGAAGAACACCAACTGGGAAGGCGCATACCGCGTACCAGCCATGGTTCGTTGGCCAGGTAAGATTGAACCGGGCAGCGTTTCTAACGAAATTATGCACCACATGGACTGGATGCCAACCTTCGTTGCAGCCGCTGGTGATGATCAAATCAAAGAGAAACTGCTGAAAGGTCATACTGCGGGTGACAAAACGTTTAAGGTTCACCTAGATGGTTATAACTTCCTTCCTTACCTAACCGGTGAAGAAGAGAAGGGGCGTCGTCATGAGGTCTTCTACTTTACCGATGATGGTGATTTAGCAGCGCTTCGTTACAACCAATGGAAAGCGGTGTTCATGGAGCAGCGTGCAACGGGTACCATGCAGATTTGGTCAGAACCGTTCGTGACGTTACGTCTTCCTAAGTTGTTTAACCTACGTATGGACCCATACGAAAACGCAGATATTACATCGAACACATACTACGACTGGTTGTTAGACCATGCTTATATGTTTGTTCCTGCTCAAGCGTATGTTGGCAAATTTTTAGAAACATTTGCTGAATACCCACCACGTCAAAAAGCAGCAAGCTTTAGCCTAGATCAGGTTATGGAAAAACTCCAAGAGAACCATAACAAGTAAGCTTTGGTTTATTGAAACTGATAGTTTTATGAAACTGCTAACATCAAAGAGCTCTTCGGAGCTCTTTTTTATGCGCATATCGATGAGTAAATACCAGTCGTGAATATGAGTCACAACAATCAAGCTCACTGCCACTAAATAATTGTAAATTCGTTGTTTTTACGTCTACCTTATTAAGCATAAGGATGTATAAAAACAAGGAATGTTATGTCTGCATGGTTGTGCTTGCTAGTGAACGGATTGAAACACCAGCGAGTTGCAGTATTATCCGCAATGTTGTCTTTACCTATGTTGTCGCTGCTCAGTTTCAATGCGCATGCCAATGAACAGGCTTTATCCGTTGGATCGGAAGCTTCGCATGCGAGCTCTCGAGCAACGTATGTCGGATCTGAAGCTTGTATCGACTGTCACAGCGCAGAAGTGGAAGCGTGGCAAGGTTCTCATCATGATATGGCGATGAAGCACGCCGACGATGAATCTGTGTTGGGCAACTTCGACGATCAAACTGTGACTCATAAAGGAAAGCCAAACCGTTTTTTTCGCAAGGGTGATGAGTTTTGGGTCAACATCGAAGGGCCAGACCGCCAGTTCAAAGATTACAAAATCAGCTATACCTTTGCCTTTGAACCTCTACAACAATACATGGTTGAGTTTGAAGACGGTCGCGTACAGTTGATTCCTTTCGCTTGGGATTCTCGTACTGAAGACGAAGGCGGTCAGCGTTGGTTTCACCTCTATCCTGATACCACCAACACGGATGAATTCTACTGGACCAACAGTGGTCAGAACTGGAACTTCATGTGTGCAGACTGCCACTCAACGAACCTAGAAAAGAACTACGACAGCGCAAACAATACTTATAACACCACTTGGTCCGAGATTAATGTCGGTTGTGAAGCCTGTCATGGCCCAGCGAGCGAGCATGTTGAGCAAGCCCAGCTGGCAAGATCGAGTGGTGGAAAGGAGGATTCAGTCTCGGCGCATTATGGTTTTGACCGCGACTTGTCGAAGTCAGTAAAAGAGTGGATCTATCAAGAGGGCAACTCAACCCTTCAACCAAAAGACATCATTCATACCAACCAAGTTCAAACCTGTGCTCAGTGCCACAGCCGACGTACTCAATTGAATGAAACGGGTGATCACGTTAACGGTTCATTCTTTGATAAATACCGCTTGAGCCTGATTACCCCTGAGCTTTACCACAACGATGGTCAAATCTACGATGAAGATTACGTTTACGGATCTTTCTTACAATCAGTGATGGCAGAGAAAGGCGTCACTTGTACTAACTGTCACGATCCTCATACTGCAGAATTGAAAATTGCCGAAGAAGCCGTGTGTAGCCAGTGTCACATTGCTTCTGAATACTCACCTGAAAAGCACACATTCCATGAAGCCAATACCGAAGCTTCACAATGTACCACCTGCCACATGCCAGAAACGACGTACATGGAGGTCGACCCAAGGCGTGACCACAGCTGGCATATCCCACGTCCTGATATCAGCCAACACATTAAAACACCAAACGTGTGTACTAGCTGTCATGAAGACCAAACTGATCAATGGGCAGATCAACAAATTGGCAAATGGTTCCCAGATTCTAAGTATCGCAACCAACAACACTTTGCCGTTGCCTTTTATGCGGATTCAATAGGACACAGAGGCGCAGAAGATGCATTGGCGTATTCAGCTCAGGATTCAAGCTTAAGCAATATCATTCGAGCTTCGAGCTTAGAACGTTTGGGGGGTAATACGGGCAAGAACACGCTTATCTCATTGGCAAGAGCGGTGAAACACGATGATGAAATGATCCGCTTGGGCGTTGTGCAAGGCTCGTCTGGCTTCCCATTCACTGATCGCTGGCAGATTCTAGAGCCACTATTGAAGGACCCTGTATTGTCAATTCGTTCAGAAACCGCAGGCGCGCTAGTACGTTACTGGGGAGAAATGAATCCGCTGCAGAAAGACCAAATCAAACCTGCATTAGAAGAGTACATAGAGATACAACAATTCAATGCTGACAGAGGGTTTGGCCGCACGAACTTAGGTAACGTTTACCGAGATTTAGGTCAGCACGACAAAGCGATTAAGTTTTATCAAGGTGCTATCGAAATTGAGCCTTACTTCGAAAACAGCTATGCCAACTTGGCTGATTTGTACCGTGCGCTTGGCGATGAGCCAAAAGCGTTAGCGATATTGAAAGAAGGCATTCAAGCGCAACCAAAATCAAGTGTGCTGCCATACAGTGCAGGGTTATCAATGTTGCGAGTTAAAGATTATAAACAGGCAACCAACTATCTAAAACAAGCTGCAGAAACCGCACAAACCGACCCGCAGTATTGGTATGTGTACGGTTTGGCTTTAGAGAAGTCGGATGTACTTGCGGCAAGTAAGTCATTGCACAAGGCTTACCAATTCAGCCGCAATCCACAACACCTGTATGCACAGTGTGAAATCTTAGCGCGTAATTACCAACAACCCGGTGTGCCGAAAGCGTTCGAGCAATGTGTTTCATCATTGAGCAAAGTGGCACCGCCGGAGGCGATTAACCAATTGAAAGCTATGCTGAAATAAAGCACCAGAATTGACGTGGCTATGGTGTTTATAACTAATAGTTATGGGGCTTGTGAGTAGGATGTACGCAGCCAGATTGAATTAAGGGAAGACCTATGAACCATGCGCAACAAGCAATAAACCAACTGATTGAACAGACAGAGAAAAGTGTTATCGGTCAGAGTCACGTCGTTAGGGCTCTGGTAATCGGATTATTGACCAATGGCCATGTGCTTCTAGAAGGGCTTCCCGGCACTGCGAAAACACGTTCGGTTAAGTCGCTAGCGAATTTATTGAACACAAGCTTTGGCCGAATTCAGTTTACGCCTGACTTATTGCCATCAGATGTGACGGGTACCGAGGTGTATCAAGAGCTGGATGGTAAGCCTCAACTGCATTTCCAACCGGGTCCTATTTTCAACAGCATTGTTTTAGCAGATGAGGTGAACCGTGCGCCGGCAAAGGTACAAGCGGCACTGCTTGAAGCGATGGCAGAGGGCACGATAACCGTAGGTGGTCAAACTCACATCCTACCTGACTTGTTCATGGTATTGGCGACTCAAAACCCAGTTGAACAAGAAGGTACGTATCCGCTACCTGAGGCACAGATGGACCGTTTCATCATGAAAGTGACGGTCGATTACCCAGAAGACGAAGCGGAACGCGACATCATTCGACTAGTGCGTAGCGAAGAGTTAGGCAGCGAAACAAGCTCAGAGCTAGTCACACCGCAACACATCGAACCTGAATTGGTGCTTGAAGCGCGTCGCCAGCTTCCTGAAATAGCGGTGTCTGATTTAGTCGAAAACTACATTGTTGCCTTGGTGATGGCGACACGTAAGCCAGAGCGTTACCCAGAATCAAACTTATCAAAGTGGATTGAGATTGGCTCAAGCCCACGTGCTTCAATCGCATTGGATAAATGTGCTCGCGCTTATGCGTGGTTACAAGGGCGTGACCATGTCACGTTAGATGATGTGCGTGCAATGCTACCTACCGTATTAGGTCATCGATTCTCACTCTCTTACGACGCATTGGCCGATGGTGTTGACCATCAAAGAGTGGTTGAAGAACTGCTTGATAATGTTGAGATCGGATAATTAGGGGGCGTCATGGCGAAGCCAACACAAGCTCCCAAATCGCAAGGCCTTGATCCTCGCTTATACTGCGATTATTCAAGGTTAGTGCGAATACAGGCTCAAGCTGAGTCGTTTTCCCTGCTGCCTCATCTAAAGGCGGGCAGTGTATTGTCGGGTCGACATAATTCTCTATTCCGTGGCCGTGGGTTGAACTTCGAGGAGTTGCGCCATTACCAACTGGGTGATGATATTCGCAATCTTGATTGGAAAGTCACCATGCGAACAGGTAAGCCTCATGTTCGCAGCTATACCGAAGAGAAAGACCGAAATGTGATGATCTGCGTCGATCAGCGCAGCTCGATGTTTTTTGCATCTCAAAACACCATGAAATCCGTTGTGGCTGCCGAAGTGGCGGCATTGTGCGGATGGCGAGTACTGAAAGATGGCGACCGTGTTGGCTTCGTTTTAGCCTCACATCAAAAACTCTTTCACACCAAAGCACAGCGCTCACAATCTGATTTACTCGCTCAACTTAAACACCTTACTAAAGCGAATCAAAGCTTAGGTGTGAGTGTGAGTGACAGCGAGGGTGTCGGGTTCAGTCAATGGATTGAACTGATCAAACGAATGAGGCTAAAACAGTCGACCTTAATCTTTATTAGCGATTGGCGTGACTGCCAAGAACAGCACCTTGATCGACTCAAGCAGCTACAGCAGCACAATGACATCCTTGCCATTATGGTGACCGATCCGTTAGAACAATCACTGCCTCATGATCTCGCTAGCGCGAATTGGGTGGTGGGTGATGGTCGTTTTCAGCTCAATCTCGATAGCCAATCTAAGGTTAACCTTGCGAGCGAGAGCCTTGCTCAAAAAGCGGCACTTCAAAAACAATCCCTTGCTAAATTAATGGCGATGAAAAACCTTCCTTATATCGAATTAGATACGTCTGGTGCTCATATTTCACAGCTTCAAAAGTTAGTAGGAGGGCGCTAAATGGCCGTTGAACATACGCCTCCTAGTACTTATATCCTTCGTGAACTGCGCGATGTAACGATTCCCGACAGCGTGAGTTGGTTTCCCCAAACGGTCGGTTGGAAGATCCTCGGCGTTGCCTTGTTATTGGTTGCGCTCTATCTGGCTTATCGCTTGGCGCTAAGATGGTGGAATAATCGTTATCGTAAAGAAGCACTTAAAGAGCTGATGGTATTGGATGCTCGAGACAAAAACTCAACCGAGCGAACCTTCAAGGTGCTCAAAGTAGTGCTTCGTTATCTAGATAGCGGCAATGCCAAGTTGTTCGGTCAAGCCTATGTAAACCGCTTGAACGCTTATCTTCCTGTTAACGTAGGCACGAGTACAAAGAGCAATGCTTTCTTTACCGACGAAGTATCGGGGCTGTGGATGCAAAGCTTAATTGACCCAAAGGTACGCCTGACCTTTGAACAGCGTTTAGAGGTGATTCAAACTGCGATGATGTGGCTAAAACTTCATAAACCCGATGTACAAACAAAACCGAATGTACAAGCGGTAACAGAGGGGCAAGATAATGTTTGATAGTTTATCTGCCAGCTTTGAGTTCGCACATCCATTGTGGTTTATCGCGTTACCGTTGCCTTTGTTGGTCTACTTAGCTGTACCTGCTTATCGCACCAAACAAATGGCCATTAAGGTGCCATTTTTCAGTGAGTTGGTAGAAGCGATTGGCGAGGCGCCATCCGAGGGGGCAAGCCAGTTAACACCAAGCTGGTGGCAACGCACCACATTGATTATTACTTGGGCATTAGTGGTTTGTGCGTTAGCTAAACCAACCATCTTAGGTGAGCCACAAGTTCGTGAACAATTAGGCCGCGATGTCATGGTGGTCGTCGATTTGTCTGGCTCAATGGCTGAACAAGATTTTACTTCTAAACAAGGGGACAAAATCTCGCGTTTAGACGCAACTAAAGAGGTGTTAGCTGACTTTGCTAAAACTCGAAAGGGCGACCGATTAGGTTTGATTCTGTTTGGTGATGCAGCATTTGTACAAACGCCATTCACCGCCGACCAAGATGTGTGGCTTGAACTACTTAATCAAACCGACGTGGCAATGGCAGGGCAAAGCACGCATTTAGGTGATGCCATTGGCCTAGCGATTAAGGTGTTTGAACAGAGTGAGAAGCAGAGTGCTGCGGTTCAAGATTCAAGCATTGATGCCAACGCAAAAGAGAAGGTCGTGATTGTGCTAACCGATGGCAATGACACTGGCAGCTTTGTTGAACCTATCGATGCGGCCAAAGTGGCTAAGGCGAAAGGCGTTCGTATTCACGTTATCGCCATGGGTGATCCACAAACTGTAGGCGAGGTGGCTTTGGATATGGAGACCATCAACCGTGTGGCTCAAGAGTCTGGTGGCGAATCTTTTGAAGCACTTAACCGCGATGAATTGACTAAAGCTTACGCTCAAATTGGTGAACTAGAACCTCAGTTGTATGAGAGTACGACTTATCGTCCTAAACAGGGATTACATCATTACTTGATGGCCATTGTTGTTGTGATGTATTTGACTGCGTTTAGCTTGGCGACAATCCGCCGACGCTCACTTTTGGCTTCTTCAATGAAAAATTTGAAAGGAGAGAACGATGCCTGATTCTCTCATGTTGCAACAGTTTTTTACCCAGTTTCACTTTATTCGACCATTGTGGTTGTTGGCCTTTGTTCCGATGTTCTTTTTGCTATGGATTCGCTGGAGAGAAGAGACCAAACCTACGTGGAAAGACATCCTGCCTGCCCATTTACGTGATGCATTAACCATTGGTGAAACCGGCTGGCGCAAGCAATTACCACTGAAGTTACTGATGGTTATAGTAACCATCGCCATCATTACCTGTTCAGGCCCCACATGGCAGCGTGAAGCTTCGCCTTTTGGTGAAGACAAAGCGTCGATGTTAGTGGTGCTTGATAACAGTGACTCCATGCTGGCTAAGGACTTACCACCAAGTCGTTTGGAACGTTCTAAGCAGAAAATTAGAGACTTACTTGCAGCGCGCAAAGGCGGCAACACAGGTTTGGTTGTGTATGCAGGCAGTGCCCACGTTGCGATGCCTGTTACTCAAGACAGCAAGGTATTTAAACCGTTTCTGGCAGCTATCACGCCCGACATCATGCCTGTATCCGGTAAGTCAGCGGAAGAGGCATTGCCACTCATCAATCAACAATTGTCCGGTGAGCTAGGTTCGTCAGTGTTGTTGGTATCAGATGGTGTTAATCCGAGTACCATCAGGGCGTTCGAAACCTTTTTTAACGACAATCCGTATCAGTTGCTCATTCTGGCGGCCGGAAATAGCAATGTGGTGAGTGACAGCCCTGTTGATCTCGATTCATTGCGTAGCTTAGCGAGCAAGACGGGTGGACGACTGATCGAAGTGACCGTTGATAATTCCGATATCCAACAACTCAACAAAGCGGTTGAAAGAAACATGCAACTTAACGGTGAGTCTTCAATGCCTTGGAAAGACATGGGATACGGTCTACTTATCCCAATGGCGATCATCATGCTGTTGTGGTTTAGAAAAGGGTGGTTGGTTCAATGGTGTGTGGTTGGCGTTTTGATTACAGGCAGTGTGTATTCTCCGCATACTTTGGCTAAAACGGTGAGCTTAACCGCCGATAAACCCGTAGTTGAAGAGTCCCTGACGGTTTGGGATAAAACAGCCCAATGGTGGTGGGATTTATGGCTAACGCCTGATCAGCAAGGACAACGCTTATTGAATCAAAAGGAATACCTTGAAGCAGCAAAGCACTTTAAGGATCCAATGAGAAAGGGCGCAGCTTATTACTATGCTCGTGATTTTAAGCTCGCTCACAGTGCGTTCTTGCAAACCAAAACTGACCTTGGTTTATACAATGCAGCGAGTGCGTTAGCTCGACAACGTGAATACCTTGCTGCGCGCGATTTACTGAAATCACTGAGTGAAAAGCCCGACTTGTCACCAGAACTGAAAGCCGACATAGAAAACAATTTAGCGGTGCTGAGTGGCATTGTTGAAGAGGTTAATCGCACCAGTGAAAGCCAAGCATCTTCTTCGGTATCTGATGGGCTTGAGGAGTCCATAGAATTAGCTGATGACCAGCCACGTACGGGGGACGGTGCAGAAGAACAAACGGTAGCCGAAGTTATGTTGAAAGAAACACTTAACGCCAATGAGATTTTGGGTAGCCAAGAACTTGCCGACAAGTGGTTGAAGCGCGTTGAAGCGGATCCTAAGTTCTTCTTGAAATCGAAATTTCAAATTCAGTTAAGAGATCCTGCGCCTTCGCTCGAACAGACATCGCAACAGGAGCAGTCGTCAAAACAAGAACAGTCGCCAAAACAGGAGCAAACACAATGAGTCGATATGATTTAGCTCTTGAAGCGGTTCAAGCAGAGGTTGGGCGCATAGAGTGTTTCAAACTAACCAAGACCTTGTTTGTGTCGCTAGTTCTGCTGTTTAGCGCTTCTTTTTCTACACTTGTTTCTGCGGCTGATATTTATGACCTGCAGAGGAGTGGTGATGTCGAACTGATTGCTTGGGTAGGTGAAAAACCGAAGTCTGGCGACAAGATTACGCCTGCAAAAGTAAGCGTTAATGAACAAGTGATTCTGACCATTGAGGTGGCGACACCACGCTGGCTAACCGGGGGCACTCGAATTGGCAGCATCGAAATCCCGAATGTCATTGCTAAGCAGCGCAATCAACTCGCGACGAACTACACAGAGCGAGTAGGTGGCACAACATGGTCACGCCAACGCTGGGAAGTGACGCTTTATCCGATGACATCGGGCGAATTCGTGATTCCTACTGTGCCTGTTCGTATTCAAGTGTCCGCTCCTGATGGTTCAAACGTTGGAGGCACGCTTTATACGCAACCCATTAAGTTTGAAGCTTCATTACCTTCAGGTTTGTTAAGTGATGAATCGCCTTGGTTTTCTGCAACCGATGTGGATGTAGAACAGCAATGGCAACGTTCGAATGAAAACTTGAAAGTGGGTGATGCGGTTACACGTACCGTGACGATCAAAGCCAAAGACAGCTTGTCTGTGTTACTGCCAGATGTGTTGTCCAATGAATCGACTCAGCAATACCAAGCTTACCCACAGCCTAATCGTTTAGACGATACACAAGAACGTGGTGATTACCGATCTAGCCGTTTGGAAGAAACGGTTTATGTGATTCAACAAGGTGGTGAATTTACCTTACCGGACTTCTCATTCCAGTGGTGGGACAGTAAGAATCAACGTCTTGAAAGTGTTGTCATAAAGGGTGAGGTGTTTGAAGCAAAACACACGCTCCAATCTTTCATGAAGGCTTACATGTCTGTCTTTATCAGCGTTGGCTTGGCATTAGTGTTGTGTGTTGCGTTTGTTGTTTCTGTGAAGCGTTATTACAAGAACCGATCAACACCGAGCTGGTTGGTATTCCGTCGTTTGCTTAAGCAAGGGAATTGGTCTGCATTGAGAACCTTTATCTATCGTGAGTTGCGAACTCAAACTACTCAGCTAGAACTGGGTAAAGCGCAACTGGGTAAATTGAATGGACAAAAACGTTGGGTGGAAGACAGCGAAGCACTTCAACAAGGGCGTGAAGATAAAAACGTATTCGCTCGTTTGTGGAGAGGGTTACGCAACCTGCCCGGTGACCAATCAAACTCAAGCTATTCTCGTTCAATTTTCGCCCGCTTGAAAATCCCTAAAGCCTTGCCAGACTTAAAAGATAGAACTAAGTAGCAAACTTTAGTTATTCGCATCGAACATAATCGGCAGGTTCTCTACTATGGGGAACCTGCTTCTTTAATATGGAACTGTATGAAAAGTACCGAACTCAATTTAATTCCTATATTTGTTGCTATCTATGAAGAGCAGAACTTATCAAGAGCTGCTAATCGTATGGATATAAGCCAACCGGCTGTGAGCAAAGCGCTTGCAAGGTTGAGAGATATCTATGACGAACCACTGTTTCACCGAACTACTTCAGGCGTAGAGCCAACCACATTCGCTATTGATATCTATCCTGCAATGGCCGCGGCACTTAAAAACTTTACGTCTACCTTATCCGCATCAAGAGACTTCGATCCTAAAACCTCAGGCCGTGTGTTTTCTGTTGCCTGCGTCTCGGCGGCGAGCTATGAAATGATGCCAAGAGTGATGCAGCTAATCAGCCAAGATGCACCCGGTATCGCACTGGAAGTTCACCCTCTTTTTACGGAAGATTATGAGTCTGATTTAAGGCTCCAAAGACACGATGTGATTGTCGACATGACGCCCAAAGGAAGAACCATGCTCAAGCATGAGGTGATTTCTACAGAGGAGCTGGTGGTGGTATGCCGTGAAGACCATCCTATCGTTGGCGATACTATCGACATGGAACAGTTCCTGTCACTTGAGCATGTGGTTGTTTCTCGTTGGCATGCACGTAAAAGCTTATTGAGCTCTGAACACTACAGTGACCTAGAGAAACGCAGAATAGTCTATCGTGCTGCGGGTGTTGTAGAGATGCTACCTGTTATTGAAGGTTCTGATTACATCGGCGTGTTACCGATTTCATCGGTGCGTTGTTTTGCTAAAAAGTACGCTGTAAAAACACTGCCGTTACCGTTCGAACTGGAAGACCTCGATATGTGTATGATCTGGCATCCGAGTCGTACTAACGAACCGAGCCACAAGTGGTTGCGCGCTAAGATCAAAGCGGCAGCAAAGGACACATCAAGTTAGCCCCAAAAGGACATAACAATGGACAGTATTCGCGCGATTTTAAATGGAAAGAAAGCCAATATCCCCGAGTTAAGACAAGCAGTCTTTGCGGCAAGGGATAGGGATATCGACCTGCAAGTGAGAGTCACTTGGGAATCGTCGGATATGTTTCGTTTAGTCAGTGAGGCGATATGCGATGGTGTGAAGCGATTGATTGTGGCTGGTGGCGATGGAACGGTAAATGAAGCCGTGAATGCGCTTAACCAGTTCCGTGCTAGCGAGAGGCCACAACTGGCGATTATTCCGATGGGAACAGCGAATGACTTTGCTACCGCGACTGGAATCCCTAGCGATATTGCTCATGCGTTTACGCTTGCTTTAGAAGGGAAGGCGTTCGCGGTCGATGGTGTTCGTGCCAATGATCGTTATTTCATGAACGTTGCTGCGGCGGGCTTTGGCGCAGAAGTGACGGCTGAAACGCCCGTTGAACTTAAAGACTTTCTTGGTGGCGGCGCATACACGCTAACAGGTGTGGTCAAAGCGCTAGGGTTTAAACCTTACAGCGGCACCTTGACCATAGACAAAGGCACCTTTACTGGAGAAATTCTGGTGGGGGCGTTTTGTAATGGCCGCCTCGCGGGTGGTGGGCAAGAGCTTGCGCCCAATGCGCTTATTGATGATGGCTTGATGGATCTGACTTTGGTGAAAGCCTTTGTAGCGTCTGATTTACCGAAAGTCATCGAAGAGCTCAAACATCCTGCTGACGACGGTAAATACATTGTTCACACTCAAGCACGTTGGTTAGAGATAGATTTCCCGCAATCATTGCCGATTAACTTAGACGGCGAACCTTATCGTTCAAACCAGATTCGCTTTGAGGTTATGCCTTCGAGCATCAGTTTGGTGCTGCCTGACGATAGCCCGTGTCTGGTAAAAAATCAGTAAACCGCTTTAGTCAGGTAAACGGAGTGATGAACCGATAGGGCCATTCACTCCGCTTAGATTCGTTAGGCTTCTTTTTGTGTTTGTTCTGAGTTGAGCAAGAAGTAAGACACCCAATCATCAGTCGGCAATGGCCTTGCGAAGAAATAGCCTTGCGCGTATTTACAGCCTATTTGGCGCAGAGTCTTTACGTGGTTCTGCGTTTCAAGCCCTTCAGCAATCACCGAGAAATTCAGTATTTGTGCAAGCTTCAATACAGCACATGTGATCTCGTAATCGACTTTGGATGAGTTAATGTCTTCAATAAAACTTCGGTCGAGTTTGACGCAATCTGCAGACAAATTCTTCAACACCGACAGTGAAGAATAACCGGTACCAAAGTCATCGATCGCAATCTTGTAACCTTTAGAATGAAGTACCTCTATGGTTCTTGAACAGGTTTCGAAATCTCGCATCATGTCTCTTTCTGTGATTTCAAGAAGCAGTTGATGTGGCTGACAATCCGTCTCATCCAGTATCACTTGCAGCTGTTCTGCGAGGTCAGTCATATAGAACATTCGTGCTGAGAAGTTGATAGAGAAAATCACACCTTGTAAGTCGATACCTGAGCGTTGCCATTCGGTGATCAGGTTCGCCACTTTCTTAAATACCCACTTATCGATGTCGATAATAAGGTCACTTTTCTCTGCGACTTCAAGAAAATCGATAGGTGGCAGTAACCCGAGTTTAGGGTGACGCCAACGAATAAGAGCCTCAGCACCGATGATGTCTTGAGAATCCAAGTCGACTTTGGGTTGGAAGAATACTTCCAATTCGTCATTTGCAATGGCTTGATGAAGCCCCATATTAGTTTCGATTAAGTCATTGACTTCATGGGTCATTTCATCAGCGTAGACTCTGTATTGATCTCTACCGTTACGCTTTGCGTGATACATGGCGGTGTCTGCGTTTCGGATTAAGGTTTCACGATCTAAACCGTGAGTAGGGTATTCACATACCCCAATACTTGCTGAAACGAAGATAGAGTTATCATCAATATAGTAAGGCTTTCTTAATGCTTGGTTTAAGCGATCTGCAATGGGTTCACCTTCTTCTAAACCAACGTTCGAATACACAACTAAGAACTCGTCGCCGCCCATTCTAGCCACAAAGCCCTTATCTCCGACGAGATTGCTCAGGATGTCAGATACGTTAACCAGTAAGTTGTCCCCAGGTGCGTGACCTAACGAATCGTTGATTGTTTTGAACTCATCAATATCGAGATAAAACAGCAAAAAGGGCGCATTGTTCTCGCTCGAAAGCTTAATTTCTTTATCTAACTGCTTGGTAGCTAACAATCGATTAGCCAAATTGGTTAACGGATCGTGGTGAGCAAGAAAGTCGAAGTTCTTCTTCTCTTCCGTGAGGTCGAGATAGGCCTCAGACAGCCTTGAAGCCATGTTGTTATAGGCTTTCTCTAAGTGAGACCACTCGTCACTTCTTCCCAAATTGATTGGGTTTTTGAGGCTACCGGATTCTAAACGGTCGAAGCCATGTCGCAGTGCATTGAGCGGTTGTCGAATGTGGTGTCTCACCACATGATTAACGAGCAGCATCGATAGCACAAAAGCCGAAAAGCTCATGATGATGGCGTTCAATCGAGATAAACCGATCTCTTCTTCAAGTTGGTCAGTTAGCTCTAAAGCTTGGTTCTGTACGCGTGATTCGGTGTTCTCCACCATCTCCAATAAATCGCTTTGCGCCTCTAACAGCGAAGCCATTACCAACCAACGTTGTTCCAGATTAGCGCGAATCCGTTTTAAAGCAGCGTTGTATCGTTTCACGGTGCGGTGGATACGTTTCTTCTCTGCGATAACCGCAGCTGTTCCAATATCAACGTTTTCTAGGTGAAGTAAGAATATATCGAGCTCTTTTTCTACCTCTATCAGCAACACTTTTTCTGTTTCTGGTGTGATACGGCTATGTATGTCACCAACCATTTTCCCAGAGGTGAGAAACGACTCTCGCAACATGTTGATGAGATCTAATTCATTGTTATAACGGATGAAGTTAGGCTGATCTAAGTGCCTAAGTTTGCTGTCTGCAATCGCAAATTCGAGCTGATCCAGTTGCTCGGCTAACGCCGCGTCGATTTGATTGGTCTGTTTTAAGATTCGGTTCAGTGCTAATGAACTACCTAAGAAGCGATGGAAGTTATCGATAAAGGCGTCGATTTTTTGTGAGAAGCCTTCGTTGGTCGATAAGTCTCTCAAGCGTTGGAGTTGAAAATCCACGTTGAACGCTTCTTCAGACAAGGTGGTTTCACTGAAAAGGAAGGTTTGCTCCAGTAACTTTACCCGAGAGGTTAATGTAAATACGCGACGGCTGATTTCAGAGTTGATAATCAAATCTGAAACGTGCGTTGAGGTTTCAGTTTTGAGTGTCGACTCAACATAATACAAAGACCGAATCACCATGATCACCGCAAGACTCACGATTAATAGTGAGAGCAGGTTTGACATGATGAGTCGCTGGGTGATGTTTATCTGACGTAATTTCATTGTGGCTTCCAAATTCTCAGATACGCTTCACGGTAGCCATTTTTAGGGTCGTAAATCCCTTTGTCTGACTGGCTGATGAGCTCTTCAACATTACCCGGCGTGACGAGGTGTACAGGGGCAGAGTAGCCGCTTGGAGGCATTTGATTGAAGGCTCGGTTGAGCTCGTCGACAATCTGCCAACCTTGTAAATATAAGGGTTCAGGAACGGTCGCCAGTTGGAATTGTCCGCTATAGATTCTTTTGTAGGCCGCTTTGCTGCCATCACCTGCAGAGATGTTCTGCGGGATCATTTTTAACTCTTCAAGGCTCGACTCCAAAGAGGGGATCGCATAGTCGATGTACAGGTCGTTGATGGCCAATATGTGAGTGATTTTATCGTCGTACTTGTTATCAAGGTCTTTCAATGTCGCGGGCATTTGCTCAGCAATTTTGTCTAGAGGTAGGTAGTTGAGCTCAAGGACATCGCAACTGCTGCAACGCTTGATGGTGTTAACCATAGCGTTGGCTTTGATCATCGCGATTTCATAGTTAGGGTCGGTAAACACCACGGTTTTGGCTTGACCCTTTGAGTTAACAATGGCGAGCAGGGCAGCGACTTCTGCCACATCAAGTGGGTCTGTGGTGATATTGGTGTATAAGCCAATCTCTGGGTTTCCGCCAACAAGCTCGGTCGCGTGCCAGCCGATGACAACAATCCCGAGATCTTCCGCTTGTTTCAAAATGGTCTTATGACGCACCGCATCAATGCCACCTAAAACAATGGCATCGGGTTCAAAGCCGATCGCTTTACGGATCGCGGCACCTTGGCGCACTTCAGAACCCAAGCCATCGATGAATCTAAGGTGCCAATTGATGTTGGAAATAGCTTCAGATATGCCTTTGCCAACGCCATAGACGCCACCATTACGTAAATCAGACGCGACGAAAATAACGTTCTTTTCATGACGCACAGCTGGGCCTAGTGTTGGACCATCCCATGTTCGTTGGTTGGAAACGGCACGCATCACTTTTTCTTCAGCGTAATGGAAGAAATTGTTCTCAGGATTACCCGCAAAACTCGGTGAGTTGCAAGTAGTAGCGAGCAACAAACTCGCAAAATGCACTGTCTTATTCATAAGGCTTATAAAACGCTTTAAATTATTATCGCTCTATATTTATAATATTGTTAATAAACATTCAAACATTTGGTAACAGTTATGCCGGGTCAAATTTATAAAAACGTATTGCCAGCCCTACTGACAGCTTGTTTTATCCTTCCTTTTGACGTAATCGCTGATGGGGTAAGGTCGGACGCAGATGTAAAGAAACTCGAAAAATTTCAAGAGACTGTGAGTGGCGATCCGGTTTCGTTAGCGCCAATGTCGGTAGAAAAACCGGTCAGAATTGCCCTAATTTACCCAAGTGCAGATATTTCTGACTTTTGGACAAGAAATTACACCGCATTGAAGGAAAGGTTGATCGCTTTAGAGTTGCCATTCGAGATCAGCGAGTTTACTTCAAGACAAATTGAGCACTCATTGCAGACTCAATACACGGATCAAGTGTTGAATGCTGACACACCTTATGACTTCGTGATTTTTGGCCCTTCAGAACTGGGAATACAAGCGGAGAACATTCAAAAACTATCGGCTTCGACAGAATTCAAAACCTTTATTTGGGCATTCCACACACCCAATGAACAATGGACACACCAACCAGACAGTTGGTTTGACTTCTCAAGCGCGATGGGCGCGGAGGTGTTGTGTGACCATGTGGTGCAAGAGTTAGGGAGTGAAGTCGAGTTCTCAGCCAATCGCGGGATCCCGGGGATTACGGACACTCAACGTTCACAAGGCTTCATTGATTGTGTGGAAGAGAAAGGTGACTGGTTAACGGTGTATGAGCACTTTGGGCAATATCAAAAAATCGGCGGTGCTGATGGGATTCGCTTGGTGCTGGGTAATTTCCCTGAGGTGACCATGGTTCATAATGCTAATACGGCGATGACCATGGGCGCGGTTGATGCGTTAAACCAAGCCGACATGTTGTCAGAAATCTATGTTACGGGCTGGGGTGGCACAGCGATAGAGATCGAGAAGATTCGCTCTGACGAGTTAGATGCCACACCAATGCGCATGAGTGACGACCTTGGTGTAGCGACGGCTGAAGCGATTAAGTTTCACTTAGAAGAGAGAGAAGCGGAAGTCCCGTTGGTTTATTTAGGGCGTATTACCGTAGTGCACAATAAGATGAATGACGACCAGTTGAATCAACTCACCAGAGAAGCGTTTCGTTACTCCGGCAAGAATTAAGCACGATTCAATCCATCCTGCATGAAAAAAGAGCCGCTTATTCGTATGGAACGGAATAAGCGGCTCTTTCATGTTAGAGATTCTGCGAGCATGTTTGACTCATAACCTGAGTAGTCGTGCTTAGTCAGTAATCTCTTCCAGTACTTGCCCAATCGAACCGCTTGGTTGAGTGATGCCCAGTTTGTTCGAAAGCGTCGGTGCAATATCGTATGGTGTGATTGGACGTGAAACCTTCTTAGCATCCACATCGTATCCTGCGAAAATCACTGGCACATGCGTGTCGTACTTCCAAGGAGAACCATGAGTCGAGGCAATTTGCAGGCCTTCCATATCGTTAATGTAGCTACGCGGATCGAATACCACATACACATCGCCAGAACGAGCGGGATGGTAGTTGTTTTTGATGAGCTGCATCACGTGAGTATCGGGAACTCGATTCGCCGCAATATCACTGCTTGATACCGCAAACGCAACGCCTTTCACTTTCGCGATCTCATCGGCAATGGCTTCTTGTACCTTAGCCAAGTCCAACTTCTTCTCGGCGATTAAGTCGTGATTCAGATAGATATAAGGCTGAGCATACAAACGAATTGCGTCTTTGGTTAAGCCAAAATCATCTTTCAATCGTTTCTCTACACCACTCGATAGTAGTGCATCTTTGTCGAAGTACTGAGCTTGACTGAAACCTAGCGCATTTGCCGCAGGTGAAGATTCAGGAACACCGTGATCGGCAGACAAGACGATTAACGTGTTCTCTAGCCCAACTTGGTTGTCGACGGTTTTAAAAAGCTTGGCAAGCGTCTTATCCAGACGGATTAAGTTGTCTTCGGTCTCTAAGCTTTCAGGGCCGTACAGGTGAATCACGTAGTCATTCGAAGAGAAGCTAACCGATAGGTAATCCGTCGCATCACCTTGTCCAAGCTTCTCTTGCATTAGGAGTGTGCTTGCAAAGTTCTCGGTGATCTCATCACCAGCAGGGCTTACGGTTAATGTCGTGCTGTAGTATTTATAGCTCGCAGGGCCGTAAGGGTGAGGGAAGGTGCGTTGGAAATCACCGAGCTTAACCTTGTGATCCATGTTGTGCTCTTGCAGGGTGTACTGGTCACGCGGTAACGACAGTTCCCATCTCTGTTTTGAGTATTGAGCTGCAATTGCTTTTTCATTCCAACGAGATACCCAAGCTGGGTATTCGTCGTAGTAATAGTTACTAGTGACAAACTCAGACTGCGCTTTCGAGAACCAAAACGCTTTGCCACTGTGCCCTGCAAGCGAAATCGCGCCACGGTCTTTTACCGATACACCAAATACTTTTGATTTTCCGCTGTTGGAAATCATCAGTTCGTCGCCAAAGGTGGTGGCGAGTATTGGCTCTGGAGAGCGACCGTCACCTTGCGCTGTCTTCTGTGTTGGATCGATCTCGGTAGCTTTGTCGACACCCGCGCCAGAAGTCAGCATGGCGTAATTACCGTCTTCTACGTTATACACCAAACGTTCTTCGCTACGGTCATACCAAACATTACCTACCATGCCGTGTACGCTCGGTGGAGCGCCTGTTGCAAGGGACACATGTCCTACAATGGTTTCTGTGTTGCCGTGTTGGTAGTTGGCGTTGGTGTAGTAAGTGCCGTCATCCATTAAGTAGCGAAAACCACCTTCACCGAAGTTATGCTTATATCGTTCGATTAAATCTGCGCGTAGGCCATCAACCGTAATTTGAAGGACAAGGTCTGGCTTTTCTGCAGCCGATGCAGGAAGAGCACAGAGTAACGCGAGTGTAAGTCCTGAAAGCTTGGTGTATTGCATAGGGTGTCCTTATTCAGTGTGGCCGCAGAATTCTAATGTTTAGTCAGTGAGCTAACGTTTGGATAGCGCAACTCATGTTCATAGTATTGGTAATCGATAGCCAGTGAGTGGTGCAAGTTCGTTAGTTCGCGCTTCCCACTAATCAGCATCTTTAACTAGGCGCAGCCCCATATCTGACATGGTGATTGACTGACTAGCGAAATCACGACGGTAACTTTCAGATTCATTTTCGTCATAAGCAAAGCTGCCACCGCGCACCGATTTATGTGATAAACCTACGTCACTGTGCTTTGCATTGTTTGGGTTGTCTGTTGGACCGAATCTGTAGAAGGTGTCATCGAAAGCATCAATGACAAATTCACCAACGTTTCCTGTCATGTCGTATAAGCCTAGTTCATTTGGCTTTTTTAACCCGACAGGATGCGCGCTATTTTTCGAATTTGCTGAGTACCACGCAACATCATCTAAGTTGTTGGAACCACTGTAAGTATAGCCTTTGCTTTTGTTACCACCTTTGGCTGCAAATTCCCATTCCGCTTCAGTCGGTAGGCGGTATTCTTCGCCCGTTAGTTCATTCAACTGCTCAACGAAATAGTTCGCTTGTTGCCAGCTTAGGTTATTGACTGGAACTTGCGGGTTTGGGAAATAACTGAGAGATGAGCCCATTACTGATTCGAACAATTCTTGAGTCACCTCAAACTTCGCGATGTAGAAACTATCTACAGTTACATCACGGGCTGGTCGTTCTGCTTTGGTCGCTTCTGGGCTGTTTGAACCCATGGTGAATGTTCCGCCTTTAACCAACACCATCTCTTGGTCAATTTTTTGAGCGATAGGGTGTGTAGGCACGCTTGCACAGCCGCTTAGGAAAATAGTCATGGTGACGCCGCTAACTGCTGCTAAATGTTTGTAATTGATAAATTTCATCACGTGCCTCAAATGTTCGAAATAGGGCGTAATTCTAACGTTTCTGGTCATTCCTATTGGTTATAAAGGGTATAACATGCCACTGACTTAATTCGGAATTATGATGGGAACAAGACACTAAGATAGGTAGGTAAATCATGCACATTACTCAAGGTCCACAATATAACGGTAAAGCGTCTAAGCGCCTGCATGTTATGGCTAAGCCGATTGGCGCAGCGTGCAACATTGACTGTAAATATTGTTATTACCTAAGTAAGCAAGATTTGTTGGAGTACAAGAAAGGCAGCTCTCCAAGAATGGATGATGAGACGCTAGAGACTTACATCCGACAATACATCGAAGGTCAAAACACGCCAGAAATCATCTTCTCATGGCAGGGCGGTGAGCCGACCATGTTAGGTTTGGCTTATTTTGAACGTGTGGTTGAGCTACAGAAAAAGTATCAGCCTGAAGGTGTGTTAATTTCGAATGACCTACAAACTAATGGCACATTATTGAATGACGATTGGGGTCGATTCTTAGCTAAGAACAACTTCCTGATCGGTTTGAGTATTGATGGCCCTGAAATGCTGCACAACGCTTACCGTACCAACCGCGCGGGTCGTGGCACATTCAAACAAGTGATGGCTGCTGTCGAGCTGCTACACAAACACCAAGTCAAATTCGCCACGCTTACCTGTGTGAATAACCTGACCAGTCAAAACGCACTCGAAGTGTATCGTTTCCTGCGTGATGTGGTGAAGTCCCCACAAATGCAATTTATTCCTATCGTAGAACAAAAAACCTTTAGAACCGTTGCGCCGCAAACGTCTCAAGTGAGTGAGCAACTCAAGCAAGGTGACAAGCGTCTGATTCCGGGCCACAAAGATTCAATCATGGAATCATGGTGTGTATCGGACTTAGCGTGGGGCAACTTCCTGATTGCTGTGTTTGATGAGTGGGCCAAGCATGATATCGGTAAAGTGTTTGTTCAATATTTCGAAGCGAGCTTAGAAACGTGGATTGGTCGTCCGAACCCGCTTTGCACCCTGAATGAGATCTGTGGTAAAGGCTTAGCGATGGAGCCAAACGGTGATGTGTTCTCTTGTGACCACTACGTTTACCCTGAATATAAAATTGGCAACATCCACCACGAGAAGCTTGACGACTTAGCATACAGTGCACCGCAACAGAAATTTGGTTTCGCTAAATCACGTACGCTGACGAGCCAATGTCAGCAATGTGATTACAAGTTTGCTTGTCATGGAGAGTGTCCAAAAAATCGCTTTATCAAAACTCGTGCGGGTGAGCCGGGCTTGAACTATTTATGCGCGGGCTGGCACAAGTTCTTCTCTCATGTTGATAAATCGATGGCGTATATCGCGCGTGCGATGAGACACCCTGTTGCTCATGGTAAGTACAGCGATTCTGTGATGATGGCGCGTCGAGCAGAACTGGCAAAACAAACGACGTTTGAGACTAAGTTTTAACTCAGTGTCTAGGTCTATCGATCCTAACGAAATTTAACCAGATATGAGTCTAGGGACAGGCTAAGTTCTCCAGCTTAAGGTAATACTATGATCAAGAAGAGTTTAGCGACGGCGGTTGCTTTATTTATTTCAACGTCCGCATTGATTTCAACGTCAGCGATGGCAGCTAATGGCGTTCAACAAACCGTTGATGCACCAGCACAAAATATCAATCAAGTGCTTGAAATGACGGACAGTCAAACCCGCATCCAACAGTTGTCTTATATGGCGCAAGATCAGAATCAATCTATTGAAAACCGTACAGGTGCACTGCAAGAATTGGCAGCTTACCCAAGCCAAAACGCGCTGGTGGCTGTTGCTAGAGGCTTGAAAGATAAAGACCCTGAAGTTCGCGAAGCGTCTGTGATTGGCTCTGAACCTTATCAACTCGAACATCGCTGGGCATTGGTATCTCCGTTGCTTAAAGACAACGATACCATGGTTCGCCACACGGCAACATCGAATCTAATTCGTGACTTTAATGCCTTAGATGAACAACAAAAAGCGCAAATCGAACCACCAGTAAAAGAGCTGATCAGTTTTCTAGAGACGCAAGAATCTGAAAAGTATCAATTGTTGTTTGCTGATGTACTTCGCTGGCACAACGAGTGGGATAAGGCGGAAACGGTTTATCTAGAACTCATCAAAACGCATCAAAAAGAGCCACAAGTTTGGTTAAGCTACGCTGATAATTTCCGAGCACAGAAAAAAGACCAGCAAGCGGTCGATGTATTGGATCGCGGTTTGAAACATGTACCAGACAACGCAGCTCTGCATTACTCTAAATCTCTAACTTTGGTTCGCCTTGAAGATAAGAGCGCTGCGGCCAATGAAATTGAAGTAGCAGCTAAGTTAGCAAAAGATAACAGTTATTACTGGTACCTCAATGGGGTATTACAAGAAGAATTAGACATCGATAAATCGACCAAGTCATTCGAAAAAGCGTATCTGATTTCGGGTTCACCAGAGCAGTTGTACGCAGTCTGCGACATTTACGTGCGCTACGGTAATGAGAAAACTGACGAATGCTTAGCTGAGCTTTCGAAAGTGGCACCGGGTTATGTGATTGACCAGCTCAAAGAGAAGCGAGTAGCGCCAAGTTCATAATATTTGAATGAGTCGATAAGCTGAAAAGTAGTTATTGAAAAGCCAGTCGAATTATTCGACTGGCTTTTTTGTATTTGGAATTTTGTTTGAAATGTATCGTTAGAACAAAACACAAGCGAGAAGCGTTAAAATGGGTGAGCTTAACCGCTCACCCTTAAAATCAATTATTCGCCCATTGAGCTGGATGCACGACGACGGTCTGTTGCACCGTAGATCTTGCCATCTTTGACTTCAATCGCGTTCAAGCCACTCACCACCGGAATCACATGCACTGGATAACCAAGCTGCATGAACTCAGGAACCAACATTTCCGCATAGGTTTTCTTTTCAACCAGCAAGCCTGTTGGATCATAAGGTTTAGTTCGGTCTATCTTGGTGCCATATTGAATGTTAGGCAGATCAATCGCTTCTTGAGCAGACAGATCCCAATCGAGAACGCCAACCACGGTTTTCAGCACGTAACCCGGAATTTGCGAGCTACCCGGAGAGCCAACGACTAAACGCAGGTCGTCTTTTTTGTCCATCACCATTAATGGCGTGATGGCGGAACGAGGGCGTTTACCAGCTTCGATGGCGTTTTGAGTCGGTTTGCCGTTAATGGTTGGTTTGGTCGAGAAGTTCGCCATTTGGGCATTAAGAATCACACCATCGACCATCACTCCAGATCCCATACCCGTTCCGACTGTGCTCGTCATAGCAATTGCATTACCATCTTTATCGATGATGGAAATGTGCCCGGTATCCTGACTTTCAAAGCCTTGATATTGTGCGTAGTCGGTATCCGAAAGCTTGCCTGCTTTCGGGTTAGTCTGAGCAATACCATTTTCAGGAATCAGTTGACGACGTTTATCAATGTAAGATTTGTCGAGTAGGGCGCTCACTGGTGCTTCAACATAATCTGGGTCGCCTGCATAAGCGATACGATCGGCTTTTGCGATTCGCATCGCTTCGGTCATTAATCGCCATGGCTCCGCATCGGTTTTGGACATGTCTGCCAAGTCATAGGCTTCAAGCATTTCCAAGCTTTGAGCTACCATCACGCCACCGGAGGCTGGGTAGCCAAATGACACAATCTTATTTCCGCGGTAATCGCTCTCTATGACATCACGCTGTTTCATTTGGTATTGCTCAAAATCTTCAATGGAGAGTTTAGCGTGGTCTGAGTCGATACGGCTGTTGACCGTTTCAACGATGTGTTTACCAAACTCGCCACCATAAAGGTATTTGTCACCTTGTTGAGCAATGTTGTTCAGTGTGTCGGCAAGCTTTGGGTTGGTCATCAAAGTGCCTGTTGGTTTGATCTCATCGTTATCCCAATAGAGTGCTTTGATTTCTGGATCTTCAATCAAACGAGTTTGCTCGCGAACCACAATGTCGTAAGTGTAGCTGTTCATCGCATAGCCTTCGCTCGCCAGTTCAATCGCTGGCTGAACTAACTCAGACCAAGGCAGCTTTCCGTATTCTTGATGGGCGCTATAGAGCAAACGAAGTGTCCCCGGTACAGCAACAGATCTCGGTCCTAAAATCTCATTTCGACTGAGCGCTTTACCATCTTCCATAAACATGTCTGTAGTTGCGCTAGAAGGGGCTTCATCACGTCCATCGAGTGCGAGAAATTGGTCTTTGTCTTGTTGATAAAAGAGCGCGAAAGTGCCGCCACCAATTCCCGTCATATCCGGTTCGACAACCGACATGGTCATTTGCATCGCAACCATCGCATCAATGGCGTTACCGCCTTGCTTGAGTATCGAATACCCAGTGCTGCTTACGTATGGGTTTGTCGCACTTACCATAAACTTCTCGCCACTTTCATCGGGCGTAATTGGAAAAGGATTTGGTTCGGCCGCGAAACCGACCGCTGAAACCAAGCTTAAAGATAAAGTAGCTATTCGCATGCGTTCTCCGTTTAAGGTATCTGTTATTTGCTCTAAGATTGACCGAATTGAGGCGGTGAAGTTCTCGGGTTTGTCGGCTTCTCACACAATACTGACATAGTCATTAAATTGTAGAACACGCTGCGATATGGATTTATTACTCAGTTGAATGTAAGAAGAAATTTGGCTTGTTGACATCGATTTAATAATGAAAAGAGAGCCACTGTTTAATAATAAAAGTGGGGCGATATATGCCGAATCCCATTTAAATAATGGGCCGTTATTTTGATGATAAAAGCGCTTTTAATAAAATGGTTATTTATACACGTTGATTTATATGACAATTTTGCACACCTTAACGTTTTATAAATAATATTAACATTTTTGTCACTATTTTTGCTGTAGCAGATTGATCTACTGGTCAGATCTGTTATTGTTCGAATAATTAGTGCGGTTCATCGTACTGTTTAGCAAAGGAAGCTTATGTTCACACTATCGATCAAGAATAGAATTCTAGCGTTATGTTTAGTTTCGTTAATCGGATTTATTAGTATTCTATTTGTTGGAGGAGATACCTTAACCAACAATACCAAGCAGGTTAATAGGATTGACCAAGTAACTTATCCTGTCATGAATTCTGCGTCGTTAAATAGTGTTTTAATCTCTCAATTAGCAGAACGCTTTAATTTAGCTGTGACTCTTGGTGATGAAGAGATCTTGGAGATGAATAAGCAAACTCTTGCTGCGATTCAAAGTAACTTCAATATTCAAATTTCATTGGACCCGTCTTTACAAGGTTCATCAGCACTTCTGCAAAATCAAACCAATCAATACTTCGATCTGGCTTATCGCATCGCGCAAGGCATGATCGACGAAGAAATTAGCCTAAGTGAAGCAGGTCGTCTCGCGAAGCAAAGCACAGCAATCTTAGAAGAGCTTACTACGGGGATGAGTGAGTTTTCGTCGGCTCGTCAGTCAGAATTTGAGAACGCAGTGCAAGAGTTAGAATCAAATAATAAAACAGCTAACCAAATCATGAGTATTTCAGGTGCATTAGCCATGCTTGCAATGTGCATCTTTGGATGGTTTGTGGTTAAAGGAATACGCAAAGACTTAGCCAATATCAGTGACAAGATGCGCGATATTGCGGAAGGCGATGGTGACTTAACTGTTCGCTTACAACATGAGAAAAACGACGAACTAAAACCACTCGTCGAATCATTCAATAGTTTTGTTTCCCATCTACAACAAAACGTGACGCATACAATCGAGAACGTCACTCAATTGGACACTATTTCTAACGCTTTGGTGAGCTCTAGTCAGGTCACCAACGAACTTTCGACCAAACAACACCTTTCTATTGAAGAAGTATCTAGCTCATTAAATCAGTTGTTTGTTGCTGCCAGAGAGATCGCAACAAACGCGAATGATGCTTCGACTTCCGCTTCGAGTGCCAGTGAACAGGCGACACTAGGAGAGCAGCAGGTTAAAA
This sequence comes from Vibrio pomeroyi, assembly GCF_024347595.1. NCBI lineage: Bacteria > Pseudomonadati > Pseudomonadota > Gammaproteobacteria > Vibrionales > Vibrionaceae > Vibrio > Vibrio pomeroyi. The sequence continues at coordinate 1,564,012 of NZ_AP025507.1, read as the reverse complement.
GTACCATTTTAGCCGTGCAAGAACTGACTCAAGATGTCGGTAACGCTTCACAAGTGGTTAAGCAGTTGAATGACAACACTCAAAGCGCCGGCTCTATCTTAGAGGCGATAAGCGCTATTGCTGAGCAAACAAATCTATTGGCACTTAATGCTGCAATTGAAGCGGCGCGCGCAGGAGAACAAGGTCGTGGCTTTGCTGTCGTTGCTGATGAAGTTCGAACGTTAGCATCAAGAACACAAACGTCGACACAAGAAATCCAATCTGTACTTTTACAGTTACAAGGACAAGCTAAAACAGCCTCTACGATCATTTCGGATAGCGTGACGAAAGCTGAAACTTGCGTTGAAAAGTCACTGGTTGCTGAAAACTCGCTACAAAAAATCACTTCCGAGATCACTGAAATCAGTCAACGAAATGAAAGTATTGCCGCTGCAACTGAAGAGCAGGAACAAACCTCAACTCGTATAGAAACTTTTGTCGAAGAAATCAGAAAAATGGCAGAAGGGACGAGTAGCAGCGTTAAACAAGTCGACGCAGTAGCCCATGATATTCAAGAAGTTACTCGTAACATATCAACATTAACTGGCCATTTTAAGGTGAGTTAAGCCCCCCTAGAATCATTCCTTCTCTCTTTCTGGCTATGCCTCAAGGAGGTCGGGAGTATGCCCAAAATTTGGGTTAATTACATAAAAACAAGAAACAACATAACAAATTGGAGTTAGTTATGAAGAAGACAGTGGTTGCTGCCCTAGTAAGTATGGCGTTTGGAGCAAATGCTGCAAATATGGATAACCTTCGTATTAGTGGATTTGGTTCTGTAGGTATCGGTAAGTCAGATAACGCTATCGGTTATGCTGGCTATACAGATGAAAAATTGGATTGGGAGCAAGAGACACTAGCGGGCTTGCAGTTTGATTTTCAAGTTAACGAACGAGCGAAGTTCGTGACACAAGTTGTTGCAAACAGCCGTTATGACTATGAGCCAAAAATCGAAATGGCTTACGCCTCTTATGATTTTGATTCATTTACTGCCCGTGCGGGTAAGCTACGTCTACCTCTGTTTTTCTATTCTGATTACACCGATCTTGGTTATGCATACCCTATGATCAGACCTTCTCAAGAATTGTATGAAAACATTGTTTTGAAGGGTTACACGGGTGCTGATTTATTGATTCCGATTGAACTTGAAGACTCAAGTATTCTTCTTCAGCCAGTGGTGGGTATTGGCACTATTGATGAAGATGACTCAATTGTTGGTGAGGTGAAACTGGATAAACTGTTCGGTATCAGTGCCAACTGGAATGTAGATGACTTTACCTTCCGTGGTTCATATTTTGTTGCTGAATCTAACCCATCTTGTGACTTCCAAAACTCTCAGGATCCGTACTGTCAGTTGGGTGCGATTTTAGATAGTCAAGATGGTCAGTTTATCTCTCTTGGCGCTCAATATGACAACGGAGACTTGCTGGTCAATGTTGAAGCCGCTGACGTTCAATTAGAAGGTCAATTTTACGATTATCAATCGGTTTCTGGCTTGGTAGGTTATCGTATTAATGAATTTACGCCTTATGTTTCTGTAAGCTGGGTTGAGACCACGGATAACGAAGAACGTGAGAACATGATGAGCACGGCTGTAAAGGAATCTATGAATTACGAGCGTCTTTCTTACTCTGTAGGTAGCCGTTGGGATTTCGCTAAGAACATGTCTTTAAAAGCAGATGTCACCTATGTAGATTACCGCGACACAAGTGGCGGTTTCCAAAGCAATGTTGAGACAACAGCGAACCCATATATTGCGACTGGTAACTACCTTGAAGATAGCTCTATTGTTTATTCAGCACGTCTTGATTTCGTATTCTAAGGAGGCAACATGAAAAGTTTACTGACAGCAATAACTATAGCGGTTGTTTCATTTAATGCTTCTGCAGGAATGGTCGTTATTGGTAACAATGCAGGTGTTGATGCATTATCAAAATCTGACGTCAAAAAACTCTTTATGGGTAAAAAGAGCAAGCTATCAAATGGCACGAAAGCACAAATCGTCGAACTGGCTGATGGTTCTGAAGGGCGACTAGCCTTTCATGAGGTAGCGACAGGGCGTAGTGAATCACAGCTTCAATCAGCTTGGTCGCGACTCGTCTTTACAGGTAAAGCTGAGGCTCCTATTCAGGTAGCAGACTATACTGCTGCAATTACAACGGTAGCTTCTAAAACTAACGCTATTGGATATGTTGATGAAGCAGCGGTAACAGGCGACGTGAAGGTTCTCTTTAAGTACTGACCCGCGGTTACTTACTCATCATAAAAAAGCCCAAAGTTACGTGAGTACCTTGGGCTTTGTTCTATTGGATATTTGTTTGAGTCTGGAATAGACGAAATTAGAAAACGAAACTCAGCATGATGGTGTAGAGCACTGCGTCCTTATCATCAAAGCCTGTCTGGGCGTTAAAATCTTCAACAAAGGCGCCGTTTGTCTTTCGTGCTTCAAAGTACTGCACCTCACCATTGATGGAGACGTTAGGTAACACGTCGTAATCAACACCAATCAAATAGCTGTTACCTGTTAGGTGTTCATTAGAGTCAAACTCTGCGCCATAAACCACGTAGGGAGTAAACGAATTGAGTCTGTAACCCAGACTTGCGTACATTGAAGAAGAGAAGTCACTGATTTGACCTTCACTGGCCAGTATTGCTTGACCAAATTCGTACTCAGCACCTAACGACCAAAGTTGGATATGTTGGTTATCTTGTTTTGGAAGAGAACCAACGTTTTTAATTTTAACCGTCTGATCAAAGTTTGAATCTAAGAAGGATAAGTTCCAACGATAGTTTTCACCGCTCAACTGAAGGTTGGCACCGAACATTCGATTAGTTTCAAATTCCAGCTCTGTACTTGAATTAAAATCAACTTCGTTTTTGTCTTTTACACCGAAGAACGGGGAAAGCAATAAGGTAGCCTCATCACTTACATCGTGAGTCCAACTCACTTTGATACCGTTGAAAGCAGTAATACCTAATACGGCGTTATACACTTCTGTTGGTGGCCTTGCTGTCATGTAGGCTTGGCCGACATAGTAGTACTCAGAGGCAAGAAACAGTGGAAGTCTTAATCGACCAACACTCACATCGAAGTCATTAAACTCATAGCCGAGATAAGCCCATTCTAGCTGTGGATCACTCCAATCAAACTGAGGTGCTTTAACAACTTGGACCGACGCTTTAAATGAGTTGTAGAAGTAGTCGAGTTGAACACCAAACGTGGTATCACAGTCGTAGCAGTTCTCATCAGTAAAGCCGCGATTGATGATTAAAGGGTTGTCGTTGTCTGACGTTGCCCAAGAGGTTGAACCAAAGCCACTCAAGGATAAGTTATCGGTAAGTTCAATAATGGCAAAGGCTGGAGAGGCAATCGAAGCACATAGCACTGACGTAATTATTTTTTTCATATTATTTCTCCGAACTTATAACGTAGAGAACGTTGGCATTTTGAGGAACCGAAGAGAGTGGGGAGTAACCAATACGGTTTGGTTTGTCGTCTAGCCAGTCGACCAAACTGTCGGTTGAAGCCGTTTTGATTTCTCTTGGATAACGAGCTTTTCCTGAAAAAGATAAACCAGCCCAGTGTGCGTTCATTTGAGCGGCGTTCTTCCCAAGTAGAAGCTGATAAAATGCCTCTCTTTCGGCGCTGTTTTCAGGCCAATCAGACAGTTCTACACGCTTGCCGTTGAGACGTTTGGTTTTACCTCGATATAACTTTCTCGCTTTGTTGATTGATATCTCTTCAAACCCAGAGTCTAAAGAGAATATGGCGTAATCTTCTGCAGCATGAGCGGGGCTGAGAAGAAGCAAGCTTCCTAACAACCCTATTACTGTGGGTAACAGCGCTCTGCTCGAGAGTGTTTTAATTGTTTTGATCCAATCCATTGGTTTCTCCTAACAAGTCGCACTTTCTATTTGGTGGAATAGTTTTTCTTTTCTTACGGGCTTCGCTACGTACCCATCCATTCCGGAATCAAAGCACTTTTGAATATCATCATCGATAACACTGGCGGTTAACGCGATAATAGGAGTCTTGCTTAAGCCTAGGTTTTTCTCGTGTTCTCGAATCTCCTTAGTGGCGGTGAAGCCATCCATCACCGGCATCATGCAGTCCATTAAAATAATGTCGAAGCTGCTGTCATTCTGATACATATCAACAGCGATTTGCCCGTTGTCTGCAATTTCAAAGGCGTAACCGGCCTTTTTGAGCATGACTGAAGCAACTTTCTGGTTCACGCGATTGTCCTCAACCAAAAGGATTTTCTCAGACTTGCTCGGCACGACGTTAAGCTCAGCTTGCTCTGGCAGTGTTTGCTTGGCTGCTTGTGCGCTATGAATAGGGGTAACCGTTGAGCTTGTTGATGCTGCTGGCGCGTTATGTGTAGCAGGCAGTGGCATCGCTTCTACAGCGGCCAGCACTTTCTCTTTCAACATCTCGAACTTGAATGGTTTTGGTACGTAGTCGTCCATACCCACGTCGAAACACTTTTGAATATCGTCATCAATCACACTGGCGGTGAGCGCGATGATAGGGATACGGCGCGTGGCATTGGTCTCTTTTTCTACGCGGCGGATGTTGCCTGTTGCTTCGAAGCCATCCATGACGGGCATCATACAGTCCATAAGAATCGCGGCGTAATGTGGGTTTGCGGTAAACATGTCTACGGCTTCTTGACCGTTATTCGCAAACTCAAATTCGAAGCCACTTTTCCCTACGTGAAGCCCGGCAATTTTCTGGTTGATCTTGTTGTCTTCGACGATAAGGATTTTGTGTTGAATGGTCGTAGTTTGTTGGTTGGTTTCTGACAGCTCAGCTAAGCCTTGTGTATCACACAGTTCAATCGCTTTGATCAAGCGTAAGCCGAGCAGGGGCTGTGATACTTGAGCTGTAATGCAGTGGCCGATATCGGCAGGGTCACTTAGGAACGAGCGAATTAAACAAATCGTCGCGCCACTCTTGTGGAGCTTATCTAGATTGTCTGAATAGTCACTCGCTTGGAATGAATCGTCTTCAGCAAAAATGACCGTGATTGGCTTGTCGTGTTTTTTGGCTGAGATTTGCTCATTGATGGTGTCTGCACTGTTTGTTTGTTGAGTGACTTTCAAACCATACAGGTTAAGGTCGCTTTCTATGCGTTCAGAAAGCATGTTCTCGTTACCTAGAATGTAGATGTTTGCCGTTGCGGTGCTCGGTTTTGGAAGTGGTAAATCAACAGGGAGCGCTAGGTCGAAATAGAAGCAACTGCCTTCTCCTTTGACTGAATCAAGTTGAATTTGGCCACCCATAAGTTCAACAAGCTGAGTACTGATAGCAAGACCAAGGCCGGTACCACCGAATTGTCTGGTCGTTGAATCATCTTCTTGAGCGAACGGTTCGAATATCTGTTTCTGTTGTTGTTTGTCGATACCAATTCCGGTATCGCGCACTGCAAATCGAATAGTCACATTGTCGTCAGACTGTTCAAGAGTCTTGATTGATAGCGTTACACCACCTTCGGCCGTGAATTTCACCGCGTTCGACATAAAGTTCATCAAGATCTGTCTTAAGCGGTGGTCATCGATCATCACACGAGCAGGGGTATCGGGGCTAATATCGACGTTGACTGATATTTTCTGCTCTTTTGCTTTAGGTGCAACAATCGAAGCGATGTCGTAAATGGATTCTCGAATCGACGCTGAATGCGGACTAATCAATAACATGCCAGACTCAATCTTAGAGAAGTCCAAAATGTCGTTGATAAGGCTGAGTAGCAGCTGAGATGAGGTCTCAATGGTATCGACATAATCGCGTTGTGTCGGTGTCAGCGGTGTGTCCGACAGGATTTCTGAAATACCGATAACCCCGTTCAATGGGGTACGAATTTCGTGTGACATATTAGCCAAGAAGCTACTTTTGGCTTTACTGGCTTGTATCGCGTGGTCTTTCGCTTCTTCCGCGTCTTCCTTGGCGCGCTCTGCATCTTCTTTAGCAAGCGTTAACCTTTCCTTCGCGTGTTCTCTCTCAATCGTTAGGCGTTCGACTTGTTGAGCAAATAGGCTGAGTTCGTCTTTACCCTGAATCAGCTTGTCTAAAGAAGGGCGTTTTTCATCGTTTTCACTTTTTAAGAACTTAAGTACTAAGCCTAGGTTGTTAGTTACTTGTCTTGCTAAGCTCAAGGTTAACCCCATGACAATGGTAGCGAGTAGGGCAACGATGGAGATAAACAGTGTTCGTTGTACTTGTGCGTCTGAGATGGCTTGCTCAACCTCTTGTTGGAACTCTTGCTTGATAACATTGCCTAGGCTTTGTAATAAGCTGAGTCGAGCGCTCATCGCTTCTAACCCAACAGAAACTTCTTGCGGTGTCAGTTGGCTAATGGCGTTTAGGTCAAGCAGTGCGTTTCTGATCTCTTGGCTCTGAGCAAACACATCGTTTCTAAATACCTCAACCATCAATGACACTTGATGTTCGTTAGCATTCAAGGATACAAAGCGTTCGAGGAACAGTTGTTGTCTTTCACTCAAGGTTTCGATCTGTTCAGCAAGCTCTGGGTCGTATTCTTGGCTGGTTTGGAATATCTCAATCAGTGAAGTGCCCAGTTTGAACTCTTCGTTCGACCAGAACATCAACCATTCAAGTTGTTGTAATGCGGTGAGGTGTTGCTGAATTTCGCGCTTGGTATTTTCGAACGGGACTTTTTCTATCTCAAGCAACAGCTGCTTGTATAAATCACTCTGCCATTCAAGGGCGTCCAACTTATCGTAAGTGTCAGTCGCTTCCATCGTGGATAGGGTTGCTTCACTGAAGTCCGCCACCAGTTGATTCATATCATCAGAAGCATCTAAAAAAATGATGGGTGACAGCGTTTTTAACTCTGCCTTTACCTGACTGCTTTGCGTTGCGAATTCTTCAGGGCTAGAAGCTAGAGTACTCCGATATAGAACCGAAATATCTTGCAGGTATACAGATAACTGATTGGTTCGTTCAAAATCGGTTAACTGGGTCGTTAAAATGTAAGCTTGTCTGCCAGCAAGGAAGAGCAGTAATGAAATGGGAAGTAGAACTAAGCCAAAGAGTTTATGTTTGACTGAAAGGTTATTCCAGACCGTAATCGCCATATAAGGATCCATCCAACTGTTTTTATATAAAAACAGTAGAATAAAAATGCTGATATGGAAACTTTGAAACTGTAAATTTAGTGGAAGTGTGGGAGGGGTATAAGTTCTTGTGATTCCAGAGCTTATTTTGAAATAGGTTCTCTTTGTAGCAAATTATAGCGATTGATAGTCGGTTTGTTTTTTATGCTTATTGATGAATAACTTAAAAGACGCGCTAATGGGGGCGTTTTTTATCGAGACTTAATTCAAACAGAAGTTGTTCTAACACGGTTTTTGCAGAAGGTTCTAACGTCCAAACACCAAGCATTCTGTTCAATGCCGCGCGGTATACCCTGTTTTTGAGCAGGAAGGCGAGCGTGCTTGTGTCATTGCTTAATACATGCATTTGCACGACGGTCAGTTCTGCTTTGTTTTCGATATCGATTTTTTGAAGATTGAAAGCGGGTAGGAAGGCGCACTCATACCAAACCTCAACGATCTCTCGAAGTTCTATCTCTTCTTCAGGTACATCGCACTCCTGAAGCTGGTGGTTTTCAGGAATTGCGGATAAGTAGGCTACATCAAGCTTGTCTGCAACGAATGTGTACATTGGCTTCCTTGTTATGGGTGATTCTAGATCGAATCATCTCTCTCACTTATGTTTTTGTCAATTACATCCATTTATCTAACGAGTAATTTGTGAATAAGCAAGGTCGTGTTTAACTTAAACTGTTTAAGTATTTGTCTGTTAAGCCAAAATATTTCAAATTCCCATCGGGTTCGAGAACCAAACTCATGTTAGAAGTCGCGATCAAACCGGGATCATTGGTCGAAAAAATGACGGTTTTATTCAGCAACTTATCACTGAACAAGCGGTTGAAGTACTGTGCGTTTTCATTTTCAGCCCCGTTGAAGGGTTCATCAATGATTATCAGAGATTGCTCACAGTTACCTAAGCCAAGCGCCAAGCGCAGCTTTTGCTGAATGCCATTGGGAAGGCTTTTGCATTTATCGACACTTAACTGAGTTGCCAATCCCTCTGGTAGCCATTCATCTAACTCGAAGAAGCTCACCATCTCCTGCATTTTCTCTGTGGGAATGAGCCCATCATGCAGAATGAAGTTTGTTTCCAAAGAACCTTCAAAAATATGCAGATTGAAAGGGATGTAGTTAATCGATGTGCGATAGCGATAACTGTTGAACTGCTTGATGTTATAGCCATCGACAGACACAGCACCCTGATAGCGGTCTTCTAAACCAGCGATGATCGATATGAGTGTGGTTTTTCCGCAGCCAGTCGGGCCGCAAATAACGACTTTTGCACTTGGCGGTATCTTGAAACCGAGGTTAGTTAATCCGGTCGCTGCGCCTGTGTAACGATGGCTGACACCACTGCCCACAATGCTGCCTTGAAATAGACGAATAGGTGGGCTTTTCTCTAAAGTCAGCTTATCGTCATTCATCGACATCAAGTTGTTTATCTGTGCGGATGAAGCCTTGATGGATTGAAACTTAGAAATTGAGTTATAGATGCCCATTATTGGACCTAACGCTTTCCAAACCAGAATAACGGTCGCGAGCATGGCTCCCGCATCTGAGGTGCCTTCCATTACGCCAATGACGGCAGTCACGATACTTGCCGTACCAATTACCTGAATTAAACTGCCGCCCGCAGCCTGAATTTTACTGTTGGTGACGGCAACGTTCTCGGCATCGCTGGTACTTTGTGAGTGTGACGCACTGAATCGCGATTGAACGACACGTAGCAAAGGTAAGCCTTGAATGGTCTTGATACCACGGAGAATCTCATTCCATTGGTAAGAGACCATGGCGTTGGCGCGTGAGCTTTTGGATGTGGCTTGTGAGTAGATATAACGAGAGTAAATACAGAACACCAACATCAAGATTAAGCCGCCCATCACCACAAGAGCAGCGGTGCCAGACATTAGAGCAATCGCAATGATGAAGACAATAACAAACGGCATATCAAAGTAACTAAGGGTCGATTCTGCGGTCACTAAGCGGCGGAAGGTATCGATATCTTTCAGACGAGCTAATTGAGACGAAACCCCTGCGGTTGAGGTCATTGCGTAGGGCAGCCAAAGCAGTTTCGATATTACGGCTTGAGATATATGCACCGCGAGATCTTTACCGGAGGTGGCTATGATGTTGACTCGCATCTTTTTGAAGAAGTATTCCGAGAAGCCGACAATCACGGCAAATAGGGTCAGCCAATATAGCGTGGCTTGAGAGCTCGAAGTCAGTGCGAAGTTATAGACACTCATGATGAAGAATGGCTGTAATGCACCTAAGATGCTGATCACGAAGCTGAGAATAATCAGACTCTTCAATTCATTGTTGTAACGGTAGAAAGCGTATTTAATCCAGTTACTTCTGTCTTGCGACTCCGGTGGTGGTTCACGGAATAAACGAGAATATTCGCTGATCGCAATCAACAAGCACGGCTTCTTACACATTGGGTATTCAATGGTGTTGTTGTTCGTGTAGTCAAACAGAAGCAGTTTTCCGTCTTTGGTACCCAAGAAGATAGCACTGAGGTTTTCTATCTCGATAAAGCATGGGTGAGGGTGCTTATCAATCTTTTCGAGTGTTTTTAGTTTGGTTACATCACAACGGTATCCAAGGCGCTCGATGGTTGCTGTAAAACTGTCACCATCTTTTGGTTTCGGAATGAAAGCGTCACTGAGTATAGCGGGCGTACCTTCCCACTCGAGTGCTATCAAGGTGTATGCCAAACCTCTAATCAGCGGCGATTGACTGTAGCGTTCGTCATATCCGCTCGCTTCGAAATCTAAGACACGCTGCGGAACGTTATTGAAGTCAACTAGGATACTCATTGGTCACCTCCCGTAAGTTTGACACGTTTGAGGCGGTGGTTAAGTTTATCCATCTTGTTACTGGCGATGATTAAGATCTTGTCATTGGCACGATAGGCGGTACTGGTGAGTACAACGCGTGCAAACTCTTCATCAAAGACGCAATCAATGTCATCGAATATCAATACACGTTTGCTCGCGAGTAGGGCTCTTACTAATAACAGCGCGTAACCAACTTGGCGTGAGAATGGATTGCGCATGTGACCTTTGAGTTCGGTATAGAAACCTGCAGGCAGCCCATCGATTTGAGCCTTGATGTTCATAGTTTCACATAGGGCAAAAGCCGTATTGTTCAAGCTTGGTCGGAAACAAGTGAGGTTATCGATAATGGTTCCTTCTACGAACGAGCTTGTTTTATCGACCATCAGCACACTGTTACGCCAAACGTTATAGTTAACATCATCAAGAGGCGTGTCGTTAATCATGATATCGAGCTTGCTATCACTGTTTTGTCTCGTAATGCAATTGGCAAGGTGGGTCTTACCTGAGCCACTTTTCCCTGTCAGTAAATAGGCTTGGCCGAGCTCGAACTCGATGCGCTGCTTTTCCGAATACTTAACAGAGATCCGTTCAACCTCTGTTGTCTCATGTTGGTGCTCAACAGAAGCTGCCAGTTCAAGAAGCTCAGCGATACGCTGTATGTGGAGCTTGTTGAGTTCCCATCGGCTCGCAGTACGCATCACTTGTTGGTAGGGCGCGAAGTAACGGTTGGTCAGCATGATGATTGCAGCCATGATGCCTTGGCTCGATTCCATATTGATTACCGCTGTTGCCAAAACCACAACAACACAAGCAATAGAAAGCTGTTGAATCAGCGCCAATATTAGGCCGAAGTTCGATTCAATCTGCTCATATTTGATGTTCTCTACTTCACGCTCTTCAACCATTTGAGTCATTAAGCTTTCAACGCGGTATTCCATGTTTCGAGCTTTGATATCCAGCGGGCTAGAGATGATCTCAATGATTTTGGAAGTGGTTAAGCCTTCGATATCAGACTTATTCTGTAAGCTGCCAATCTTCTGTTTAGAAAGGCTCCAAGCGAAAATGGCTAAGATTAGAGAGGCAATCAGAAGTGTCACGCCAGCCCATATGTTAATTAGGCCAATAATGAGGATGGTAATAACACTGACGGCTAGGTTAATCAGCGCTCGAACCGATTCGCCACCAAAGAAGGTTTTAAGCTCTGGAATGGTTGAGATTCGCTCAAGGTATTCGCCCGGTTCTAAACGACGGAATTTAGAGATTTCAGCCAAACAGATGGATTGGAATACCTTGTTGGTTAGGTTAGTTTCAAACTGCCTCATGATGACGGAAGATATCTTCTCTTCCTGACTTTTCAGATGGTAGTCGAGGAAGATAGAAATCAAGATAATCGCGAACAATAAGAACAAGGTATCTTGTGCTTGGTTGGGTAATACTCGGTCAAAAATGATCAGAATAGAGAAGGGCAAAACCAAGCCAAACAGGGTGGAAATTATCGTAGAGAAAGTCAGATAACACTTATCTGCCATATTGATCTTTTGAGAAAACTGCTCAGTTTGCATTAAGGCCTCCTTTCTTCAATGAATCCGTCGAAAGAAGATGTTTAGGCACGAGTTCTTGATTATCGCGACCTTCGATATCGCTCATTAGTTGCATGATGCTTTCGATAGATTGAATCGAGAGTACGCCTTTTGTTTGTTCAAGCTTAATGGTCTCTATGATGTAGTCGTATCGTGCGCTTTCGTAGTCTCTTAAAGCGCTGAACAGTTTACTTTCCGCGGCAAGTAGATCGGTGATGGTACGCGTTCCTAACTGGTAAGCCCTTTGGATCCCTTTGTAAGAAGCATAGTTGGCGCGAATGATGTTTTCGTAACTGCTGATAGATTGCGAGAAATCATTAATGTTGAGCACTGCGGTATTCACGCTGTTACGTGTTGTGTAAAGAGAGTCTTGGTAAAGCAGCTCGGTACGCTCGATCGCAGTCGATGATTTTTGATAACCGTAGTAATCAGAGCCCCCAGACAAAATAGGCACGGCTAGGTTTAAGCCAACGCTGGTTGAGTTACTTTCACCTGTCGCTGTGATGTCGGTTTTGTCGTAGTTATTGGCGTCATCATGACGATAACTGGCTGAAAGCGACACAGTAGGTAAGAAGTTCGAACCGCTCTCTTTTAAGCTTCTGCGGCTTCTCTCTACGTTTTTCTTAGCCACTAACAAGTCGTTGTTGAGCTTTAACGCTTGATCCATGATTGAGCGTTGCTCGGTCTCGTTTATCTCTTTTAAAGGCACACTTTCGTAGATATCTTGTGACGGAGTGATAGGGTATTGAATCTGAATCGATAGGCCGTTGAGAATGACACGACGGTCTTTCTGTAAGGTTCTCAATCGATTCGATACGCCTTCTTTTTGAGCGATCACTTCGTAGAGCTCACTGGCGGCTGTATTGCCGAGCTCCACATTGCGTCGCATCTGATGCTCACGTGTTTTAGACGACTTAAGCTCCACCTTGGTCGCTTTAATTTGTGCATTGTTTTTCAAGTACTCAAAGTACTGAGAGCCGATTTCTGAAATCGTGCTTTGGATTTTGTTCTCGTGTTTAATCTCTTCAATATTGAAGTCTAGTTTTGCAGTCCCATACTTGAAAATATCGCCCAGATTAAAGATCGATTGAGAAAGGGAAAGGCTGTAGCTGTTCGAGTTATAGCTTGAAGTTTCATCAGGCACACTTGATAGCAAGGTTTCATTTTCATTCCATGTGGTATCGGCAGCACCATTCAGGGAAGGAAGAAATTTTGAGCGGCTGATACCAATGTTGTACTCGTTCTCTTCGACCCCTTTATCACTCGCGCGAAGAGAAAGACTGTTCTGCAAGCCGAGTTCTACCGCCTCAAGCAAGGTAGTCGCCGATGCCGAAGATATGGTGCTTAATGTAAGCGCAGCAATAATGCTGCTAGTTAAGTTTCTGTACCGCCACATACTTGTTGATCACCTTGATGATTTCGTCGCTTTTATAAGGTTTGCTGATCACGTAATCCATTCCGGCTTCAATACAAGCCTGGTGTTCGTTACTGCTGGTCAATGCGGTTGCACCTATGATGGTACAAGGGTTTTTTTCGTTTTCTTGTTCAAACTGGCGAATGCGTTTTGTCGCCTCAATGCCACCCATACCCGGCATGATGCAGTCCATGAAGATGATGTCAGAACGTTGGTTCATGAAGTGCTTCACGGCATCGGCACCGTCTCCGACAGTGTCTGGTTCGTACTCTTGTTTGGTCAAAATTCGTTTGAGTAAGATTTGTTGAACTCGATCATCCTCTACGATTAGGAACGAGCTGTTCTCCATCTGTTCTTCTGATGCCTCTGCTTCCATAATGGTGAGTAGGTTTGGAATGAACTCATAAGGAATCGCAGGGGAGTTAATGATCTTATCTACGAAGCTATGGCACTCTTGCGCTTGTTGCGTATTGGTCACCGACAGCAATAGCTTGGTATTAGGGTGATTTTTAAGCTGGGATTTGACCGTCTTGCTGAGTGAAGGCAACTTGTTGGGTTCAAAGGTATCGGTCAGCATGATTGCATCATATTCGCCAAATGTTTTCGCCGCTGAGAACAGCTCATTAGCGGTGCGAATTTCGGTGATATCCAGCCCCAAATTGCTGAGCATTTTCTTCATCACATCGATACGAACTTGAGTATTCGCGCACAGCAGTAATCGCTTGCCATCGAAGCGTGTTTTCTCTGTGTGGAAGTTCTTCGCTTTTAGGTCGAGCTCAATTTGAAAGCGTTCCTGCGCTCCCGATTGGAACCAATGGCTCTCGTAGTAACCGTAATCTTTTAAAACGCTTTTCGCTAAGTCATCGGTGTTAGCCGTGTGATCTTTGTGTGTGCTCCAGTGAAGTTTATTCAGCTTGGCAACAGAGACATCCAGCGTTGATAAGAAGTTGAGATTGATGGTGACACGGGTGTTTTCCATGTCTGAAGCCGCACCTGATTCAATCGTGACAAATAGCTTCTTATTCGACTTGAGTTGAATAGCATTCGAAAGCTGCAGAAACAGAATCCAGAACAGGCTGGTGGATTGGCCTGCAACACGGTTCGGCAAATTGTCAGAGATAAAACAATCGAGCTCGCCTTCATTTCGCTGAACTTTAGCGCTGATGTGAATCATCAATTCTGATAATACACTGAGCAGCGAGAACTCTTTCGATTTGCTTTCCGTTCCTTGAGAAATCAGTCGGTTATAGTTTTCTGCAAGTTCCGATAGGGTATTAGAAGCAGAGGTAATATCCTTCGCCATTAACACACCGCTTTCGTCGGTTTCTTGAACCAGATACTGAACGCCGCCGTTGATGGTGTTGGTGATACCGCGAATCTCATAGCCAATCAGTGCGTATAGCTGTTTGTAGAGATCGTTATTGCGTTTTTGGTCTTCCAATTTACTAAAGATCAGCTTGAGGTGAGAGTAGATCTGGCGCTGTTTTGGATTGATACTCACTTCATTGAGAAGTTCTTCAAGCCTTTGTAAATCGAGCTGTTTCAACTCTTGATACAAGGCATCGAATTCATAGTCGATTTCACGCTCGTTAGAGCTAGATTTCTTCAGCTTCAATATGGCCACTAAGTTCGAAAGAACTGCAATCACAGCCAATATCACGACCACCATAAACAACCAGACAAAGAACTCGTTTTTCTCAGACATCAGGTCGCTGGCATGATTGTTAAACATGGTGCGATAGTTGTCGTCCATTTGCAGGTAGTTGTTCGTCAGTGACAGGTATAAATCGAGTACGTCGTTGCGTGTTTTAGCGCTGTCAGAAAAGCGATTTATCGCTAGTTCAAGTTGTGTGTATTCGGTTGCACCAACCAGACTGAACTCGGTTTTGTTTAATGAGGCCAATGATCGAAACTCGTCGATTTCACTTTTTAACCTTGATAGGTTCAACTCATTGTTGCTGCAGTTGTTCGCTTTTAAACAATGCTGCAAGGTTTGGATATCAAGCTCTATGGTTTGGTTGAGTTCTTGAGCTTGTATGAGAAGTGGGGCACTTTGCACTTGTGCAACAGAATCTACTTTCGACCAAGAAAAGTATAAATAGAAAGCGAGAGCGGCCAGTACGACGCTAAACAAGATGCTGAGTCTCAAGGCCGGTACGGAAATGTTGTAAGAAGGTTTTCCGCTCATTGATTACCTCTCATCGAATGCATCTTCGATGGCAGACATCACTGGTTTCGCTGCGTATTCGATCACACGGCGTGAGCCTGTTTTCACGTCGGCAGTAAACTCCATATAAGGTGATAACTTGTATTGAGTGCCTCCTCGCTCAAGAAAGTTTTGGTCAATCTCGATCTCTGCCAAATAGAATTCGGCATCTTCTTCCTCGTATGATGAACGGCTTATTGAGGCGATGGTCCCCTCAACAAATCCATATTTGGCGAAGTTATAAGTGTCCATTTTTACTTTCACCGCTTGGCCAATCTCAACAAAGCCCATGTCTTTACGTGGAATCTTCGCTTCACCGTGTAACGAGTTATTGATTGGTGCAATATCAGCGATACTCTCGCCAGGTGGTATTACCGCAGAGCGGAAGTTGAAGTGCAGTTTGTCGACCACACCATCCACTGGTGAGTAGACAATAAGGCGGTCAACCTTGTCAGAATGCTGCGGTTGTAGGATTCGTTTTAGCTTAAGGTCTTTATTCGCTTGAATGATTTGCGCTTGATATTCAGAGTTACGATTCTCAACCAAATCTTGGTGTTGCTTTTCCAGCTTATCGAGCTGAAAACGTTCATTCATGACTGACTCATCAAGGTTTTCAATCTCACGAACCATATTGGATTCTTGTACTTTCATATTGAGAACATCGACGTAAGAGGCCATTTCTTCTTTATAGAGTGTGTTCTTGATGTTGAGTTGTTTACGAATCAAGGAAAGCTGATTTTCTGAACTCTTGCGGCGTTTCAACATAGAACTGATGAGGGAGTTCTTGTGCTTAATATCGTGCGTGATGAGTTCTTCATTTGAACGGTTCTTAGAGAACTCTTGTCGCCATGTGTTCATGTTGGTCTGTACTTGTTCTGGATACTGTTCAATGAAGTTGGCGAAATTGGGTTCCACCATGTCACGCAAACTTTCATAACGAATCTTGTCTAGCTCAAGCTGAACGATCTCCGTGTTCACGGTATCGAGCTGAGTGTTACGGTCGAGTGAGCGGATTCGCGCGATAGGTTGTCCTTCGTATACAACTTCACCTTTTCTCACTAATAACTCTTCTAAAATCCCACCTTCTAAGTGTTGAACCTTCTCTACGTCAGACTCTAATAACAATTCGCCGCGCACAGAAACGACAATATCTATGCGTGCCTGTGACGCCACAGCAATAGCAACCAAAGCAAGTAGGAATATGATGAGTAAGGTTTTATGAACGCTCGTCATGGCACTCGCAAGTACGATAGTGTCATCCGCTGTGACCTTAGACGCCTCGTTGTTCGATACGAGTGCTTTTCTGAGGTGATGCTCTATTTGGTTATTGCTCATGACCTACCTCGATGACTTCTCATCAACCACTTCCTTAATATCCAACAGGTGATTGATTTGTCGATTGACGTTTTGTAGTTCAGTTTTTACATCCTCTAAAAGCTCTTCTGGAGCAGGGAACTCGTGTTTACTTAAATGTTCCAATTTGGCCATTTTGGGCGGTAGGTCTTGGTCACATAGCAAGGTTAAGATGGTCTTCAGTTTTTTTGAGTAGTTGTTGAGTTCGTCAAAACGATTACCCTTATGAAGCGTCTCTATGTTGATTGCTGCGTCTGAAAAGTCCTTATAAAAGTCGCCTAATAGCAATTGCAGCCCTTTGTGGTTGTTGTCGATTGAACGCAACAAATTCGTCATGTCTATCATCATTCCACTGCCTTAATTGCTTTAATCACAATAACTAAGGATCTTTAAAGATAGTTTTCAAATTTTTTTTGATTCTTTATGCACAAAAATAAAAATATGAAAAATGTTGTATAAAAACTTGGTTTTCCAAAATGGTGTCCTTTAATGCCTCTAAATACGATCAGTTAGCTAGTAGCAACGGAGGCTGTAATGGCAGGCGAAAATAACCAAAACAACCAAAATGAAGATCTAAATGACGCGGTAGAACAAACGGACACGAACGACGCGGGTACACCCTCCCAGCAGCAGAATCAACAAAACCAACAGAATACAATTGCGTCTACGATAGCGACGGGTGCAGAAAACACCGACGCAGCAGACGAAATTAACCAAGCGTTAGAAGACAACCCAAGTGGCGCTGGTAATTCAGAAGAAGCAGCGGCTTCAGGTGGTGCGGTTCAAGAGGACACACCGGAAAGTGGTAGTGATTCAGATGCTGCTCAATCAAATGTTGTAGACAGTGCAGCTTCGGACGCTGGTACAGGTGATGCAGCAGGTAGTGGCGGCGGTTCAGGTGCCGGTGCACAAGCTGTAGGTGGTGGTGAAAGTACAGCTTCTGAAGGTGGTTCAGATGCTGAAGGTAATGAAGAGCAGGGCCAAGCAGCAAGAACGTCAGCTGCGCCTAGTGCGGATTCTTCTGACTCTAACGAACAACCCGTGGGCGATGATTTAGATTCACAAACGGTTGAAGAGACATTCGCCGTTGATGTTCAAGCTTCGGACGAAGAGACCATCAATGAAGTAGAAGATGACTTTGATTCAGAGACGGTAAGTGAAACGTTCAAAATCAAAGTAGAAAGCGAAAATGATGCACCAGAGGCAGAACAAGATCTGGCTTACATCATGGATGAAGATGGCTCCATTACATTCACTCAAGAACAATTACTCGAATACGCAAGTGATGTAGATGGTGATGAGCTGGTTGCTTCAAACGTTCAAGTCGGTGCTGACGCTACGGTTCAAGATAATGGCGACGGTACTTTCACCGTTGTTCCTTCCGCTGATTTTAATGGTGAACTCGACCTTACTTTCGATATCAGTGACGGCCAAGAAACCATAAGCAGCGCCATCGATTTAACAGTTCGTCCTATTAATGACGCGCCTGTACCAGAAGATAAAACCTTTGAAATTGAAGAAGATGGCACACTTGTTTTCACCGATGCTGATCTTCTAACAGGTGCGACCGACATTGAAGGCGACCACCTTTCTGTTGAAGGCGTTACCTACGATGGCGGCGATGGTATCCTTACCGACAACGGCAATGGCACGTACACTTTCGCGCCAAACGAGAACTTCAATGGCGATGTAAACTTCAGCTTCGATGTATCTGACGGTACCGATACGGTGTCTGCAAATATCGATGTGAGCGTTACCGCGGTTGATGATGCGCCAGTGTCTGGTGATTTAGCTTACTCAGTTGATGAAGACGGTTCGATTCGTTTAAGCCAAGAGCAACTGCTGTCGCAAGCATCTGACGTTGAAGGCGACGACCTAACAGCTAGTAGCTTAACCGTTGATGGTGATGCGACGGTTGCTCAAAACGTAGATGGTAGCTTCACGATTACACCAGATGAGAACTTCAATGGTGACATTGATATCAGCTTTGATATCTCTGACGGCACCAACACGGTTCAAGCATCTGCTGACCTGACCGTTAATCCAATTAACGATCTTCCAGCTCCTCAAGATCAACAGTTCAGCGTTGAGGAAGACGGCACACTCATCTTTACTGATGCCGACCTTCTAACAGGTGCGACAGACATTGAAGGTGACAACCTGTCTGTTGAAGGTGTTACCTACGATGGCGGCGACGGTATCCTTACCGACAACGGCAATGGCACATATACATTCGCTCCAAATGAGAACTTCAATGGCGATGTAAACTTCAGCTTCGATGTGTCTGACGGCACCGATACGGTCTCTGCGAACATCGATGTAAGCGTAACTGCCGTTGATGATGCGCCAGTGTCGGGTGATTTAGCTTACTCAGTTAATGAAGATGGTTCGATTCGCTTGAGCCAAGAGCAACTGCTGTCTCAAGCATCAGATGTTGAAGGCGATGACCTGACTGCAAGCAGCCTAACGGTCGATGGTGACGCAACAGTCACTCAGAACGAAGACGGCAGCTTTACCATCACGCCAGATGAGAACTTCAATGGCGACATCGATATCAGTTTTGATATCTCCGATGGCACCAATACGGTTCAAGCGTCTGCTGACTTAACCGTCAACCCAATCAATGACTTGCCAGTACCTCAAGATCAACAGTTCAGTGTAGAAGAAGACGGCACGCTAATCTTCACCGATGCTGACCTACTAACCGGTGCGACAGATATTGAAGGCGACAACCTTTCAGTTGAAGGTGTTACCTACGATGGCGGCGACGGTATTCTTACCGATAACGGTAATGGCACATACACATTTGCTCCAAATGAGAACTTCAATGGCGATGTAAACTTCAGCTTCGATGTGTCTGACGGCACCGATACCGTCTCTGCAAACATCGATGTCAGCGTAACTGCGGTTGATGATGCTCCAGTGTCGGGTGACTTAGCTTACTCAGTAGATGAAGATGGTTCGATTCGCTTGAGCCAAGAGCAACTGCTGTCGCAAGCATCTGACGTTGAAGGCGACGACCTAACAGCTAGCAGCTTAACCGTTGATGGTGATGCGACGGTTACTCAAAACGTAGATGGTAGCTTTACCATTACCCCGGATGAGAACTTCAATGGCGACATCGATATCAGCTTCGATATCTCAGATGGTACCAACACGGTTCAAGCGTCTGCTGACCTAACCGTTAACCCTGTTAATGACTTGCCAGTTCCTCAAGGTCAGCAGTTCAGTGTTGAAGAAGACGGCACGTTAATCTTTACAGATGCAGATCTGCTAACAGGCGCGACAGACATTGAAGGTGACAACCTTTCTGTTGAAGGTGTTACCTACGATGGCGGCGACGGCATTCTTACCGATAACGGTAATGGTACGTACACCTTTGCGCCAAACGAGAACTTTAATGGTGATGTGAACTTCAGCTTCGATGTGTCTGACGGTACCGATACTGTATCTGCGAACATCGATGTAAGTGTAACTGCGGTTGATGATGCGCCAGTGTCGGGTGACTTAGCTTACTCAGTAGATGAAGACGGTTCGATTCGTTTGAGCCAAGAGCAACTGCTGTCGCAAGCATCTGATGTTGAAGGCGATGACCTCACAGCAAGCAGCCTAACCGTTGATGGTGATGCAACAGTTACGCAAAGCGAGGATGGTAGTTTCACCATCACGCCAGATGAGAACTTCAATGGTGACATTGATATCAGCTTTGATATCTCAGATGGTACAAATACGGTTCAAGTATCTGCAGACCTAACCGTTAATCCAATCAATGACCTGCCAGTTCCTCAAGATCAACAATTCAGCATTGAAGAAGACGGAACGCTGCAGTTTACTGATGCAGATCTGCTAACCGGTGCAACTGATATTGAAGGTGATGACTTAACGGTTGAAGGTATCAGTTATGAAGGGACTGATGGGGTACTGACAGACCATGGTGGTGGCTCATATAGCTTCGCGCCAAACGAAAACTTTAACGGTGATGTCAACTTCAGCTTCGATGTGTCTGACGGTACAGATACCGTATCTGCAAACATCGATGTCAGCGTAATTCCAGAGAACGATCCGCCTGTTGCAGGCTCTACGTCTTACACGGTTAATGAAGACAACTCGATTACCATTTCTGATGCACAACTATTGGCAACTTCTTCTGACATTGAAGGCGATGTATCAATAGATAGCGTGACTTATTCAGGTAGTGACGGTGTTCTTGAAATCAACGGTAACGGTACTTATACCTTCTCACCAAACGAGAACTTTAACGGCGAAATTGCTCTTGATGTCGTGGTTGCCGATGAAGAGGGTGCGACAGATGCGACAACCGCGGGTATCACAGTACTTGAAGTGAACGATCCGCCAGTTGCAGGCCCAACGTCTTACACCATTGATGAAGATTCAGTGCTTACATTCAGTGAGTCACAAGTTTTGCTTAACGCTTCTGATGTTGAAGGGGATGTTGAGCTTGTCGGCATTAGCTATGACGGCCCCGACGGCATCTTCTCAGTAAATGGTGACGGGACTTGTAGCTTTGCTCCGAATGAGAATTTTAACGGCCAAGTTCAGTTAGATGTAACTATTCGTGATGAAGATGGGGCAGAAGTTGATACGGTCATCAACGTGGATGTTCTGCCTATCAACGATGCACCAGTATCGGGTGACTTGGCTTACAACGTTAACGAAGACGGTTCAATCACCTTAAGCCAAGAACAACTACTGTCTCAAGCGTCGGATGTTGAAGGCGAAGACCTAACCGCGAGCGACCTAACGGTTGATGGCAACGCGACAGTAACCGCTAATGATGACGGTAGCTTCACCATTGTTCCAGACGCGAACTTTAATGGTGACGTTGATATCCAATTCAACATCACAGATGGTACTGACACGGTTCAAGCTACTGCGGATTTAACCGTTAATCCTGTTAATGACTTACCGGTTCCTCAAGACCAACAATTCAGCATTGAAGAAGACGGCACACTGCAATTCACCGACGCTGACCTACTTACTGGTGCCACCGATATTGATGGCGATGACCTCACCGTAGAAGGCATCAGCTACACCGGTGGTGACGGTGTATTAACAGACCATGGTGATGGTACTTATACCTTTGCACCAAACGAAAACTTCAATGGTGATGTGAACTTCAGTTTCGATGTCTCTGATGGCACAGAAATGGTCAGCGCAAACATTGATGTGAGCGTGACGCCTGAAAATGATCCGCCAGTTGCGGGTTCCACTTCGTACATGGTGAACGAAGACAATGCGATTACCATCTCTGATGAGCAATTATTAGCTAACTCTTCGGATATTGAAGGTGCGGTGTCGGTCGATAGCGTGACCTATAGCGGCACCGATGGTGTGTTCCAAGATAACGGCGACGGCAGTTACACCTTCCTTCCTAATGAAAACTTCAGCGGTGATATCAGCCTTGATGTGATTGTTGCAGATGAAGAGGGTGCAATTGATGAAACCACAGCAGGCATTACCGTTCTTGAAGTAAACGATCCACCTGTTGCAGGACCTACGTCTTACACCATTGATGAAGATTCTGTTCTAACGTTCAGTGAATCTCAGATTCTTGTGAATGCTTCAGACGTGGAAGGTGACGTTGAGCTTGTCGGTATCAACTACGACGGGTCAGACGGTATCTTTACCGTCAATGGTGATGGAACATGCAGTTTCGCGCCAAATGAAAACTTCAATGGTCAGGTTCAACTGGATGTGACTATTCAAGATGAAAGTGGCGCTACGGTTGAAACGCATATCAATGTTGATGTACTACCAATTAACGATCCACCGGTATCTGGTGATCTGGCTTACACGATTAACGAAGACAGCTCAATCACGCTGACACAAGATCAATTGTTAGCACGAGCGGGTGACATCGATAGCGATAATCTAGAAGCGATTAATCTATCGACGGATGAAAATGCGACCATTCAACAAAACGAGGATGGCAGCTACACCATTACACCCGACGCTGATTACAACGGCGACCTAGACCTAAGCTTCGATATCATCGATAACGATGGTGGTGAGGTTCAAGTTGGTCTCGATATTACAGTTAATCCACTGAATGACTTGCCACAAGCGCAAGATCAACAGTTCACCATTGAAGAAGACGGCACATTACTGTTTACCGATGAAGACCTACTTGCTGGAGCATCGGATCTTGATGGTGATGAGCTGTCGATTGAAAATGTACTTTATACAGGTGCAGACGGTGTACTGAGTGACAATGGCGATGGCACCTACAGCTTTGCACCAAACGAGAACTTCAATGGTGATGTTCAATTCTCATTCGATGTCTCTGATGGTACAGGTTCAACTGCTGCCGTTATCGATGTTAGCGTAACGCCAGAGAATGATCCGCCTGTTGCCGGTTCAACCTCTTACACAGTTCAAGAAGATGGCCAAATCACTATCAGTGATGAGCAGCTATTAGCGAACTCTTCTGATGTTGAAGGCGATGTTTCACTATCAAGTGTTAGTTACACAGGTGACGACGGTTCGTTTGTTGATAACGGTAATGGTACATACACCTTCACGCCAAATGAAAACTTCGACGGTGATATTTCACTGGATGTTGTTGTCGTTGACGAAGATGGTGCAACGGCGACAACCACAGCAGGCATTGATGTTATTGCTGTGAATGATGGTCCGGAAGCCTCTGGTATTCAGGCTGAAGTTGACGAAGACAATTCAATCACTATTACTCAAGATCAGTTACTTGCGAATGCAACTGACGTTGAAGGTGATGAGTTAACGGCGTCTAACCTTCAAACCAATGACCCTGATGCGACGATTGTTGCGAATGACGATGGCTCATTCACTATCACGCATACCGAGAACTTCAATGGCGAGTTGGACTTCACATACAGCATCAGTGATGGTGACAATGAAGTTCTGACCACACTCGATCTAACCGTTAATCCAGTTAATGATGCGCCGGAAGCCGGTGAAGAGATCTTCATTCAAGCACAAGAAGACCAAACGGTTGGTGTGACGCTTCGTGAAGAGCCAGCACTACGTCTGGATCAAGCGCCAGAAAACGGCATCATCGAAGCAAATCTTGATAATGAGTGGGTAGTACTCGAAGTTGGACAGGAAGTACCAGCTGACACAGAAGTGCGCTTTGTACCAAGCGAAGACGCTTTAGCTGAAGGTACACATACTACGCAAATTGGTACCTTCGATGATAATGCGAGCGTTGATGACTGGGGCACAGAAGTTGACCCATATACTCGTGAGTTCTCGGATGGTGACTTAACGGTTACGGTTCAAAGTAACGATGATCCTCTTGGTGCGTGGAATGGTAATACGCACATTGGTCATGGTATCGGTGATACCGACCGTCAAGGCTTGAGTGGCGATGAAAAACTGACTATCTCGGTTGAAGGTCAAGATATCAATGAAATTAGCTTCCACCTAGATGGTTTGGGTGGTTGGTTCATGGAAGAGTCGCGCCACTTTACTGAAGTCGAAATTCGCGCCTTCAATGAAGACGGTGACATGATTGACTCGATGACTTACCACAAAGAAGACCGTGGGACGTTCGAGACAGACTACACGC
The DNA here is from genome assembly GCF_024347595.1 of Vibrio pomeroyi. Classification (NCBI taxonomy): domain Bacteria; kingdom Pseudomonadati; phylum Pseudomonadota; class Gammaproteobacteria; order Vibrionales; family Vibrionaceae; genus Vibrio; species Vibrio pomeroyi. The sequence continues at coordinate 1,539,897 of NZ_AP025507.1, read as the reverse complement.
TAACCGTTGACCAACCTGTGTCTTACTTTGAACTGGGTACAGTGCAAGGTAATGGTACTTATGTTGTGCAAAACATGACAGTGTCACAAACTTGTCATGATGAAGCCGTGTTTACATCGATTGGTGTAGACGGTTCTGAAATCACTGAAACGGTTGAGTTGAACATCCATGCGGGTGACAACGAAATCGAACTAACGGCTGATCTTCCTAATATCACTATCGATACTGAAGGTTCAGCTCAGTTTGCTTCTGTTGTGATTACTGAAGAACAACTGCTAGCTCAGGCATCAGACATTGATGGCGATGATCTTGATATTCAGAATCTAGAGTTGGTGGGTGAAAATTCAGAGCATGCAATACTAACAGATAACGGTGATGGCACTTGGACAGTAACACCGGATGAAAACTTCTATGGTGAAATTGAGCTAGGGTATCAAGTTAGCGATGGTGAGTTAACTGACGACAACATCATAAACATCAACTTCGAATCGGTGAATGATGCGCCAATCGTTTCTGGCCCAATTGTTTTATCGACAGACGAAGATCAAGGTATCACGTTCAGCGCTGATGATCTGTTGGCGAACACCACAGATATAGAGGGCGATACGCTGTCCATTTCTGACATCACTTACGGTGGTGATGACGGTGACTTAGTCGACAATGGCGATGGTACATTTACCTTCATGCCGAATGAGAACTTTAACGGTGAAATCGACATCGACTACAAGGTGTTTGATGGTACCGATGAAGTGGCAACGCACCTCGACCTAACGGTTGTGCCTGTTAACGATGTTCCAGTTCCAGGTGAACCGCTACACACCCAAATGCTTGAAAACGGCTCCATGATCATCGAAGCGAAAGACCTATTGTCTGGCGCGACGGATGTCGATGGCGACATTCTTCATGTCGAAAACCTACTGCTAGTAGACCAAACGCAAGGTACGCTAACGGACAATGGCGATAACACTTTTACCTTTGAACCGGCTGAGAACTTCTATGGTGAAGTGAACCTGACCTTCGATATCAGTGATGGTCAAGCAAGCGCGCCAAGCACAGCAAGAGTTGACGTTGAGATTGTCAACGAAGGCCCTGAAGTGAGCGGTCCAATTGAAGCGGCAGTTGATGAAGATGGCTCAATTACCATTACACAAGAGGACTTGTTAGCGAACGCGACGGATGTCGATGGCGACAACCTTGAAGCGGTTAACTTAGCGACCAATGATCCAAATGCGGTTATCGTAGAAAACTCAGACGGTAGTTTCACTATCACACCAAGCGCAGACTTCTTTGGCGAGATTGAGTTTACTTACGATGTCACAGATGCGATTGAGACAGTTGCTGCTGACCTTAACCTAACCGTAAACCCTATCAACGATGCTCCAGATGTACCGGACATGTCTTTCACTACGGAAGACGGTCAAGCGATTACTATTACCGAAGCTGAACTATTAGCACAAGCGACAGACATTGAAGGCGATGAGCTGTCTGTAGTGAATGTGACTAGCGCGAGCGACACGGTAGAAGTCACGGATAACGGTGATGGAACATATACACTAACGCCAGAACAGGGCTTCTTCGGCAATGTTGATCTAGCGTTTGATGTGAGCGACGGCACTGATGTGGTCGCGGCAAACATCGACCTGAAAGTTGAATTCGTAAACGATGCACCAGAAGCAACGTCAATGGTTGCAGATGTCGACGAAGACGGTTCAATTCTGGTTACACAAGAGATGTTGCTAGAGAACGCAAGCGACCAAGATGGCGATGAGCTGTTTGCGAGTGCACTTGAAACCAACGATCCAAATGCAAGCATCGTAGACAATGGCGATGGCACTTACACGGTGACACCTTCGGAGAACTTCAACGGTGATATCGCATTCACTTATGAGGTGAGCGATGGTGAGTTAAGTACCTCTAATGACATGACATTGACCGTGAATCCGGTGAATGACATTCCAATTGTTGCTCCAGGCATGTATCACATCGAAGAGGATGGCAGCATCCTGTTCACTCAAGAAGATCTATTGAGTGGTGCGATTGATATCGATGGGGACGACCTAAGCGTTACCAGCATCAATTACTCTGGTGATGAAGGCACAGTAACCGATAACGGCGATGGTACGTTCAGCTTCGTTCCTGAAGAACACTTTAGTGGTGATCTACAGTTCAGCTTTACAGTGACCGACGGCACAACTGAAGTAGAGCAAGATCTCAATGTTCACATTGAAGCGGTTGCGGATGCGCCGGATCTTGTGATTACCGATGGTGATGGCGTTAACGTTGATGACCAAGCTATTTTGGTTGAGCCAGGCGGTATTGTTGAACTGAATATTGCAGCGGCTCTTGTCGACCAAGACTTGTCTGAAACACTCACTGTAACGGTAGATGGTGTGCCAGAAGGCTCGGTTATCCAATACGATAACGAAGGCGTTCTGAATGACCAAGAGAACGGTATCACCAGTTACAACGATACTGAAATCACAGTAACGTTTGAAGGCGAAACCGCTGGCTACCAAAACGCAGCCGGTTACTACAAAGTTGACGAAGATGGCAACATCACTGGTGTTGAAGTTGTTTACGAAAACGCATCACAAGTCGGTGGTGGCGGTGACCTTGTCCCAGGGCAAGATCAATTCAGCTTCCAAGTTGCAGAAGGTGAAAGCTTCAACCTGTTCTTAATTCCAAACGGACATCAGCACAACGACTTTGACGCGATGCAAGAGGGTCAGTATGAGTTCCGTGCTGAAGATGGTTCGCCTGCAAACATGGATACAGTTGATCCTCAACTTGTATTTGTTGCTGCCGATGGCACTGAAACAGTAATTCAAGGTCAGAATGGTGACGCGATCTTCCACGGTGGTTCAAGCGCTCAACTAAACCAAGACGGTATCGAACATACTCGCACCACGGTTAATGAAGACGGTGAGCTGGTTTACGGCTTTGAAGATTTGTATGGAGGCGGTGACGCTGACTATACCGATTTCAACTTCACCATTGATGTGGGTGAGGTGAACAGCCAAATCTATAGCGGTGAAGTGACTGTTGGCCCAGATGGTTCTGTAACACTACCAACAACGGCTATCGCACAAGAGCTGCAAATCCAGCTACCAGAAGACTTCAATGAACAGCTTGAAGTTCATGTGACTGCAACCGCAACAGAGCTATCGAATGATGATTCTGAAACGGTGTCTCAAACTATCTACATTAATGCGACAGGCGCGCACATTGAACACGCACCTGAAGCACTTCCTGTTGCAGCAACAGTGGAAGAAGATGGTTCAATTATCATCACGCAAGAAGACTTGTTGGCTAACGCTCGCGATTTAGATGGCGACCAACTCACAGCGCTTAACCTAGCAACTGATGATGACAATGTGACCATCACGGATAACGGCGATGGTACTTACACATTAACGCCAGACGCTGACTTCAACGGGGATGTTAACTTCACCTTCGATGTATCGGATGGCGATGATGTTGTCTCTACTAACCTAGAGCTAACCGTTTCACCTGTGAATGACGGTCCAGAAGCACAAGACCAAGCGTTCACAGTTAACGAAGATGGCGTATTAACCTTCACAGACCAAGACCTATTAACGGGTGCTACGGACATTGAAGGGGATGACCTAAGCGTTGACGGTGTCACTTACACTGGCGCGGATGGTGTCCTAACTGATAACGGTGACGGTACATACAGCTTCGCGCCGAACGAAAACTTCAACGGCGATGTGAACTTCTCGTTTGATGTTTCAGACGGTACAGATACAGTCACAGCGAATGTTGATGTGAGCGTGACACCTGAGAACGATCCTCCGGTTGCTGGCAGCACGTCTTACACCGTTCATGAAGATAACTCCATCACCATCAGTAACGAACAATTGCTTGCGAACTCTTCAGATATCGAAGGTGAAGTGGCGATTGATAGCGTGACTTACAGTGGTAGCGATGGTGTGCTTGAAATCAACGGTAACGGCACTTACACCTTCTCTCCGAACGAGAACTTTAATGGCGAAGTTAGCCTAGATGTTGTTGTGACAGATGAAGATGGTGCGACTGAATCCACTACTGCAGGCATTACTGTTCTTGAAGTGAATGATCCGCCGGTTGCAGGTCCAACATCATACACAATCGACGAAGATTCAGTTCTGACATTCAGCGAGTCTCAAGTTCTACTCAATGCTTCAGATGTTGAAGGCGATGTTGAACTTGTTGAGATCAACTACGATGGTCCAGACGGTATCTTCTCAATCAATGGTGACGGTACATGTAGCTTTGCACCGAATGAAAACTTCAACGGTCAAGTTCAGTTGGATGTGACCATTCAAGATGAAGACGGTGCTCAAGTTGACACCTACATTACGGTAGATGTGTTGCCAATCAATGATGTTCCAGTATCGGGAGATTTGGCATACAGCGTTGAGGAAGACGGTTCAATTACCTTGAGCCAAGAGCAACTTCTATCTCAAGCGAATGATGTAGACGGTGATGACTTAACCGCTTCCAACTTAATGGTTGATGGTGATGCGACGGTTACCGCCAACGATGACGGTAGCTTTACCATCACACCAGATGCGAACTTCAACGGTGATATTGACCTAACGTTCGACATCAACGACGGGGCAGACACTCTTGTTGCTACCGCTGACCTAACAGTGAATCCAGTTAACGATTTACCACAACCGCAAGACCAAACGTTCAGCATTGGTGAAGACGGTGTCTTGAACTTCACTGATGAAGACCTGCTAACGGGCGCTACCGATATCGATGGGGATGACTTGTCGGTTGAAGGTGTGACTTACACAGGTGCTGATGGTGTTCTTACCGATAACGGTGATGGCAGCTACAGCTTCGCACCAAATGAGAACTTCAATGGCGACGTGAACTTCAGCTTTGATGTGTCAGATGGTACGGACACGGTTCAAGCCAATATCGATGTGAGTGTGACACCAGAGAATGATCCACCTGTTGCTGGTAGCACGTCTTACACCGTTCATGAAGACAACTCAATTACCATCAGCGATGAGCAGCTCCTAGCGAACTCTTCGGATATCGAAGGTGATGTTGCCGTTGATAGCGTGACTTACTCTGGCACAGACGGTGTCTTTGAAGACAACGGCGATGGTACTTACACCTTCTTACCAAACGAAAACTTCAACGGCGAAGTGAGCCTTGATGTTGTTGTAGCTGATGAGGATGGCGCGACTGAAGCGACAACTGCAGGCATTACAGTTCTTGAGGTGAACGATCCGCCAATCGCAGGTGTGACAAGTTACTCTGTGAACGAAGATGAAGTGATTACCATCAGTTCTGAGCAACTGTTGGCTAATGCTTCAGATATCGAAGGTGAAGTGGCGATTGATAGTGTTAACTACACTGGTTCAGACGGTATCTTCACTGACAACGGTGACGGTACGTTCAGCTTCGCACCGAACGCAAACTTCGACGGTGATGTCAGCCTTGACGTGGTCGTGACCGATGAAGATGGCGCAACCGCAACCACCACGGCAAACATTGATGTTCTGCCTGTGAACGATGCTCCGGTATCGGGTGAGTTGGCATACAGTGTTGATGAAGATGGTTCGATTAACCTAAGCCAAGAGCAGTTACTTGCTCAAGCGGGTGACGTTGATGGTGATGACCTATCGGCATCTAACCTAACCGTTGACGGCAATGCGACAGTAACAGCAAACGACGACGGTAGTTTCACTATCACGCCAGATGCTGACTTCAATGGCGACATTGATTTGAACTTCGACATTACCGACGGTGATGCGACGATTCAAGCAACGGCAGACCTAACGGTTAACCCAGTCAACGACCTGCCAACCGTCGGCGAGCCACAGTTTGTGACTCAAGAAGACACCAGCTTTACCTTCACTGAAGAACAACTTCTGCAAAACGCAGGCGATATTGATGGCGACAACTTGTCGGTCGAAAATGTTGCTTCTGATAGCGGTTCATTGGTGGACAACGGTGATGGTACTTACACATTTGCGCCGAATGAAAACTTCGATGGTAATGTGAATGTGACGTTCGATGTGAATGACGGCACGGCAACGGTACCTGCAGAAGCGACGATTGACGTTCAATCTGTGGTTGATATGCCAGAGTTGTCGATTGCGTCTGACTTATTGATTGCTTCCGATAACTTCGAGTCTGGATCGAATGGCTGGAACACAGGCACAGAAAGCTCACAAGGCTTCGAGTCGGGTGACATGCTAGGTCGAATTGGTGGCACCGGCGGCGATGAAGCGGTCAGCAAAACTTACGACATTCCAAGCGATATAAGCGAGGTTAATATCTCGTTCAGCTTCTACGAAATCGACTCTTGGGATGGTGAGTCCTTCCAAATCTTTGTTGGTGGCGAAGAGCTAACTACATTAGATAACTCTGCGTTCCGTACACAAGATGGCACAACAACGCTTTACGACTCAGCTGGTAATGAAGTCGGCGAAGTGGTTCACGGCGTATCGCAAGGTGAGGGCTTCAGTGGTTGGAACGATCAAGCACACCAAATCAACCTAACGGTTCCAGTCGAAGATGGCCAACTTGAACTTGGGTTTGGTTCAACGTTGAATCAAAGCGTCAATGACGAGTCGTTTGGTATCGACAACATCGAAATCTCAGTGTCTGACGCGGATTACCAAATCATTGGTACCGAAGACACACCAGTTCCACTGGATATCGATGCCGCACTAACGGATACCGATGGTTCAGAAAATCTCGCTATCTTGATTGAAGATGTACCAGAGGGAAGTTCGCTTTCTGCAGGTACCGACAACGGCGATGGCACATGGTCTCTACAGCCAGAAGAACTTGCAGGGTTAGAGTTTATTCCTTCAGGTGATTTCAATGGCGATGTGGTGCTAACGGTTAATGCGACATCAACAGATGTTGATACCGGTACAACTGCAACAGCAACGCAAGATGTGACGATTCATATCTCGCCTGCGAACGATGCGCCAGAGGTAGAAGGTGATATCAGCGCGGTCACTGCCGAAGACAACAGCATTACGCTAACTCAAGAGCAGTTGCTAGAGCACGCTGTCGACATTGATGGTGATGATCTATCCGCAATCAACCTAACCACCAATGATGAAAATGCGACCGTTGAAATGAACGACGATGGCAGTTTCACCATTACACCAAGTGAAAACTTCAACGGTAATATTGAATTTAGTTACGATGTCACTGATGGAGAAGACATGGTGGCAGCGGGCCTAGACTTGACGGTAACACCAGTCAATGACGCGCCAGAGCCACAAGACCAAGCATTCACCATTGGTGAGGATGGGGTTCTTAACTTCACAGACGAAGACCTACTAACGGGTGCAACGGATGTTGAAGGTGACGACCTAACAGTCGAAGGTGTGACCTACACGGGCGCTGACGGTGTGCTTACTGATAATGGTGATGGCAGCTACAGCTTTGCACCAAACGAGAACTTCAATGGTGATGTGAACTTTAGCTTTGATGTGTCAGATGGCACAGATACGGTTCAAGCTAGCATTGATGTGAGCGTAACGCCTGAGAACGATCCTCCAGTGGCGGGCAGCACGTCTTACACGGTTCACGAAGACAACTCAATCACCATCAGCAACGAGCAGCTATTGGCTAACTCTTCTGATGTTGAAGGTGAGGTGGCGATTGATAGCGTGTCTTACACTGGCAGTGATGGTGTGTTCGAAGACAACGGTGACGGCACGTACACCTTCTCACCAAATGAAAACTTCAATGGCGAAGTAAGCTTGGCCGTTGTTGTTACTGATGAAGATGGTGCCACTGAAGCGACCACCGCCGGAATTACGGTTCTTGAGGTTAACGATCCACCAATCGCTGGCTCTACAAGCTACTCAGTGAATGAAGATGAAGTCATCACCATCAGTTCAGAGCAACTGTTGGCGAACTCTTCAGACGTTGAAGGTGAAATGGCGATTGATAGCGTGAACTACACAGGCGCTGACGGCATCTTTACTGACAATGGCGATGGAACATTCAGCTTCGCGCCAAACGCAAACTTCGATGGAGATGTTAGCCTTGATGTAGTAGTTACCGATGAGGACGGTGCAACGACAGCCACAACGGCAAGCATTGATGTTCTACCAATCAATGATCCACCAGTATCGGGTGATTTGGCATACAGCATTGATGAAGATGGGTCGATTACTCTGACTCAAGAGCAATTGCTATCTCAAGCATCGGACGTCGACGGCGATGACTTAACAGCAAGCAACCTAAGTGCGGGTGATAACGCGACTGTTGTTGATAATGGCGATGGTACCTTTACGGTGACACCAGATGCTGACTTCAACGGCAACATCGACCTAAGCTTTGACATCTCTGATGGTACAGAATCGATTGTGGCGAACGCCGAGCTAACGGTTAACCCAGTCAATGATCTACCAACCAGCGATGATGTTTATGCCAACGTAGACGAAGACAACACCATCACTATCACGCAGGAGCAGTTACTTGCCAATGCCGCGGATATTGAAGGTGATGAGCTTGTGGCTTCTAACCTAACCTTGGTGGGCGACGATGCAACCATTGTCGATAATGGCGATGGTACGTTCTCTATCACTCCAAGCGAAAACTTCAATGGTTACATTGATGTCGCGTACAGCATTAGCGATGGTGACACACCGATTGCGGCTCACTTAGGTCTAACGGTTGATCCAGTTAACGATGCTCCAATTGTCTCTGCTGATGTGGCGATAACTATCGAAGAAGACGGTTCGTACACCATCACTCAAGAAGAGTTGCTGCAATTCGCGACTGACATCGAAGACGATGACATGACCGCGATTATTGGTGCTGCAGGTGATGAAACAACGGTCACAGGTACAGTGTTAGACGCTGAAACTAGTAACCCAGTCTCTGGTGCTGAAGTGACGTTAACCGACAGTGCAGGGCACAGCTACACCACAGTTACTGATGATTCAGGAAACTACTCGGTGACTGGCGCAGTCGTCGACCAAGGTACCGTAACCATTGAGCAAGAAGGCTCTATCACCAGCAGCTTCATTGTCCCTGCGGGCGAGGATGTGAATGGTGGCGTGACCGCAATATCTGAAGTGCTTGAAGAAACAGATATGCGTATTGTGGTGACCTGGGGTGAAAGCCCACGTGATATGGACAACCACCTATGGCTCTACGATACCGAGAATGGTAACGAGCTAGACCATATCTATTACCGCGACATGAGCCATGATCTTGGTGAAGGTAACGTAGTTCAGCAAGATGTGGATGATGTAAATGGCCACGGCCCTGAAACTATCACCATTCCGAACTACCAAGATGCAGACATGCACTATTCAGTACACAACTACACCAACAGAAGTTGGGATGTGGATGGTGTTGAAGATGTGCAAGTTCAGGTGTTCGTTGGCGATACGCTGGTAGAAACCTTCAGTCCAGATTTGGCGGACAACCCATCGGGTGATCACTGGCATGTATTCGATATCGTGAACGGCGTGATTGTTCCAAGCCAAGATGTCGGTACACAAAACGCGTTTGATTTGCCAACGGCAGAAGAAGCGCTTGCGGCTGAAAACGGTATCGACATTTCTGAATTGCTAACCGGCGATGAAGATGGTGATTCTGGTGATACGGATGGTAACGAACCAAGTGTTGGTGATATCTCCATCGACAACGCGCTAATCACTGATAACGGTGATGGCACTTACACCATTACGCCGGAAGAGAACTTCAACGGTGAATTCTCCATTAGCTACAACGTGGATGATGGTAACGGTGGAGTGACTCCGGCAGAGCTAGATGTGACCGTAACAGCAGTCAACGACCTTTCTGTGATTTACGATCATGACTACACCATTAATGAAGATGGCTCATTAACCTTCACTGATGAACAGTTACTGGCTGGTGCAACGGATATCGACGGCGACGACCTTTCTGTTGAATCAGTTAACTACGAAGGCACCGACGGTGTGTTCACAGATAACGGCGATGGCACTTATACCTTCGCTCCAAACGAGAACTTCAATGGCAGCGTCGGCCTCACTTACGATGTCAGCGATGGAACCGATGTGGTATCGGCAAACATTGATGTTCAAGTTGTTCCAATCAATGACATACCTGTCGCAGGCACAACCTCTTACAGCGTTGAAGAAGATGGCAGTATCACCCTAAGCGACGCACAACTTCTGGCGAACAGCTCAGACGTTGAAGGGGATGTCTTTGTTAGCGATGTTAGCTACAGCGGCACAGATGGTGTGTTCACGGATAATGGTGATGGCACTTACACCTTCTCACCGAACGAAAACTTTAACGGTGACATCAGTCTTGATGTGTCTGTTATGGATGAGGATGGTGCAACGGCTGAAACAACGGCAGGCATCGATGTTATTGCCGTTAACGACCTACCAGTTGCAGGTTCCACGACCTACAGCGTTGATGAAGATAATGTGATTGTTATCTCTGATGCTCAACTTCTTGCGAACAGCTCAGACATTGAAGGTGATGTATCCGTTAGTGACGTTTCTTACTCGGGTGCCGAGGGTATCTTTACTGATAACGGTGACGGTACTTACAGCTTCGCACCAAACGAAAACTTCAACGGAAATGTCAGCCTAGATGTGACTGTTGCCGATGAAGACGGTGCAACCGCGCAAACTACCGCGGGTATTGACGTTGTCGCAGTCAACGACGCTCCAGTCTCTGGCGACTTGGCTTACTCCGTGGACGAAGATGGTTCAATTACCCTAAGCCAAGAGCAATTGCTGGCTCAAGCTTCAGATGTGGATGGCGATGACCTTACCGCTGCAAACCTAACGGTAGGTGACAACGCAACAGTAACGGCAAACGATGATGGTTCATTTACCATCACACCAGATGCTGATTTCAATGGCGATATTGATCTAAGCTTCGACTTGTCTGACGGTACTGAAACGGTTGTCGCAACGGCAGACCTTACTGTTAACCCAGTGAATGATGTCGCGGTTGTTGAAGATGTGGCTTACACCATTGAAGAAGACGGTTCACTAACCTTCACGGATGAGCAGCTGCTAGCGGGAGCTTCTGATATTGATGGTGATGAGCTTTCAGTTGCTGATGTGTCTTACACAGGCGCTGAGGGTGTGTTCACCGACAATGGTGATGGTACTTACACCTTCGCTCCAAATGAAAACTTCAATGGCGAAGTCGACTTAAGCTTCTCAGTAAGCGATGGCACGGCAACCACTGACGCCAATATCGATATAACAGTGACCGATGTTAACGACGCTCCAGTGGCGGGTTCAACGTCTTACCAAATGAACGAAGATGGCACGATTACCATTAGCCCTGAGCAGTTGATTGCTAACAGCTCAGACGTTGATGGTGAAGTATCACTTGATAGTGTGAGCTATTCCGGTGCAGACGGTATCTTGGTTCAAAATGAAGATGGTTCAGTCACCTTCGCTCCAAATGAAAACTTTAACGGCGACATCAGTCTTGATATGACGGTTATTGATGACGATGGTGCAACGGCTGAAACAACGGCTGGTATTGAAGTGATTGCTGTCAACGACGCTCCAGTAGCCGGAAACGTGGCTTACTCGGTAGATGAAGATGGTTCAATTACGCTGTCTCAAGAACAGTTGTTGGCGAACGCTTCCGATGTTGATGGCGATGCATTGACCGCAAGTAACCTATCTGCAGGTGACAATGCAACCGTAACAGCAAACGAAGATGGTTCATTTACTATCATGCCGGATGCTGATTTCAACGGTGACATTGACTTGAGCTTCGATGTGTCAGATGGCCTTGAAACGGTTCAAGCTGGCGTCGACCTAACGGTTAACCCAGTCAATGACCTTCCAACAGCAGAAGACCAAAGCTTCACCGTTGAGGAAGATGGAACGTTAATCTTCACGGATGCAGACCTATTAGCAGGCGCTGCAGACATTGATGGCGATGACTTGTCCATTACGGATGTGTCTTACACGGGCGCAGAGGGTGTGTTCACTGACAACGGTGACGGCACTTACAGCTTTGCTCCGAACGAGAACTTCAATGGTGATGTAAACCTTGGCTTTACAGTGTCTGATGGCACTGAGACGGTCGATGCCAATATTGATGTGACCGTAACGGACATTAACGATGCACCAGTGGCGGGTTCAACGTCTTACCAAATGAACGAAGATGGCACGATTACCATTAGCCCTGAACAGTTGATTGCGAACAGCTCAGATGTTGATGGTGAAGTGTCGCTTGAAAGCGTGACTTACACTGGCTCTGACGGCGAATTGGTTCAAAACGATGATGGTTCTGTGACCTTCACGCCGAGTGAGAACTTTAACGGTGATATCAGCCTCGATGTGGTTGTAACCGACGATGACGGTGCAGCAGCGACAACAACGGCGGGTATTGAAGTTCTGGCTGTGAATGATGGACCTGAGTCAGAGGATGTGAAACTCACCACAGCCGAAGACAGCACCATTCTTATCACACAAGACATGTTGTTAGCTCAAGCTACCGACATTGATAATACTGCAGATGAGCTGTCAGCATCTGGTCTACAAATCGACCCTAGCTTGGGCGAGTTGCTAGACAACGAAGATGGTACTTGGTCATTCACGCCAAACGAAAACTTCAATGGCGATGTGCCAATGACGTTTAACGTTAGCGATGGCCAAGAGACTACCTCAGTCGACGGCAACATCGATGTTACTCCAGTGAACGACGCACCTGAAGCACCGACCATTGAGATGCAAGGCGAAGAAGATGTGGTCATGGTCATTGACCCAGCTTACATTGCGGATCAAGTTACGGATCTAGATGGTGACGAGATCAGCATCGAAAGCATCACGGTTCGTGCTCCAGCTAATGCGACCTTAACTCAGCAGCCAGATGGCATGTATCACTTAGTGACTACTCAAGACTTCAATGGCTTGGTAGAACTGGGTTATCAAGCAACTGATGGCGAAGAAGTGGTTGATGGCTCGCTGAATGTGGATGTGATTCCAGTTAACGACGCTCCATTCAATGTCGGTAACGCAATGATGACCACAGACGAAGATGGCGCGTTCACCTTCGATGCGGGCGACTTGATGAACTTGTTCGGTGACATTGATACGGCTGACCTTGTAGTTTCACGCATTATCACTGCCGACGGTGAAGATGGCGGAGAAGTCACAGATAACGGTGATGGTACTTGGACATTCACACCAACCGGTGACTTCGCAGGCGTTTCAGACCTACAAGTTGTCGTGAGTGACGGTGAGTTTGAAACGGTTCTCGATGTTCCTGTGTACGTTCGTCCTGTTGCGGATGGCGCGGTGATTACCACTGACCATGACGGTCCGTTAGTCTTCGGTGAAGATGAGACGGGTCACTTAGGGCTGAACGTTGGTCTTGTTGATGATTCAGAAACACTAAGTAACTTGGTGATGACAGGTTTCCCTGTTGGATTCGAAGTAACCGATGGTATGAATACCGTGATGATCACTGAGCCGGGTCAATACATCGACCTGTTCGACTGGGATATTTCAAACATTCAAATGACGCCTCCTGAAGACTTCCATGGTGAGTTCTTCGTAACTGTAAGTGCAACAACGGTCGATTACGGAGATGAGCCAGAAGCGTTCGAAGATGGCATCGATTCTGGTGACTTCGAAACGGTAGCGGGTGATTCCATTATCCTTACCGCGGACGACCTAATTGGTTTGGCTGAGAATGTGGATGCAGACAGCGACGATGAAGTGAAACTGGTTCATCTAGCAGACCGCAGCCAAGGTGAGATTGTCGATAATGGCGATGGCACTTGGACGTTCACACCGGCACCTGGCTTTACTGGCGAAGCAGACATTGCTTACGTGGTCGATAAAGATGGCGTGCTTCATGATGAGCAGACTGGCGTGGTCGTGAAAGAGGGCGATTCACAAGAGAATGCAGCACCAGAAGTTAACAGCATCACAACCACTGAAATTGCAGCGGACGCTACCTTGTCGTTCACTGATCAAGACATGTTAGCGAACCTGAGCGATGCAGAGGGCGATAGCATGAGCATTGAGTCAGTGAGCTTGATGGAAGGTCAGGGTGTGATAGAGAGCGATAACCAAGGTAACTATCAATTCACACCGGCTGAAGATTACACCGGAGATGTTCAAGTTGGATTCATAGCGACCGATGGCGAAAACCGCATCGAAAGCTTCTTCAACGTGGATATCCAAGGTGGCGATGAAGCAGCCGCGAGTGAAGGCTATGCCTTAGCGGATGATGGTTCACTAACTATCACAGAGTCTCAGCTGGTGGATGAGTTGGGCGTTAGCGATACAGCACAAGTTGTTGATGTTGCAGACGCGAACGATGCAGGCTTCTTCGCTGAATCTGGTGAAGGCGAATGGACATACTGGCCAAACGAAGACTTCGACGGCAACTTAGCGATCAATGTCGACGTTAACGATGGTGGTGAAGTATCGAGCCATAGCTTAAGCATCCAAGTAGCTGATGATTCAGCGCAGAGTGATGAACCACAAGTACAAGCCGCTCAAGCAACTGAAGAGCAGCAAGTGGACGTCGCACAACAAGCTGATGACCAAGCTCAAGACAGTGAAACAGAAGCCGAAGATAGCGTTGCTGACGTGACAGCGGCTCCGGGCGATACCATCTCTATCTCGATTCCAGATGAGGTGAGTGGTAACGAATCGGTTGATTACGCTGAAATGTCTGGCTTACCTGAAGGCTCTGCTGTGAGTAACGCACTGGATAATGGTGATGGTAGCTTCACAATCAGCGGCAACTTAGATCAGCCTGTATCGGTTGAACTTCCTGAGGGTTACGAAGGTACTAGCGAGATCCAATTCCAAGGTTACGACGAATTGGGTAGCTCAATAGACGGTGCAAGCGGCTCTGTTGAAGTTGAGGTTGATGATCAATACACCATGCAAGGTTCTACTCAAGAGCAGCAACCAGACATGGCCGGTATGGAATCTGGTGGCAGCGATTGGACAAGTGCGGGTGGTCAAGACCAAGGTGTTGACTTCACGGACGACTCTGGAAGCTTCGATTCAGACTCTCAAACTGGAACCGATCAAGGCAACGACTTCGATCAAAGCTCGATCTAACCAGAAAGGTTGGGTTCGTTTGCGCCAACACACAGATAGGGCAGCGTAATGTTGCCCTCATCAAAGCCATGCAGAGCGAGCTTTGCATGGCTTTTTTATTTGTGCTGTCTTGCTCGTTACTTGCTATGACAAATTGCTGTTAAAAACTGAGCATTAAAACTTGTGAACCAATAAAAATGTCCTTAATTATTAGAAGAGTCAGTTAAAAGGAGGGACGACATGTATCGATATGTCAGTTCGCCACAAGCATCCAAATACATCGTGCCACCACCTCAACATCGAGAGTTGTCTAGCGTTGATGTACCTGAATCTGAATTGGAGATGCGAGAAATTCTGAACAATTGGTTTGCCGATGGTTTAGCACCGATTATTCAAAGTGAAGACGATTATATTTCTGCAAGCGATCAGGTTCGGTTTGAGAAACTTAGCCGCACGGTCGGAATGTTATTGAGGAACAAAGATTATTACTTCGCAACCAAGCGCATTTTGTCTGTGTGGGAACAAGACCGCCTTGAGACGACCTACGTCAATTACCTCATTCTGCGCAGCGAACGTACTACTTCGTTGAGACAGTAAATACGCCGGTGCAACTCGCTAAGTTTGTTATCCAACAAAAAGGGCAAGCTTGAAAGCTCACCCTTATGATTATTCTTTAAATGTCTAATCTAGCTATTCAGCGTTCTAGCCGATCAGTTTTGTTTGCTCGTTTGCTGATCTTCCCAGTGGCTAAATTATTTAGACCCAACCATCGAATTTAAGTCGCTTTTGAATTCTCTCGACTGCTTCTTTCTGCATCTGCCTGACACGCTCATTAGACACATTCACATCCAGCATTTGTCCAACCTCAGATAACGTTTTTACTTTGTTATCGAAGAAGCCGAAACGATGAATGAGCACCTTCTGCAATTTCGGTGGCAATGTGTTGATGATCTCTTCAAGCGCGTGTGTGAATGATTGATCTTCACAGTCTTGTTGAGGGTCGGGGATGTATTCGCTTTCGCATTGTTCTAACACGAGCGGAGCATGGCTGATACTTACGGTTGTTGTTACGTCAATAAACCCGCTTAATGCGACCAGTTGATCGACACGTTCAGCTTTTACGCCAGAGCTGTTCGATAGCTCGGAGATTGAGATCTCTTTGCTCATCTTTTTGCTGACATCGAGCTTCTTTGAGGCAAGGCTATTAATCTCTTTACAGACATGAGCAGGTAAGCGGACAGTACGTCCTTTGTTCATTAAAGCGGCTTCAATGTTTTCGCGAATCCACCACACGGCATAGGTCGAAAAACGATAGCCAGGTTCTGGATCGTATTTATCAATAGCCTTAATAAGACCGATATTGCCTTCTTCGATAAGGTCGAGCAGCGTGAAGTTGTTGCCTTTACGCTTTAGGTAACTTTTCGCGATTTTTACCACAAGGCGCAGGTTCGATTCGATCATTACGTCGCGTGCTTGTTTATTTCCCGCACGATTCAATTTCGCGTAATAAAGTTCATCTTCACGCGACAACAGATCAATACCCACAATATCCTTTAGATAGTGAGCATAAGGTTCTGCGTTGGCAGAAAATGATTCTTTAATGGGTGTGTCATCCGTGAGCCCCTGAAACGCAGCAAAACTGTCATTGTTCATTTCCTTGTCCTTATCTAGCCGACTGAACGTTTTATTTTATTATTATGCCACCAAGTGATTAACGCTTGGTTTCATTAGAGTGTAGATAACACTTTCTCCTTTACCAATAAATAAAATGCAATTTCATATGTTTTTGTCACAAAAATACCTACAAATATTTAACTACGTTGCATCTTATTGAGTGGGGCGTTATTTCAACTAAAACATGAGGATGCATGGTTTATAAAGCATGTATTATGCATTGGCGCATGTAGATAAATTGAGTGAATTTATAGGTGTGAGTCAGCTATATAATTGGTAGGGGAAATGAGGCGAAAATGGCAAGAGTCGAGGTTCCATGTTTCCAAAGTCCCTCAGCTCTCAGACCTGTTCTGTGGATATTGACCGCTACACAAAGCTTAAAAAGCGGTGCTTGAAAGCTCAATGCATAGACTAGTAAGTGGCAAGTACTTCGTCGATTTGCTGGTTTATGATCTTCATCTCGCTGTAGATAACGGAGAGATCGTCGTCTTGTGGCGCAAGCTTATTGAGTGTGTTTTGTTCGACTCTTTCTAAGGCCACTGTAGCAGTCTCTTCGCCAAAGCTGGCTAATATGCCTTTCAAGGTATGCACAGTGAAATGAAGCTTGCCCCAATCTTGTTGTTGTACTAATTCTTCTATCTCTTCGAGTGAATTGCCATGGTCTTCTTGGTAAGTCGACAGCACAGCGTAAATCACTTCTCTGTCATTATCTAAGTAGGCATTTAAAGCATCAAAATCTAGCATATAGACTCCTGTCGGCTGCTTGTTGAGAATGGGCTAGGTGGCTTAGTGGAAAAACCATACCTTGATGAATCACTGATCCATTGGTTCCATCTTGGTGGAAGTTCTAGCTGTGTCAGTTCTTCTACGTATTCGTCACTAAGGTTTACCTCTATGTGAGCGTTATTGACGGCATATAGATAGTCAAGTTTAGCGGCGACTGAATAAGGGTAATTGTGAATGTAATCTTTTAATTCTTGGATCGACCCCGAATTTCCGATATTGATGCATGTGGACGGGTCGGCTGTGTTTGACGCCAGTTGTTCTTGTACTGGCTCCCCACGAGATTTGAGGCATTCCGCTACAAGGTGGTACAACGAATATTCGCCAAAGTGGCTAAGCAAAGGCAACAATTGAGCTAGCAGCGAAGTCGGTTGGTTGAAAAAATGATTCGATAACAGTTTGGTTGCTCGTATCACTTTTTGGTGGGCAACCAATGGGCTGTTTTCGATTAACAATATACTGCTCTGGAACAGGGCAAGGCTGGCTAAAACTTGTTGTTGTAGCTTTGCTGGGAGCTTTAAATTCACCAACTCAGTGAATTGGTTGGCGTGCTCAAGCAACATACGTTTGTTACTTGTCTGAGTTTCTCGTTGGTAGGTTGCTTTTAAAGAGTCGTAGTGCGTGCCAATCGAATTAATCACATCAATATCGGCAGACGAAATGTGGGTTGCATACATTTCCCCAAGCTTAATCAACATGTGCGTATTGTCGACGTTCTCGGCCAAATCGATCGCTCTGATTGCGCGATGGCTGATGCTCGGCGTCATTTCAAATGCTCGTATCGCTAGCTTAAGCGCAGGGAGCAACATCTTATGTTTTTCATAGATACAGCTTAAGCAATCAATCACGTTTAGTGACAGCGGCTGCACAATCAAATAATTGTGCAGTTTCTCTATCGCTAGGTTCGGTTTACCTAAGCTGTCTAAAATTAATGCCTCTGCAACCAACTTGGTCGGGTGCATTTTTGTTTTCGAAGTCGTGAGAACGTTTGACAGCAAGTCCCATTTTTTACCCGCAATCAAGTGCTCGATCAGTGTCGCTTCGAATTGTACGTTCACTTGGTTATTAGGAATTGCTAGCGCCTGTTTGAGCACTTCAGGTGTGTTAATCGGATAGAGGCGGTTTAGCTGATCAATTTGCTGAGATTCGAACACTGCGTTTTGGATTTTCTTACCCAACGATTGAGTGTGAATCGGTTTAGAAATGAAATGATGCGCTTCGCCGGATAGGGCGGTTAGAACTGTTTCTTGACGCATATCACCGGAAAGTAGAATCGTCGCAACCGTATGATCAATAAGTCGATTTCGGTAAAGAATGCCCAACAACTCAAACCCTGTGAATGATTGCTCTAAGTGATAATCAATGAGGAGAACGTGAAAAGAGTGCGTCTCGACCGCTTTTATGGCTTGTCGATAATCGGTTGCAATGAAGATGCAGTCGCGCGAAATGCCAAGGCTCGCCAATTGTTGCTTGATAAGTATCGTTGCACTTTTAGAGTCGTCGACAATCAAAACCCGTAGGTCTGGTGGTAAGGTCAAATCCATTTTCCTCAATACCAAATGTTATTTTTAATTTAGGTGTCAGGTTGCACATTGTCAAGACGGCATCTTCTTTAATGAGATCACTTTAAGTCCTTGTTGTTATATCGATTATTTACAGGATAAAAGTTTAATTGGATTGAGTTTTTAGCGCGTATAGCCCTCTGTTTTATCGTTGTTTTACTTTATGTATCGGTACCTAATCATAATGATAATTATTTTACCTGATGCATATTATTTACCGTACTTATGTATTTAATCGAAATTATTTGTGGTGATCATCTTTTATGTGAATTGTTGACGTGTATCCCTACAAGTATTCTTAGAAATAAAACACGGTGTATTATTCCGTTTATAAGGATATTTGATGTTTTCGCTTTCCATAAAAAATAAAGTTTTGGCTTTGTGCCTTTTTTCGTTTTCTGGCTTCAGTAGTATTTTATTTGTGGGTGAGGGGGCCTTAAGTAATAACAATGAACAAGTGAATCGAATAGATGAAGTTATTTATCCAATCATGGACTCTTCATCAATGAATAAAGTTTTAATCGATCAACTTGCAGAGCGATTCAATCTAGCTGTTACGCTAGGTGATGAAGAACTGCTAGCAATGAACGTTACAACATATAAAGCGATTCTTGCTAACTTCGAATTACAGGCTGAGTTAGACCCATCTATAGAGCATTCAATTTCTGAACTTCAAGAAAATACGAAAGCTTATTTTGATTCTGCGTACCGAATAGCTGAAGGGATGATCGAAGCGGATATTTCACTGAGTGAAGCAGGGCAACTGGCTAAACAGAGCAGTGAAATACTGGAAGTGTTGACCAAAGGTATTAACGACTTTTCCGCCGCTCGAATTTCTGATTTCGAAAGCTCAGTAACTTCTCTTGAAGAAAACAATCTTCGTTCAAACCAGATTATGAGAGTGCTTGGCATTTTAGCGTTGATTTCATTGTGTATCTTTGGTTGGTTTGTTGTCTATGCCATACGTAAAGACTTAGCCAATATAAGCGATAAAATGAGAGATATAGCGGAAGGCGAAGGTGACTTAACTATTCGGCTTAAACATGAGAAAAACGATGAACTTAAACCATTAGTTGACTCGTTTAATGCGTTCGTTTCTCATCTGCAACGTAATGTTACAGAGACCATTGAAAACGTAGTGGAGTTAGATTCTATTTCGCGTTCTTTAGTGAGTTCAAGCCAAAATACACGTACTTTATCTAAGAACCAACATGTGGCTATTGAGGAGGTATCCCAATCTTTGCTGCAACTATTTAGCGCGGCTAAAGATATTGCAAACAATGCAAGTGATGCATCGCTGTCTGCTACAAGTGCAAGCGAACAAGCGTCTATGGGCGAAGTACAGGTGAAAAGTACCATTCTAGCGGTACAAGAACTGACTACCGATGTGCGTCAAGCTTCTAAAGTGGTTGGGCAATTGGATACCAATACTCAAAGCGCAGGATCGATACTCGACTCAATCAGCGCAATTGCTGAGCAAACCAATTTACTTGCATTAAATGCAGCTATTGAAGCTGCAAGAGCGGGTGAGCAGGGAAGAGGCTTCGCTGTTGTAGCTGATGAAGTTCGTACATTAGCATCAAGAACGCAAAGCTCTACACAAGAGATTCAGTCCGTGCTTTCTCGATTGCAAGAGCAAGCAAAAATGGCGTCAAAAATTATCTCTGAAAGTGCAATCAAAGCTGAGAATTGTGTTGAACAGTCATTAGTCGCGGAGAAGTCTCTTATTCAGATCACCAAAGATGTTTTGGATATTAGTCAACGTAACGACAGCATTGCATCGGCAACTGAAGAGCAAGAGCAAACCTCGTCTCATATTGAAACGTTTGTAACTGATATTCGTGATATGGCTGAAGGTACTACTGACAGTGTTCAACAAGTTGATTCAGTCGCGCAAGATATTCAAAAAATCACACGAAATTTATCTGAATTAACGGGTCATTTTAAGATTCGTTAATCTCCCTCAATTCTTCCTGCTGTTTTTCTAAATGTTGTTTTTCTTGATTACAACCAAGAAAAACAGCGGGAGTTTGCCTCGAATTTGGGGCTACTAATTATAAAAATGAAAACATAACTGTGGAGTTCGTTATGAAAAAGACAGTAATTGCTGCTTTAGTAAGTGTTGCTTGTGGTGTTAATGCTGCAAGTATGGAAGATATTAGTATCAGTGGTTTTGGCTCCGTAGGTATTGGGAAAGCGAACAATGATGTTAATTACGCAGGATACACCAGTGAGAATCTTGAATGGGAACAAGAGACACTTGCTGGGCTTCAGTTTGATTTTAAAGTGAATGAGAGAGCGAAGTTCGTTACCCAGATCGTTGCGAACAGCCGCTATGATTATGAACCGAAGATCGAGATGGCGTATGCATCATACGACTTTGACAGTTTTACAGCTCGCGCTGGTAAGCTACGTCTGCCTCTGTTTTTCTACTCAGATTACACGGATCTTGGTTACGCATACCCTATGATTCGCCCTTCGCAAGAGCTGTACGAAAATATTGTTTTAAAAAGCTATACCGGTGCTGATCTGTTGATTCCTGTAGAGTTTGAAAACTCCAGCCTATTGATTCAACCTGTTGTTGGTATTGGCACTATTGACGAAGATGACTCGATTGTTGGTGAAGTTAAACTTGATAAGCTGATGGGTGTAAGTGCGAACTGGAACGTAGGGGATATGACGTTCCGTGGTTCTTACTTTGTTGCTGAATCGAACCCATCTTGTGATTTTAATAGCTCGTCTGATACTTACTGCAAGATGGCTCAGATGTTAGACAGCAAAGATGGCCAGTTTATTTCGATTGGCGCGCAATACGACAACGGTGATCTAATCGCAAACATCGAAGGCGCAGATGTACAGTTAGATGGTGAGTTCTATGATTACCAATCTATTTCAACATTAGTTGGTTACAGAGTGAATGAGTTTACCCCTTATATCACTATCAACTGGGTTGAAACTACTGATAACGAAGAGCGTGTAAACCTACCATCTTCGTCACTTAGAGAAGCTATGAACTACGAGCGTTTATCTTATGCGGTCGGCTCTCGTTGGGATTTTGCTAAGAATATGTCACTTAAAGTCGATGTAACTTATGTTGACTACAAAGGTACCAGCGGCGGCTTCCAAGAGAATATCGAAACAACTAGTAACCCACTTATCGCAACGGGTAATTTCTTTGAAGATGACTCAATCTTGTATTCAGCTAAGTTAGATTTCGTATTCTAAGGTATCAGTATGAAAAAGTTAGTAACGTTTATAGCAGCAACATTCATTTCATTTAATGCCGCTGCGGGTATGGTTGTTATCGGTAATAACGCAGGTGTAGATGCGTTAACCAGTGCTGATGTGAAAAGATTATTCATGGGCAATTCAAACCAATTGGGTAATGGCAGTAGAGCACAAATTGTAGAGCTTGTTGATGGCGCTGCAGGTCGAATTGCTTTCCATGAAGTAGCAACGGGTCGTTCTGAGTCTCAACTGCAATCGGGTTGGGCTCGACTGGTGTTCACTGGCAAAGCAGAAGCGCCAATCCAAGTCGCTGACTACAGTGCTGTGATCAATCAAGTCGCTTCAAACGCGAACGCGATTGGTTATGTTGATGAAGCTGCGCTTACCAGCGAAGTTAAAGTATTGCTTAAGTACTAGTATCTGATTCTATAACGCAGATTTATAAAGCCCGATAACTAAGTTGTTATCGGGCTTTCGTGTTTTTACTTTCGCTGAGTTGAATGATGAATCAATTTAGCTCTAATCACGCATATTCAGAATCAATACAGCGGCTAACGCTAAGAATGCCGTCATCATTAAGAACACATCGTTATAGGCCATGATAGCGGCGTCACGTTGCATGGTTCCAAGTAAGCTTGCCTGTGCTTGTTGCATTGCTGTCGCTGCATCACTGCCTGATTGGATAAAGAACGCTTGCTGATCTTTGAGTGTTTGCCAACCAAGTTGACTCACTGAAGGCAGCGACTCTTTGATATGTGCAAGATGCTCGCGAGTTTTGTTATCCAGTAGCGTAGCGATAATCGCTATGCTGAAAGCACCACCTAGGTTGCGCATTACGTTGGTTAAAGTCGAAGCATCCGGTGTGTCGATTTTGCTGATGTTCTTCATGGCCACCAAAGACAGCGGAACCATAATAAACGGGCTGCCAATAGCGCGCAGAATCATAGACAAAATCAACTGCTGACCACCAAAATCGATCGTCATGTGGGTGTTCACGTAACAACTGAAACCGAACATCGCGAAGCCAAAGGTCACCAAGTATTTAGGCTTAATGATTTGAGTCAGTTTGGGCACGATTGGGAATATCAGAAGTTGTGGGAAACCCATCCACATCAGAACTTCGCCGATTTCCATCGCGTTGTATTGCTGGATTTGCGTTAAATACAGCGGTAATACATAGATAGATCCGAGCAACGCCATACCTAAAATCAGATAGGCGATACAAGACATCGCAAACTGCGCATCCCGCAATAGCCGCAAGTTCACCAGTGGCTTCTTGTGTTGCAACTCGTTTATCACGAAGTAAACCAAACTGACCGCAGACACAATACTCAAGCCAACGATAAAGCTTGAGCTAAACCATTCTTCACGGTTGCCTTCTTCTAACACGACTTCCAAGCAACCTAAACCTAGTGCCATGGTTGCGATGCCGAACCAGTCGGCTTTTTTCAACGTACCAAGGTCGAGTTTTTCATCGTCCAAGCCATAGCGGATCATGGTGATCACGAGCAGAGCGGGCGGAATATTGATGTAAAAAATATAGTGCCACGAGAAGTTCTCGGTCAGCCAACCACCAAACGTTGGGCCAATAGATGGAGCAAAGGTCGCGGTAACACCAAACAGTGCCATGCCGACTGCACGTTTGTTAATAGGCAGCAGTTGAATAACCAAGGAGAACGCGAGTGGGATTAATGCACCACCACTAAAACCTTGCATCGCACGGAACACGATCATCGACGTCATGTTCCACGAGAAAGAACACAGCAGAGATGAAATGGTAAAAATTGCCGTGGTCCAAGTGAGATAACGGCGTTTACCGAGCGCTTTTGAAAGCCAACCACTGAGTGGAATGGCGATCATTTCTGCGACTAGATAAGAGGTTGAGATCCATGAGCTTTCATCCAAGGTTGCAGACAAGGCACCTTGAATATCTTTAAGGGACGAGTTGGTGATCTGGATATCCAAGATCGCCATAAACGCACCAATCAATCCGCCGAATAGGGCGATCCAATGGCGAGTTGATACTTTGTCCTCATCATGAGTTGAGGTGACAACACCAGCGCTGCTCATGATCTAGCCTCGTTTATCGATGGTCGCAACCACAGACAAACCAGGCAGCAATCGACCTTTCAACTCTTGCTGATCTGGAATGGTAATTTTCACAGGGACACGTTGAACAATTTTGGTGAAGTTACCGGTTGCATTCTCAGGTGGCAGCAGCGCGAACTTAGCGCCAGTAGCAGGGGAGAAGCTGTCTACCACGCCTTCAAGTGGCTGGCCTGGAAAGGCGTCTAACTCGACTTCAACTGTTTGACCTTTGTGAATACCGCTAAGTTGTGTCTCTTTGAAGTTTGCTTCAATCCACACTTGGTTGTTAGGCACTAGACTCATAAGCGGAGCACCGGCTTGAATCAATAAACCTTCACGCACACTGCGTTTACCAATGACGCCGTCTGTAGGTGCGTAGACTTTGGTGTAATCAAGGTTGAGCTGTGCTTGATCTTGTTGTGCTTGCGCTTCTGTTACTGAGGCTTTGGCTTGCTCAATTTCGCTCGCAATAACGATGAGTTGGTCATTGGTAGCGACAAGGTTGGCTTTCGCTTCTTCTAAGTCAGCAAGGGTCACTTTTTGTTGAGCGACCATGCTATCGACTTCATCTTGAGAAGCGTAATTGCGTTTTAATAAGCTGCGAGAGCGCTGCACTTGTTGGATCGCACGTTCATATTCTGCTTCGGCAGAGTCGACGCCACTTTCTGCTTGGTTGATTTTGCTACGTTGTAACGTTTGTTGAGCGATTAAGTTCTTTACGTCGGATTGTACGACGGATAAATGGGCATTAGCTTGAGCAAGGGCCGCTTGGTAATCACGGTCATCAATTTGAACCAATAGGTCACCTTCTTTCACCGATTGGTTATCACTCACGTAAGACTTAACAATATAGCCAGACACTTTAGGGCTAATATTGGTGATGTCGCCTTGTAGGTAGGCGTTATCGGTCGATTCAAAATACTGACCGTAGCCATACCAATATCCAGCGCCAGCTAAACCCAATGACAGCATGATCGCAGTAGCAATAAGCGGTGCTTTTTTACGTTTTTTTGTGCTTACTGATTGCGAAGCGTTGTTGTTCTCTGTCATTTCTATTTTCTCATTTTGTTTTTATTTAGATGTAACGAATTGTAAATGAAAGTCATTGATTGATAAGATAGGAAAAAAGGGAAACACTGTTGCAAAAATCTTACTAATAGCGAGTTTGGGGAGGTCGGATGGACTTAAATGCGGTCACTGTTTTTACACAAGTGGTTGATTGTGGGAGTTTTACACACGCAGCTGAAGCGTTGAACATGACGAAGTCGACCGTCAGTCGAAAATTGGCTGAGCTAGAACAGCACCTAGGTGTGAGATTGATCACTCGTTCGACACGAAGTTTGGTATTAACACCGGAAGGTGAGCGCTTCTATCAGTCGAGCATGCAAATGCACGAGATCATGAATCAAGCTGAGCTAGAGGTTTCTGCCAATCAAGACCTGATTCGTGGCCCTTTAAATGTGGTTTTGCCTGTCGAGCTGGGTCATCAAGTTCTCGCCAAATACATCCATCGCTTTTTACTTGAATACCCGAATGTAACGATGAACTTGGAACTGACTAATCGAGAAGTCGATATTATTGGTGAAGGCATCGATCTTTATGCGCAGATTGGTGAGCTGGCAGATTCCAGTTTGGTTTCTCGGTTTTTGACAACCTCTGGGCGTGTGTTGGTCGCTAGCCCTAAATATTTAGAGCAATTTGGCGAAATTAAAACGCCCAAAGATCTCAAGTCACCATTTCGTATGATTGAGGTCTCGAATAAAGCAGCACGTTTGCCCAAATGGAAGTTGCAGCTTGATGATGGAGAGTCTGAGTATATTGAGCTGCCAAGCCAACTGAAGGTGAATACCATTACCGCGTGTTTAACAGCATGTGTCGATGGGTTAGGGCTTGCAGTGCTCCCTGAGTTTATCTGTCGAGAGCATTTTAAATCAGGTCGGTTGGTGCACTTGCTGCCAGAATACGACATGCCACAAGTCTCGGTAAGCTTGGTGTACGCCGATAGGCAGCTCATGCCCAAACGAAAAAACGTGTTTATCGACTATCTACTGACAGCTTTTCAAAATAGAGCTAACGAAAACACTGAATAGAGGCATATTGCATTGGAAGCAACAGAAGTGATTGAACGATTAACCGCTGTTTAGTTATAAGTCATCGACAATGACCAATAGCATTGATAAGAAAAACGAACCTTCTCGCAAGTCCGTTTTTCTTTTTCCGATTACTCAATGTGGTTGTAGGTTAAGTACCGAACTAGCTCTTTTTCTCGGTGTACTCTAGCTTGTAGAAGTGAGCTTCACTTTGTCCATTCGTAAATTGGTTATATACGCCAGCTTTGAAGTAGCTTAATAGGTGACGCCAGTAGTCAATATCCTGCTCAACTTTACGCTCACCGTCTACGTCAACAATGAGTTTCTTATCACCAACGATTAGGTCAAATGCTGTTGGTTTGCCTTCTGGTGCTTTGCCTAAGTCGTATTGAGAATATGCTACGTCTGATTTGCACATTTCCTTGTCTTGGTTCTTCTTACCGAACGATCCTTTACAAATTACAGCGTTGTTCTTAATGATTGCCCAGAAATGCCCTTCAACACCATTATTGTCACGTTTCCATACAACACGCAGCAAAGGGTGAGGGACATTGTGAGTACCAAGATCATCTAAGCCTTTGTTGTGTACTTGTAGAAAAGTAATCTCGTCTTGCTTAGAGTCTGAGTTCTTCATCGACTCTTCAGGGTTTATGATCTCCACTTCTGAACTTAATGTGTATGTTTCATTCGCTAAGTCTGTGCGGAAGTTTTCCTGAATGCGTAACTCGTTACGCAGGTGGTCATTCTTCATGGTAAAGACTAGCGCTTCACTTTCTTTGTCGACATAGAAGTTGTTGTTCACAATGCCGTCGTAGTTATTATCGAGCGCAAAATAGTCTTTGTTGCCTTTCTTTCCGTTTGGATCTGAAATTTGAAGTTCAGACACTGACAAAACATTTTGGTATTGAGAGTAATTAGAAGGTTCGCCTAAAGCGCCTTCTGGATTCGAAAACTCAACATTAGCGATTGCCGAAGAAGAAAAGGCAAGAAGGGCACAGCTAGCGAGTAGGGTTTTATTCATCAAAATATCTCTTTTGTATTATTATCGGTCAATAAAAATATAGATATCACTTTTGAAGTTTTTGTGAAAACGCCAGTGTTTGAAATTGTGGTTGGTACCCAATTTTCTTGTATAAAAATAGAGAGAATTAGGTCTCGATTGGGATTGGTACTTGAATGTTAAAACTCGGATTTTTCTTGTTATTACAAGCATAAAGATGGCGCTTTCTGATTTTATGTAACCAAGTCATCAAAGCTAATCTTGGAAATAGTAAGTTCGTTCACAGCGCTAACTGCCAACTTGTGAACGTGAATAAAGTTGGCAGTTAGCGGCACGATCAAACTAGTTCAGCGTTGGTTTCCACTCAACGACTTGTCCATTGCTCAACATAGCTTTGATAGAAGTCGCTGTTATTGTGACGCCGTTTTGGCTAAACGCTTGGTCAGAGAAGTTCGCGATGATCTGACTTCCGTCACTGAACACGGTTTCTTGAACATCGCCGTTTTTGTCTAACCAGTCGAAATCGACCAACTGCTTATCCCATAGCTGTTTGTGTATAGGTTCAAAGCCGTCTTGATAGTGCTTCAATGCCTTAAGCCTTGGGCTTGAGCTCGATAAAGCTTCATCTCTTGTTAAGTGAACCATCGCAGGTGTGTTGTACAGCATGGCGGTTGAGTCACGATCTGCTTGTACGTTAGTGAACTTGAGACTGTCTGAATGCCAGTGGTGCGTGTTAATCACTTCATCGTGGAATACGGCTTGGTAGAGTGGAATTCGGTATTGAGGCGAAAACAGCAGAGACTTATAGGGTTCTTTCACTTTTGCCGATTTGAAGAAAAAGTCCGGTTTATGAGCAGGGTACCAGCGACCCAAGTAATAAGGCGACTTGCGGTTTTCTTTCATGTCTTTGTCTGTCCAACCAAAGCCGACCGTTTCTAAACCGTGCGCAAACGCGGTGCCTGTGGTTGTCTGGCTATTGCCATCTTCAGAACCCAACACCAAATTTGGTTGCCCACTTAACCACTGCATTCGGTTATTAAAGGCTGAAAGCATATCCGATTCATTGGAATTATCTCGATAGTCCTCACGCGCCATGGCGGTCGCATCCACATCTAAGAACAAGCTATTGAAGTGACCAAAGCTCATGATGTCTTGAGCGCGCTGTTTTACGTAATCTAAATGGCAATTCGGATTTAGATAATAACCGTTACCTCGAAATCCTTTTTTCAAGCTGCCATCCGCTAGTTCAATCGCACAACTTTGACGCATCGGCTCTGGCAATTGAGCGGTTAGCCAGTTGTCATTTAACTTGGCAGGTATGGCTGTGTTGTAGGAGTCGTAGGTTCCAACCAGATAACCAGACTGTTTACCCAGTTGTACCGCGTTCGGTTGATAGAAAGCTGGCATCCAATTATCAAAACCCAGCCAAAGCTTATTCAGGCCTGCTTTATTTAGGTTGTTGACCATGTCCGACGACAAGGCTTGTCCCCAAGTTTCAGGTGCATTGAGATAAGAAGACGCGTTCTTAATCAACCAGCTTTTCTTGTTCTGTGCAGCGGTGTGTTGAGCTTTAATGGTGTTATCAGCAAGTGTTGGCGTTGTAACTGGATACAAGTCTTGTAGTGACTGGCTGATAGAGTCCAACAACAGCTGTTTGTGATATTTACTGAACCAATCTTTGCCTTTAGACATTGAAGACAGTTCTCGCTTGGCTTCACTTGGAACAATCAGTTTTGACCTCTCTAGATACCAGGCGTTTAATCCCCACCAGTCGTCCACATCTTGGATGCTTAACGGGTCTTTACCAAACAGATAAACGTGGCTCGCGCCAATTAGCTTGCTCACGTCAGGATTACGCTTTTGCTTTTCGACAAGCGATTCAGAGAGGCCGTTCTTAACGCGCCAATCTCGGTATTGTTTGGCACCATCTAACCAAGAATCGCCAATTGTTATGCGAATCGTGAAAGGCTGAGACTTGTTCAGCGTAGTAAATTGATGTGATGCATTCATATCAATGTTGGTGCTTCTCTTAGCGGACGAGTTAGAAAAAAACAAAAGATTGTTGGTTGGGTTGACCAACTGATAACTGATGAATTGATCCTTCTGCTGCATGGTCCAAAACGGCATCTTTAAGTCTTGAGTTGTGTTACTACCAGAATGATTGTCGACTAGATAGTTTGCCCACAGCTTATTGTTGGTAGGCACTCGCATCCCTTCGCTAAAGGGTAGGAATAGGGTTTGAGTTTGTTGTTCTGCAAGGTCAAACCAAGCGAGTTCAATAGGGTGATTTCGTTTTACTTGTGTGTTTTCAGGTAAGGTGAATTGGACAAGAAGATCATCTTGCTTCAATTCAGCTTCAACATGGATTCTGCTTGGTAGGAGTGTCCAAGAAGCCTTGGTTTGTGAGTGAGCGACAAGTTTAGTGACTTGCTGAGGCTGACGATCAACCGTTAGCGCTGCGCTATTCACGCTTAAGCCATTCCAATCTATCGCTAATGTTTTTGTTGAAATCGATACTGTGTCGCTGTTGTTGGTATTCGTTAGTGTTATCTGATTGCTTTGTGCGTTTGCTGAAAAAGCACAACTGCTAAAGAGAGCCGCAATGGCGAAAGACGTAAAGTTAAGGTGGTGACGAACATTGAACATATCTAGGTTCCGTATGAGTAAGTACGGTTATTAAACCTAAGCCGTGTCGGTGCTTTGTCACCTATATGTCTCTATTCTTTCCCTTAGGGGTTTAATACCATTTTATCGTGAGCTTAACTCAGAAAGGCATTAACCTTAGAAAGGTACCGAGACACGCTGCACATATTGGACTTCAATCGAGCCTTGATATTCAAACATTTCCACCGAAGCACTTAAGTGTTTGGCTTGAGCACCCGAAGGGCTTTCTGTCGGAACGGTTGCTTCAAGTGACTTGATTGGCACCTTGAAACCTAACATGTCGTAGTTTTCATCAAACCATTGCCAGCTCACATTGGTGTTAGGGCAGTTGTCGATCACATTGGGTGGCGTTACCACGATGTGAGGGTCGTTGAGTTTGTTTTCGAGTGTTAACCATCGCTTACTGTCATCTAGCGCAACAATAATAGGGTAGTTGTTCGATCCTATAGTTAACTGATAAACACCAGATTCCGGCTTGATAAACATTTCACTGGTTTCAATCTCTTGATATTCGACATCTGAATTAAGTTGCCCGTCGATAACCACTTTCCCCTGAGGTGAAACCAAAGAGATACGCTGTGTTTGATCTTCTACTGCTTCGTTCAACTGCTCCGCAGACACTTTAATCTGATAGCCTTGTGACGAAAGACCGTGGCGTTTGATAAAGCTGACTTGGATGTGATTGTTTGGTGCAGAGCTTTGTTCAAGAGTGGTTCCACATTGAGTTCGACTCAGTATTTCCTGTTTAACGGGCAACCAAAGTTGGCTATCAAGTGTCTTCTGATTCAGCGCGATTTGTAGCTCCTGCCACGCGACTTGTGGTTGGTTATCAAGCAGTGATTGATAGGTGTGTTGCAATGGCGTGTTAGCAAACCAAGCCGCATGACACGCAAAGGGCAATGTACAGAACAGTGCTGTTAGCGAGCTTAGCTTCATTGGGATTCTCCTGCTAAACGATAACCAATGCCTCGGTGTGTTTCTAGGTGAAGTGTCGGCAGCTTCTGACGCAATCGCAGTATATGATTGTCCACGGTTCTGGTACTTGGGAAGGCTTGGTAACCCCAAATCTTGTTAAGTAATTCATCTCGGTGAAACACGCGCCTTTGGTTCTGAACAAACAAAATCAATAGCTGAAACTCTTTAGGTTTGAGTGCTATAGGACTGTCATCCAAATAAGCGATTCGTTCCGACAAGTTGACTTGGATATTGGCGTAGTTCAAGTGGCTAACACCTAATGGGCGAAGCTGAGTAATTACCCGAGCAAGCAACTCTTCATTTGAAAATGGTTTAGTCACGTAATCTTTAGCGCCAGCCATCAAGCCTTCAACACGTTGTTGAACTTCTACTTTCGCGGTTAGCACAATTACAGGCAGAGCTTTGAGCAGTAGCCAATTTGGAAGGTGCTGTAAGCTGTCGCCGTCTTCGAGTTGTCGGTCAAGCACCACAAGGTCTGCACGCAACCACAGCTTACTAGCACTCTTTGCATCTTGTGCCCAAAGGCAGTGGTAACCATTGGACTCAAAGAAGCTGACGAGGCCTTGCCCAAGCAGTTGGTCGTCTTCAATCAGCAATAGGGTGTTCATAAGTGATTTCCAAAATACATCGGGTTGGGTTACGGATAATAATGAGACGGCCATTGGCTTGCTTCATCAAGTGTTCGACAATCGTTAGGCCAATGCCCATGTTATCTTGTTTGTGTGCAGTGCTTGGCGTTAGTCGAGACATAAGGCGTTGTATCCAAGAA
The DNA here is from genome assembly GCF_024347595.1 of Vibrio pomeroyi. Lineage (NCBI taxonomy): Bacteria > Pseudomonadati > Pseudomonadota > Gammaproteobacteria > Vibrionales > Vibrionaceae > Vibrio > Vibrio pomeroyi. Next base: position 1,508,020 of record NZ_AP025507.1, on the reverse strand, counting down.
GGGAACTGACCTTCATCTTGCACTTCTATCGTCAGCTTTTCGGCAAGGGTGACCTTAACTAAAACCTTACCTTGACCGTGTTGCTTGGCATTCTTGATCAAGTTATCTAAACAAATGGTTAGCCAGTAATACGGTAGATTAAGTTCGACTTCGCTTGCTTCACATTGATACTCAATATTGTGCTTTTCACAGACATGGTCGAGCCACTCTTCCAATGATGCGTTTTGCTTTAGCAGGGGCTCGGACTGATCCGAACTCAAGTAAACTTTACTGTTCTGAGTGAGCTGAGAAAGCCTTTGATAGTCAGATATTAAACGCCAAACTGCCCCTTGGGTATCATCGGGGAAATCATCGTAGCGGTTTCTGAACATTTCGACGGTTAAGCCAAGGCTAGTGATTGGCGTGCGAAGTTCATGCGTGAGAAGCTGCAATACGAACTGTTTCTCTTTGCGCTCTTTCCTACGTAGATATATGGCACGAGTTAATACGCAAAGTAGCGTTAAGAGTAGTGCGAGAGTTACAAGTTTCATGACAAGCCTGTCGTTGCTCGACTCGCTCAGACACAGGTTACTGTAACGAAAAGAACAGTTTTCACCCGACAAGGTCACTTCTTGTTGCTCGGCGATAGGCTGCCAAACTTCAGATGGAATCGCTTTCCAGCCTTGCTCGCCACTTAACCAAAGCACATCACCTTGTTGCCAAGCGCGGTATCCATTAAGTAGCGCCTCTTTCCCTTCTGTCGTTAAGGCTTCTAGCTTAGTAAATAAAGGGTGCAGGGGATTGCTGATGCTCAGAAAGGGGTGAATTTGCTCACTGTTCTCTGGGTAATACGCGACATAACGATCAGCAAAACTGCCACCAGCAGGGTGTCGTTTTGAGTGTGCCGCAAACCAGATTGAATCCAACGCTTGTTGCTGACACAAAGCCAGTTCGAATTCGATGGCATCGTTCAAAGAAGGATTGGTGTTTTCAATCGCTCGGCAGCTATCTTGAATTGTGGCTAGCGCAGCGATCTCTTCCCAACTGAATTTTTTGAAATCCGGGTAGCGGGTGCTTTCCTTAAGAAGAACTTTTGGATACTGAGCTAATTCTTGTTGAGAGACAGAGATAGGAGACGACTGCCAACTGAGTTGATACAGGGTTTGCCACTTGTCTTGCAAACTTTGGGCATTGGCTAGCGTTGGGAGCCAAAGGGTCAAACAAAGGGCTAATGTCAGCCTGCGCATCCAGTCATTCTCGTTAAAAGTCATTAGGGCGAGTCTAAAGAGTTTTGGCTGAGATTTGTAACCTGAATGTCAACAAGTGTCCTTTCAATATCAAATTATGAAGCTGAGTCATGAAATAAATCATAAGCCTGAATTGAACATGCTTTCAGAGAACAAGGATAAAATACAGAAAGTATCATTTATTTGGTTTAGATTTGATTATTGTGTACTTACTGTTATTTTTGGGAAGGTGGAACCGAATATACTGGGTTCAAACCTAATAAGAGGAACCACCATGAAAACAATCATCAAATCAGTATTGGCAATGAGCATCTTGGCTGCAAGTTCAGCTCAGGCATTTGAACTCACGAGCAATGATATTCAAGAAGGTCACCCTATGGCGAAGACGTTTGAATACTCTAGCTGGGGCTGTGATGGCGATAACTTGTCACCTCAGTTAATGTGGAAAGACGCGCCAGCAGGCACTAAAAGCTTTGCGATTACCGCCTACGACCCGGACGCACCAACTGAAAGCGGCTTCTGGCATTGGGTGGCGTTTGATATCCCAGCAAGCGTAAATGAACTCCCTCGTGCAGCTGATATTGCAAAGCTAGGCGGTAAAGAAGGTCGCATCGACTACGGAACAGTTGGTTTTGGTGGCGCTTGTCCTCCAGAAAAAGATGGTATGCACCGTTACCAATTCACTGTTTGGGCATTACCAACGGACAAACTTAACCTAGATGAAAACACACCGTCTGCTGTGGTCGGTTTTACGCTGAACAGCATGGCGTTAGACAAAGCGAGATTAACCACGACTTATACTCGTTAGTTGGTTAATCAAGCAATAAGCAATTATTGCTACAAGAAATACAACTACAAGAAATACAACCAAACAAGGGGATGGGATGAATCATCAATATCAAGTGACAGTCTTTCGCGCTGAGCAATTACAGAAACTGCGCAATGTGAGGATTCTATCCCCTAGTATTATTCAGATAATCACAGGCAGTAAGCGCCTGTTTTGGAAAGAGTCGGCAGCCGAACTCACACATTCAGAGCTGTTGTTGTGTGAAGCCTCGGCATCATTGAGTTTTGAGAACATGCCTCACAAAGGACGCTTTCTTTCCCGTGTGTTCAGTTTTCAATTTCAGCCAACTCAAGCGATGCTCGATTTAAGTGAGCTTCGATCAGGTGAATTGGAATTGCCGACCATAGAAGCTGACCGGAGTTTGCAAGATTCGTTGAACGCGTTGTTTACGTTTGATCGCCAAAGCATGAGTGCAGCAACCCAGCAATTTTGGTTGCAAGGCTTGTATCAGCAACTGGCGGAGAAGGGCGTATTGCACCGGCTGTTTATTAGCTCAAACGTTTCGTTTAGCCAAAAGCTCAGCCACTACCTTTCCCACTCTCCAGACGAGAAACACCCGTTAGAGTCGGTAGCGGAACGCTTTGCGATGAGTCGTACTACGTTGATTCGCAAACTTAAGCTTGAAGGCATGCAATATCGTGAGGTTTTAGCGGAAGTCCGCTTAAGTCACGCACTGTATTTGATGCAGAATGGCCAACAGAATGTAGCGATGTTGGCTCAGTCTTGTGGTTATCAATCTGAAGGGCGTTTTAGCCAACGCTTTAAAGGTAAGTTTGGTTTATCGCCGAGTGAATACATTAAGACAGTTGCGAGTGATAGAGTCGCAACGCCTTAATAATTCTTCTACTGATTAAACGCTGACCTTTGTATCTCTTGCGGCGAGTGCGGCAAAAATCGTACATGCGAAGGCCACGCCAGCAATGAATAGAATCGGGACGCTCCAAGAGCCCGTTTGTGAATGGAGTTTACCCACCAAAGTCGGGCCCGTCGCCGCTAGGGCATAACCAATACCTTGAGCCATACCAGACAACGAAGCCGCTTGGCTGCTGTTTGATGTACGCAAGCCAACAAAAGAGAGCGCGATAATAAACGTAGAACAGTTGGCTAAACCAAAGAGTCCTACCCAAAATATCGCAAAGTCTGGTAAGTACAGCAGGCCAATCAATCCAATAAACACACTCGAAGTACAAAGGATAATCAACCATCGTTGATTATTACTCTTACCTAAGAACGGCAGTAACAGTAATCCTGGAACCATGGTTGAAAACTGAAGGAATCCGTAAATGTAACCTGCATCGATCTCGCTGTAGCCAAGATCGTTCAAGATTTGTGGTAACCAACCCGCCAAAGAGTAGAAGGTAAATGAGTTAAGTCCAAGTGCCAATGTTACTTGCCAAGCGACGCCACTCTTGATCATCTTTTTCATCGGTACCGGATTTTCTTCGTTCTGTTTAGTGCTTTTAGAAGAAGAACGCTTGGTGATTTTAGGGAGCCAAATCATCAAGGCCAATAGTGGAAATACGAGGTTCATCAACAGTGCTAACTGCCAACCCGTCAACGTGAACAAGGTCAGTTCTGAAAATGGCACCATCAAACTAGAGCCCAATGTCGATCCAATACCCATCGTAAAGATATACAAAGAGGTCACCGTTGCGATGCGTGTTGGGAAGCTAATTTTGACCACAACAGGAAGCAACACATTACCAATCGCTATACCAAGACCAATCATCACGGTGCCGATATATAAAGTCGGAATAGGTCCAAAAGACCGCAGCGTGATACCAGTGGTAATTAAGACCAAAGCCAACAGCAAGCTAGGTTCAAGCCCAATTCGCTGAGATATTTTGGTAACGAGTGGCGAGAACAGGGCGAAGGTTAATAGTGGTAAAGCCGTTAAGAACCCAGCAGCAGAAGAATTAAGGCTGAGTCCTTCCATAACCTGAGAAAGCACCGGAGCCAAGCTCGTAAAGGGCCCTCTAAGGTTAAGTGATAGGAATAGAATCCCTAAAATGACGAAAATGCTGGTACGAAGTGAGGCGCTCATAGGTTGTTCTACTGTTTGCTTATGAGAAGACAGGCTAGCCTACAGATCATTGAATGATTACACAAATACCGTTTAAATAGGGTTACTAATGATTGAACCTGCGCAGTATGCGCGTTACCAGAGAAGGTCACCCATGACTGTATTGAATGTCGACAAGCTAATCTCAGACTTCCCATTGCTTCAACGATTAATAGCTCTCGACGAAGTGGCTTGGTTTAACCCAAACATCACAACGCTAGAACAGGGTTTACCTTATGTAGGTTTGGGCGAAAAAGACATTCACGATGCAAGCCTGAGGTTACAAAGGTTTGCGCCTTATCTGGCAAAGGCTTTCCCTGAAACTCAAATCACCAATGGCATTATTGAGTCTGAGCTTATTGATATCCCAGCGATGAAATCAGTATTGGAAGCGCATTATCAGTTACCGATTAAAGGTCGTTTGATGATGAAAAAAGACAGCCACTTGCCGATTTCAGGATCAATCAAAGCGCGTGGCGGCATTTATGAAGTATTAACCCACGCCGAGAAATTAGCGCTTGAAGCGGGACTATTGAGTGAGAGCGATGATTACAGCAAGCTGCTAGAGCCTGAGTTTCTAGAGTTTTTCCAACAGTACAGCATTGCCGTAGGCTCGACAGGTAACCTTGGCATGTCCATCGGTATTATGAGTGCCAAGCTTGGGTTTACGGTATCGGTTCACATGTCTGCTGATGCGAGAGCATGGAAGAAGAACAAACTGCGTGAGCATGGCGTCAATGTGGTCGAGTACGAACAAGATTACGGTGTAGCGGTAGAGCAAGGACGTAAAGAAGCAGAGCAAGATCCCCGTTGTTTCTTCATTGATGATGAGAATTCTCAAACCTTGTTCCTTGGTTATTCTGTGGCGGGAGAGAGGCTCAAACAACAATTCGAACAACAACAGATTATCGTCGACAAAGAGCACCCATTGTTCGTTTACTTGCCATGTGGTGTTGGTGGTGGCCCCGGTGGTGTGGCATTTGGTTTAAAGATGGCTTTTGGTGATGATGTTCACTGCATTTTTGCTGAACCAACTCATTCGCCTTGTATGTTGTTGGGCGTTCACACTGGTTTGCATGATGAAATTGCAGTGCAAGATCTGGGTATTGATAACCTAACAGCTGCAGATGGTTTGGCGGTGGGGCGGGCTTCTGGTTTTGTTGGCCGAGCAATGGAACGTTTATTGGATGGTTATTGCACATTAACCGATGAACGTATGTATCAGTTGCTAAGTGAATTGAATCAATCCGAAGGTATTCAATTAGAGCCTTCTGCATTGGCTGGTATGCCGGGCGCAGTACATGTCGAACACAACCGAGAATATCTGGAAAGGTTAGGCATCGATGATTCTAAGCTAACCAATGCAACGCATCTTGTTTGGGCGACAGGCGGCGGTATGGTTCCAGAGCAAGAAATGGCAGCGTATTTAGGGAAGTCTTCGTTATAAATTGAATATAAAGCGGGTGCTAGTAGCTGTTTTATCCGTTTAAATGAAACAATAACTTGCGCAGATCGTTACCTAAAACACAGATTTTATAAATTGGGCTTCATGCTTGTTATCACTGTCAGTTAGGTTGAGTGGCAATCAACTTGATAGGGATACAGCGATGCTAGCACAACAACTAAATACACCACAAAAACTCTTACAACGGTTAGATGCCATTGGGGAATCTTTAAGATCTTCTGGTAAGGCGCATGCTTTGTTGGGGCTTGGCTCAGTTGGCATTGAAACAGAGCGACTGGATCAATACTCAGACGTCGATTTCTTTGCGATAGTGCAGACTGGACACAAGCAGTATTTCTTAGACAGTTTGCATTGGTTATCTGATATCAACCCAATCGACTACGCGGTAAGAAATACGGTCGATGGTTATAAAGTACTTTATGCCGATGGGATATTCTGTGAGTTTGCAGTATTCGAACCACATGAATTAGCGCATATTCCGTTTGCGGAGGGGCGAATCGTTTGGCAGGAAGCTGACTTTGATACTCAGTGTTGTGTGCCTCCAATAAAAGCTGCTGCACAACCCAATTCTCAGGCATGGATTATAGGAGAGGCGCTAACTAACCTTTACGTGGGTATGTCTCGCTATAACCGAGGTGAAAAGCTTTCTGGGAGCCGTTTTGTTCAATCTTACGCGCTTGATCGTTTGATCGATCTTGTGGATCAAACAGAAAGCTCACAACCTGAATTTGTCGATGAGTTTATGTCTGATAGAAGGCTAGAAGCGCGCTTCCCTAAGTTTGCTCAGCTACTGCCAACCTTTACTCAAGGCTACGAACGCACGGCGGAATCGGCTCTGGCACAGCTTGAATTTTTGAATGCTCACTTTAACGTCAATGAAGCTATGCGCTCTAGAATTATTGATTTATGTAATTAATACATTTACTTACGATATTCACCTTCAATGGTTTCTGTTTTATAACGCATCGAAAACTGGTTTCGGTACGTTAGTTTTATTACCTACCAATAAAAGGGTTGTCGTTAACCTATATTGTTGGTAGGTTTTAATAATGAAATTTACTTCTGCTTCAACTTCAATTTTCTTCTGGTGGTGCTCTATCTAGAGCAGCACGGAATACTCACATTCTTTAGCTGCTGGAAGGTAGTTAAGAATGTCACCAAGAATGTCGTCTCTTTTTATCTCCAGTAGCTTTTATTACTTGGAGATACCCCATGAAAACACCTCAAAACACGAACAAACCGGAAATCATTCTGACTGGCGACCGAGCTACCGGTCCTTTACATCTAGGTCACTATGTTGGTTCACTTCAGCAGCGTACTTCGTTACAGCATATTCACGACCAAACGATATTGGTTGCCGACATGCAAGGGCTTACCGACAACGCTCATAATCCTGCCAAGGTTTCGTCTAACATTCTTAATGTGGTGGCTGATTATCTAGCGGTAGGTATCGACCCAACAAAAACCACGATTTGTCTTCAATCACAGTTACCAGCACTGGCTGAACTCACCATGTTCTACAGCAACCTTGTTTCTATTGCTCGTTTGGAACGCAATCCAACTGTTAAAAGTGAGATTCAAAACAAGGAGTTTGGTCGCTCAATTCCAGCTGGTTTTCTGACTTATCCGATTTCGCAGGCGGCTGATATAACGGCGTTCAACGCCACCTTGATTCCTGTCGGTGACGACCAGTTGCCAATGCTAGAACAGACCAATGAGATCGTGAGAAAAGTTAACTCGCTCGCGGGCAAGCCAATCTTAAATGAGTGTAAACCCTTGCTGAGCAATGCCTCTCGTCTTCCGAGTACTGACGGCAAAAGTAAGATGTCTAAATCAATGGGCAACGCTATTAACCTTGGCGCGACCGAGAAAGAGATTCGTACCGCAGTGAAATCCATGTATACCGACCCAAATCATCTACGAATCGAAGATCCTGGCAAAGTAGAAGGGAACATCGTGTTTACCTACCTTGATGCTTTCCATACTGACGCTCGCTACGTCAATGAACTAAAAGATCACTATCGCAGAGGCGGGTTAGGGGATGGCCAAACTAAGAAGGTATTGGAAGAGTGTCTGCAAGAGATGATCCGCCCGATAAGAGCGCGCAGAGCCGAACTGTTGGATGACAAAGCGCAACTCATCGATATCTTACGCCAAGGTACGCAAGTCTCGAGAGAAAAAACGGAAGCTGTTTTGTTTGATGTAAAGGGCGTGTTTGGTCTGAATATACTCTAATTTATAGGTCAATTCTGCGTTTAAGGCTATGATTATCAATGATTTTTATGTGGACTATATGTAAATAAAGTCAATTAAATTGAATGGGAATAATAATTAATTTATAAAGTCGTTTTTATGATGGTACTTGTCCCTTGCTTGTTGTTTTTTATTCGAATACAACCGAGAGAGTGGACAAGACCTTGCCTTCAAATGATGGAAATAAATGAAAACGAAACTATTACTCCCAATTTTACTTTTACTCTCGGGCTGTTCTGACGTTGTCAGTGATGAGTACGCAACTTACGAACTGGCTCAACAGGATCGTTTGTTTGATAGAGGCTGGTTACCCGATATCTTGCCTAGCTCGACGTCGCAGATTGAAGTCAATAACGATTTAGACATCAATACCTCTGAGGGGAGTTTTGTGATCAACGAGCCTCAGCTATCTGAGTTCATCGCTAATCTGATGCCAACTTCGTCCAAGGGTGAATATCATTTTACCGAAGACGACAAAACTTGGGCGTTTAAGGTAGAGGGCAATAGCATCATCACTTACACACTCAATAAAGCTAAAGACTAAGTCTCAACCTACACCTTAACCAATACACACCGCCAACACACTTTCATCATTGTTTTGCTCGTTACCTTGTTTAGTGAATGCGGGAGTTTAATTTTATGATGGTGAGTTGGCGCTGTTATTTGAAAATCCATATCGAATCTTAATCCCGTAACGATTTGAAGCATAAAATTTCTGGATAATTTTGGAAGGTGCCAACGGGGTGTGCAAAGCCGCTGAAAAGCTAGGTTATGAGACCTCTGCAGTGAAATCTGCGTTTAACGAAGTGGGTATTGATGTGCAAAACTGTGGTTCTGATCAGCCAAATCCGAACCCTAATCCACCAACACCAACACCAACACCAACACCCGGCGTAGTGGAACTAGAGATAAACGTGCCAACACCAATTGTAAGTGGTGGTGACGACCAGCAACAGTTCGTTCTAAAGAATGTACCTGGAAGTGATGCTTGGATTCAGACTTATCATGGTTACGGTAACGTTGACTTGTATGTCGCAATCGGCCGACCTGCGTCACTAAGCGACTACGATTGCTCTTCTACCAACTCAGACAACAATGAATATTGCGGTTTTGGTGGTGTGCAAGGTGAAGATATCTACGTGCTGGTGGACGGTGTTCAAAGCTCAATGGATGCTTACGTTGCTGTTAGCGCAGAGTTTGAATTACCTCAGCCAGAGCCTCAACCAGAACCTGAGCCACAAGGCTTGTGCGATAACCTTCAAGAGTGGAATCCAAATTACTATTATCCAGCAGGAACAACCATTCAATATTATGGCAACAGATTCACAGCGTCTGCGGATAACTGGGGAGCTGACCCGTTCAACAATTATTGGTACTGGGTATTTGAAGGTGCTTGTTACTAGCTAAAACGACTTAAAGTGATTTAAGTTAGCTAAAACTGATGAGAAGGGAGCGCAGTCTGTGCTCCCTTTATTCGTTCAAAGTGAGAGGTGAAGATGTATGCTGATCTTGTGTTAGCACGTTGGACATTAGAGTATGTGGCTAAGGCTTATTCGGCAATCAGCACGCAATATTCAGTAACGATGACACAAGGATGATTAATTTGGAAATCAGTCATTTAGATCACTTGGTACTAACCGTTAAAGATATAGAGATAACGGTAGATTTCTATCAGCGCGTATTAGGTATGAAGCCTATCCAATTCGGTGAAGGTCGCGTGGCGTTGTCATTTGGTAATCACAAGATAAACCTTCATCAGTTAGGTAATGAGTTCGAACCAAAAGCAAAGCGCGTGCAAGCGGGAAGTGCTGACCTTTGTTTTATTACCAATACACCAATGATTGAGGTAATCGAACATATCAAAGCGAACGAAATAGAGATAGAAGAGGGGCCTGTGCCGCGAACCGGGGCGACGGGTAAAATTGTCTCTGTTTATGTTCGAGATCCTGATGGTAATCTGATTGAGGTTTCTAACTATTAGGTTCTAGCTTCAACCTGCACTTCTTGCTTTATCTTTCGGAACAATAAACTGCGCTCTTAACTCACTTGATACTGGATGTAGAGAGATAAATAAATTACAATCGAACAATGTTTTATTAATTCGAGCCTTATCGTCATGGTGCGAAACCTAATCACATTCATCGTAAGTCTGTTTTTCTTAACGGCTTGCTCTACAACGAGTAATGAGCAGATCGATGAGAAGACGTTGAGCAACGAACACGCTCTGTCGAACAGTGTCGAGAAGGATACGAATCTAAATGGTGTTTCGGACTCTATTGATGAGGCCAATGAGGCCTTAGTTCAAGATACTAGTGCCAACGTTAAAGCAGAAGCAGAAAATGTTTCAGAAGCGGTTGAAGAACCTGAAGTACACTCATCTCAAGTAACAGCGAAACAAGATGAAGTCGAGACCGACAATGAAAAAGGACTGGGAAGTTACCTATTGCTCAACAACGAACCGACTAAGAAAGTCATCAAATCGCTCGAGGGAGTCACAGACACCTTGAACGTTCTGACCTTCGGAATATTTGCCACAGGCCACGGTTAATCGAATAGCTCTTACTGAGTACATCCAATCATTAGAGAAGGCGAACCATATGGTTCACCTTTTTATTTCAAATGCTTATCCATCGTTATATTTTAATTCATATTCAACAAGCCCGTTGGTTTGCGTCAACAGACAGTCAATAAAGCAGGTATTTGTTTGTTCTGGAATGGAAACGCCGTATTTACGCTGTTCGACTTGTTATATGCATCGAGTGTTTTAATACTCCTCCCAAAGTAAGCAACGAAATCTAATCTTACAAAGACAGTGTCTGATATTCACTCGAGAGCATAGTAGTATGTTTGGCGTGAAATCCGTTATTTAGGTTTAGTTATCAATATTCTAGGGAAGAGATATGAAGAATAAGAGTGCATTTTTAAGCGTCGCGATGGTTATGTTGGCGGCTCAAGCAAACGCTTCTGACGTGAGCCATGAGTCGGTAGCAGACAGTGTCATCACCGAACAAAGAGCGAACCTGTCTGAAAACACGCAAGGAAAAGGTTTTGGCCCACAAGCGCCACGCGATTTAGGTTCAGCCGAAGGAACAAACGCTCGATTGTTTTCGGATGCGCCAGGTTCAACCGCCATGAACCTATGTAATATCCACTTCCATAAGAACGCAGAACACAAAGGTGGCGAGTTTACCCAATACGCAGGCAACGGCGATGGTAAGGGCTTCCAGAGTGGTTTTAAATACACAGGTAAGTTGAGTGATGCAGAGCTTAAACCATTTGAGGATGAGGTTTGTCCAAGCGAACATGGCTCTTTGCATTCGGGCGACACCATAGAAGTGCATTACGTGTACTCAACGGCACAAGTAGAACCGGGTGAAACCCTTGGTGCTTGTTTCAACGATGCGATTACCAATCCGCAACTGCGTGTTGAGACCCAAGTTTATGTGTTAGTGAATGACAACAAAGCACTCGACTTCGAAGCATTGGCTAAGCACTCAAAAGTGAATGGTTTGCACCAAGCAACCAACATCCCACAAAACACTGGCTCAGCGATTCAATACGCAGGTTCAACAACGGGTCCTGGTTATAACGAGCAAGGTTCACCTTTCCAAGTCACATGGAGCGTTCGTCCACAAGTAGCGAAAGTAAACATCGCGACAGTGGGGAACTGGTGTGAAGGTAATGACTTTAATGAAGACCACGCTCACGGTGTGCGAAACTTGGTGGTTAACCCTGAGTTGTTGTCACCAATGGCGAACTAATCTTGTTACCTTGATTGGTACTCAATATTTTGCAGAGGCGAGCCACTAGGTTCGCCTTTTTATTTGGCTAAATCTTTTGTTGGCGACGTGCCTAATTATAAATTTGGTCAACCTCTAGCTCTATCTATTCTCTCAATCTGTTTCTCTTTCTTTCTTCTGCGATTCCAACTCATCTACCGATGTGACTGCGCTTCTGCTCGATGACCTCTGATCTCATATGTTCGTGCACTTCACATTTGGATGAGTTTCGTCCGTCATATTGAATTATTGGTATTTAAAAATCGTCCATACAATGACCCCATCGCAAAGAAGCAAACCAACTTACTTAGATAAATAGAGGTCATTATGAACACTTCAACACTTACTACTAAAGCTCAATTTGAAAACGGCACAATGTTTGAAACTAGTGAGGAAATGCTATACGTTCTTCAGCTTAACGGCAGCTGGTATGAAATGGGCAAGCAGTACGGAAACCTGTCAAAAGAGCACATGCAAGCGATGTACGACGTTATTGTTCAGCCTGAGTTTGATAAAGGGTTAATCAGTCAAAAAGAAGCGTTTGAACTGTTTGGCACTCGCGTTTTCGCAGCACTTTCTTTACGTCGTAAGCAATACTTCCAAGGTGTCGCTGATGGTCTGGGCTGGCCTCTGGAAAAAGTCATCGTGCTAGACCAAAGCGGTCCAATGGCGATTTACCTTGGAAAGTTACACTCGTTCTCTGGTTGTTCTTCGTTAGCAACTTGGGGCAAAAGTACGGTCGATGGTCATTCGGTTGTTGGTCGTAATATGGACTGGAGTGATGTGTTCCTAGACTTTCCAATCTATACCACGGTTTATAATCCAACAGACGGTTCAAACGGATTAGTGAATGTGAGCTGGCCAGGTTGGCAGTGGATGGTTACTGGCTTTAACGACAAGGGTGTGTATACCGATCTGCATGACGGTACATCAATGGGCGGTAATATCGTATCGCTAGAGAAGCCATCTTTCCTAAATTCAGTTGTCGATTACATGGTGGAGTCTGATTCGATCGAAGCTCTTAGTTCACGCTTTCAAGCGTCACGTACCGATATTGCATCGATCTGGATGTTAGCGGATAAAAGCGGCCAAGCTTGCGCTTACGAGAATACAATCCAAGAAAACAGAAAGCGTATCAGCGATAAAGATGCTAGCTCGTTCGCGACGGTCAACACGTTTTTAAACCCAGATTGGGGTTTGGGTATTCGTGAAACTCAAAGCTTTTCACTGAAACGTCTTGATAACTTAAACGCACGCCATCAAGACCTGTGCGGTCACATTGACGCTGAAGTAATGCGTAACATCTTTGATTTACCACTATATAACGAGGATGGCAGCTTCAAAGATAATGGCGGTGTCACTAAGCCAATCAATCAAGATGTGGATTTAACCAACTACCAAGTCGTCGCTGACTTAAATGAGCTGCAAATGTGGGTCAAACTGCCTGCGCTTGGCAATGATACCAGCTGGGCTCATATTGATGTGAAGTCTTTGTTTAACAACAATTAATCTATCAGTGCTCAGATAATCATGCAGGTGAATACAAGCTAGTGACAAGTGACTATGTTGCGAACTTAATAAAAGGTGATCCTTGTGGATCACCTTTTTTGATTTTGTTTCTAAAGCTTGAGCTGATAAAGTCTAAACTCGTTCCGTCTATTTAGATGGGGTTTGTAACGACATAAAGTGCTCAATGTAGGCATCTGTCGCTGTTATGATCGACTTTTTGATTACCATAATTTGCTTCGAATGTGGGTTCCAAAGCGCAAACGAGAACTTCATTCCGATTTTCAATTGGTCTACTTCCAATGCTTCCAAACTTTCAGTTACATAGGGTGATTCTGACAACACTTTAGGCAACCATGCCCAACCAAGTTCGTCCTGAACCAGCTTTATAACCAAGGCAAGCTGATCAACTTCTTCATGTATGGCTGATACCAAGAGTTTATCTTTCATGCCTTCATCTTTAAAAGCACTTAAAACAAACTGGCGTGTAGTGCGTAAAGCGGTCAATGCTTCAGTCGGTGAAAGCTGGGAGAGTTTGCCTCCCTTTTTGACGAACGGCAAAAACTCGATATGGCCAATAAAGGTCGAGTCTTTACTGTACATTCCTTTGCCTTTGTCGATCATCACTAAGCCAAAGTGAATATCGCCACTTGCCAGCCCTTGTTCAATCTGACTCTTTGACCTGACTAGAAAGTTGACCTTCATATTCGGGAAGTCTTGGTCGAGTTGAGCTCGTATCGAAGAGAGTAGGCGATGTGGGGTCATACTAGGGTAGGCAAAATTGATGCTTTCTAGCCCACCGTAAGAAAGGCTTAATGCAATGTTATCGAAGATGCGAGATTGCTCAATCGCGGACTTAGCATAGTGGTAAAGAAGCTTGCCGTCTTCAGTAGGCTCCACCGTACGGCCTATGCGCTCGAATAACTCAACAGCTAACACATCTTCAAGGTTATTGATAACTTGGCCTGTGGTTGTGCGGTGCTTGTTTAATCGGGCTGCTGCTTTGCTGAATGACCGTTCTTCGTAAACGGTCACAAAGGAGAGTAACTGTTCAATACTAAAATTCATAGGCTGTACTCAATCATTAGGGCATTACATAAACCTATCAGATATTTGCAGGATTAGGTAATTCATATGTCCAACTATGATGTGCGTAATGCGTAGGATTCAGCACTTCGTCGTATCTTTTATTTGGATGTGTTTCATCCGTCCTAGCGGAGTTTTAGATAGATCAGTTCCATTCAATAATGTCGGTGTACGGAAACGAGAGCCAACGGCTCGCTTATTCATAGGAGAGTGATAACTTAACTTACACTGGTATATATAATGATTAACCGCAAAAAACTTTCTCTATCTATTCTTTCAATTGTAGCGACAACATCTTTGTTCGCAGCGCATTTATTCGCAGAAGACGCTGAACCGAACCCGTCGGACTTAACGGAAACGAGTACCTCAGCTTACTTTGGTATGAGTAACCAAGGCGCTGTAAAGGGCTCAATATCTGGAGATTTTCATTTTGATAATGGGCAAACCGGCATGCTTACCGTCGAAGGAACAATGACTAAAGAGGGGAAGTATTCCGACAGTCGAGTTCAATATTTCCATGTTTTTTCAACAGAGAACAAAATTGTTCCAAGAGCGGCTTTATCGCTAGATGTTATTGATAACTCGATGTTTACTTCAGCGTCTTTGGGCGGAGTCGCTGCGATTGATACCGGGGTTAAAGGGCTGCAGCTATTCCCACGCTTAGGCGTATTGGCTGGTGAATATTCCGATGCATCAATTTTGTCGTTTCACGCCGATAACAAAGAAGCGTTCGGCGGGTCAGCTGCTTTCTATATGATGTATCAGTTGGGGGAAGATGGTACTTATATCGGGGCATGGCCAGAGTACAATTATTTAAACGGTGATATTGAAACGTCGATGCTTAAATCAACATTAATGATCGCAACGCCTTTCTCTAATGATAAAACTCGATGGGGTCAACTGAGAGTCGATAACACCACAGGTTATATGCAGTCCGAAATTCGTTCGATTGATATAGACGATACGGTTGTTTGGGCCAACTACAAATTCTATTTCTAACTTTTAATGTATAACCGGAAAGGCAGCGTTAACAACGCTGCCTTTTTAGTTGTTGGCGTGTTCAATTAAGTAGATGGATCGCAAGCCTTCCTGCCTACCATAAGAAAGTTAAATAATTAAAAAATACTGCCACCGAGGTAAGCCGCATTGAGGTGTGGGTTCTTAATTATATCAAAGAGTTAATTGTGCTTGATGAAGTTTGGATGTGTTTCGTCCGTCTTAAGTGATTTATCAGGCTGACAAAGCTCATCAATAATGTGAGTCAAAGAGGCGGACAACGCTGACTTAATTTACTTACCTTTGGAGTCAACATCATGAACAAGCAAATCAAAGCTACTCAAATCAAACGTACGACCCTAGCAATGTTAGTGGCAATGTCACCAAGTGTCTTCGCTTACGATTTAGTGATTATGAATGGTCGAGTTATGGATCCTGAAACAGGGTTTGACCAAGTTACTAATGTAGCTGTTGAAGATGGAAAGATCGTTGCTATCACGAGTGATGCAATTGAAGGCGATAAGATGATTGATGCTGAAGGTCTGGTTGTTGCACCTGGCTTTATTGATACTCACTCACACGTTGTAGCGATTCCAGTGATGCAAAAGCTGCATCTACGTAGTGGTGTAACCACTCCATTGGCACTAGAAGTTGGTGCTTATCCTGTGAGTGATTGGTATCAAAGGCTAGAAGGTCGTTCACAAACGAACTTTGGTGCAAGCGTTTCATCTGCCGGCATTCGAACCAAAGTTTTTAATGATGATTACCACACTCGCACGGGCACAATGATCAACGATATTTTTGATAGCGAGGAAACGAAAGCATCGCAGATTAGCTCTGATGCACTGACTGAGGTTGCATCAAGGCAACAGATTGAAATGATCTCTGAAATGGTCGACAAAGAGTTAAAAGATGGCGGTTTAGGCATCGGTGTTCCAGTTGGTTACATGTCTAAAGCTGCAACGACTATCGAAACTAAAGAGTGGCAAAGACTTGCGGGTGAATACGGTGTTCCAACCTTTTTACACGGTCGATTCTCAAGCCAACTTCCACCAACATCGGGCTTAATTGGTATTGAAGAGATGCTATCTGGAGTGGGCATTTATGGTGGTGGCTTGTTAGTTCAACACGTACATCAGCAAACGCTCAATGAAACACCGGTTGCACTTAAGATGCTAGACGATGCAAAAGCAAAAGGCATGAACGTCGCGGCAGAGATCTACCCATATAACTACGGCGCAACCATTGCAGCGGCAGACTACCTAGAGCCAACAAACTACCAGCGTAATATGGCACGAGACTACTCAGACATTATTGAAACAGAAACAATGAAGCCCCTAACCAAAGAGCGATATGAGCAATTGCTAAAAGAGGACCCTCAAGCGAGTGTTATGTTCTACGGTGCAACGGATCAAGATCTTAAAAACGCGCTCGCTCATGAGTCAACAATCGTCGGTAGTGATGCTTTTCCACTGATGAAAGAGAACGGAATGATGGCTTACAGCTGGAATACGTCTTATGAAGGTCTACAAGGACACCCAAGAGCCGCAGGTACTCAAGCACGAGTATTGAAAATGGTTCGTGAAGACAACCTAATGCCATTGATGGCTGCGGTTTCTAAAATGTCTTACATGCCGGCTAAATTTCTTCAAGACAATGGTATCAATCAAATGAGTAAAAAGGGTCGCATTCAAGTGGGCGCTGACGCTGATATAACGATGTTTGATCCAGAAACGGTAACGGACAACTCGACACTTAAAGAACCAGGTTTGCCATCAACAGGTATCCCGTATGTTGTGGTTAACGGAACAGTCGTCGTAGAAGACTCTAAAGTGCTGCCCAATGTTTACCCGGGCAAAGCGGTTCGTAATAGCGTTACTAAATAAATCTACCTAAACAAACTGTCATAAAAGCAGACGCGCGAATTTTGATTTCATCTCTGCTTTTTTATCGCCAAATTAGCATCTAAAGGGTAATCAAATGTTCCTAACAACCGCGGAACTCATAAATACGATCTCTGTTCTTGGTACGGCGGCTTTCGCTTTGTCTGCGGTATTGGCCGCGAGTGAAAAAAAGACGGATATTTTCACGGTGGCGGTATTGGGTGTAATTACGGCAGTAGGGGGAGGTAGCACACGTGATGTATTGCTCGGTGTAACCGTGTTTTGGTCAGAGGAACTATATTATGTTTGGATCGCGGTTGTGAGTAGTTTAATGGGTTTTATCTGTGTTTCGTTTTTGAAGAAGCGATGGTTTCATACGATTAACCTTTACGTCGATGCTATTGCTATCGCCATGTTTGCGATTCAAGGGACCGAAAAAGCATGGAGCTTAGGTTTCGGGCTACCACTCGGTCCAATCATGTTGGGTATTATTACCGCCGTGGGGGGAGGCGTTATTAGGGACGTATTGATTCAACGTCCAACCTTACTGTTATCAAAGGAGCTTTATGCAATTCCTGTGGCGTTAGGGTGTACATTACATGCCACAACTCTGGCGTTGTTGCCATCGTACACAGATGTAAGTGCGATCGTTTCTATTGCCTCCGTGATTTACATACGTCACCTAGCAATCAGTAAAAAAATCGCCGTCCCTAGCTGGGCAATACTGAAACCTATGTAAGAGGTTTCCCTGACAATACTATCATCCCCAATGTTCTCTTTACTCTAGTCAAAACTCCATGATACGTTCGTGACCAATCATGTTGGGTTATAAGTAAGGACAAGCCAATGTCATTAGAAGGCGCAGTTACATTCTTTATTGCCATGTTTATATTTGGCATTACTCCGGGGCCAGGTGTCTTTGCGATTTTGGCTCGTGGTATGGTCGATGGATGGCGAAAATGCATCTCTCTTTCTGTAGGAATGATCTGCAGTGATCTGATTTATCTGGCGATTGCCTGTTTTGGTCTAGCGACGATTGCTGAGAACTGGTCATTGGCTTTTGAGGTGATTCGTTATGTTGGTGCCGCTTATTTGATTTACTTGGGTTACAAGATGTTTAAAAGCCTGCCTGAAGTGCAAGGTACAGCTGAGCTCGCGGCAAAACAAAGTCAGAAATCAGAACTTGCTAGTTTCGCTCAAGGCTTTTTGATTTCAGCATCAAACCCGAAAGTGATTCTGTTCTATATTTCATTCTTACCGACGTTTATTGATCTGACGGTTTTGCGTTCACAAGATATTGTCTTGGTTTCTGTTTTAGCGGCGGTTGCTCTTATGTCCGGTTTAATGATCATTGCTATGGGCGCGGGCAGAATGGCAAGTTTACTTAAAACGCCACGCGCTCATAAAAGATTAAACCAAAGTGCTGGTGGAATAATGATTGCGGCTGGCTCATATTTGGCGATAAATCGATAGATATCGTTTTTAACCAAACTATCTAGGAAGAAAGGCGAACCGAGGGGTTCGCCTTTTTCGTTATAGGTGTACGTTTTGTTGGTAAAGTTAAGCGTCTACAAAAATTACTTCACCGGTAAGGAAGCCATCGACTGAGCGCTCGAATGCTTTGCCGACTAATTTGCTTGGTACGGGTCCAAAACCTGGCATCATTTCACCGTAAACATCCCATGCTTCAGCAAGCACGGTAGGATTGATGACATTGATGCGGGTGTTTCTTGGCATCTCATACGCGACACACTTTACGAAGGTATCAATCGCGCCGCTGGTGGTCGCATCTGCAATAGCGAAAGGGATTGGCTTCACATTCAAAATACCGCTAATCAGTGTAAATGAACCACCGTCAGCGATGTACTTTTGGCCGATGCGAACAAGATTAATTTGTCCCATCATTTTGCTCATTACCGTGGTCATCCACTGTTCTTCCGTCATATCTGCAAAGGTGTTGTATTCGCATAAGCCGACTGTGTTCACAACCGCATCGAAGTGTCCCACGTTCTTGTAAAGCGCTTCAATCGACTTTGGGTCGGTGATATCAACAATATGGTCGACATCGCCAGAGCGACCCGCTGTGATTATCTGGTGATTGCCTAAGCCCATTAGTGCTGCTTGACCCATCTTGCCACGTGCGCCAATTAGAATAATTGTTTTCATGTTGTTCTCCGATCTGTATGTGTTTCGTTTCGATGGAGGAACTTTAACTAAATGACTAAACAAGTAGAAACAAAGCTTAATTGTGAGTGTTACTGGTTTTTCTTGTGCAGTGTTACACTCATGCATAATCCAATTTCACGGGTGTAGGTGAGTGTGAGCAAATTAGATCGATTAGACATAAAGCAACTCAGGGTTTTCCAAGCGCTAATACGTGAAGAGAACGCATCTAAAGCTGCCAACCAATTAGGCATGACTCAACAAGCCGTCAGTGGGCATTTAAAGAAACTGCGTGAAGTGTTCGACGATAGGTTGTTCGTGAGGAAGACTAATGGCTTTGTTCCTACGACATTTGCTCAAGAGTTGTCAGTTGGTGTGGATCGTCTGCTTATCGATTTCAACTTACTGTTATCAAAGACTAACTTTGTGCCAGAGAAAGCCAAAGGGACGTTTGTGATTGCGGCGACAGATTATGCCCAGCAGATTATTTTACCGAGCTTGATAGCAAAGCTAAGGGAGCAAGCGCCGGAATTAAAGCTGATTGTGCGTGACTTCGAAATCGATAACCTGCACGAGTTAATGGAAAGCGGTAAGGTTAATTTAGCTATCGCATTCCCTGATTATATTCCAGATAGTTATAAGGTCATTAAGCTGTTTGAAGAGCACCATGTTTGTGTCACTTCACCTCATTCCTCTATCGCACAAACCAATCCTTCGCTGCAAGAGGTCGCGAGTTATCCGACGATCATCGCTTCACCATCTCGCCCAAACTTTAAAGGTTCGATTGACGAATGGTTTGGGAAGTTCGGTTTAAAACGCAATGTGGTGGTGTCTGCTCCGTGTTTCTCCATCGTACCCATGTATCTAAATACGACTGACTCGATTGCGTTCTTACCATCAAGAGCGATAGAGGGCTTGAATTTGGTGACAATCCCAATGGAACAATCACCAGAGAGTTTCGATGTGGTAGCTGCCTGGCACCCAAGATACAACGATGATCCACTGCAAAAATGGGTCACATCTTTGTTAGAAGTGGAGTAGTGAAGAACGTTAACACCAATTAACCACCATTTTCATTTATGCGTTAGCTCAAAGAAATAGATTAAACTTTATCAGTGTCTTGCTCTCGTTTATGTTGTTGTATTGTTGGGACAACAATCGTTCAAGCCTTATGTGACAACACTTCCAGTTAATGATATGAGTTGAGGGTTCTATAAATTGTCCCATATAGGCTATTTGAGGCGAAGTGGGAGGAGTTTTATGAATCCTAATCGCGATGTATAGTTACTAATAATTCATTGAGTTATCGAATCTTTAAGTTGTCAGCTGATGTGGGTGTTATGAAGAAAAACGGCTTTACGTTAATGGAATTAATCGTTGTCATCGTGATACTCGGTGTTTTAGCCGTTACGGCAGCCCCGAGGTTTCTTAATATCCAAGAGTCAGCGAGAGAAGCAGTACTTGAAGGTGTTGCTGGCGCGATGGAAGGGGTGATCACACAAGTAACCTCTAAAGCTATTATCGCTGGACTTAATCCAGATGCATCAAATCCAGGTGATCAGAGCAACTATGTGATCGATTTTGGTATTGGTAGTGTTGAGGTTGATTGGGGAACCCTTTGCCCAGAGAGCCGAGGCGAGTCGGGCGACAAATTAACGATGATCGACTTTATGACCTTATCAGATGATGACAGCCTAACTTCTGATTTTGGTAATCGGCACACTGTGATCGGGTATGACTACGACTTTACCCAAGCCGAATTAGATAGTACGAACATAACTGACGCGGATCTAGAAACGCGCCAAGGTTGCTTTGTTCTTTATGACTCTTTTGGCCGAACAAATGGCAGCCAATGTCCTGATGAAGGATGTGAATGTACAGTCCGTATTGTTAACAACAACTGTTAAGCGAACTCATCATTAGATTTTAGAGACAGAATAAAAAAGCGCGTTATTGCCGAGTAGCAATAACGCGCTTTTTTGTATTATCTTGATGATTTGTCTTAGTTTGCCAATGGAGCACTTGCTGATGGCAAGTCACGCTTCTTAATCACGTATCGCAAACGAAGTAACATCAGAGCCGCTGACACACTCAAGCCCGTCAGAATACCAATCCAAAAGCCTTCTTCACCCATTGCAGGAACAATGTGGTCTGTTAAGCCTAATACCATGCCCAGTGGTAGTGCTAAGCCCCAGTATGAAGCGATAGCTAAGATCATCGGGATCTTAGTGTCTTTATAGCCACGCAGTGCACCGTTAGCAGACGTTTGCAATGCATCGCTGAATTGGTACATCGCCGTAAAGGTCAACAATACCGCTGCTGTCGCGCTTATTGTAAGGTCGGTGGTGTAAAGCCTAATGATCCACTCAGGGAACAGCAGGAACATCGCTACTGAAAGCAATGAAATCAACGCTGCAACCAAGATACCGACTTTACTGCGTTCAATCGCGCCAAGTTCATCTTTTTCACCCAAAGCGTGCCCAACACGAATCGTAATACCAAAAGAGATACTCATCGGAATCACGTAAGTTAGGCTCGATATGTTAAGTGCAATTTGTGCGGCTGCCACGTTCTCTGCACCAATACGGCCAATCATCAATGCGATTACCGCAAAGATGCTGCCACATACCGCGATGTTCATACCGATAGGTAAACCTAACCTTAGAAGGTGAAGCATCTCTTTTGCTTTTGGCTTAGCGTCTGCAAAGCTGATGATGGTTTTGTAGTGGTGATGACCTTTAATGTAGGAATAGAGCATTCCCGACATTAGCCAATACACTAAGCTTGTCGCCCAGCCACAACCCACAGCGCCCATTTCAGGGAAGCCGAACTTACCGTAAATAAGCACGTAGTTGACCGGAATATTCACCAACAAACCAACCACAGAAATGATCATTGGTACTTTGGTGTTGTTCATACCTTCACAGAAGCCGTTCAAGGTGTAGAACAGGGCAATACCCGGTACACCAAAGGCTAGGGCAAACGCATAATCACTGCCAATAGGAATGATCTCAGCGGCTACGCCAATCCATTCTAAGATCGGTTTCGCACTCACCAAGTAAGCGATAAGTAATACGCTAGCAATCAATGCCAACCAAACCATCTGGAAGAATTCAACAGAGATACTTTGAAAGTCACGTGCGCCACGGTGATAAGCGACAACAGGTGTTAACGCCATAATCACGCCACGCAGTAGCAGCAGCACAGGAATCCAAAGGCTGGTGCCAAGTGCAATAGCGGCGAGATCGGCAGGGCTTACTTGGCCAGCCATTGTCGTATCGACAAATCCCATCGCTTGGGTAGCTATTTGAGTCAAAATGATTGGAATCGAAAGGTGCATAAGCGCACCCGATTCACGAGTAAAAGGACGAAATTTCGTTAGCATGGAAGTTCACAACACCAATATAAATACACGAATGATGGCAGGATGGCCGGTGTGCATTTTAGGATGTGCCCCGTTGGGCGGGCGACAATATAAACACCTTACCGTATAGGGTCAAGCTTTGGATTTATAGAGTTCAATTAGCTTGGAGACAGTCAAGGGTTCTGATGGTTAAAACACAGCTCTAACGCACGTAAGTTCATGATTTATAGGAAAACATACTTGACCAGAAAATTCTATATTTGCCACGCTAATCACTAAGCTAACGGTATAAGTGATTGTTATGGAAAGACAAAGGCTAGTACAATTGGTGGCATAAGAAACTAGATAGAAAAATTCTGTATTTAAATGCAGAGTTTTTCAGTCTAAGAACTATTATATGCAGTTAGTAGGTAGGTTTATGTCAGAGAAAAAATGGTTGCAAGTAGACAAGGCTTATACATTCTTCCTTGAGAGTTTTCAATCTGGACACGAGTTCACGTTAGATGACTTAGCTGAAAAGACAGGTTGGAGCGTATCTACAGTAAAAACGTATTTACGTAAAAAATGGGTTTCATTGCTGGAGCGAAAGAACAATGGTTATAAGGTCACAGAAGTTATCACAACTTTCAACTCAACTACTTTTCGCCAACACCAAAGCCAAAAAGATGAAGTAGATAAGTACCTTCACCAGATTATGTTAGAAAAGGCTATCTCGGCGTGTATTTCAGCGATAGAAATATACAACAAACCTAATTTTCAGCATCGAGAAGAGACTTTCTCAATTCTAATGACAAATGCATGGGAGCTTCTTTTAAAGTCAAAGTTGGTAAAAGATGCTGGTGACAATCCTGAGTCCATCCATATTTTTAACAAGGCGCAAGTTGTAATATCCCCAAGTGGTAACCCTAAAACGATTTCATTGGGCGTTGCCCTGAATCGTTTATTAGCTAATGGTTCTATCCCAAACGTAGTCGGAGATAACATTCGATTGTTAATGAACATCCGAGATGATTCAGTGCATTTTGTCTGCGGTGATCTTGAATTGAGCACTAATATCCAAGAAATTGGTACAGCTTCACTGAAAAACTTCATGACTCTTGCTATGAACTGGTTCAACCATGACTTTAGTCGGTACAACTTCTACCTTATGCCTGTATCATTTTTCCATCTTTCAGATGTTGCTAGTTTTAGCGTGGACAGTGAGGTTAAGTCAAACCTCCTGAAGTATCTGAAAGATATCGAGAAAGACCATGAGCATGACAAAGATGCAAACTTTGCTATATCGTTGAAACTTCATACTAAGCTGGTAAAAACGACAAATGATGAAGCGTTACAAGTGCGTCTAACTAATGATCCTGATGCTCCGGAAATTGTTCTTTCCGAAGAAGATGCTCTGAAAAACTATCCACACGATTACTACGAGCTGCTAGAAATAATCAAGGCACGCTATACGAACTTTAAGCAAAATAAAGTCTTTCATGACCAAATGAGGACGTTAAAAGCTGAAGGTGAAAGGTACTGTAAATTGCGCCGATTAGATCCGGACAACCCTAAAAGTATTAGTAAAACTTTCTATCACAACAGGGTCATCGACCAATTTGACCAATGGTACGAAAGGGCACGGGTGAAGTAAGCATATAACAAACGACTATGGCGCCAATATCAACTTGGCGCTATCTAACCCTTACTTAACCATCACTTCTTAGTTTCCCCCTAGGGCTGTATGAGCTTCCTACTGCCACAGAGCCAGCAGAAACACGAAAAGCCCAATCCCAAGCGTGACTTTTAGAAGTAAGCCAAGAGGGGCTCCACCTTTTGGCGCTTTATTGCAACATCCCATAATTGTTTCCTCATTCATCACTGGATTCATTTCACCTTAAACCTTTCCCTTACGGTAAGGTCAATGCATTTGTTGACCTTGAATTTTAGAAAACAAAAAGGCGAACCATTTGGCTCGCCTTTGTTATGTTTCGCTGCTTAGCGCCGCTACGAATTAGTCTTCGTAGTTATCGATGCTTGGGCAAGAACAGATTAGGTTACGGTCGCCGTATACGTTGTCTACACGGTTAACTGTTGGCCAGTACTTCGAGTTCTTCGTTGCTTTCGATGGGAAGCAAGCCAGTTCGCGAGAGTAAGGGCGATCCCATTCTGCGCCTGAAAGGTCAACTTGTGTGTGCGGTGCGTTCACTAGAGGGTTGTTGTCTAATGGCCATTCACCGGCTTTCACAGCTGCCATTTCGTGGCGGATTGCGATCATCGCTTCACAGAAACGGTCTAGTTCTTCTAAGTCTTCAGATTCAGTTGGCTCTACCATTAGTGTGCCAGCTACTGGGAAAGACATAGTCGGCGCGTGGAAACCGAAGTCCATTAGACGCTTAGCAATATCTTCTTCGCTGATGCCTGTGTCTTCTTTAAGCGGGCGAATATCGATAATACATTCGTGTGCTACGCGGCCGTTAGTGCCACGGTAAAGAACAGGGTAGTGAGGACGTAGTTTTTCCATCACGTAGTTCGCGTTTAGAATCGCTACTTTCGTTGCGTCTGTTAGGCCAGGTTCGCCCATCATTGCGATGTAAGCCCAAGAGATAGGTAGGATTGAAGCACTACCTAAATCTGCTGCTGATACCGCGTAGTCAGAACCTTGTACACCGTTTTCGATGTGACCTGGTAGGAAAGGTGCTAGGTGCGATTTAACGCCGATAGGACCCATACCCGGACCGCCACCACCGTGTGGGATACAGAATGTTTTGTGTAGGTTCAAGTGAGATACGTCTGAACCGATGAAGCCAGGTGAAGTTAGGCCAACTTGAGCGTTCATGTTCGCGCCGTCTAGGTAAACCTGACCGCCCGCTGCGTGTACTTGTTCACACACTTCTTTCACTTGCTCTTCGTATACGCCGTGCGTAGAAGGGTAAGTGATCATGATGCTTGATAGGTTTTCTTTGTGCTTCTCGATCTTCGCTGCTAGGTCAGTCATGTCGATGTTGCCATCTTCATCACACTTAACAACCACTACCTTCATTGAAACCATTGATGCTGTTGCAGGGTTAGTACCGTGCGCTGAGCTTGGAATCAGACAAACGTTACGGTGAGCTTCACCGCGGCTTGCGTGGTAACGTTGAATCGCGATTAGACCCGCGTATTCGCCAGATGCACCAGAGTTAGGCTGTAGTGAGAAATCGTCGTAACCGGTGATTTCACATAGCTTTTCTTTAAGATCTTTCGCTAGTGCTGTGTAACCCGCTGCTTGATCAAGAGGTGCGAATGGGTGAATTGAACCAAACTCAGGCCATGTTACTGGAATCATCTCAGCAGCAGCGTTCAGCTTCATCGTACAGCTGCCCAGTGGGATCATGCCGTGCGTTAGTGAGAAGTCTTTGTTCTCAAGCTGTTTTAGGTAACGCATCATTTGCGTTTCGCTGTGGTGCGTGTTGAATACTGGGTGAGTTAGGAACTCTGATTCACGACGGCAGTTTTCTGGAATTGCTGCAAACTCGTTTGATGCAATGTCAGAAGAGAGTGCTTGAACGTCTTCTTTCACGTCGAAGATTGCGAATAGGGCATTCACGTCGTCGATCGTTGTTGTTTCATCTAAGCTGATACCGATCTTACCTTTAAGAAGGCGAAGGTTGATGTCTGCTGCTTGCGCTTTCGCGTACAGTGCATCTGTTTTCTCTTCAGAGTTGATTGTGATGGTATCAAAGAAACTGTTGTTCGTTAGCTCGTAACCCGCTTTAGTCAGGCCAGCCGCTAGGATAGCTGTCATGTGGTGTGTACGACGAGCAATAGTACGTAGGCCTTCTGCACCGTGGTAAACCGCGTAGAAAGACGCCATGTTTGCTAGAAGTGCTTGAGCTGTACAGATGTTTGATGTCGCTTTCTCGCGGCGGATGTGTTGCTCACGAGTCTGCATTGCCATACGTAGCGCTTGGTTACCGTGAGTATCGATAGATACACCGATTACACGACCTGGCATTGTACGCTTATGCTTTTCACGAGTACCCATGAATGCAGCGTGTGGACCGCCGTAACCCATAGGAACACCGAAACGCTGAGCTGAGCCGATTACTACGTCTGCGCCCATTTCGCCTGCAGGTTTAAGTAGGGCAGAAGCGAGTAGGTCAGTAGCAACGGTTACTAGAGTTTTGTTTGCTTGAGCCTTCGCAATGATGTCTGTTAGATCACGAACTTCGCCTGTTGTGCCAGGGTATTGAACTAACGCACCAAATACGTCTTGCTCTGGAAGTGTTTCAAGAGCGCCAACCATTACTTCAAAACCGATGTACTCAGCACGAGTTTTAACAACTTCTAGCGTTTGAGGGTGAACATCGTCAGCAACGAAGAATACTTTGCTCTTGCTTTTACCAGCACGCTTACACAGTGTCATAGCCTCGCCAGCCGCTGTCGCTTCATCAAGAAGTGATGCGTTTGCGATTTCCATACCTGTTAGGTCCATTACCATTTGTTGGTAATTTAGTAGAGCTTCAAGACGACCTTGTGAAATCTCTGGTTGGTATGGTGTGTAAGCTGTGTACCAGCCTGGGTTCTCCAAAACGTTACGTAAAATAACGTTTGGAGTGAATGTGTTGTAGTAGCCTTGGCCAATGAAAGTACGTTTCACTTGGTTTAGGTTAGCGATCTCTTTAAGAGAGGTCAGCATGTCCATTTCGCTCAGTGGCGCAGCAAGTGTCATTGGTTTTTCAAGACGGATTTGTGCAGGAACCGTTTCGTCGATCAGTGCGTCTAGGCTAGTCGCGTTAATCGCTTCAAGCATTTTTTGCTGGTCTGCTTTATTTGGGCCGTTATGACGAGCAACAAACTCGTTTTGAGTACCCAGGTCTTTCAGTAATTGGCTTTGAAGTAATTCAGTCATGATATGTTCTACTTTCTCTCTGGAGCCGTGAGCTAGCCCCTAAAATTAAGCTGCTCAAAAGAGCAGCTTTATCGTAATGAGGTTACCTATTAGTCTTCTTCGATAGAGCTTAGGTATTCTTCCGCATCTTTAAGGTTGTCTAGTTCAGACGCATCAGACATCTTCACTTTAACAATCCAGCCACCTTCATAAGGTTCTTCGTTGATTAGCTCTGGGCTATCTTCTAATTCTTCGTTGATTTCTACGATTTCGCCAGAGATTGGTGCGTAGATATCAGAAGCAGCTTTCACTGACTCAACTAGAGAGAAGCTTTCGCCAGCTTCGATTTCGTCGTCAGTGTCAGGCAGGTCAACAAACACAACGTCACCTAGCATCTCTTGAGCGTGCTCAGAAATACCGATAGTTACAGTACCGTCACCGTTGTCTTTTACCCACTCGTGGCTGTCTGCAAACTTTAGTGTATTGTCCATTGCTTATTCTCCAAAAATTTATGAGGTTTTAATTTAAATCTTAAAAACGGTCTAACGGTAAAGAGGGAAGCGCTTGCAAAGCTCTTTAACTTGCTTGCGAACACGTTGCTCAACTTCAGCGTTGCCTTCAGGGCTTTCAACTAAGCCATCAAGTACATCGCCGATCCATTCACCGATAAGTTTGAATTCTTCAGTGCCAAAACCACGACTGGTTCCAGCTGGCGTACCTAAACGAATGCCAGAAGTAATCATAGGCTTCTCTGAATCGAATGGTATACCATTTTTGTTACATGTGATCCCTGCACGCTCTAACGCTTCTTCAGTTACGTTACCTTTCAAGCCCTTAGGACGAAGGTCAACCAGCATTAGGTGCGTGTCTGTTCCGCCAGTCACAATGTCACAACCGCGAGTTTGCAACACTTCAGCAAGAACTTTTGCGTTGTCGATCACTGAATCAATATAAGTATTAAATTCTGGGCCAAGTGCTTCGCCAAACGCCACTGCTTTAGCCGCGATAACGTGCATTAATGGGCCGCCTTGTAGGCCAGGGAACACTGCAGAGTTGATCTTTTTGTTGATGTCTTCGTGGTTAGTCAGAATCATGCCGCCGCGTGGGCCACGAAGTGTTTTGTGTGTTGTTGTTGTAACAACGTGTGCATGTGGTAGTGGGCTAGGGTGAGCACCTGTCGCGATAAGACCCGCGATGTGTGCCATATCAACCATTAGGATTGCGCCAACTTCGTCAGCGATTTCACGGAACTTAGCGAAATCAATAACGCGTGGGATAGCACTACCACCAGCAATAATCATTTTAGGTTGGCTTTCGATCGCTAAAGCGCGAACCGCTTCGTAATCGATTTCAAGAGTGTCGCGGTCTACGCCGTATTGAACTGCGTTGAACCATTTACCAGACATTGCAGGGCGTGCACCGTGTGTAAGGTGACCACCAGCGTCAAGAGACATACCTAGGATAGTGTCGCCAGGTTGAAGTAGGGCAAGTTTAACTGCGCCGTTTGCTTGAGCGCCAGAGTGAGGCTGTACGTTTACGTATTCACATTTGAACAACTGCTTAGCGCGTTCGATTGCGATAGCTTCTACTGTATCTACGTGCTCACAACCACCGTAGTAACGACGGCCTGGGTAGCCTTCAGCGTATTTGTTGGTTAGGCAGGTGCCTTGAGCTTGCATTACTGCTTTAGATACGATGTTCTCAGAAGCAATAAGTTCGATTTGTTCGTTTTGACGAGTGTTCTCTGCTTGGATTCCAGCAAATACTGCGTCGTCAGTCGCAGATAGGTTCGTAGAGAAAAAACTGTCTAAGCTATGGTTTTGGTAAGCGTTCATTGTCGAGACCTTTCATTAAGCTAATGGTGATTGTTTTTATAGTCCATTAGGTCTTACGTTGATTTCTGCATCGGTATCGTTTGCGCTATATAGGTACAGATAAACGTTAATTGCGTTTTAAATATACTCTTACAGCGTCTAAGCGATCGTTGTAGGGTCAATGCAGCACGAATTGGTTCCCAAAAGTTCGGGTAAAAAACAGCTCTTACAAATGTTAAAACTATCATTTGCTACAAGCTGAAGTAGCATCTCTTCATCTAACAAGTCGATAACATAGCTCCGATAAAATCAATTTTCAACAAAAATTTCCAATAGGAAACAACTTTTCTCGTTTTGCTACAGGGAGCACGCTTTATTTCTGTGTGTGCTCTTTAATCAACAAAGCGCTTCATGCAACAATGAAATGAATAGACAGGAAGTAAGAAAATAATGAGGGACCTATGTCAGAAGACATTTATGATGAGTACCCATCTTTAACGTTGGCGAAAGAAACGTTAGACCAGAATATAGAACCACTTAGGCTTGGCCAGCGTATTAAAGACATCCGCGGCAAGCTTGGGATCACGTTAGAAGAAGCGAGCCAAAGAACTGGCTTGGCGCGTTCTACGCTCAGTAAAATCGAGAATGAACAAATCTCGCCAACCTTTCAGGCTATGCAAAAATTAGCGATGGGTTTGCAAATTGATATGCCGCAACTCTTTGAGCCGCCAAGGAAAAAAGTCGCAACAGGACGTCGTGACTTAACTAAGGCAGGCCAGGGAAAACCTCACCCGACACCGACTTATGAGCATGAACTGCTTGCGACTGAGCTTTCTAATAAGAAGATGATGCCATTCAAAAGCCGCGTAAGAGCGCGTACTTTTGAAGAATATAATGATTGGGTTCGTCACGATGGTGAAGAGTTCTTGATGATTATCTCCGGTGATGTGATGTTTTACTCAGAATTCTACGAACCCGTACCAATGAGTGAAGGCGACAGCATGTATTACGACGCCAATATGGGCCACATGTTGATTTCTACTAGTACAGAAGATGCGCTGATTTTGTGGGTGACTGCAAAATAAGTTAACAAAATTAGAATTTCTTATAGTGAATGCAAACGTTTGCTTTTGTTTCTAACGTTTGCCAAATTACGCGATATTGATGTGAAAATCATCAATATCGCGTTTTTGCATGTATCGAATAATTGTTTTTAAATTGTTAAATGTCACATTTTGAGCTGTTTTAATCTTGTTAAGGGTGTAAAACTGACTCAGGCTTGTTTACTATAGTGAACACGGTTTACTCATGTTGATTGAAGTTTACTGAAGTGAATTCTTAGAAAGTGAGTTGTAGAGCTTTTGTACAGCTATCAATTTTTATAACGCTAACTATATAAGCCTATATAAAAGACATCACTTTTTACTATCTACTGTTTCTAATGCTGAGACTTAGCGTTAGAAGCGACTCTAAATAGAGATATAAGCGGCAGATTCGATTTGGAAAGCCTGCAACGCTTCATGGAGAATAAAATGACTCAAGAACACGCTAATCAAGACCTACTAAAAACACCACTGCACGCACTTCACGTTGAAGAAGGCGCAAAGATGGTTCCTTTCGCTGGCTACGACATGCCAGTTCAGTACCCACTAGGTGTAAAGAAAGAGCACTTACACACTCGTGATGCTGCCGGTCTTTTTGATGTTTCTCACATGGGGCAACTTCGTCTACATGGTGCAAATGCAGCTGCTGTCCTAGAATCTTTGGTTCCTGTAGATATTATCGACCTTCCTTCTGGTAAGCAGCGCTACGCGTTCTTTACTAATGAGCAGGGCGGCATCATGGATGACCTGATGGTCGCTAACCTTGGCGATCACCTGTTTGTTGTTGTGAATGCAGCTTGTAAGACACAAGATATCGATCATCTAACGGCACACCTTCCTGCAGATGTAGAGATGGAAGTGATTGATGACCGCGCTCTACTCGCACTTCAAGGTCCTAAAGCATCTGAAGTTCTAGCTCGTTTCCAACCAAGCGTTGCAGACATGCTGTTTATGGATGTTCAAAAAGTAGATATCGATGGCGTTGAATGCATCGTGAGTCGCAGTGGTTACACGGGTGAAGATGGCTACGAGATCTCTGTACCGAACGATCACGCTGAAGCACTAGCGCGTAAGCTAACTGCAGAAGCGGAAGTTGAGTGGATTGGCCTTGGCGCACGTGATTCACTTCGTCTTGAGTGTGGTCTATGTCTATACGGTCACGATCTAGATACAACAACGACTCCAGTAGAAGCTAGCCTTCTATGGGGTATTCAAAAAGTTCGTCGTACTGACGGTGAACGTGCAGGCGGTTTCCCTGGTGCTGATATCATCCTTGAGCAAATCGCGACTAAAGACGTTCAACGTAAGCGTGTTGGTCTAGTAGGCCAAACTAAAGCTCCAGTTCGTGAAGGCGCTGAGTTGTTCGATGCTGAAGACAACAAGATTGGCGTTGTAACAAGTGGTACAGCGGGTCCTAACGCTGGAAAGCCAGTATCAATGGCTTATGTTCGCACTGATCTAGCGGCTATCGGTACTGAAGTATTCGCTGAAGTTCGTGGTAAGAAACTACCAATGACAGTAGAAAAAATGCCATTCGTACCTCAACGTTACTACCGTGGCTAATCTCTTTTAAGAGAAAACACCAAGTATTACGAAAGCCTATTGTTGACCTCTCTATATAGAGGG
This sequence comes from Vibrio pomeroyi, assembly GCF_024347595.1. Lineage (NCBI taxonomy): Bacteria > Pseudomonadati > Pseudomonadota > Gammaproteobacteria > Vibrionales > Vibrionaceae > Vibrio > Vibrio pomeroyi. The sequence goes on along the minus strand of NZ_AP025507.1, from coordinate 1,475,995 downwards.
ACTCAACAGTAGGCTTAATTATATGGTCCGCCTCACTCTCAAGCCCTTAAGCTTAGAGTAGGCTCTCAGAATGAGGTGAACCATATGTCTTCTATTCATATTTTAGGTATCGACCTAGGTAAACATTGCTTCCATGCTATCGCACATAACCGTTGTGGAGTGGAGGTGCTTCGTCGTAAATTTAATCGTAACCAACTCTTAATCTTTCTTAGTAAAATAGAACCAACAACTATTGCTTTCGAAGCCTGTGGCGGTGCTCATTGGCTTGCTCGAAAGTGTGGTGAACTTGGTCATCAACCCCGACTTATTCCTCCTCAGTATGTAAAGCCTTATGTCAAAGGCAATAAAAACGATTTCATCGATGCTTCAGCGATCGCAGAGGCTGCGGGTCGACCGACCATGAGGTTTGTAGCTGTAAAAAGTGAAGAGGCTCAAGTCATCGCAGCGATTCATCGAGTCAGAGATAGTTATATCAAGGAGAGAACTGCCACTATGTCGCGGATCGGCGCGATCTTACTTGAGTTCGGCCTTAGCTTTCCCAAAGGGCATGCAAAGATGAAGTCTCTGTTTCAATGGTTAGCTGAACAAACCGTCTCATTACCAAAAAGCTTGCTATGTGAATTGATATCTATCCACGAACATTACAAGTACCTTAATGAACAAATCAAAACTCAAGATAACAAGCTTCAAACTATTGTTAATAACAATGAAAGTGCTCAATTATTAAAAACTATCCCTGGAATTGGCGATCTTACCTCCACATTGTGTATAGCCGATGTAAGCTCTCCGAATAACTTTACCAATGGCCGTGAGATGGCGGCTTGGTTGGGGCTTGTGCCAAGGCAATTCTCAACGGGAGGAAAGACCAAACTACTTGGTATGAGTAAACGAGGGAATAAACACCTCAGAACTCTGTTTGTCCATGGGGCAAGGGCTGTACTCTCTAGACTAGAGACGACAGGGAAAGTGTTCGGAGAGTGGCTTGCGAACCTACGAGCCACCAAACCATTTAATGTAGTGGTAGTCGCATTAGCCAACAAGCTAGTGAGGATAGCTTGGGCGGTGTTATACCACCGCCAAGCTTTTAAGGCTGTTTAGCTATAACCAAGTTTGCAACGCCAATGAACGTGATGACAAAAACGGTCAATCGGCCAGATTAAGAACCTGACACAAAAAATAGCAATCAATGCTTTGGGCTTTTTAAGGATAATCTGGCGCGGATATCATCGTGGAGCTGGGAAGCTAGTGCTCCCAACAAGGACTCCGAATACATTAGCGCAAACCAACTCCGTTATTACTTAATTGTAGTTGCAATAACGGGGCGGACCATACATTTTTGTTTATTGCCGCGTATTGATTTGATAAGTGACCATCAAGAACTGTTACTTTGAAATTGGTTTATAAAATGAGAGATGTGGCAATATCGTTACAAATACTTACTATACTGAAGGTTGGGACGTGTTATGGTGGCTATTCATCAATATTGTAAATAAGTAGTAGGGGTTACAAGGAGTTATCTATGAATGTGAATCATACAATGAGTCCAGTTCGTAAAGCCGTTTTAGGGCTTTTAGCGCCATTGATTTACACATCAAGTGTTATGGCGACGGAAAATACGGTCGAAAGTACTCCTGACGTGGGTGTAACACCTTATATCGTAAACGGCAGCAGCGCCTCAGTAACTGATTTTCCTTCGATGGCGAGCTTATTCATCGATAGAATCGAATATGATGGCGTCTACTCAACAGGCCCATATTGTGGTGCGACAATTTTAGACCCGACTCATATTTTAACGGCTGCACACTGTATTTATGGTGATGAGAATGCTCAGTTATTTACTGTTGTCGTTCCTCAATTAGAAGACACTTCCCAATTTCCTAATAACATTGTCCAGAAAGCACGTGTGTCTGAAGTGTATTATCGTAGTGATTACTCAAATGCTTTGAGCGATCTATTGCGTAATGATGTTGCTATTCTAAAACTTGAAAGTGCACTAAATATCGATTCAATTAACGATGTTGTTCAGCGTCCCTCTGATGAAACTTATCGCAATGTCGCAAATGACTTTGTCGCCGTGGGGCACGGAGATACACGCACTGGCTTCGATGGCACTACTTTACTACAACAAGCAAACCTCAATTATGTAGACAATGCGACTTGTAAAACGGTATTCGCGGCTGGCAATGAGTTAACAGAAAATCAAATTTGTTTTGTTGGAGATGTGGGTGCATCTGGCTTGTACGGTGGCACTTGTCAGGGTGACTCTGGCGGTCCTGTTTACTGGAAAGATGGTTCAATTTACAGACAAGTTGGTATCACTAGTTTCGGTCCTGAAACGTGTGGTGCTAGCTCAAGAGTAACGTCGGTGTTTACAGAAATCTACGACTACAAAGATTGGATCGACAGTGTTATCGCTGGTACTGAAACTGCTAAGTTTGTATCAACAGACGCGAAACGTTCTGCTTCTGCAGGGACAAGTGCGTCAACTGGTTCTGGTAGCAGTGGCGGTAGTGTTTCATTTGGTTTGCTAGGTATGCTGATGTTGATTGCTGGCGTTAGAAAAGCAGTTAAACGTTAGATCTTCAATGTTTTGAACAAGTCGACGCTTTATCTAACGATAGCGTCGACTTTTTACTTTTGCAGGTTTGTATATTTACAGTTGGTTAGTTGCTTGTCGAACTAGTTACTCAGCTCGATAACCGCTTTACGGCTGTATCTTTCTAGAATCTCATCCATCTCTTTTATCGCAGCATTGATGCTTTTAATCCCACCTTGCGCTACACCTTTTTCATTTTCGTTCAATGCAGAAAAAGCCTGCTTTAATTCCTTACCTTCCAACATGTTCCCGTGCAGCAACACCTCTTTGTACGTGAGTAGCTTATGTTGTATTGCAATGATTTCTGGGCGGGGATTGTCTGATTCTAATGCGTGACTAATGCAAGGAAATGCCAATATATAGCGATTCGCAATTTCCAATTTGACGTCTTTCTTATTCGCAATATGCAATTTTTATTATTTCCCAAGACTTGAGTCTTCAAGTTTTCTAGCCTTTACGCTCACGATCGATCAAAGCGTGAAAGTTTATGATACGTAACGTTTTTTAATAATTGGATAATATGCCTTTGATAGCGTATGTAAACCGTTGCGAGTCAATATGGTCTGCTTCTTGCTGAAATTAGGTCATAACTGTCTAATGAGGATAAGCTAATGTCACAAGAGCCTATAGTCATGGCGCTGATTGAGCGCAGAAAGCAAGCTAATTTGTCGCAAGAAAAGCTGGCCTCAAGTGCAGGAATGAGCTTAAAGACTTACCAACGTATTGAGCGCGGAGAAGCGGACATCAAAATGTCTCAGTACCGTTCGATCACAAGAACTCTAAAAGTGACTGATTTGGATGTCGTGCTTGATATTGTGGGTGCATCGCAAGCGACTGCAGAAGATGTAGCAGCGGTCAGTCGCTTACTGACCAGCGAAGAGAGAATGTTGTTGATTAAACTGATTTTATCGGTGAAAAAACAGAAGTAGTCTGTTTCTAATAACAGAGTTAGAACGGTTGTTTAATGGGTGATGCGCTCACTGGGGGACATGAAACAATCAGTTCACTCTTCCGCGTAGCTGTTTGGTGGTACTTCTTTGTTTCTTACTTTCTAAACGTCTTTTCTGAGAGCCGCGTGTTGGCTTTGTTGCTCTTCTTACTTTTTGAACTTTTGTCGCTTCCAAGATCAATTCTTTCAAACGCACTAAAGCGTCATCTCGGTTTTGTTCCTGAGTTCTGTATTGTTGCGCCTTAATGATAATCACACCGTCTTTGGTGATGCGGCTATCTTTGTGTGCGAGGAGCTTTTCTTTATAGAAATCAGGTAGGGTAGAGTGCTTGATATCAAAACGTAAATGTATCGCGCTTGATACTTTATTGACGTTTTGACCGCCTGCTCCCTGTGCTCTGATCGCAGTTAACTGAAGTTCCCAGTCCTGAATCGAAACAGAGTTAGATATTTGTAACATAAACATCCATTTTGAACGGTAATATGGGGTCATGATACTGAATATTGGTTATGGTATCAGTAACTTTCTTAAAGAGTGGTAGTAGTGATGAAAATAGATTTAACGGCGTATGAAGGATTAATCTTTGATATGGACGGTACGTTGATCGATACAATGCCTGCTCATGTGAAAGCATGGCAGCAAACAGCAGAAGAGTTTGGTTTTCATTTTGAAGCGTCTTGGTTACACAGTTTAGGTGGAATGCCGAGTTATAAGATAGCGGGCGAAGTGAACAGCAAGTACGGCTTGTCGCTCGACCCACAAGCGGTTTCCACGTTCAAGATGGCGTCATTCGCTGCCATTGAAGACAAAGGTGACGTTATCCCTTGTACGCATTCTCTGTTGTTAGAACATCTCGGAAATAAGAAGATCGCAGTAGGGACAGGCAGTCAACGTAAAAGCGCAGAGCAATTATTAGATAAAACGGACATTCTAAACAAGCTTGATATCTTAGTGACAGCGACCGATGTGAAGAATCACAAGCCAAACCCTGATACTTTCTTAGATGCGTGTTTCGGTATGGGTTTACAACCTAAGCAGTGTGTAGTGTTCGAAGATACAAACTTAGGTAAGCAGGCTGCTCATGCGGCAAATATGGACTGTATTCTAGTGGTTGAAGGGAACAAGTTAGAGTTCCACCCAGCGCCTAACTGATTGGATATCGATGGAACGTTCGCCTACTGATTAGACTCGCCTAGTAGTCACATTCGCCTAGTTTTCACATTCGAGCTAGGCGATTTCGCTCATTTCACTGTCTAGGAACAGGCACACGCTGTCACGGCCTGCGGCTTTCGCTTCGTACAGCGCTAGATCGGCACATTTGTAGTTAAGGGCAGGATCGCTCGTCAGGTTCGTGATACCAGCACTGACGGTAACGATGTTGTCTAACTCAAGGCTAACGGCAATTCGTAGTCTATTAAGTACGTATTCGGCTTCTTCTGTTGTTGTGTGTGGCAGAACGACACCAAACTCTTCACCACCAATACGAGCCACAAAATCGGTTTCTCGGCATTCACGTTGCAATACCTGAGCGACGGTTTGAATCACGCGATCACCATAGTCGTGACCAAATCTGTCGTTAATGCGTTTGAAGTGGTCGATATCTAAGATAGCCAAACAAGATTGTTCGCGGGTAGGGTAACGGTTTACACGAGAACATTCGTCGCGCAGTTCAAGATCGAACTTCCGACGGTTCCAACAGCCGGCTAATGCGTCTTTCTCACTGAGGTTTCTCAGCTTGTTTTCGAGTTCCTTATGCTTACTGATATCGACAAATGATGCGACATAAAATTGAATCACATCTTTCGAGTCTTTGATGGTTTGGATACGGAGTATTTCTGTAATCAACGAGCCATCTTTACGTCGGTTGACGACTTCGCCTTCCCACATGCCTTGTTTCTTGATAATGCTCCACATCTTAATGTAGAACTCTTGATTGTAGCGACCAGACGCAAACATCGATGGTTGGCGGCCTTTAACGTCTTCTAGGTTGTAGCCACTGACTCGGGTAAATTCTTGATTTACTTTGATGATGCGGTTGTTTCTGTCAGTGATAACAAGGGCTGACATGCCGTTCATTGCGGCTTTTGCTAACTGACTTTCAATGCTGTTCTTCTTGTGGTTTTGATTCCACAGCACAAAGCCTGCTGAAATCATTGAGATCAAAATCGTTAGGGTAACTATCTGCACGAAGATCGCGTGGTTTTCACGCTGATATTGGCTATTAAACTGTTGATTTTCAATATGAAGAACCATGTAGATTGGGCCTTCGAACTGCTTTATCTTCGGGCTGATATCAGAATGGAAATACCAGTTCTTGCCGTCAAAATAACTCGAAGATGTCTTGTCTTGAATCGCTGTCCAAAGCTCTGGGTATAACTTTGCGTAAGTCTGTTCTGAACGTGACTCAATCACATGCCCGAAAGATTCCGTAGGATCCGGCCCCATAATGATGTGTCCGGTCTTGTTGAGAATAATCGGAACAGCAGCCGATGCGCCAATTTGATAGTGAAGGCGCTTGTAGATCTCAAGCATGTTCAGGTTTGCGATGAAGTAACCAATGATGCGGTTGTTTTCAGCGACTGGCGTCATAATGCGAAGCGCTGGAATCAAAGGGCGAACGATTTCTCCATTTTCAACTTCTAGGTCAATGCCGCGAGAGCTCACCTCACCAATCTTTAGTTCTTGTAGCGCTTTGTAATAATCGCGCGAAGATTTGTTCTGTAGTTCGTTATCTGGGACTACGATTGCTTTTCCGTCTTTGTAGTTAACACGGAAGACTTCGTTGCCCTTTATATCGAGGTAACGTAACTGAGAATAGTACTTTTGGCCTCGAGCGAGCATCACCCAGAGATCTTGCAGCGTTTCTTTATGGATAGTTGACGGTTCGTTGATGGCGCGGAGTAAGGTTTGCGAATCTGCAATAGAGGGAACCGAGTTTGAGATTTGCTCAACAATCACAGCGAGCTCGTGAAAGCTATACTCGATTTGGTTTTGGCTAGACTGTTTGATATTGAGCGTGTGCTGATCTTCAACTCTGTCGAGTTCAGAGTTGATATAGAGGGCAGGGACTAATCCTAGGGCAAATATGGTGCACAGAAATTGGCTGACTAGTTTCTTTATACTCGTATTCATCACTGTCCTCAAAGAATCAGCGCAATACTATATATTTTATAGGGTTTTTAATGTGATCTTCACCCAGAACTTAAAACAAGATTTGCATATTATTAAGGTTTTACTGCAACTTTTTGCAATTAAGCTTGCTAATTGAGCATCTGGATAACTAAGAATTACCACCAAAATAATGCCTACTCATGCCAGTGTTTTTCGTTATGTCATAAGTAGGCGAGTGATGAATTATGGCTAAAGGCTTGTAATCATTAACTTAACCCGATGATATTCCCTTTGTCATCGATGTCTAATGACATAAACGCAGGTTTATCAGGTAAGCCCGGCATAGTCATGACATTGCCGCATAAAGCGTAAATAAAACCTGCACCTGCACACAGTTTTAATTCTCTAACCGGAACGTCAAACTGTGTTGGAGCACCTTTTATATATGCTTCAGTTGAGATAGATAAAGGCGTTTTTGCTAAACACACGGATAGATTGGAGTAACCATGTAGTTTGAATTCAGCGAGTTGTTTTTTTGCTAGAGGTGACAGTGAGATGCTCGCTGCGCCATAACCGACTTCAGCGACCGCCATCAGCTTTTCTTCTAAGCTTTGCTCTGATTGATACAAAGGCTTAAATTCACTTTCAACTTGGCAAGCTTTTACTACTGCATTCGCTAACTTAATCGCGCCTTCGCCACCTTGACCAAACGCTTCACTGACTTCAACGCTCACGCTTGAATCGAAAGCGGCGATCATCTGTTTTAATGCGTCAAGTTCTTGGTCTGAATCTTGTGGGAATCGGTTGATAGCAACGACGGTTGGTACTTGGTATTGCTTAACGTTGTTGATGTGCCATTTGAGGTTCTCAAAACCGGCAACGAGTGCATCTTTGTCATCACTAAAGATAGAGTCTGGTAGTGGGGTGCCCGGTCTTAAATCGTATAAACCTGAGTTCGCTTTTAATCCGCGCAGTGTCGCCACAACAACGGCACAGTCAGGCTTCTTGTTGGATGCCTTAACCTTGATGTTACACGCTTTCTCGAAACCCATGTCTGAGCCGAAACCACCTTCGGTCACCACAAAATCACTCAGTTTTAAGGCAATCTTGTCGGCAATAATTGAAGAATTACCGTGTGCAATGTTCGCAAATGGCCCTGCGTGAATAAGTGTCGGAACACCTTCAAGGGTTTGCATTAACGTTGGCTCAATAGAGTCTTTCATTGTGACGGTCATCGCTCCGGCAACGCCGAAGTCATCCGCGGTTAGTGGCAAGCCTTGATGATTATAGGCGAGCACAACACGGCCAATGCGTTTACGTAAGTCTTGCAAGTCGTCAGCCAGTGCAAGAATTGCCATCAGCTCTGAGGCGGCTGAGATATCAAATCCGTCTTCGCGTTCAAAGCCATTAATTGTTTTGTTCGCTTCATTCTTGCCTACAGTGATCATGCGTAGTGCGCGGTCATTGTGGTCGAGTACACGTCGCCAAACGATTCTGCTTGGGTCAATATCCAAGGCTTTTAAGCCAGAACGCGCTTCAAATGCCTCTAAGCCTTCACGTTGTTCATGATACAAACGTGCATCAATCGCTGCAGACGCCAGGTTATGAGCGGCTGTTACGGCATGAATGTCGCCAGTTAGGTGCAGGTTCAATTGATCCATAGGAGCGACTTGAGAGTAGCCACCGCCAGCTGCGCCACCTTTAACGCCAAATACAGGGCCCATTGAAGGCTGACGAATACACGCCATCGCTGATTGGTTAATTTTGGCAAGACCTTGAGCGAGCCCAATGGTGGTCACTGTTTTGCCTTCACCAAGTGGCGTGGGTGTAATCGCCGTGACTACGACCAATTTACCATCTTGTTGGTTAGCGAGGCGTTCAAGTGATGTGAGAGACACTTTAGATTTGAATTCGCCTAATGGCTGGTGTTCGTCGTGTTGCAGGCCAGCTTGTTTGGCAACCTCACTGATGTTTTTAAGGGGAGTAGAGCGACAAATATCAATATCAGACAGCATATTTGATCCTTATATCAGAACCGAAAGGTGGTACGTAAACGTTTGCGTGGCGATACTACTGCATAAATTTGCCAAGTAAAGGCAAACCACACGAATTATGTGCTGGAAGATAACAGATCTAAAGAGTCATTGCGCGAGATCAAATCTTAAACGGGCAAAATATTTGATTCGATTACCTGAGATTGTGATTGCATTGTTGTTTGATACAAAAAGGGCTGCATATAGCAGCCCTTCAAGGATTCGTAATTCGACTTAGACGTCGTCTAAAAGATTAACGATCCCAGTATGTTTCTTCTAAGCTATCTTCGCGTTCTGGCAGTGCACGAGAAAGGCGAGGAGAGTGCTGAGTCAGTACTTCGTAGCTTACGCGGTTTGCGTACTTACAAATTTGAGACAGTGACGAGTACGTTAAGCAAGCGTGTTCGTGCTTCTCTGAGTTCGGTACGTTCACGTGGTGGTAGCTGTTCGCTGCCATGTCGTGCAGTAAAGCAGATAGCGCGCCATCGCCAGCACCGTTGGTGTTCTTAATCTCAAGTGGACCACCTAGGTAAGGGCCAATGTGAGAGTACACTTTCACTGGGTTTTGACAGTCTTGCTTGCGCATGGCGCGGCTGAACTCATACTTGTTGAATTCTGGGATATTACCCGGCAATAGCGGCAGCGTTGTTTCACGCTTCGCTAGCTCGTCTGTGTAGCCTGCCATGTAAAGGCCAATTGGACCTGCAGTACATAGTACTAGGTCAACCCACTCAAGCGCTTTGTTCGCTGCTAGTAATGGATCTTTCTCACCCGTTAGTGCTTCACCTTCGTCTTCGTTCATCGCAACGATGGTTACGTTTTCTTTCAGGTATTCTTGCCACCATTCAGCGTTACCTTCGATCACATACTTAGTACCAAGCGTCAGTACAACAGGCACATTGTGCGCTTTCGCGTATTCAATCGCTTTTTGTACCGCTTTTGGCATTGGATCTTCAGGCTTGCCACGCATTAGGTATGAAGATACAACTAGCGCAGATGCTTTCTCGAAAATCTTTTCAGGAATGCTTTCAGGAAGAAGTTGGTTCATGTGTCCTTCGTTGATCGCAAACGTACGCTCGCCATCTTCGGTAATCAGCGTGTAACAACGACCAATTGGACCATCAACAGTTTGTAGGTGGTTTAAGTTCATACGAGAAGAAGTGCGGCAAAGGTAACGGTAACCGAACGAGCCTACTTCAATTTTCTTAGACATAACGCCAAGCAGTACAGATTTGCTGTCTGCAAGTACGGAATAGTTGTGCAGTGTGTTACCGATAGTGTCGCCAGGGTATTGATGCGTGATCAAACCGCGCTCAACTAGCTCTTCATACAACGCATCTGCTTTACTTTCTTCCAATACAAGCGAGTGACCTTTACTTAGCTCGTATTTTTCTAGGAACGCGCTGTCAACACGGGCTTCGATATCAACAATAGTCTGACCCACACCGACAATCGTTGCGCGGTGAAGCTTAGGTGTTTGTTGAATTTGGTTGACCAACGGATCACGTGCGTGAGTTGGAAAGTAGTGCTTAGATTTACGCTGTCCAGGAAACTTCATATGAAAAATACAGTGAAAAAATTTTGCCGCATGATATCACATTTTGTTTCTGTTTCTTTCATTTTTATTACATTTTGAATCACCTGCACAATGTCTGTACAGATGATTCGACTAACTATCCGTTTGAAACTACTCGGTTGGTTGGACTAACGTCGCTGGATCAACGTAAGCCTCTGTACCCCATAGTGGAACAGTTGAAAGGCTATGTTTGAAGCTGCCTTCTGTTTCTTTAGTGGTGTAAGACAAGTAAAGCAGTGATTGATTCTCTGCATCATAGATACGGCGAACCTTCATTGTCTTGAAGAAGATACTTTTCGATTTCTTGAATACCACTTCACCTGACTTGCTTTTATCGATCGTAGCAATCATTTCTGGTGTGATTTCGCCAGTTTGACGACAAGAGATAGAGCTATCGCTTGGATCAGAAAGGCTAAGGTTCGCTTCGATGGATGCGATATGACAAGTCACACCTGCAATCTTATCGTCATCAAGAGAAGACATTTTGATGTCCTTCATTGTGAAGAAACCCAGAGAGACGTCACCAACCTCGTTGTCCGAACAGCCAGCTAACATTGTGATGATACCTGCTGCTATTAAGGCTTTTTTCATAAGAAGTCCTTTTTATTTATATAGTTCTGTTTACTATAAGGATATTGAAAGCATGAATACGAGTGTAGAGCTTTTCGTTAAGTTCTTAAAGGATGTTGTTGGATAATGAAAAATATGAAGCATTTAAAGTACTTGTTGGCCTTGGTCATGCTCTGTATGCTCTCTGCTTGTAGCTCGGCACCTCAGCCGACCATATGTCTTCCAAATAACTGTGATATTTGGGGATACTAACCGTAGGTACTAAAAGAATGAATAACGAAATACCTGAAATTGCACATAATAAAAACCAATGGCTATTTAGCCACCTCGATATTGCTTACCCCGCAAAAGAGAGCCTTCTCGGTTTAGATATCTATAAAAAACAACTTTCCCAAAAGACTTACCAACTTCTCCCGCAAGACCAAGCTCCCACTCAAATTGACGAACTGCATAAAGTCGATTTCCATAAGCTGACCGTACTTTTCTCATTAAACCAAGCAAGTGCTTATCAAGATGAAGCTGAAAGGGCGAATATCTTGGAGTTCTTAAGCCAGATTATGTTATCGGATGAGCATGAGCTTTATGTCGGTACAAAAAACGGCGATGTTGTCGCAAGCGCGGTAGTGACAGCAACGGATGAAGAGCTATTGATATCGGATGTTGTTAACCAAGACGATCAAAATATTGTCGGCTTTGCTAAACAGTTACATAATTTTTGGGCACAAGATCAAGTTTCTACCCATAAAGTATGGTTCGAGAACTAAAGATCTTTGAGAAAGCGTTAATCTGAGTACAATACACCGTCTTTTAAAAAGGGTTCGGTATGTACAAGCTATTGATCTCAATCGCTGTATTGTGTGTTAGCGCTTTTTCTCCTGCGATTTATGCTAACGACTGGGATATCAAACAAATCCTAGTTTTACACTCCTACGAACCTTCCTATCAATGGACCGCGGATTTCCAAAAGGGCATCGACAGCGCGTTCGAACATTCTCAATCTGAAGTAAAGCTCTCAATCGAGTATCTAGATACCAAGCGTATCCATAGCCCTGAATACTACAAATCTCTCGCCAACTACTTACAAGCCAAATACGCTGGTTATGAATTTGATGGTGTAATTGCAACCGATGATAACGCCGCCAATTTCTTAGAATCGCTGAGCACATTGATTGATCGCTCTACACCCGTTGTTGCGGCGGGTATCAACGACATTAGCACTGACATGTATGCCGTGACTGATAGAGCAACCGTGCTTTACGAGAATGACCACATCGATATTAATATTGAACTGATTTCTCAGCTAAGACCAAACATCAAGAACTTATACTTTGTAAATGATTACAGTGTCACGTCTCAACTGATTCGAAAAGAAGTCTATAAAGTGATGGCGGACTTTCCAGATATCAATCTGGTCGAAGTCAGTAATCAAACGCTTGAGCAAGCGAGCCAGTTTTTACAAACGATCTCCGCTGATGATGCCGTGTTACTCAGTCACTACAACACTGAGCTGACTCAAGGTGTTTATCACTCTTATAAAGAAGTGGCCGAAACTTTATCAGCATCAAGCGCCGCGCCTGTGTTTGCGCTTTGGCAGTTTAATATCCTAGGCGATGTGTTTGGCGGTTATGTCAATCACTCACAGAGTATGGGTGAAGAGGCAGTTGATGCGTTAGATAAGTACATACCACTGAACTTCGATACTCCGCTGGTTCCGGGGGACAATATTCGCTTTGTCTTCAACTACTCAGCTTTGGCAAAATTTGGCATCAGTGAGAGTACACTTCCAGAAGAATCGGTTGTCGTTAATGAACCTTCTTCTTTTATCCGCAAGAACTTCCAACTGTTATTAGGTTTGACCATGGTCATTGCCGGATTAAGCCTGATTATCCTGATGCAGTTTGTTACCTTGCGTCAAAAGAAAGAGTTGGCGAAGAAGAACAAGCGCATCCTCGCTCTGCAGAAGCAAACACTGAACGTTCAAAAAGACATGATTCATGTGCTGGGTGAAGCGATTGAAACACGCTCTGGAGAGACAGGGAACCATGTTAAGCGCGTTGCTAAGCTGTCAGCACTGTTGGCGAAGCATAGTGGTTTGAGCCACCGAGAAGTCGAGATGATAGAGATCATCAGCCCAATGCACGATGTGGGTAAGATCTCGGTGCCGGAATCTATTCTCGATAAGCCTGGTAAGTTAACTGAAAAAGAGTGGGAGGTGATGAAACTTCACACCACTGCTGGTTATAACTTATTGAAAAGTGGTGCAGGCGACATTACTAACCTTGCTGCAATCATCGCCAATGAGCATCATGAACGTTGGGATGGCGCTGGTTATCCGAATGGCAAGGTGGGCGAGGAGATTCACTTGTTTGCGCGCATTACCGCCGTCGCGGATGTGTTTGATGCGTTACTCAGTGCGCGTTGCTACAAAGAACCATGGTCGTTAGAGATGGTTGTCGACTTGTTTGAGCGAGAGTGCGGTTATCAGTTTGATCCTCGGTTGACCAAGTTGCTTTTAAAACACTTACCTGAATTCGTCGCGATCCGCGACACTTACCCTGACAGTGGCACATTTGAGGCTTCAAACTTAGAGAATCTCACGACTACAAAGAGCGAACCTAAAGCCATTGAAGAGTTGGCTGTTAATTAGCTTTTAAAACTGCTTAACGCACCACCGCTCTCAACCTTATTGAAATTATCCCGTGTAAATTTATATTTTTAACTGTTCATTTGCATTTTTTGTAAACCAAGCAGTATTTGGTGCTGCTCATTCCTGACCAATTCGGTGAAAACTGTTGCTTATCTTGAAGCATAAGGTGATCTACTGCATATTTCGCGAAGAGAAATAAGCAAGTCTCGGTAAAGTGTTACCTTAATCATCCCGACTACTTTCATAACCCTATAGGATAAAGCTTGGATTCAATGGGAGTGAGAGAGCTATGCGGTTAGAACAGACTAAATGTGTAATTTTCGATTGTGACGGGACACTTATCGATAGCGAGAAGCTGTGTTGCCAAGCCTTGGTGAATGTATTTGCTGGCTTTGGGGCTGAGTTAAACGTGAACGACTGCTATGCACATTTTCAAGGTGGTAAGTTGGCTGACATCTTAATGGATACTCAAGAGCGTTTAGGCCTGTCTATTTCGATTGATACACTTGAGCCACTATATCGCACTGAACTCGAAGCCTTGTTCCAACGCCACTTAAAACCGATGGATGGCGCGATAGAGCTGATTGAATTCCTCAAGGGTGAAGACATCGAGTTTTGTATTGCTTCTAATGCGCCTAAATCTCGAGTTGAATCCTCGTTAGCGATGACCGGTATGCTCGACGACTTTAAAGGCAAAGTGTTTTCGGCGTTTGATGCAAACAGCTGGAAACCAGAGCCAGACCTAATTATGTACACTGCAATGAACATGGGCTTTTTACCCAATGAGTGCATCTATGTGGATGATACTTTGAAGGGAATAGAAGCGGGCGTTCGTGCAGGCATTCAGTCATTCAGATTGCGTCCAAGCATCGATGAATCACTTGTAGATCCAGAAGCCGACTCAGCAGAGCTAGCGGCTCAGGATATCTACAGTTTGGAAGAAATTTCTGTTTGGATTAATGGCAAGCACTGCTCAAGTGGTGGTATACCGAACTCTGCAGCTTTGGTGGGTTAGTGCCTAATTGAAGGCTGACTACTTTACTAAATTGTTTGGTGTGGAAACCGCATGATGCGCAAGTAAACTTCTCTCCACTTTCTGAAAGCAGATATTCGTCGTGTTGGCATAAAGGGCATGTGATGTCGTCGGTGTTTGGTGCTTTTGTTTTATTCATTATGTGTCCACCTGCAGCAAGAGGGTAAGCGAAAATAAGACCCGCTTAAGTAGATTACTCCTAAGCTCGATTATTAGACAGTTTTGACACTTCTTAATCTCTCCTTTGCGACTTGCTTCATGGTAATGATAATCTCATCGTTAGTGACCATGATTTTTGTAATGTTATTAACACCATCCAATAAAAAAGGACTCATACGAGTCCTTATTAGTTTGATTTCTATTCACGTTAACTGTATGCCACTTTAACCTCGGCTTTGAATGTTACCACTTGCGCTTAAGTGCGATATCTAGACAAAGTTTGTGATAGTGACACTGACGCTTCCGTTAACTTAGATACGCCATTTGACGAGTTTTGAGCGACTTCTTTAATCACATCAGATTGACTACGGATATCGTTCAGCTCTGCTGCAATGGTGTTTGCTACGTTACTTTGCTCATCGGCCGATGTGGCAATTTGAATACTCATATCCATTAGCGCTTGAGCTGAATCAGCAATAGAGTTTACGTCGTCACCGATGTTCGAAATCAGCTGGCTACTGGTTTGTGCTTGATCGACCGTTTGTTCGGTGATCTTCGCAATGTTTTGGCTTTCTTGTTGTAAGCGTTCAATCATTGCTTGGATTTCTACCGTCGCGGATTGAGTTCGGCTCGCAAGCGTTCGAACTTCATCAGCAACGACTGCGAAACCACGACCTTGCTCACCTGCACGAGCCGCTTCAATGGCTGCGTTTAGTGCAAGTAGGTTTGTTTGCTCTGAGATAGCATTTATTGTGGTAATCACTTCGTTAATTTGGCTAGTGTTTACATTCAAGCTAGTCACTGAAGAGGAAGTTTGCTCAATCAAAGAAGAAAGGGTAGTGATCTCTGAAATAGCTTGCTGAACCTTCGCGTGGCTGTCGTTGATCTGCTGTGCGTCTTGCTCTGTTTGCTCTGTTGAGCGAGCAGAGATATTAGACACTTCATTGGCAGATGCGGTCATCTGGTCCATAGCAGTAGCAACAGAGTCTAAAGAAGCGTTCTGGCTCATGATTTGTGTTTCGCTGCGCTTCATCTCTGTTTCGAAAGAGGCTGACGTTTCACTTAGCGTCGTGGCATTGTGGTTTACGTTATTGACTAATTCACTCAGCGTGTCCATTGAACGGTCAAGTGCACAACCAATCGTACCAAATTCATCACGGCCAGGGTGGAAACCAAGGCGTGAAGTTAAGTCACCATCACCAATCTTTTGAGTCGTTGAGTAAAGTACCCAAAGAGCACCACCTAGGAAGGTCGCTACCCAGTAGCAGAAAATACCAAAAGGCACACACCATAAAAGACTGATTAATAAAGTGTACAGTGCTTGCTGCTTTTGGTTTTGTGTATCGTTGTTTGAGACGGTAAGAGAATAGTAATTCCCATCTTGTCCAATAGCTGTTGCGGTAACCGCGCCATTGTTCGAAATGATGGTTTCTTGAGAACGAGTTTGTTGGCTAACAGAACGAACAGAGGCAGGGGAATCAGACGCTGATAAAATGCCTTTGAGTTGATACTCAACTTGCTGTTTTGCACTTGCGTCAATTTGTTCCATTTTGTTGACGTAGTTGAGTCCAGCTAGGCTCGCCACTGCGGCGAAAAAGATCAAGAAAATGACCCAAAACTTATCGTTGATAGACATTTTAATAAACAGTTTGTCTATCGTTCGAAATTGTACTTCTTTCATAAAAACTCCACGGTAAATCCTTTACCGTGGACTCTAAATAACCGACCTCAATAAAAATGTGACTTTAATCGACTAATTGTGAAAATTAATGATAGTGACATATCAATTATGAGATCTATATCAAGTAAATTAGTTCTGTATAGGTTTATTAGCCTAAAGAAGGCAGTAACCCTACTGAAATAAGGATTTGAATCGCAATGATAAATACGCCAACACTACCCGCTAAAAATAGCGCTTTGCTCCCACCCAAGACTTGGTAAGTCGCTTCTGTACCGTGAGATTTTACTGAGAAATCTGTGTAGCGAACTTTGTAAACCATTACGGTAGGTAGAAGAATCGCTAGAACTGAAAGTGCAATCGCAGCATAGCCCAGCGCCATGATGAAACCTTGTGGGTAAAACAAGGCGAAGCCCAATGGCGGTAAGAAGGTGATAACAGCGGTTTTAACGCGCTTTGCACTGCCTAGTTTTTTGCTGAGCGAGTCACCCATAAATTCGAATAGACCTAAGCTCACGCCAATAAATGAGGTAAGAAGTGCAAGGTCAGCGAACACACCAACAATCACGCTGAGATTTGATTGATGAACGGTTTGCGAAAGCGAAACTAAAAGTGCACCCAAACTCGTGTCTGACAACAGTTGTTCTTGGCTTACTACGCCCAAAGTAACGCTCTGCCAGAATACGTAGATAACCAGAGGTAGCGCAGAACCAACAATCATTACTTTGCGTAAAGAGCGAACGTCGCCATCTAGGTATCGGACTATCGATGGGATGCTGCCGTGGAAACCGAAAGAGGTGAACACAACCGGGATAGCCGCAACAATCAGACCTTGTTGTAAAGGCATGCTCAGTAAGTACTGAGAAGTGATGTTAGGTGCTAGGAAGCTAAGTACCAGAACCATCGCAACCAGCTTTAAGCCAAATAAAACTCGGTTAACTTTATCGACACTGTGTGTACCAATCGTCACAACGCCAGCAACCAACAGGGTGAATAGAAGGGTCGTGATTTGGCCATTGAGTTCAATGCCCGCGATATCGGAAATACGTTGGTTAAACTGAGCACCACCGCCCGCGATGTAGGCAGCACATAAAGCGTAAAACAGAAACATCACTGCGAAGCTCGCAATCCATTTTCCTTTCGTCCCTAAAATTGTGTGAGCTAAAGTGTGTAGGGTGGCATCAGATTCTGCGAATTGGTGAAGCTCGACCATTAGTAAGGCAGTGAACGCCATTAAAGCCCACAAACCAAGCATTAAGAAAAGTGAAGTTGAAAAGCCAATACCTGCAGAAGCAAGTGGAAGAGCGAGCATGCCAGCACCAATCGTTGTGCCTGCAATGATCAAAGTACTACCAAAAACCTTTGATTTATTCATTGTATATAATTCTTTACGTTAGAGTGTGTTTTCATTGTAATTCTTCTAGCTTAAGCGCATAAACCCAAAGAATATCTCGATTTTGAAGTATTCTGATTGAGTTTAATTCCAAATGCAACATCTAATGTAATTTAAAGTATCCACTGTAAATATTAATTTACATGTATTTGAGGGTTAGGTGTTGAAAAGGGTGAAGCAAACGTTTGACCATGATCTGCTTCAAAATTTGTAGAGTAATTTGTTGTACTTGGTGTAAGGTGGCAGTACATATGTCGTTCGCGTATACCCCTTTAGCGTAAACAAGCGTTAATGATCGCGAGTAGCTTCAAGCTATAAATATGGAATGGGTAGAGTAGAGTGCGTTCATCAAAGTGACATAATATAAGTCCAAGATGGTGCACTAGTTAACAGGACATCATGTCCACACCAAGGAATAGAGGGGGCACAATGAGTGACCAATCTTATAATGACGAAAGTCTTGAGTTGTTAGATGCTATGGAAATTGGCATTGATTTGTCTGACTATGAGCAGACAGTTAAACAATTAGCAGAAGAACTGTTCAAATCTTCTAACTAGGGTTTTCCTTAGTTAAGATTTTAGAGTTCAATGTTCTCAAAATAGACAATTCTTAGACTGAGCAAATCTCATTCGCTCACACGTCATACCAAAACTATCCTCATTAAAGTTCGCGAAGACAAACGAGTACGTTTACCATGTTACTTAGTTCTCGATACTTTAATGAGGTTCAATGAACTTTCTCGCACACCTTCACATCGCTCAGCACTGCAACAGCAACTTAGCAGGTAACCTGTTAGGTGACTTCGTTAAAGGCGACCCAAATAAACACTACTCAGATTCACTTTCTGATGGCATTCGACTTCATCGATTTGTCGATAGCTATACTGACCGTCATGATGTGTCTCGCTCTGCAAAATCTCTCTTTTCAGATCAAACAAAACGCTTTGCGCCTATTGCACTCGATGTATTTTGGGACCACTGCTTAGCTAATCATTGGCCTCAGTTCTCGACACAATCACTTGAGCATTTTTGCTCCGACAGCCATCAGCAGATCTTTGAGCACCAAGAGCCACATTGGCCTGAGCACTTCATTTCTGTTCACCAGAAAATGGCTGAGCAGAGGTGGTTAGAGAGCTATCAAGAGATGTCATCCATAGAAATGGTATTGCAACGAATGGCTTTGAGACGGCCAAAGCTAGGGATGCTTAAATCTTGCTATGAAGACCTCGAACGTCACTATGATACGTTGCAGTGTCACTTTAATGAGTTGTATCCGAGTGTTTTAGAAGAAGCAAACCAATTTAATGCACTTCAATTGAAGAAAAATCAAAAGGAAAGGTAAACAGCGTAATGCAGGTTTGCTACAATCCGCGCCTATTTAATCTTTGAGCATCATACTATGTCTGAAACTACTAAATCTTTTAACCAACTAGGATTGTCTGAGCACCTTCTTGCTACGCTATCAGAGCTTAACTTTACGGCTCCAACCAGTGTTCAAGAACAAGCGATTCCATTGGTATTAGAAGGCAAAGACGTACTGGCGGGTGCTCAAACAGGTACGGGTAAAACGGCTGCGTTTGGTTTACCGATTATCCAAAGATTAATCGAAACTAAAGACAACGTGATTCCAAACCCTAAGTTAGTTCGTGCATTGGTATTAGTACCAACCCGTGAATTGGCACAGCAGGTGTTCGACAACCTAACTAGCTACGCGAAGGGCACTGACATTAAAGTGGTTGTAGCGTATGGCGGCGTGAGTATGAAGGTTCAAACCGACAAATTACGTGGTGGCGCAGATATCTTAGTCGCGACACCTGGCCGTTTGATTGACCACATGTTCACTAAGAACATCATGTTAAGCCAAACAGAAGTGTTGGTATTGGATGAAGCTGACCGTATGTTGGATATGGGCTTTATGCCAGACATCAAGCGCATTCTTTCGCGTATGAACGAAGTTCGCCAAACCTTGTTCTTCTCAGCAACGTTCGATACCAAAATCAAAGCGATTGCGTACCGCATGATGAAGTCGCCAAGTGAAATTCAGGTGACGCCGAAAAACAGCACCGCCGACACTGTGACTCAGATGGTTTATCCGGTTGATAAATCGCGTAAGAGTGAACTTCTGGCTTACTTGATCGGTTCAAAGAACTGGCAACAAGTGCTTGTATTCACTAAAACTAAGCAGGGTACCGATGCGCTAGTAAAAGAGCTTAAACTAGACGGCATTAAAGCGGCATCAATCAATGGCGATAAGAGCCAAGGTGCACGTCAAAAAGCACTGGACGATTTCAAGTCAGGTAAAGTTCGAGCGTTGATCGCGACGGACGTTGCAGCGCGTGGTATCGATATTCAGCAACTAGAACAAGTTGTGAACTACGATATGCCGTTTAAAGCAGAAGACTACGTTCACCGTATTGGTCGTACAGGTCGTGCCGGTAACAGCGGTTTGGCAATTTCATTGATGAGCCAAGACGAAGCTTACCTATTGGGTGACATTGAGCGACTACTGGATACGCGCCTGCCTCAAGAGTGGTTAGATGGCTTTGACCCAAGCCTTGAAAAAGACCTTGCACCTGATCGCAGTGGTCGTAGCAAGAGTCGCTCGTCAGAAAAACGTAAGATGAAAGCGAAGCTTAAGATCCACCAAAACCGTGGCAAAGCACGTCGTTAATCAGCCAGATTAAAGATCTACAATATATAAGATACTAAAAAGCGCCGTTACAGTTGATTCTGTAACGGCGCTTTTTTATATCAAGTAAATTAATTTATGGGCAGGGCAAACAAAAGCATCGGATTAATGATGTTCTTGATTGCACTTCCACACACAAGGTACTTCGTAAATCAGCTCTTCTAATGCAGTTGGATTAAGTACCCACTCATCCTCGATTCGAAACTTACTAACCATTTGTGAGTTGAAGAGTTGCCAATGCTTGAGTAGGGATTCTTCAGGTGAAGTTTTCATGTCACCTTCGTTCCATGTGCTTTCCATGAACGGGGTTAAACAAACCGCAGCGTTAGCGTAAATGATCATTTGCCATTTAACTTCGTAAATATTGATCAGATTGTCTGGATTAACGTCGTTATATTGTTTTGCTAGTTCATTAATTTCTTTCTCAACATCACCAACGTTGTCGATAAAATAATCAACCAAGTTGTCTTCTTGTCGAACAGAATCTGAAATTAGCTGCATTGGTCTGCGTGAATGAATCATGTTGGTGAAAAGACGCATACTAAACAAGTAGATAGAGATGTTCGGTGCAATATCTTTTGGCAACTCTTCAACAATCTTACTGATGTAAGACTGAAAATAGTCATGTAAACAATCACTTATTGCATGCCATATCTTTTCTTTACTACCAAAATGGTGGCGGATAAGGCTATGGGATACCCCAGCTTTTTCACTGATGTTTCGCAGTGATACACGGTCATAACCACAGTCACAAAACATATCCGCTGCAACCGCCATAATTTGAAATCGAGTTTCTTCAGCGTCTTTCGCGCTTCTTCTACCTTGTTTCTTTTCAGTCATCTTCATTTCACACATTTACCTGATTACCACATTCTACACTGTTTTTACTGAAATAAAAAATACTGCACAGGTGGAAAGTAAAGCTTGTGGAATCTAAAATTTTCAATATACTGCCCACCTGTGTAATAAATCATAATAATTAAATGGAGAAGCATCATGCAATCCAAGTTGTCTATTCAAGCCAAGACGAGTAAGCAGATAGGCGTGGCGTTTGCTGCACTATTACTCGCAGGCTCTTTGACCGGATGTAATAAGGTTCAGTCAGAAGAAACCGTTCAAGTTGTTAAGCCAGTAAAGCTGTTTGAGATCCCTCAACAGACAGATATGGAGCTTGATAGTTTTATCGCAAAAGTGGATGCGACCGATCGTGCTGCGCTTTCTTTCAATGTGGGTGGAGATATTGAAACTTTCTCTGTTCGCATGGGACAAGAAGTGAAGAAAGGGCAAGTACTCGCCGTGTTAGATGCGACGGATTACCGTATTGCAGTTGATGCAGCACAAGCAAAATTTGATCTGGCAAACAGCCAATACAAGCAAGCGTCTGAGTTGTACTCGAAGAAACTTGTGAGTACGGATTACTACGACCAAGCCGTAAACACCTTTACTGCCGCTGAAGTTGAGTTGGACCAAGCAAAAACAAACCTTGGTTACACCACATTAGTTGCTCCATTCGATGGTGTGGTATCGATGGTGTTTGGTAAGCAATATCAATTGATCGCAGAAAAGCAGCCGGTACTTAACATTTTGAATCACAGCGAAATGGATGTGACTTTCTCTATTCCGGTATCAAAGCTTGAAGACCGTTCAATTCAAGACCTAACAAGCTCAAACATGTGGGTTGTGATGGATAGCCACCGCGGCATTCGTATCCCAACGCGTTTCAAAGAGATTTCAACGCAACCAGACGAAGACACCAACAGTTATCAAGCGGTTGTGTCTATCGAAAAGCCTGAAGACATCAATCTGCTTTCCGGCATGACAGCGCAAGTGGAAGTTCAGAAAAACAGAGCGGACTACGGCATTGGTATTGTTGATTCTGCTTGGTTAAGCAAAGACGCAGACCACGGTGAACTGTGGCGCTACAACCCAAAATCGCAATTGATTTCTAAAGTACAAGTCACCCTTGATGAACAAGGTAAGGTGATCGATGGCCTATCTTCTGGCGACCTAATCGTAGAAGCAGGTGTAGATGTGTTATCAGATGGACAGCAAGTAAAAGCTTGGTTACGTGAGGGCGGTATTTAATGAACCTTTCCAAATTATCAGTTGTGGTTGCATCTGCGTTATTACTTCAAGCTTGTAATAACGAAACAGACCACCGTGAACAACCTTCACTTTTGGTTTCAACTTTTGAAGTTGGCGCACCACTTACTGATCAATTCAGAAGTTTTAACGGACAGGTGATGCCTGCAGAACTGACACCGTTGGCATTTAAGCTTGCTGGTGAGATTCAGCAAGTATTGGTTGAAGCGGGTGACAAAGTTGAAAAAGGTCAGCTACTGGCGACCCTAGACAACGCGACATACAAACAAGATCTAATAGACGCTCAATCTCAATTTAAATTGGCGAGCAAGCAATTGTCTCGCGGCACTGAGATGTTTGGTAGCAAGATGTTGTCGCAATCGGAACACGACCAACTCACCGCTAACTACAAACTGGCATCGGCTAATTTGGCTGCGGCACAACGCAAGCTGAGCTATACAGAGTTGCTAGCACCATTTTCAGGCACGGTTTCTACCGTTGATAAGCAGCGTTTTGAAAACACGACACCGGGTGAAACGCTTCTTAGTTTGTATCAGAACGATAAAGTTTACGTACGAATCCAAGTATCCGATTCAATCTTAGCGTCGATCAGCCCTGATATGCGCTCAAGTAGCTACCGTCCTGAAGCGACCTTTGGTGGTCATTCTGGAGAATATCCTCTGACGTATCTAGAGCACACCAGTGAATTGCATCCACAATCACGTACATACGAGTTTTGGATGCAGATGCAACAACCTGAAAGTGAAATTCTGCCGGGTACGAGCGTTACAGTAAATGTCGACATGGCAAAAGCAGGCCTAAGTGATGTTCAAGGCTACCAGTTGCCGATGACGACGCTACAAGCCGGCGCTGAAGCGAACCAATTTTACGTGTGGAAAATGGAAGACGGCCAAGCATTCAAAAGCGAAGTGGAAGTCGACAAGATCAGCGGCCAAGGCGCACTTATCGCTCATGGTGTTGAGCAAGGTGAGCTACTCGTAAATTCGAATCTAAGAAAACTCCGTGACGGAATCCAATTGTCAGGAAAAGCAGAATGAACATCGCAGAATATTCAATAAAGAACAAAGTAATCAGCTGGCTGTTTCTAGTCATTTTGGCCATTGGCGGTGTGACGTCTTTTGGTAATCTATCCCGTTTAGAAGACCCAGCTTTTACCATTAAAGATGCAATGATTATTTCAACTTACCCTGGCGCTACGTCTATGGAAGTTGAAGAAGAACTGACTTACCCGCTTGAAAAAGAGATAAGACAGCTCCCTTACATCGATAAGATCACATCGACCTCATCGAATGGTATGTCTCAAATTATGGTCAGCATGAAGATGGACTACGGTCCGGACGAGCTGCCACAAATCTGGGATGAAATGCGCCGTAAGATCAACGATCTACAGCCAACATTGCCAAGTGGTGTGAATTCCGTTCAAATCATTGATGATTTTGGTGATGTATTCGGTGTGATGATCATGCTGACCGGTGACGGTTACGATTACGTTGAGCTGAAACAGTACGCAGATTACCTAACGCGCGAAATCGAACTGGTTGACGGTGTCGGTAAAGTTAGCATTGCAGGTGACCAACAAGAACAACTGTTTGTTGAGATGTCACTGGAACGCTTAGCCGCATTGAACCTAGATATGTCGACGGTTACGTCACTGTTAGCACAGCAAAACAGTGTGGTATCGGCAGGCGAGGTGATGCTGAATGGTCAAAGCCTAACGATCAAGCCAAACGGCACGTTGAGCACGGTTGAAGAGCTAGAAAACCTGATCATTCATGGTCGCGATACAGGTAACCTGATTCGCTTGAAAGATGTCGCAGAAGTGACCCGTGGTATTCAAGAAAAGCCAGGCAATGTATTAACGTACAACGGCAAACCAGCAATCAACTTAGGTATTGCGTTCTCTTCAGGCGTAAACGTGGTTGAGATCGGTAAAGCACTGGATGCAGAACTGGATCGCCTAGAAAGCATTAAACCAGCGGGTGTAGAGCTGAACTACTTCTACAACCAAGCGCAAGAAGTCGATAAATCAGTGGCTGACTTCTTAATCAGCCTAGTTGAAGCGGTAGCCATCGTTATCATTGTTTTGTTGTTCGCAATGGGCTTACGCAGTGGTTTGATCATCGGTTTGGTTCTTCTATTGACGGTATTCGGTACCTTCATCCTGATGGACTACAACGATGTTGAACTGCACCGTATCTCACTGGGTGCACTGATTATCGCACTGGGTATGCTGGTGGATAATGCGATTGTTGTCGTTGAAGGTATTCTGGTTGGCTTGAAGAAAGGTAAGACCAAACTTCAAGCAGCAAAAGACATCGTGACACAAACACAATGGCCACTGTTGGGTGCGACCATTATCGCTATCACAGCCTTTGCGCCGATCGGTTTGTCGAAAGACGCAACAGGCGAGTTCATGGGCTCACTGTTCTGGGTACTGTGTTTCTCATTGTTCTTGAGCTGGGTTACGGCATTAACACTGACGCCATTCCTTGCAGAAATGATGCTGAAAGAAGAAGACAAGGTTGATGCAAACGAAGACCCATACAAAGGCATTCTGTTTGTTGTATTCGGCGCTTCTCTGAAATTTGCATTGCGCTTCAGATGGTTAACGGTAGTGAGCATGATTGCTCTGCTAGCGGCATCAATTGTTGGCTTTGGTATGGTGAAGCAACAGTTCTTCCCGCCATCAAACACGCCAATGTTTTACGTCGACATGTGGATGCCAGAGGGTACCGATGTTCGTGAAACCATTAAGCAGACTGAAAAGGTTGAAAGCTACATTCGCCAACAAGACGACGTAGAGTTTGTAACCACAACGGTTGGGCAGGGCATGCAACGTTTCGCTCTGACATACCAACCAGAGAAAAGCTACGAAGCATACGCCCAGTTACAAGTTAGAACGACTGATCGTGACACTATGTTTAAGGCTCTAGCGGCGTTAGACAAAGACTTAGCGAACGAATTTGAACAACCGACGTTCCAGTTCAAGTTGATTGAGTTTGGCCCATCACCGGCTTCAAAAATTGAAGCGCGTATCATCGGTGCCGATCCACAAGTACTGCGTAACATTGCGGTTGAAGTCGAAGACATCTTGCTTGCTGATCTAGGCTCTCGAAATGTTCGTCACGACTGGCGTGAACGCACAAAAGAACTTGTGCCGCTGTTCAACGAATCTAAGGCTCGTCGCCTAGGCATTTCAAAAACTGATCTGTCTGAGACGTTACAGATGGCGTTTGGTGGTTACAACATCGGCCTACTGCGTGATGGTACTCATATGTTACCTATCGTAGCGCGTTTACCGGAAGAAGAGCGTTTTGATTTCGAATCGCTAAACAATGTGAAGATTTGGAGCCCATCGCTACAAACTTACATCCCAGTTGAGCAAGTGATAGATGGCGTAGAGCTTCAATGGTCTGAGCCACTGATTCAGCGTCGCGACAGAAAACGTACGCTAACGGTATTGGCTGACCACGATGTACTTGGTGATGAAACACCAGCGAGTCTGTTTGCTCGTGTGAAACCAAAGGTAGAAGCATTAGATTTACCAGAAGGTTACAGCATTAGCTGGGGCGGTGAGTACGAAAGCTCTAAAGATGCGCAAGAATCTTTGTTTGGTTCGCTTCCAATGGGTTACTTGCTGATGTTTATCATCACGATGCTTCTGTTTAACTCGGTTCGTAAGCCGCTTGTGATTTGGTTTACGGTTCCACTCTCTATCATTGGTGTTTCAATTGGTCTGTTAGGTACCAATATGCCATTCAGCTTCACGGCGTTCCTAGGCTTGTTGAGTCTAAGCGGCATGATTTTGAAGAACGGCATCGTATTGCTTGACCAGATCAACAGTGAGCTATCAACAGGTAAAGACCCATACTTAGCGGTTGTCGACAGTGCGATTAGTCGTGTACGACCGGTATCTATGGCAGCACTAACGACTATCTTGGGTATGATTCCTTTGGTATTCGATGCATTTTTCGGCTCGATGGCGATTACCATCATGGCAGGCTTAGGTTTTGCTACAGTACTAACGCTAATAGTAGTACCAGTGATGTTCGCTATTCTATATAGAATCAAACCGTCCACTGCGGGTTATTAGGGATTGATATAAAACAGATTCTTTTAAGCCAGCCCAGTCATTTTTGACTGGGCTTTTTTATGCGCATGATTTAGCACAACACTGATTTAAGTAAACATCTGTATGCAGAGAAAACGATGTGACGACCGCTACACGAACAAAGCACTTCGTGAACAAAGGAGTGTGTTAAGTGACAGGTATTAAAAAGCCGCTAACCAGTGGTCAGCGGCTTTAAGAAAAGGAGGGGTGGCTTTAGATTGCTAAACGGATATCCAATTCAATCGGCTTAGGCATGGCTAGGTGGTAGCCTTGGTACATGTCGAAACCCAAGCTTTGCATTGCCGCGAGTTGATGCTCTGTTTCAATGCCTTCGATGACAGTCTTAGCGCCAATTTGCTTCGCGAGCTCTAGAACTAATTCCATTTCTCGTGTGTCACCTTGCTCAAAATCTAACATCACTGAGCGATCGATCTTAATGATATGAGGGTTGATGTGGCGTACGCGTTGTTCCGTTGATGCTTGCGTTCCGAAATCATCGACCGCGATCTGAAAACCATTCTCCGCAAGAGAGAGGGCTGCATCTTTCAAGCGCTCTTCACTTTCGGCATTCAGCTCTACCAACTCCATCACGATCTGCTCACATGAAAGGTTCAGCTCATGAAGACGTTTTGCCAGAAGGCTGTCACTGACTTTTTCTGCAGCAAATAACTCACCAACGTTTGGAAGAACGTTCAAGAATAGGTGCAAATGACGGATAGTTGACTGTGCGAAGTTACGAATGTGGATAGCGCGACTGAGTCTCTCTACATTGATTTTGTCTGTGCATGAGGTGTCATCTGAATGGAAGAAGTGATCAGGACGAACAGTATCCCCTTTGCTATTCGAAATACGCACCAAAGCCTCTACGCCTATCTGAGTCATTGAGTCGTCAAATATAGGTTGATAGACACTTCGCAGTGTTAGGTCTTGATATTTCGCAATAAACTGCATATCGGCATCCACAGATATACAGCTAATAAATTCACTTCTGTCTGATAAAATCATAGTCGCTAATAAAGGTGTTTATTCAATGACGAAAATATACGTCATGGCTGTCACAATATTGACAGGTGTTAGTAAATTGTCAATTAATAAAAACTCATTTGCAGGGTCAATATTTAAATAAATATAATTAACGAAAAATCAGCATGATAAATGATATTAACCATTAATTTAACTTATCATTCACTAGGTTTGATAGTTGCTGTGAATTTAATGGCTGAGTAACGCCTTACATATCAATCCCAACCAATATAAAGCTAGAACAGCGATACACCAGAGAAAAGTAGGGTTAAAGGCTTAGATTATGGGTGAATGTCAAAGTTAGAAAATAAAGATACTTAACTGGTTACATAGAAGTGATATCTACCTCTCAAAATCGATAGCATCGGAAGAACCGTTATTAATAAATCGATTAGAACGTTCGAATAATTAATGAACAATGACTGGATGTCTTTTATAAAATATTGGGATGAAGGTCTAACAATTTTCTTTCAATATTGAATGAAAAAGTTGACCCGTATTATCCCTACCATTGAAGTACGGCATAAAGTTGCAGGTATTTACGAACCAATTGTTGATTCCCTGACCGTTTTAGTGGGTGGCCAAATTTAATAAAGCACGGACTGATTCTAAAGTTGTTATTTAAATCAGCAGCGAATTGAGAATCACTCTCTCTTAACGTGATACCTTGTTGGCTGTATTCGGTTATCTCGTCTGGGAGCTCTCCCATCCACCAGTGCAACAACTCACCACTGTTTTTACTTCGGCTTATCCAATGGTCAGAAACAATGATCAAAACGTCATTGGGTTGAATGGCGAATCCGTACTCTTGCTGCCAGTTATGAATGTCTAGCATCAATTTTTTACGACACGTTTTTCCCGCGCTTACCATATGGTGGCTAATCATCCAAACTGTGCCGATTTCAGAAGAGATTCGGAAGTGGCGGGGCGTTTCTCGAGAGGAGAGCATTTCAAGTGGGCTAATGTTACTCGCATGATTAAAGCTTACGAAGGTGTGTTCCATTCGTCGGGCAAAGGCTTTACCGATGTGATGCTCACTGATCCCTTGGTTATGCACCGTAGGGTAATGACGCTCACAGAGTTTTAGACAATCGTCTTGAAACTGATTGACGCTTTTAATCACGAGATCTAATAACAATGAAGTCCCTTATACACAGTTACTATCTTATTGATGGGCAATAGTACGGTAATTAATGTGTCATTACCTATCGCCAAAGTGCGAGTTCTTGATCCCTCTATCAAAATTAGCGATTACGGAGCGATTTTATGGATAGCACTGGCACTTCGCTGGTCTGTATTCTAAATTATGAGGAATTCTAATCAGTTAGAAAGACTATCTTTAGCAGCAAAGTTACCAGTGAGTTAGCTAGATTATAGTTTAGTCAGCTGTTCACGATGGATTTATTTACTCTTTACTTGGAAACATTCATGACCATTCAACTAGATTCGAAGCGAAAGTCTGAGCTCACTCATACTCTTCAAAAATACCTGCAAGATGAACTCGATGTGGAGCTTGGCCAGTTCGACACGGAATTCTTGGTCGACTTCATAAGTAAAAAGTTTGGTGCGGTCTACTACAACAAAGGGATAGAAGACGCCCAAAAAGTGATGGAACGTAAAATGTTAGATATCTCAGACGAGCTTTACGAGATCGAACAAATCGTTGAAATCTAACGTTTAGCCCAAACTTGTTCAAATAATTTGAACAACTCGTTTAATTTGAAATGATGTTACCAATGTAAAGCTTGGTAAATAATATGTTACACAAACTTGGTGTAGGGTACGCTTTTCGAAACTACACTACTCGTTAACATTCGGAAGAGATGCATGGACAACAACGTTAGAAATTACAACCCTTTAGCAAGAGCGATGCATTGGATTTCAGCTCTCGCGGTATTTGGCTTATTTGGTGTAGGCCTGTGGATGGTTGATCTTTCATACTACAGCGAGTGGTACAAAACAGCGCCAGACTATCACCGTTCGGTAGGCATTCTTTTGGCTGCCGTTACCGTTATCCGCTTGGTTTGGAAACTTGTTACCGCGTCACCTAAAGTGGAAGGTAAAAGCTATGAAGTTGCAGCAGCGAAGATCGCTCACGGCTTCATGTACATCAACTTAGCGGTTTTATTTATTTCAGGTTATTTGATTTCAACATCAGATGGCCGCGGGATCGAGGTATTCAATTGGTTGACTGTACCAAGTATGGGCGAACTGTTTGCAAACCAATCTGATCTCGCAGGTACGGTTCACTACTATGCTGCATGGGTACTGATCATTATGGCATCAGTGCACGCCTTAGCGGCGATAAAACACCACGTTATCGACAAAGACGATACGCTACGAAAAATGATAGGAGCTTCAAAATGAAAAAGTCAATTATCGCTACAGGATTAGCATTTGCTATGGCAATGCCTTTCGCTGCGAACGCCGCTGATTACGTGATTGATACAAAAGGTGCGCATGCTTCAGTTAACTTTAAAGTTAGCCACCTAGGCTACAGCTTTATCCAAGGCCGTTTTAACACATTCTCAGGTGATTTCTCATTTGATGAAAGCAACGTTGAAGCATCAAAAGTAAACGTAACTATTGATACAACAAGCCTTGATTCAAACCACGCAGAGCGTGACAAGCACATCCGTAGCTCTGACTTCATTGATGCAGGTAAATTCTCTGACGCTACTTTCAACAGCACAAAAGTGGTTGATAAAGGCGACGGCAAACTTGAAGTAATGGGTGACCTTAAGCTTCACGGCGTAACTAAGCCAATCGTTATCGAAGCTGAATTCATCGGTGCTGGTCAAGACCCTTGGGGCGGTGAGCGTGCTGGTTTCGTTGGTACAACTCGTCTAGAACTTGCTGACTTCAACATTCCAGTAATGGGCGCTTCAAGCTACGTAGATATGGATCTACACGTTGAAGGTGTAAAGAAGTAATCTAGCTATTGATGATCGCTAGCTGGTATCAATCTTTTATGTAACACCAAAAGTTGAATCGATACCTGATACCTAGAAAGCAAAAGCAACAGTTAGAAAAAGAGAAAGGCGCAAAGTATTCACTTTGCGCCTTTTTATTATGGTAAATGGTAACGCGTTTAGATCTGTTTTGTGTCAAACCTTTAGTTGCGCTTTAAGCCACCATTTACTTTTAGCCAGTCAACGTTGCCATGACTGATTTTCGAGGTGAACAACTAATCCCTAATTGTTCAACCTTGTCCTAGTTAGCTAACCACTTCCTAGTAAAACAGTCGTTAGCTACACGCTTCCTAGTTAAACCGTTGCAAGTTAATCCACTTTAGATTCAGGCACTGTAGATTAAACCACTGCAAGTTAAACCCTTAGCCAGTTAAGCCGTTTCTAGTTCCGCTTTTGGAACCACGTTTAGGCGTTCACCGTAGATAGGGCGAAGTGCTTGCATCACCTCAGTGCGAGTAAGAACACCCACCATCACACCGTTTTCCAATACTGGAAGCATATGTGGCTGGCTCACTTTCATCGCTTTTGCACGCTCTTCTAGAGAAAGAGAAGTCAGGCGAGTTGCGAAGCCCATGCTTGTAGTAGGGTACAGTTGCTCTTTGTCGATACATAGGAACTCAGCGACATCAACCAGTTTGTCGTTTGCATCGATTGCCACAACGTCACGGCTCATTAGGTCTACGACTTTCTGGCCTTTAGTTGGGATGTAATCTTGGCACCAAAGGTCAACCATTACGTCGTGAACAGAGAAGATACCAACAAGACGACCTTCAACATCGCAAACAGGGGCGCTAACAAGTTGAGCGTCTAAAAGTGAATCAATCGCCACTGATGTAGGCATTTCTACGCTTAGTGTAATTGGTTGAGTGTTCATGATTTGCTTGATAGTCGTTGCTGTGTTCATAGTGATTTCCTTAACTGACGTAATTTCTGTTGTTTGTGTAATTGCAGTAATTTTTGCTGCTTTAAGTTGTGGGCGGCGGTAGATGCTCCAATTGGCTAAGCCGACCAATACCGAACCACCTACAATGTTGCCGATTGTTACAGGCACCAAGTTTGCGGTGACAAATTTCATGATGTTTAGGTCTGCGTACTGGGCTGGTGTTGCGCCAATTTGCATCCAAAAACTTTCTGGTGCGAATGCTTGAATCGTGATGCCTAGTGGAACCATGAACATATTCGCCACACAGTGTTCAAAGCCTGAGCTAACGAACATTGCCACGGGTAATACAGTCATCATGGCTTTGGTCATCGCATTAGCAGAGCTGAACGTTAACCAAATGGCTAAACACACCAACAAGTTACAAAGCACACCCAAAGCAAAAGCTTGAACAGGGCTGTGGTGTAGCTTGTGTTGAGCAATATTCAGAGCATTTAAGCCCCATTGCCCACCATCCAATTGATACAAGCCAGCTGCGCTTACTAGGGCCAAAAGGAACATGGCACCGATAAAGTTACCGACATAGACCTTGCCCCAAATAGACAGCATCTTAGTGAAGGTAATCTGCTTGTTTGCCCATGAGATGCTTGATAACACTGAGCTGGTAAACAGCTCGCCACCGCAAATCACAATCAGGATTAACCCCATACTGAATGCAAGACCGCCAGCTAAGCGACTCAATCCCCATCCAGCACCAGCGCTGCCCGTGGTTACCGTGATGTAGAATAAAAAAGCAAGCCCGATGAATGCGCCAGCCATGATTGCCAAACTCAATGTCATGCTGCTGGTTTTATTTGCTTTGCTTAATGCAAACTTCTCTGCTTCCGCCATCATTTCTGTTGGTGAGAACAGTTGATGATTTTCAGAAGTGCTGGTTGCCATATCCCCCCCTTGAACAATCCGTCATGTGTAATTCCTAGTGTTAATGACTTGGTTAATCCGTAATGGTTAATCAGTAATGTTTTGCAGGGCTCGTTGTGTCCTGCCATTCCAGATTAGGGGGTAGCGAGGTAGAGGTAAAATTGATAATTTTTAAAAACCACATCAAATTTATTGATATAGCTTGGGTTACGAGTAGAATGAAATCGATTGCTCATCGGCTTGATAAAAAACGAGCATCAGGACACAAATAATTAAAAGCATTAAGGATGAATTTTGCGTTATTCATTAAAGCAACTCGCGGTATTTGATGCAGTGGCAGATTCCGGGAGTGTTAGTATTGCCGCAGACAAGTTGGCGTTGACTCAATCAGCGACAAGTATGTCTCTTGCACAGTTGGAAAAAATGCT
This sequence comes from Vibrio pomeroyi, assembly GCF_024347595.1. NCBI lineage: Bacteria > Pseudomonadati > Pseudomonadota > Gammaproteobacteria > Vibrionales > Vibrionaceae > Vibrio > Vibrio pomeroyi. The sequence goes on along the minus strand of NZ_AP025507.1, from coordinate 1,443,122 downwards.
CGGCAGGCCTTTGTTTGAAAGGCAGGGCAAGCAAATGGCCCTTACTCATTGGGGCATGTGGCTAAGGCCAAAAGCGAAGCGTTTACTGCAAGACGCACAGCAAATAGAAATGGGCTTCTATGAGCAGCATTTATTGAGCGGAGAGCTCAAATTAGGTGCGAGCCAAACACCCGCAGAACACTTGGTTCCAGACCTCATCAGTATTATTGATAACGACTTTCCAGAGATGAGAATCTCGCTCGGTGTACAAAGTACCGACGCCGTTATCGATGGCGTATTAGATTACAAATATGACTTGGGTGTTATCGAAGGCCGTTGTGACGACAGCCGAGTTCACCAAGAAGTGTGGTGTACGGACCATTTAACGGTAGTTGCATCCGCTCATCACCCGTTTGCGAAGCGTGAAAGAGTGAGTTTGGCGCAACTAGAGCAAGCGAAGTGGGTATTACGCGAACACGGTTCGGGTACTCGCAAAGTTTTTGATAGCTCTATTCATCATTTAATTGGTGATCTTGATGTTTGGCGAGAGTATGAACACGTTCCTGTTTTAAGAAGTTTGGTAGCAAACGGCCCATATTTAACGTGTTTACCTTATCTAGACGTCGAGCAGTTTGTTGAATCAGGTCAGCTCGTTACATTGAATGTTCCGGAGCTTGAGATGGAACGTACGCTGTCATTCATTTGGCGTGCCGATATGGCGGAAAACCCACTTGCTGAATGTATTAAGCGTGAAGGCAAGCGTATGATGAAAGGCAAACCGTCAGTTCTATAACGGTAATTTGATAAAAGGCTAGGGGCTGTTGACCTTTCGTGGTTAAGTTTTGTTCGAGGTAAAATCGTTTTAGACGCGGCGAAGAGTATGTAGCCTAGTCATTCTAAGCAAATATTCTTCAACAAAGTATAAAGCGATTTTTGCGGGGGCGCCTAGCTCGAACCCTTCGGGCAGCCCTTGTGGTTCATTTCTACTGCGTTATCGCCTTTTCATGTAGGCTAGCTACACGTCAAAGCCCCTGTCTTGTATAAATTTCCCACAAAGGCTGCAAAATCAAGCTCGAAAGGTTAACAGCCCTTATAACTAAATGTGTTGAATAAGCGATTCCGGTCTCTATCTAGTGATAAATGCACATTTGCGTACATTATTAATGTGATCACGATCGGCTAAAAGAAGGCGTTCTTACCATAGTATGCTTACTTGATTTTAAGTGAGGCTAAATCCGGTTGCGTTCAATTACGTAATTAGGCTTTAGAAATAGTATGAGTACATTAGTCGCGATTTCATTAACAACAGGTATTTTGTCAGGTCTTTGGGGATGGATAGCTATCTCTTTCGGCTTATTGTCATGGGCAGGTTTCTTAGGTTGCACCAGTTACTTTGCTTCGCCAACAGGCGGCGTAAAAGGATTGGCAGGTAGCTTACTAACCAACATGACAGGCGTATTCTGGGCAATGGTGATTATCGAAAGCTCAACCTTCGCAGGGTTAGAGATTTTAGGCTATGTGATTACTGCTATTGTCGCTTTCTTTATGTGTATTCAAGCAAAACAAGCGTGGCTAGGTTATATCCCAGGAACCTTCATTGGTTGCTGTGCAACGTTTGCCGCAGGTGGCGATTGGCAACTTGTAGTGCCATCTTTACTGCTTGGTGGTGTATTTGGATACTTAATGAAAGCAACGGGGTTATGGCTTCACGAGAAATCGACCCAATCTTCGGAAGTTGTTGAACAACACGCTAAACAAGCAAAGGCTTAATTCGATAAGCTGGTCCTAGTTTAGTCACTGTGAACTCTTGCAAGATAACCCCCAATTAATTTGTATATCGATTTATACAGGCACACCATTTGGTGTGCCTTTTTTGGTTTTGGTTACTCTAAAAATACGATGCTCTTATCTACAGAAGAACTTATACCGTCTATCAGAAAAGCTAAAGGCTTAGGTATTCCCGTTTGCCATGGTGATAACACGTTTTAGCGTCCACCTTAACAACAATGGAATGCATTCTTGCCCTTGGTTTTCACAATGCGAGACGATAGCTAATGCAAGGTCTGGTTTTGCATGTTTCTTCAATACTTTAGCGACGACTTTCTTAGGAGGAATAGGGTGGTCGTAAGGGATCTTAACCATGTCACGGAAAAAGTTCTCGAATCCATTCATGTATAAGTAATGTTCGATGTCTTTGTCAGGCAACTCAGTTAAGCGATGACGTTCTTGGTCATTACCAAGTTTTGATAGCACGGTTGCTGCGTATTTTTTACCTGCTGCATCGCCGTCAGTCACCACATGCCAATCGATGCCAAATTCTTGCGCGACCTTAATCAATGCTTTGAGGCCTGATTGAGCGAATTCGATAATCTGCACACCTTCAGCAGCAAGGTTGTAACCACATTGGTTGGCTAACTCATTAAACAGCCATACTTCGGTTTCGCCCTCTACTAATAGCCAGCAACGCGCAAACAGTGCACCTGAACGGTGAAAGCGAATATGGAAACCAATTCGCCTTAGCTCATCTTTACTGAAGTGGTTCATGTTGAGTTGATTAGCGATGGTTTTGTCGGACTGACGTACCAATCGACGAATCGATTGAAGAGGTACAGCTGCGAGTAGATCGCCACTGTTGGTGGTGAGGATCTTCTGCATTGGCAGTTTTTGCATCAAACTCCAAGCCCTTGCCAAGTGGGTTGGATGCAATCGACCTTCGGGATCTTCAAGGATCAAAAGAGGGCGCGCGCATCGTCTTAAGTCATTTGGCCCTTTAGCCTGTAGATACGCGTTCAGTAACCCCATGAATAATAAGCGAGTTTGTTTGTTCTTAGTCTCTTCGACAAGCTGATGAATGCTCTGATCATTAGCACCTGCAGAATAGAGTAAGCCATCGCGCTGTTTTCTAGGATTACGTCGAGAGTTACTCTTGAAAGAAAAGTAGTGTTCAATCAGGCTTTGCATCGATTCTAAACTGCTGCGCATCTCGCCTTTGTTTACGTGGCCTGGAATCGCCATTAAACGTCGGCAGGTGTTATCAATGCGTTTTTCTATTCGAGCCTGACGAGCGTTTCCATTCCCATTTCCATTAGAAGCATGTCCATTGCCGTTGCCATTATTACCACCGTTACCGTTAGCTCCATTGCCGTTCGCATTGCCATGGATGTGGCCATTGTGGTTAAGTGACTTGCCATTGAATGGACGATCGAAGTGCCTTGCATCTCGTAAGCGAATCACAGGGTGCAAGGTCATTAATTCTTGAGCGAGCTTTTCAGAATGGTGAAGCTTGAGTGGGTTACCGTCCAAACCTAAAAATGCGTAGTGAGTGGTAGTTTCGTACTGTTCTAACGTGGCGCTGATTCGGTAATAAATACGATAGACACCGAACTCATCCTGAACCCAAATCGGTTTGAGTTTACGATAACGACCTGCGTTGAGTTCGCTCTTGTCGTTGGCCTTTAATGCGAGAACAATTTGAAGATGTTGAGATTGTGGGTGTGAAACAGAGTAATCGACATGAAAATCGGTCATTTCAAAGTGATATGGCACACCGTCTGAAGGAAGAACGACGGAAAGGGCATCCAATAATGAAGACTTACCCCAAGTATTTTCACCAATAAGCGTGGTTAGCTCGTCAAACGCGAGTGACATGCGCTTGATACCTCGAAAGCCAGAAATCTCGATTCTTTCTAATTGCATAGGCTTACTCCTAACGGAAGGCTCTGCTAATTGTTTGAAAGCTAACAGATATCTTTAATCATAATCGAAAATCACCAATTCGGTATGCTCTTCGGTCACAAAACCCATTGATTATTTATACGGCGCAAAATGAGATTTTTGATCTATCTCGAGTATTTTTTTGCAGTGCAGTTTCATAAAATTCACGATTCTGTCATGATTCTCGACCTAGTATGAAGGGACAAAGAGAGAAGAAAATATGACTAAAAAGAATAAGCCGACAAAAATAGTGTTGGCACACATCAACGACACCCACTCATACTTCGAACCAACCTCATTACAGCTATCACTTAAAATGAACAACCACATCATTGAACCTTATGTCAGTGCTGGTGGCTTTGCTCGAATTTCAACGCGCTTTAAACAGATAGAACAAGATGCCCAGCGACAAAAGGTTGGAACCCTGTTCCTGCATGCTGGGGACTGCTTTCAAGGCACCTTGTACTTTTCTCTGTTCAAGGGGAAAGCCAACGCCGATCTGTTGAATGCGCTCAATATTGATGCCATGACGCTTGGTAATCATGAATTAGACATGGGTAATGAACCTGTGGCGATTTTCGCGAAAAGAATCAAATTCCCACTGTTGGCCGGTAACTGGAATCTATCGAATGAGGATATCAATAAAACTCATACCTTAGCGGACAACAAGATTGTTAAGCCTTACCTGACGGAAACACGAAGTGCTTCTTTTATAACTAAAGAGTTTGATGGAGAGAAAGTTGCGATCTTCGGCTTAAGCATCGACAAGATGGCAGGTATTGCTAACCCAGATATTGATACACCGTTTGAAAACGCCTTAGAAACGGCAAAAGCAACGATAGAACAAATTCACCAGGCTGGTATTAACAAGATAGTGCTGCTTAGTCACCTTGGTTATGAAGCTGATTTAGAGCTAGCGGCGAATGTGCAAGGCATCGGTGTGATTGTTGGTGGCCACAGTCACCGCTTGCAAGGTGACTTCTCGGATATCGGCTTAGTGAAAGATGATGACTACGGTGTAAAAATTGGCGACACCTATGTTGTGCAAGCAGGTTTCCACGCAATGAGCCTAGGCCACTGTGAAATCGAGTTCGATGCTCAAGGTAAAGTGACGCACTTTAATGGTAAGAACGAACTGTTATTAGGTCGTCGACTCTTTATAGACGCGAAACTGAGTGAAGTCGGCCAAGGCGACGCACATGAGATGGCGTGTGAGTTTTTGAACAATCACCAGAACATCGCAGTGTGTAAGAAAGATCCTGAACTACAGAGTATTTTGACGGATAAGTATCAGCCTAGAGTTCGTAAGCTTCAGCAGCAAGTCATCGCTCATGCTGACAGTAAACTTCGTCATGTACGTATCCCTGATGAACAAGGGCCAAGTCAACTTGCGCCATTGGTGGCTCAGTCATTCCATTACTTGATGAACAAGAAAGGCCATCAGGTAGACTTTGCTATCCACAATTCTGGCGGTGTAAGAAATTCACTGAATAGCGGTGATGTTTCGGTTGCCGATATTGCCGGAAAACTACTACCGTTTGCCGTACCTATTGGTGTTTATGAAGTCAGAGGTGAAACGATCGCAGGCATGTTGGAAGGTGCTATCAATAACGCATTGGATAATGGTGTGGTTGGTACAGGGTCGGGTAGCTTCCCTTACACACACAACTTAAGGTTCTGTTACCACAAAGAAGCACCTTTAGGGCACAGAATTCATCACCTTGAAATCCACTCTGAAGAGGGTGGTTGGCAGGCAGTTTCGCGAGAACGTGTTTATCGCGGCGCATCATCAGCCTATACCATGAAAGGGAAAGAAGGTTATAACGCAGTCTTGGATATGATAGGAGATGGCATAGTCACAACCGACTCAATGGCAGACTGTTTCATTGCCTTTTTACAAGATCACCCTGAGTCACTTCAACACAACGAACCGTTGAATTGCATGGAATGTTTTAGGTAACAACGTCTAATATTTGCGCTTAGTATCATTATCTTGAGTGATTTATAAAATTGGCACTGTTTATGCTTTATTTCCCGGGTAACTTCCTGTGGAGGCAAAGCATGGATAGGAAAGATTGGTTAGACGCGGCTGCCGTTGTTGGTTGGGTGTCTGTTTGGTCTGCATTAGTGTACTTAGTACCAACAGCAGGTTTATAACTGTAGGTTTATAACACATGCGGTTTGAGATGCTCGTGAGTAGTTTGATTGAATAACGGGAATAGGGCAAAACCTGTTCATCGTATTCTTGGAATCAATACGAGTGTCGTTTTGACAAGCCGATAGAAATAAATAAGGAGCGTTTTGCTCCTTTTTTATTTATTTCTGCAAATTTATCTAGACGAAACAAAGTTAGGGGAATATTATCCACGCGTTTGGGGAGTAGTTAGCGCAAGTTTACATATCGTCATCTCGTTAGGCCAAGTGTCTATCCGGTATGTAAAGGTGAAATCCCATATTTCACTTCAACGAGACCAACGCAATCACAGTCAAGATCCGTAATGGAGCTTGATATGCTTTGTTTGCGGAAGGTCTTTGTACAGTTCTTCCGCCCGGAGGAATAATGAACTCAACTCAATCTCTATTATCTACAAATAGTGAATCCTTTTTTTCATCGCCGATCATGACGACTTATGCGGGCTTTTTCCTGCTGACGGTGATTCTTGTCTCTATTGATATCTATCAGACTCGTGGTGGCAACGTCACTATCAAGAAAGCGGCAATCTGGAGTGTTTTCTGGTTTGTACTTGCGTTTTTGTTTGCAGGTTCTATCTACCTATTTTGGGACATTTATGCGCCCAATAGCGACTACACAGCGCAAAAAGCAACAGTGTCATTTATTACCGGTTACTTGCTAGAGAAGTCATTGAGCGTAGACAACCTGTTTGTATTCGCGATGATCTTCGCTCAATACCAAGTTCCTGAGCATCTAAGACCACGTGCGCTTCTTTGGGGCGTAATTGGCGCATTGGTGCTTCGTGCAATTATGATCGCACTAGGCGCGCAACTATTGGCGGAATACCACTGGGTACTTTACGTGTTTGCTGCGTTCTTGATTGGTACTGGTATTAAACTGGCGTTAGACAAGGGCGAAGAAGAGAGTGTGAATACACTGCCTGAAAAGCTACTTCGTAAAATCATGCCGGTAACAGAAGACTTCCATGGCCCAGCGCTAATGATTAAGCAGGGTACCAAATGGGTACTAACACCAATGATGTTGGTGATTGGTGCTATCGCAGTCATGGACGTGATGTTTGCACTGGACTCTATCCCTGCAATCTTCGCGGTAACACAAGAACCGTTCTTGGTACTTGCTGCTAACGTGTTTGCGTTACTTGGCCTGCGTTCGTTGTACTTTGTACTTCAAGGCATGATGGATAAGTTCATCTACTTGAAGCCGGCACTGGCATTCATCATGGTCTTCATTGGTGTGAAAATGCTACTGGTCGACAGTGAATGGGCTATCCCAACTTACTGGTCTTTAGCGGTGCTGATTTCAACGATGACGATTGCGGTTATAGCGTCGATTTATGCAAAGAAGCCAGACATTGAACAAGTAAATTAAAACAAATATAACTTATCGAAAACTCGATAAGAGATAGGTGGTCGATGAAGCGGGAAATTTATTTATGTAAAATTTCTGTGACATCGACCACTTTTGTTTGAGGGGTATTTGTACTAAATGCATGATTTGAGCATTATATTGAATTTTAAATCACTGATAATGCATATGTATTTCGATGTGTTGTTAATGGTTTGTTTTATTAGAAAAACTAATCTGAATATCCAATTTTAGTCATTTTTTAACCTGCAAAAGATCACCTATTATTCTTGTCATCAGAACGAAACACACAAACAAATTTATAGAGAGGCAATCATGGCTCAAGCAGTACAAATGAATACTATCGCTGTTCCTAACTCTATGGATAAGAAGACCTACTCGGTTAACTTCAAAGGATTGATTGCACACATTTTCGATATTCTTTTCGTAGACAACTCTCCACGTAGTTACTACGCAAGCGACCTATCTGGTCACATGCAACGCGATATCGGTATCAACCGTTAATCTCAGCGTAAACGCATAGAATAAAAGAAAGACAGAATTTAAAAAACGCCAGCTTCTTAGCTGGCGTTTTTGTATCTGAAACAATTTGTATTTGAAAGAAAACGTTAAGTACCGCGGTCTATAGATAAGTAGCTTCTATGAGGATCACGGTATGTCACACGCCAAACACAACACATCATTGATCAAACTCTGCTTATTTGCCTTACCGATCGGCTTCTATTCTTCAGTGTCGAATGCACAAACCTGGAGTAACGAAGGGCAACCTGCGCAGGTTATCGAGCTGTTCACCTCTGAAGGTTGTTCGAGTTGTCCACCTGCTGATGCCTACCTCAGTACTTTTGAAGATGACCCAGCACTCTGGACACAAGTCATCCCACTCGCGTATCACGTCGATTACTGGGATTACCTCGGCTGGGGGGATAAGTTCGCAAGCAAAGCATTCAGTCAGAAGCAACGTTTGTATAAAGCTTATGGTGTAACGAGCGGGGTCTATACTCCAGGTTTTGTTGTTGATGGAAAAGAGTGGCGCGGTTATTTCAATTGGCTCGATAGAACGTTACCTTCGCTTCCACAACAGAATAATCCCAAGCTGACGGTCAATCATAAAGGCGACACGTTCAGCGTGAATTACGAAGGCAAAGGTAATTATGTGGCTCATATTGCCTTGTTAGCGATGAACGAAGTTACCAGCGTCAAAGCGGGCGAAAACAGAGGTAAGAAACTCGAACACGATTTTGTCGTGGTTTACGATGGTTACCAACGTGGTGAATCTGAGTGGCAATTCAATGTGGATTTTGATCCTCTTGTCGCTGCGCCCGATGCCGTAGCGGTATGGTTAACCGCACCTAATTCGTATGCACCTGAACAGACGGTAGCAGGGTGGTTGAATTAAACTCAGGGAACTCAATTTCAACAGTCCGATATTTATAAAGCAAAGCAGGTTGGGCGACACTAAACAGCTACTGTGTCGCCTTTGTCCCGTTCTGCTTGGTCTAAATTGCTGTTAGAGGCTTGAAATGGGCGATTTAGTTACGTAATACAGCTGAAATACGTTAATATAGCGCGCTATTATTTTAGCTTTGAGTTCCTGCAATTAATGACTAACACCACGACACCAACCAACTTCTCTGATCTTGGCTTAATTTCTCCTTTAATGGCTCGTCTTACCGAGCTTGAATACCAACAGCCAACGCCTATCCAAGCGCAAGTTATTCCAAGTGTGTTAGCAGGACGCGATCTAATTGCAGGCGCAAATACGGGTTCAGGTAAAACCGCGGCATTTGCACTTCCTCTGTTACAACAGATCCATGAAGATGCACCTTTGGACCGTCGTTCGGGCAAAGGTAACTTCGTTTCTGGCCTTATCTTAGTGCCTACTCGTGAACTGGCTAAGCAAGTTGCTGACAGCGTTAAATCTTACGCAGTCCATTTTAACGGTGCGATTAAAACGGTTTGTGTATTTGGTGGTGTGTCTGTGAACACTCAGATGCAAGCACTACGTGGCGGTACTGATATCTTGGTGGCGACACCGGGTCGTTTACTTGACCTTATTTCAAGCAACGCTATCAAGCTTGATAAAGTGAAAACGCTTGTGCTTGATGAAGCTGACCGTATGCTAAGCCTTGGCTTTACAGAAGAACTAGATGCTATCTTGAAGCTACTGCCAAGCAAGAAGCAAACTCTATTGTTCTCTGCAACGTTCCCAGAGCAAGTTCAAACGCTTACTCATGAGCTACTGACTGACCCAATTGAAGTCCAACTTCAAAGTGCTAACGCGAGCACACTGGTTCAGCGTGTATTCGAAGTAGAAAAAGGCCGTAAGACAGCATTGTTAGCTCACCTAATTCAACAACACGAATGGCGCCAAGCTCTGATCTTCGTGAATGCAAAAAACAGCTGTGAACACCTAGCAGACAAGCTATACAAGCGCGGTATCATTGCAGAAGTATTCCACGGTGATAAAGGCCAAGGTTCACGTACTCGTATCCTTGAAGATTTCAAATCTGGCGAGATCGATGTTCTGATCGCGACAGACATCGCAGCACGTGGTCTAGATATTGAAAAGCTTCCAGTGGTTATCAACTTTGATTTACCGCGTAGTCCATCAGACTACATGCACCGTATTGGCCGAAGTGGTCGTGCCGGTGAAGTTGGTCTAGCGTTGTCTCTGATCGATCATGAAGATTACCATCACTTCAAAATCATCGAGAAGAAGAACAAGATTCGTCTTGAGCGTGAGCAAATCGAAGGTTTTGAAGTCGATGAAGAAGCTACAGCTGAACTGATTGCCGCGCTTAAACCTGTTGCGCCACCTGCTGGCACGGGCAAGAAGAAAAAGAAGAAGAAAGCAGCACAAAACCAAGATGTGTGGCTGAAAAACAACTGATACTGATTCAGTAAACAATCGATATTTTAAAGGCGCTTAATTGCGCCTTTTTTGTGTCTGTAATACGAGGACTGTAAGTAGCTAGAGTAACGTGTACTGGTATTCAAATTCAGCTAAGTTTGTACGTAGGGTTGCGTCCTTCATAAGAGATTCCGTGATTTCACGCTTTGCTCATAACCTATTCGGGTTCTAAGCAACTGGGTAACGGCGTGAAGACCTCGATTAAACAAGTAATATTGGTAGCTTCACTCTTCATGGTTACTCATCCCGCAGCGATAGGTGCAGACTTCAATATTAAAGGGCTGAACAAAACTCTCACTGAAAATGTTGAGTTATACTTAGAACCTTTGGTTGATGTCCCAGCTTCACAGCTATCGCACACTAAGTTATTGAAACGGGTTCAAGACGCGCTCAACCCTTATGGCTACTATCATCCTGAGATAGATATCGAACTTGATGACAGCGATAACCTAACCTTGAACGTCGATTCTGGCCCTGTCATGTACATTGCAGAATCGGTTGTAAAAGTCACAGGTGAAGCGAGTAGAGATGAAGAATTCATCAAAATACTCACGGAAAGTCAGTTAGATTCAGGCTCACCATTATCCCATCAAGAATACGACCAAACTAAACGGGCGATTTTCTCTTTGGCAAAACGTAAAGGCTATTTCGACGGAAGGTTTGTCGAGTCTAAGATTGAAGTGATTCCTAGCGAAAATATCGCCAATATTCACCTGCATTTTTCAAGTGGCCCACGCTACAAGTTTGGCGCTATCAGTATTCCTGATGATGGTGTTGAACCTGGGCGTATCGAGAAAATTCCCACATTCAAACAAGGGGACGACTTTGACACCATCAAGTTGGGTGAGCTGCAGTCTGACTTGTTTGAAACTCAGTGGTTTCGCAGTGTCGTGGTACACGGTGACTTTAATCATCTTGATAACAATCTAGAAGTGCCAATCGAAATCATTGCTGAGCCAAGCTCTCGTAATGTTGTGCAGGTGGGTGGCGGTTATTCTACCGATCTGGGTTTAAGAGCGTCTTTAAATTGGTCAAAGCCTTGGTATAACCGAAGAGGACACAGCTTTGAAACACAGACGTATCTGTCTGAACAAGAGCAATCACTGCAACTAGGGTACAAAATCCCCACGGAGAAAGTCACGACCGATTACTTTGGTATTCAGTTTGAATCGAAACGAATTGATCATCGAGACACTAATAGCTTTTCAAACGATCTTAAGTTCGAACGTTATTGGCAATTAGACAGCGATTGGCAAAGCACCATTTACGTCAAGTACTTGCACGAACAGTACCGTCAGGCGTCTGAGGAAGACCAATCGCAATTACTGTTGCCTGGCATCAGTTTTTCTCAGGTTGATCGTAAAAATGATCAATTGGAGCTCAATCATCGACACATCTATTCTGTTGAGTATTCTGACCCTAATCTGTTCTCTGATTCAAGACTGTTGCGGTTGGAAGGAAACAGCGTGCTTTCGTGGGATATTAGCGAAAGTCAGAAGCTCCATTTCCGGTCAAATGTCGGCATTAACATAGCTAAATCGTTGTCGGATGTACCGTCGTCACTGCGTTTTTTTGCTGGTGGCGATGGGAACTTACGAGGCTATGGTTATGAATCGATTTCTCCAAAAGATGACAACGGTGAATTAACAGGTGCGCGTTATATGCTAACAGCAGGGCTTGAGTACCAACATCAGGTTTACCGCTCGATCTGGATGGGTGCGTTTCTGGATGTTGGTGATGCGTTTGATGATGAAGCTGATTGGAAGCGTGGTACAGGCCTTAGCCTGATTTGGAACTCACAATTGGTGCCTATAAAACTCGATTTTGCTTACGGGTTAGATGCGCCTCAAGGCGATGAGTTTCGTATTCACTTTTCTTTGGGGACTCAATTCTAATATTTGTGCGTTGTTTAAGCTCTCGCGAGGATACGATCCATCCAATGGGATTCAATCAAATCGACAGAGCGTAATAACCTTTGTGCTCTAGCAAACACAAAGGTAAAAACAATGAAAAAGGTACGATTTGGTGTATTTGGTAACATGGGCCCTGAAGCGGATGCTCTGTTCCAAGATATCGTCGCTAAGAAAGAGATTGAACACGGCGCGCTTAAAGACCAAGACCACATGGCCATGATTGTGGTTAAAAATTCAGATATCCCAGACCGCTCTGAAGCAATCAACGAAGGCGGTATCGACCCTGTTCCAGAGCTAATTGAGTCAGCAAGCATTTTAGAACACGCCAATGTTCAATTTGGCGTAATGACCTGCAATACCGCTCATTACTTCAGACCTGAAGTTCAAAAACATACCAATGTTTATATCGTCGATATGCTTCAAACCACGGTTGATCAAATCAAAGAGCAGAATCCTGAATCTATTGTCGGTATTTTATGTACCAACGGCACATACAACTCGGGAATCTATGACCGTTACCTAACTGACGCCAATCTCGTATTCGTTAAGCCAGATGCTTTTGAGCAAGAGCATAACGTTCATAGCGCTATCTATGGCGAAGTGACGGGCGAGATGACCGCATGTGGGCAAGCAATCCGAGAAACCAACGGCATTAAAGCGGGCGAGTTTGACCGTAATGCGGCACTTTTAGCTGTTGCGGTTCAAAGCATCGTAGAGAAGGGCGTTGATACGGTTATTTTGGGATGCACGGAACTCCCTTTGGTTAGAAAGCAACTTGAGACGGCATTTCCAACAGTCACTTTTATAGATCCGATGGAAGCGGTAGCTGAGCGTGTCGTTGATATTTATCGTCTCGCTGAGCAGTATGTTGAGCGTGGACATGTGGATTACGACATTAACGATGTTAATTCGATCTTCACAACGCTTGATATGGTGAACTACGTAGCCAAAAGAGCGATGACCTACCGTCTGTAAGCTTAGATACGTGTATTTGAACCATGAGAAAGCCGCGAATTACGCGGCTTTTTTGCATTTGGTGTACCGTCCTAAATATGGTTGACACATTTCCAACATGAAATTGGAGAGTGTCATGAAAACAACAAGTAGACGTACTCAACGAGATTATTCTCTTGCCTTTAAATTGGCAGTAGTAAGCCAAGTTGAAAAAGGCGAAATGACTTATAAGCAGGCTCAAGAGCGTTATGGGATCCAAGGTCGCTCTACCGTTTTAGTTTGGCTTCGCAAACATGGTCAACTAGATTGGTCTAAAGGAATAGAACAATCGAGAGCGTTAGGAGCGACTATGTCAAACTCTTCCTCAACTCAAACCCCAGAGCAACGAATCAAAGAACTCGAACAGCAATTAGAAGAAACTCAGCTTAAAGCTGAGTTCTTTGAAGCGGTTGTAAAAGTCATGGATCGAGATTTCGGTGTCCGAATCTCAAAGAAGCGCAAGGCCGAGTTATTAAGGAAAAAACGGTCAGAAAGTTGACCGTCACTAAAGCTTGTCACTTCATCGGTATTACACGACAAGCTTTCTACAAGCGCTGTGTTGCGGAAATTCATCAGACAAAGAAAGATGAATCAGTACTCGGTTTTGTGAAGGAGCAAAGGATGATGCACCCTCGTATAGGAACTCGTAAGATCAAGTATTTACTTGCTCAGAACGATATTGAAATCGGGCGAGACCGCTTATTCTCTCTACTGAGAATGAATCGATTATTAGTGCAGAATCGAAGGGCTTATCATCGAACCACAAACAGTAATCATCGCTTTTACTGCCATCCAAATCGAATCAAAGAAGGCTTAATACCGGAAAGACCAGAGCAATTATGGGTTGCCGATATTACTTATCTAGCAACGCGGTGTGGTAGTACTTATCTCAGTTTAGTGACGGACGCTTATTCAAGAAAAATCGTGGGCTATCACATAGGTGATGATATGAAAGCTCGCACGGTCAAGCAGGCCTTTTTAAACGCGTTGAAAGAGCGGAAGAATACAGGTGAGCTTGTTCATCACTCAGATCGAGGTGTTCAGTACTGCTCTGTTGAATACCAAGAGTTGCATCGACAGTATGATGTATCTTGCTCAATGACTGATGGCTATGACTGTTATCAAAATGCGTTAGCAGAGAGGATCAACGGAATATTGAAGATGGAGTATCTGTTGAATAAACCGAATGATTTAGATGAAGCAAAGAAAATGGTCGCCGAATCAGTAAAAATCTATAATGAATATAGGCCTCACACTGCTCTAAAATACAAAACGCCCAATGAAATACATCGAGCGTTTTAGTCAATCAAGTGTCAACCCATATCAGGACGGTACATGGACAGGTGAAAGATTAAAAACTAAAATTCGAAGCCCGACACTTAAAGCTCGAACTCGCCATTCATTTTTCGAAATAACCAATCTGGTACCTTGTTCCATGAACTGTAGTTTGGATTCTTAGTATGGCTTTGGTCTCCTGAAGTCCAGCTCGTCTCACCTGATTGTTCTCGCGATACAGCCCAGAACAAATCCTCTTTCTGACGTGTTAAGTAGTGTGTCACTTGCTTCGCAAACTCTTCACTCTCAATCAACACACCAAACTCAACGTTGAGAAAGTCTGATCTTGGATCAAAGTTAGAAGAGCCTATATAGGTTAGACGCTCATCTAAAATTACTGTCTTGTTGTGGTAGTAGGTATCAACATGAAAGTAGTGATCATCATTGATCGCTTGGCTTTTGTACTCGTAGATACTTATGCCTTTGTCGAGTAAAGTCTCACGGTGTTTTTCGTAATACGCAGGAACAAAGCCCGAATCATTAGAAGCCGATGAATTCGTCAGTAAGGTGACTTCGGCTTGATTATCTGTAAGCGCATCGATAAAGACAAACTGGTTATCGCTTGGAACCATGTAAGGCGTAGAAATCATAACCTTAGAAGGTGTCGGCACTTTTTGGTTCATTAAGTGCTCTGTACGTTGACGAAAGTAGGGCTTGTTGTCATTGAGTTTCTCTAATGAATCAAATAAAGGCGTTACCGATGCTTTAATAAATCTTGGTTCGCTCAGGCGGGTTATCTGTTGCTCAACATCGAAAGTAATCGGTTTTTTATTCTTCTCACCTTTATTTATTGCCTTGGTAAACGCTTTGTATTGGCCTTGTTCTTTGACTTTGATTCGTTCTTGAATTGGCACAACATATTCGCTATCCCAAAGTGCTTGGTAATTGTTGTCGAAAGACGCGATTACGTCACCTCGAAACAAAACGTCCATATCAAAGAAATTGGCATTCTCGCTATAGCCAAAGTAATCATTGCCAATGTTTCTTCCACCTAAAATCATCGAGTGATGATCAACGTTAAAGTACTTCTCGTGAAGCCGATTATCTAGTTGTTTTTGATGAGTGGAGAAGTTGAACGCACGACCAATCCAGCCAGCTTTACGTGATTCAAAAGGGTTGAAAAGTCGAATCTCAATATTAGGGTGTGAGTCCAATTCCGCTAGCCATTTATCATTAAAAACCAGTAGGTCATCTAAGGTTAGTCGCACGTGAACATCACGATCTGCCGCTTGCTTTAGCTCGTTTAGAAGCATCAAACCAAGTGTGTCACGTTCCCAAGAGAAGTAGGTCATATCAATAGAGTGTTGCGCTTGGCGAACGAGCTCGATACGACGAGCGAAGGCCTCTGGTGCAGTTGGGATCAGGTACACCTCAGCTTGGTGCTCCGTGCTTTGCCAGTTTGCTTCGAAGTCAGGTTCAACATCGGGGTATGGTTGGGCGCAGCCAGTTATCAAGATCGACAAAAGCAACACCATCAACGCATTAATACGTGTGAAGTTCATAATGGGGTTCCGCGTGGAATATATAAATGACAGTGGCCATTAATTGGCCACTGTTGAGGGGGCGCTACTGTTTTTCAGGAATCGAGTAATCGGGCATGTACTTCAATGTCAGACCCAAATCATTCAAGCCTTGAAGTCTGCCATTACGCATATCGGTGTCTTCACCAGCATTTTTAACTGAATCCCAGTCGACCTCTTGGCTTAGCGAACCATCACTATTAATAGAAAGCACGTTGTCCAGTTGTGTGCTGTACGTATAGTCGCTAAATAGACGGTCACTGAACCATAAACGCGACATGTCATTCATAAGTGCGCGATCTTTCGATGTTGGGCGAACTGATGTGCCGTCTAACTTTAATGGTTTGTTAAAAACAAACGGCAGTTCCGATGCATTACAAGCAGCTGAGATACATGCGATAGTTTTTAAAGCATCGCCAATATCTAGGTCACCATTCTCACCACTAGTGTTGTATGTCCAAACGTTAAAGCTAGGCTTATACGCAAAGTGGTACATAGACACTGGGGCGTTCATATCTTCAGAAGAAAGAATCGCTTGGTTTCGTGCAGGGGCTTGGAACAGCATGTCATTCATTAATGTCTTGAACTGTGACATGTTCTTTGTTGCACCACCAAGTTCATTCTCAGACCATGGCGCGTAATCGGATAAACCTAGTACATCATTGTTGAAGTCAGCATTGCCTAGACCGAAAAACAACTTAGTTACCGCTTCGTACGCCGTTGATGGCAATAAGTCGAGTAGGTCACCTAGTTCGATCTGTGTTTGAACTTCTTCTAACGAAAGCGCTGAAACTACATCGATTACTCGTTGTTGGTTGTCATCAACTTGAAGCCATACCGCTAATTCTAAATCTTTATTGCCTTCGCTAAGTGATTCAAAAGTACCGTTGTCGATATCCTCTTGTAATAACTCCAAAATAGTTGGAATCAAGAACGTGAGAGTAGGTAACATGCTCATAGTGTTAGCGTCTTTTTCATTGTTACCGATGACAGTTGGTACTGAAAAATTTTCAGATACCGGTTGGCTGGTTAGGTGTAAACCTTGATTTGTACCATTGCTGTCTATATATGGTGCAAATGGCATTAAATTCGACATTGGAGTATTGCTATCATCATTTATAACCCCTAGCACACTGTTTTCAGCCCAATTTAGTACCTTGTTTATTGGTGAAAGTAAGGTGTCACGTTGTGCTTCGAGGATCTTGTCTAGTGTTAAATTTTGTTGCTGATCGATAGAGTCATCTGCACATACAGTTACAGTTGCAAAATATGGCAGGTCATCGGCGATAGATTCCAAAACGTTTTGTATGTCCTCTGGTAGTATATTCAAAGTCAGTAAAGCTTCTAAAGCGACTTTTAAGGCATTTAATTGAGTCTTTGTATCAGTTGTCTCTAATGCTTCACACACAGATACACTACTATCTTGTGCTGTTGCGTTGCTTTTGTATTCAAAACCGTAAGGGTTACTCTGCATAATCGCACGATCAAAGTACTTCATGTCACCGTTAACATTGACTATAGAATCCACCACGTTATCTTGTTGAAGAATACCCACAGACATCGCACCTGATCCTTGTCCCATCAAAGTGACATCCTCAGCATTACCGCCAAATTTAGAAATGTTCTCGTTCACCCATTGAAGTGCACGTTTTTGATCACCGATGCCGAAATTACCGCTTTTTTCGTCGTCTACCCACATAGAACCCAAAAGCCCCAAACGGTAGTTAAACGACACATAGATAAAAGGATTACCTTCACTAGCACCTTGAGCTACAACATTATCGCCTTGAATCAGAGGCTCAGCACCTGAGCCATATTCAAAGTCACCACCGTGGATGAATACATAAACCGGTAGATCTGCATCAGAATCTACGCCTGCTGGACGCCAGATATTGAGGTTAAGGCAGTTCTCATCTTGTGTTTGTGATGTCGTTTTTAGTTGAGGACAAGCATCCCCAAATTTAGTTGCGTCAATAACTTCAAATTCATCTGTATTATCTGATAAAGTCAGCATATTGCTGTGCTCAAAGCGCTGAGCCTCGGCATATTGAATCCCTTTGAAAGACTCAACAGAAGCCAGTTTGTCATCTTCGGTATTCGAAGTTATAACCAGTTCTTCTATGGTCGCTTTAATCGTTACGTCACCGATTTGAGCATCAAACGGTTTAGCCGGTGCCGGAACTAACGGTTCAGGCTTGTCTGGTAATGGAACGGTAGGGGCAGTATCAGTATCGCAACCTGCTAAGGTTGCAGCAATTGTCAGAGCGATCATTGAACGGTATGCAATAGTCATAAAAAAGTTTCCACAATAGTATTCGGCGCAGTCTGTTTCATCGTCATCTACTTAGATAACAGAGCTACAAATTTCTTATCAAGAACAACCTGGTTTAAGGGCTAGGCTGATATTCAAAGTTCGGTGACTAGAATCGGTAACCCAGGTTCAGCGTTACAGCCGAACGAGTTTCGCCTTTGTTGTACAACATGGTCATGTTGTAGTTTTTGCCGATCTGCTTGTTAACTCCTGTTAGGAATGCCCACTGATCGATGTCGACACCAACGTCATAATCAAATTCGATGTCATCGGTTTTTACGGTACCTTGCATACGTGAATTTAAACCTTGGTATTCAGCACCCACGAAAAACTGAGCTCGATAATCGACTAATTGGTAACCCAGCATAGGTTGAACCGTGACAATGCCATCGCCCCAATCGTCTAGCCCTTTAAGGCGGGTTTGTGAGTAAGTGCCAGTAACAGAAGCAAAGAACTCTTTGTAACCAACAGACAACGTTGTACCTACACCGCGCAAGTCATATTCGAGGTGCAATGGGACATTTAAACGTCCACGGTTACACAGAGCAGAAACTTCTCTACAAAGCAGATCACCTGCGCCATCAAATTGATCATTGAGCTTGTCTTTTAAGTATTCACCTGCTGCGCCGGTATAAGAGGCGTCCACGTTCGCATCAACGTTTACCTTTCCTACGTATCCGAATACATTCCAGAATGGCAGGATATTTACGTCACCGCGTATCGAAACACTTTCCGCTTTGACCGTCGCAACACTATCTTCCGGGTCAAATAAATCATTCAAGCGCACACCACCAATCACGTAATCTGTCATCGGAATATCCATGTCTTGATTTCGATAAGCCACTGACACGCCGAATGGAAGGGGTAAATCGATACCTTGGCGTCGTACCATGTCGCCCATTAAAGGGAAGATACGGTCTAGCTTGACGCTCGCTTCTAACATTCTTGGGTCTGATACTTCTTGAAGCCTCGCTTCATTGACCACTTGTACGCCGTTATCCTCTTCATAAAACGCAACAGGCTCGACGATGCTCGTCATCTTCATTGGCTTGTTCTTGGTTGTACCAACCACTTGAGTTGTTTTTCGCGCGATGACTAACTTGTCCGTCGGTAAAGAGTGAAACTCAATCTCTTGCTGATAGCTTTCTACCTTGTAGGTATGGTGCTTGAATGGCTTTTCATTGCTGATCAGCATGCGTTTTGGTTCACCGTCGATTAACTCAATGTCGACATTCAAAAAACGGAAATATGCGATGTCTTGAGGGAGACCATATTTCGAATAATCGAAGCTGATGATTACTTTGTTATCGTCGATTTCTTTTACGCGAACCGAGGATGAATCAAAGCTTTCTGCATAGTCACGTAAGCGATATTCGGTACGTGTGAAGGCTTCTATTTCATCGAGCAGGTTTTCGTTATCATCCAGTTCTTCTGGGTTATATTTGATACGAAGATCGATGTTGCCTTTAGTGTCGGTGTTCTTAACGAGATAGACGCTTGAGTCACGAACGTCATCACCAATTTCTAGAGTACGATGTGCGTGTTCAACTAGGTGTTCGCCCTGTACAAGTGAACTGATTGCTAGCTTTGGTAAATCATGACTGATGCCATATTTGTCAAATAGTGCTCGACCTTTTTCCATGACTTCGCTGTAAGTCTTGGTTTCTGCTGCAGACGCAAAATTGGGTGTGGTAAGTAATAGGGCGCTCGCTAACACAGAAAGAGTATGGGTCTTACAGGCGCTGGTGCGTATTTCAAAAAAACTCATGACGGTTTCCACGCTGAGTGGCCTCAAACCTTCGAGACTCAAACAGTCGATGTAATACTGAACGTCGTGTTCAGTTGTTATGTATTTATCCGTTAGGATTGCTAGTGTGAATGTCGCGACTAAAAATGCATTGCGTCAATCAATGAGAGGATTTTAAGAGGAGGTGGCAGATCGCGTTAATCGCGTTTGATGGACGCTATCCTCACTTAGCAATAATTAGCGTTAATCAACTGATTTATATTGATTTTAAATAGATACAAAAACGGCCTGCGAAGTAAAAATACTTGGCAGGCCGTTTTGTTATGAGGGGATTTAGTGTATCCAGTTCTAAGCGGTTACTTTTACTCTGAATAGATCAGTAAACAGCTTCGCGATCATTAAAATGATCAAAATATTCACCAACATCAACAGTGGCGTTTCTATTCTATAAACAGGAGTGAGGTTAAGCGCACCAGATGTAAGAACAACCAACAAATTGATACCCAAAATTCGATGTACCATGAGCTTAGGTGTCGCGAACACTTTCCATATCACCATAATGTTAAGGAAGTAGAACAGCCCCAGCTCCCATAGTTCTGTCATTAATGGCATCACAAAGATGTATTGCAACAGAATCACCGACCCTGTACCCAACACACCATAAAAAGCATCCTTAATAACGCTTGGTGGCATGGTCGGCACCATAGAAGAGAATACACCGGCTAACATAGGAAATATGAAACCACCTGGAACTGGAAGATAAATCCAAATGAACAGCGATGTGATAAACATCGACACGCCTTGCAGCACCTTGCGCCCATCTTCATTCAAATGTTCAACAAACGTCCGATGAGCATGATGCCAAGACACGTCTTTATGAGCGCCCATGACATTGAGTTCACCCTCAACAAGAGATTGATCTGGTGTTAATACATCGAACGTCTTCAAGTTGTGAGTAAGAACTGCCCACTGGATATCTAAGTCTGATTCGCTGTTAATTTGTTTGAGTAATGTATCTTGGATATGTGCCATTTCATCGATACGCAAGCGCCATGTTTGGATGTTCTCTTTAAGGTGGTAGCTTCCAGTCAATGGCAGATCTAAAAGTTGATACAGCTTATCAATATTCGCGGTGTTGCTTTCAAGTGCGGCAATGTCGATGTTGTCTGTTTTTTCCATCGCATCTAACAAGGCTTGTTTACTGGTTTCGAAACGTTGTACAAAGTTGAGTTCAGTATTCACAGGCCACACGATGCGATACACAATAGAGAACACAACAACGCCTAATAGTGTTTCTTGAAGTCTAAGCACTGCAAAGTGAAAGGTGGTTTGGCTATCAAACCCGCCCATACAAGCAACAATCGAACACACGGCAAATCCTATTGAAAAGATATAGCCGTATTTCTCGTCGCTCGACATGAAGATACATACCCCAAGGAACAGGGTGAAAAATGTTAGAAACAAGAAGCGATCTTGAGAAAACATGGCGATAAGGAAAAAGGCATAACCGGTCCCTAACAAGGTTCCCATTAACCGGTTATGGCCTTTGTTTATTGAATGGGCGAAACTCTCGTTCAATGCCATCACTGCGACGGCTATCGCAGCCCAATACGGTTTTTCCCAACCGAACCACAACGCTAGGCAGATTGCGATAACGATAGAGAGTGCGGCTTTAATCGCGTCTTTAGTCGATGCAGTGAACATAAGAATCACCTAGCTATTTTTGATTATTTTGATCGAGGCAGTCATACCAACACGCAGTTGTACGTCTTCCGGTATTTTGTCTAACTTCACTTTGATAGGGATACGTTGAGCGAGACGTATCCATTGGAAGTTTGGATTCACGTTCGGCAATAAATCATTACCTGTGCTGCCGTCTTGCTTCGCGATACCAAAACCAATACTTTTGATATGGCCTTCTAGCTGAACATTGTTGTGCATCATTAAGGTCACATAAGCAGCGTCCTGAGCATCGACACCGACTAAATCAGTCTCTTTGAAATAACCTTCAATCCAGAAGCTATCTTCATCAATTAGTGCAACCACAGGTGAATTCGCGACAACTTGAGAGCCAACACGTAGGTTCAGGTTTGTGATATAGCCGTTAGTAGGCGCATATACCTTGGTGTACTCAAGGTTGAGATGTGCTTCTTCTACGTTCGCTTTTGCCAGTTCGACATTTGCGGCGCTGGTTTCTACCGCGTTGTTCAAGTTGTTTAGAGTAAGCACGGGCACGGCACCGGGCGTTCTTTTCTCTAAGTTCAACGCGCGTTGCTCTTCGTTTTTGGCTTTGGCGAGTAGGGCAAACGCTTGTTTTTGAGTCGCAAGTGCTTTTCTGTAGGTCGCCTTATAAATACTCGGATCGATTTCAAAAAGAAGATCGCCTTTTTTTACCTTCGAGTTGTCTTCGACATGCACTTCAATGACTTGACCCGTGACTCGAGGTGTAATCGAGACAATATAAGCGCTGACTTGTCCGTCTCTGGTCCATGGGTTACTTGAGTACGACTGGTAATAGCTATAAACCACAGTTCCTGCAGCAGCCAATAATAAAAGTGTGATGAGATAACGTTTGATCACAGTAAGTGCCTCAAAAAATGGTAATAAAATGGCCGATAGCGCCAGTAAAAATCACGATCAAGCTCAGTTCTGCTATTGCAGGAAAGGCGACGTACTTATGAAGGCCAAACCGTGTCGCGATTGACCCTGTTAGCATTGTCAGTATGTAAGCCAGTGCGATAACCAATAACAGCGGTGGGAAGTAGACTTCACCCCACACAAGCTCATGTGGCATTGTGTTCATGGTTCTGTTCTCTATTTGTTTGATGAATGCAACGATAACGGAGTTCGATTTATTGTGATAATCGCTTATAGAGGATCGGATCCATCAAAATCTAACTTTATTCGGTGATTATGCCGACTGCCTCTTTGTTGAGAGCCGTAAGCCAGTAAAACAAGGGTAGTTAGATTGGAGTTCTTGAAGTGAAAACACTTAATTGAAATTGATTTCGAAAATTATCTACTTTTGCTGGTTTAAGATAAATCTATTTAAAACAGTCACTTCAGATGTAGATTGAACTTAAATAACTCTTCAAACAGTTAAAGTGATGATTTGATCCATCAAATGGGATTACATAATAAAACCTTTTGTTCTTAATATTCGGTTCGAAGCAACGAGATGCTTTATTTATTTTGAATAATCCAACAAATATCATTATTAAGTTATTCGTTAGATTATTTACTCCTTATATTTAGTAACAAGAGTAAATTTGTCATGGACATTATTTCTAATCTGTTTGACATGGCACCATTTGTCGCACTATTTATTACACTATCATTAGGTTATATGGTTGGTAAAATTACTATCGGCCGATTTGTTTTAGGCGGAGTAGCCGGAACATTATTAATGGGCGTAATTATTGGGCAATTTGGTGTTCAGATTGATCCCGGCGTAAAAAGTATTTTCTTCGCGCTCTTTATTTATGCTGTGGGTTATCAAGGCGGTGCACAATTCTTTAAAGCACTTAACTTCAGAACCATTAACATTCTGCTCTCTGCGGTTGTGATGACGGTTTCAGGTTTATTGTGTGTACTTGCCGCTGCGTGGTTATTTGACCTAGATAGAGGTACAGCTGCAGGTCTAGCGGCTGGTGGCTTAACTCAATCTGCGATCATTGGTACTGCAGGTGATGCGATTGCACGTTTAGGCGGCGTATCTGAAGAAGCCAAACACCTGATGCAAACAAATGTAGCGGTTGGTTACGCGGTAACATACATCTTTGGTTCATTAGGCCCAATCTTGATGGTGACTTGGGTATTCCCAACGCTCATGAAGTGGGATATCCGATCTGAAGCTATCGCTCTAGAAGAGAAAAACTCTAACGGTAAACGTGATTTAGCAGACGGCGAATTTAACGCTGTCACGGCTTTAGTTACGCGTGCTTTCAAAGTGACTAACGACGACCAACTTGTTGGTAAAACATTAGCGCAATTGAACCAATCATCACTAGCTGCGTGTATTGAACTTGTTGAACGCGATGAAAAAGAGCTGAGTGCAGACAAGTTCACAGCGCTTAAAGTGGGCGACCTTGTTGTGGTTACTGGCCGTAGAAACGCGGTTCATGAGCTTCAGAGCAAGGCACAAAGCAATGAAGTCGCATTACCGGAAAGCTATGAAGTTATTGAAGAAAATCGTCAACTTATCGCTGATAACCGCAAGCTAATTGGTCGTTCGCTAAGAGAAATCAAAGACAGCTCAAACGAACGCTCATTCCGCGGCGTGTATGTGACAGATTACATCCGAGAAGGTGCTTCAGTCGCTATTACTGATGACCTAATTGTTGAGAAAAACGACGTTATTCAATTAACGGGTACCGCACAAGACATCAACCGAGTTGAAAAACACATCGGTAAGCGTATGGGTTCTGCGACTATGACTGATTTCATCGTACTGGGTTTCGGTATGGTATTGGGTCTTCTTATTGGCCTAATCAGCTTCAAGATTGCAGGTATTCCAGTAACGATTGGATCTGGTGCAGGTTGTTTGATTTCTGGCTTGCTTGTTGGGTGGTTACGCAGTCGAAACCCACATGTGGCTCAGTTCCCTGCGGGTGCAGCAAATTTCATTCGTGATTTTGGTTTAGCAGCGTTTGTTGGCATTGTTGGCTTAGAAGCTGGCCCTCAAGCGGTTGATACCATAAAAGAACACGGTATGTCGCTTCTGTTCTTGGGTATGGCGGTCACCATCATTCCACAGATTATTTCATTCTTTTTCTCGTACTTTGTATTGAAGATCAAGAACCCAGTAGAAGCGTTAGGTTGTGTGACTGGCGGTCGAAGTGCAAACCCAGCATTCGCAGCATTGATGGAAAAAACAGGCAATGCAACGCCAGTATTCTCTTTCACTGTGACTTACGCAGTAGCCAACGTATTACTGACGCTATGGGGACCAATTATCGTCGGGATTATTACCGTTAATGCGGGTATGTAATTAAAATCGCAAACTCA
The DNA here is from genome assembly GCF_024347595.1 of Vibrio pomeroyi. Lineage (NCBI taxonomy): Bacteria > Pseudomonadati > Pseudomonadota > Gammaproteobacteria > Vibrionales > Vibrionaceae > Vibrio > Vibrio pomeroyi. The sequence continues at coordinate 1,418,133 of NZ_AP025507.1, read as the reverse complement.
TTATAGATTTAAAACAATCATCAACTTATTAACAGACCTACCCAATAAAAAAGAGTGGGCCTGAATAATCACACTTAAGTAAAACACTTTATTGAATTGCAAGTGTTTAAGATTAAATTATCAGGTAAATATTATGACTACACAAAATACTACGATCGACTTTTCAAAATTCGCTGATTTAAGCCCGTTTGAATTAAAAGATAAATTAATTGAAGTAGCACAAACAGTACCAGACCGTGCTTTATTAGACGCAGGACGTGGTAACCCAAACTTCCTAGCAACACTACCACGTAAAGCATTTATTCGTTTAGGTGAATTCGCAGTAATGGAAGCGGAGCGTACATACTCATATCTAGACGGTAGCTTTGGTGGTATTCCAGATGGTGTTGGTATTGTTGAGCGTTTTGATTCTTACGCAAACAGCAATCAACAGAACCTAGGCGTTCAGTTCATTGAAAAAGCTCTGAGCTACGCAAAAGACCGCTTAGGTATCGAGAAGCAAGTGTTCTTAAATGAGCTTGTGAATGCGTACTTAGCGTGTAACTACCCAGTACCGCCACGCATGCTGACGAATATTGAAAGCGTAGTAAAACAATACATTGCAGAAGAGATGTACGGCCCAATGCCAATGACGACAGATTTCGATCTATTTGCAACGGAAGGTGGTACGGCATCAATGACGTACACGTTCCAAACCATGTTTCACAACGGTCTACTAAAGAAAGGCGATAAGGTAGCGTTGATCACACCAATCTTCACACCTTACTTAGAAATCCCTGAGCTTTCAGAATACGAACTTGAGATTGTAGAGCTTCGTTTGGATGAGACAACATGGCAGTTACCTATGTCTGAAATCGAAAAACTTGAAGACAAAGACATTAAACTGCTGTGTGTGGTAAACCCAGCAAACCCAGCATCAGTGAAGTTCTCTGATGAGACTCTGAATAACCTATCAGACTTCGTCAACACACAACGTAGTGATCTGTTCATTATCACCGATGATGTGTACGGCACATTCGCAGACGATTTCGTTTCTCTGTTTGCCAAACTTCCATACAACACGCTTTGTGTTTACTCATTCTCTAAGTACTTCGGAGCGACAGGCTGGCGCCTTGGCTCAATTGCGATTCAGCACAACAACGTGTTCGATGATGCAATGCGCAGCCTACCAGAATCTCGTCAACTGGAACTGGATGATCGATACAAAACGCTAGACCCAGAACCACGCGGTATTAAATTCATCGACCGTATTGTTGCAGACAGCCGCAGTGTTGCACTAAACCACACTGCGGGTCTTTCACTACCACAACAAGTTCAGATGGCACTGTTCTCATTGAACTGCCTAATGGATTCAGAGCAAAACTACAAAGAAGCGTGCAAACGCATTATTCGCGAACGTTACAAAACTTTGTACAAAAACATGGGTGTCGAAATTGAAGAAAACAAAGATCGTGTGGACTACTACACATTGCTTGAGCTCGACACTTTGGGCGGCAAATTGTACGGACCAGCTTTCGTTGAATGGTTCAAAGCGAACGAGAAGGGCAAAGACTTCTTGTTCCGACTTGCACATGAAACTGGCGTTATCTTGCTTCCTGGCAAAGGCTTCGATGTAGTACACGCTTCTGTTCGTGTATCGCTAGCTAACCTTACTCACCATGAGTACGAACTGATTGGCCGCGCAACTCGCAAGGTGTTGGACGAGCACTTCGCTGAGTTCCAAGGCGCATAAGTTCTAATCAGGCTTAGAAGCGAATTCATGATTTTAAGCTAACGATCTTCATATCACTAAGAATAAGCCTCGGCGATGTCGAGGCTATTCCGACCAAATAAGCACAGTGTTCAAGTAGCTATCTATTGGATGCAATCGTTGTGTTTATTTAGTCGCCAAATCCAAACGAAATTCATTCCGACAAAATCAGAAGAGCGGCGTATGAAAAGTATTATTTCTATTCAATCTCACGTGGTTTATGGGCATGCAGGCAACAGCTCTGTGGTTTTTCCAATCCAAAGAATGGGACTCGATGTATGGCCAATCCATACTGTTCAGTTCTCTAATCACACTCAATATGAGCAAGGTTGGACAGGAAAGACATTTAGTTCAGATGACATTCGAAGTTTAATTCGAGGCTTAGACAACATCAGTGCATTGAAAGACTGTGGCGCGATCCTTTCGGGTTATCAAGGAAGTGCAGACCAATGTAAAGCGGTCGCCGAGGCGGTTAACCTCATCAAAGAAAAGAACCACAGCGCACTCTACATTTGTGACCCTGTAATGGGTGACCCAGATAAAGGTTGCATTGTTGATGATGGCGTGAAAGCGGCTATTGCCCAACATTTGCTGCCCATAGCTGATGTCATCGTGCCTAACCAATTTGAGTTGAGCGAATTGACCGATACCAAAATCCACTCGCTTTATGATGCGGTTACAGCCTGTAAAAAAGCTCTGGAACTTGGGCCAAAGATGGTGCTCGTGAAACATCTGCATTCGTTACCCGATGATGCGTTCAGCATGATCCTCGCAACGAAAAAAGCATGCTATTTAGCCCAGCGCCCGAATATCGAATTTGATAAACAGCCAGTTGGTGTTGGCGACCTTATCTCCGGTCTATTTGCAGCGGGATTAATGAAAAGAATGTCACCGGTGGCTGCATTCCGTCATGTAAACAACGCGGTTTATGGTGTGTTGGAGCTGACTAAGAGCTATGGCACTTGGGAGTTGCAAACCATTAATGCACAGTATGAATTTGTAGAGCCTACCCACGATTTCAACGTGGTCAAAATAGGCTAGAGCGATTAACTCCAACAGTGGTTAAGGTCAGTTAAGGGGGGCTACTATTCGATGGATAGCGTCCTACAAACGAGATTACGAGTTAAGCCGGATACTAGCTATATTACGACCACAAAGAGATGGACTTCACTTTATCCCTATTTATTAACCTCTCTGTTTTTTAGTTTTCTTATTTATAAACAGAGTCTCTGAATCACTTTAGAGAACACTAAATGAGCCTAAATATGAACCGTCTAATCTCTTCGGGTCTTACCGTTGCTTTGTCATTCTTGGTAGTGGCTTGCAGTTCACCTCACACGCTAGACGTACGTGTAAACAAAGATAATTACAAAGAAGTTACTGTAGAAGATGCATCATCAGTCGCTGAGCCATTGCGTATTTGGGCTAGTGAGTCACCAGACTTCTTATACTCTCCAGCCGATAAAACCACGCCGATTACCGTGTCAGGCGACCAATTGAATATCTTGGCCTTGTCGGGAGGTGGTGCCAACGGAGCCTTTGGTGCCGGTATCTTGATTGGGCTTGAAGAATCAGGCCAGCTGAAAGATTACTCGATAGTCACTGGTATCAGCGCAGGCGCTTTAATGGCACCGTTTGTGTTCATCGGAGGAGATGCGTTCTCTAAGATGAAGGACGTGATGTTGAACATAAACGATAAATCCGTACTCGGTAAAAAGAATTTTTTGAACACCGTCTTTAAAGATGCGTTTACCGATGGCGAAAACTTATATCAGTTTATTGCTGAAGCTTTCCCAGAACCGATGATCGAGCAAATCGCAGCACAACATCGTAGCGGTAAGCGTCTGTTTATAGGTAGCACTCATTTTGATTCTGGTGAACTTGTCATTTGGAATGTAGGTGCAATTGCAAATAGCGACATGCCAGATAAGTCTGAACTTATATATAAGGTGTTGGCCGCAAGTGCGTCTATTCCTGGTGTGTTCCCACCGCAGTTCATCGATGTAGAGCATGAAGGTGAAATCTTTGAAGAACTGCACGTCGATGGCGGTTTAGCGACTCAAGTGTTCTTCAATCCATCTAACTTCGACTATCAACAGATCTCAGATGCACTTGGGTTAGAAACTCAACCACAACTCGATGTTATTCGAAATGGCGCGCTAAAAGCCCCGTATCACTCGCTAAGAGATAAGGGACTCGATTTGGTAGCAAAGAGCGTCTCAAGCCTGACGCTTGCACAAACGCGTGGAGACTTATATCGAATGAAATACATCAGTGAAATCAACAATATTGATATGCAATTTACTTACATCGAGCACGACTTTAGTTACGCCAAACGAACCAAAGACATGTTTGATGAACATTACTTATTAACCATATATGAATATGGTTATCACAAAGCAACTCAGGGGAAACCTTGGGTAACCGAATTACCTTGATTAGGGATATTAAAAAATGAAAAGAACAGCATTAACGCTACTTATCTTAGCAACGTCTAGCGCTGCAATGGCACAAAACGCAACCTCAATGGACCAGCAAAAAGTCGATAACGACATGCTACAACTGGCCGACGTTCAGCAAGAAGCGGCGTTGATCATGGTCGAAGAGAATTCAGACTACGTGGCGATTGATTATATTGGAAAGTGGGTTGAGGTGAACAATTACGTCACACATAACGAAGCCAAGCAACGTCAACTTCAAAAGAGCACCAAGAAATACATTTACTCGCAAACGGGTGAAACTCTAGAGTCGATTGAGCAACGTATTGCTGAACACATTCAAGCGGATCAGCCTAGATACTTCAGTGTCGATGTTTACCGTAATTACCACGGTGACTCAGGCGATTTCAATTACCTAGCTCGTGTTATCGAATACATTTAAGTTATTCGTTACGCATTAATGATAGAACCTACTGACTTAAGTAGGTTTTTTTGTTTCAAAAAGACGAATTCATTTCACTATTATTATTCTAACAAAGTAGATATTTCGTCAACCTGTGATAATTTAAATACATAACGACTAAAAGTAAGCACAACAAAATGAATTTCAGCATTGAACAACTTCTCGCGTTCGTTACCGTTTATGATCAGCTCTCTTTCAGTAAAGCTGCCGTTAAGCTCAACAAGCACAGAACGACAATCGGGCAGGTGATTACAAACCTCGAAGACCAACTCGCGGTAAACCTTTTTGAAAGAGTCGGTCGCTCGGTAGAACCCACAGAAGACGGACATCTTCTTTATCACTATGCCAAGCAAACCATTGAGCAAGCACGTACCTTCGACAAAGTTGCGTTGAGCCTTTCTTATGGGGGATTAGAAAACATCACAATCGCTTATTCGAGCGTGATTCCTCAGCGTGTTTTGGTTGATATTCGAAAGCAGCTCAAACGTGATTTCCCAATGATGCGAGTTAACTTTCTGGTTCGTAATAAGAAAGCGATCAAGCAAGGAATACAGGACGGTGAGTATCACTTTGGTTTGGTGAATGTTCACGATAGCCGTGCGATGCACAGTTTAGACGCCACTTTTTTAGGTCATATTGAATTCTATCCGTTCGTACAAAAGGGCGGTGAATTTACCAATTTAGACAAAGAAGACGTACTGGTTGCTTTAAGAAACTCGAAACAGTTTGTACTGAGATCTCTGATTGAAGAAGGGATGTCGGAAAAAATCGTTGTAAGTTCAGACCACGAAGAGATCGATCAACTTGCGTTGGTGATCAAAATGGTGGAAGAAGGCTTGGGTTGGGCACTTTTACCTAAATCATTTTTCTCTGACCCAGAGTTTTCTCAACACGAAATTGAACCTATTCAAACAGCAGAGTTATTTGAAGGGTTCAAATTTGGTTTTGCACTGTGGTGTCCTCATTCGAAACAGGTCAGTGATATCAAGGGCTCTTTGACTTCAGTGATTTCAGAATACCGAGAGCGATTAATCAGTAACTACCGACCATAACTTATGTTTATTTGAATGGTTTATTTCAATGGTTAATATGTAGTAATTCTTAACCGTTACTTATACAGTTATTTCCCCAAAAGGCTCACTTAGAGCCTTTTTTTGTATCCGCATTCTGAGCTTCATCTCGTTAGTAAAGATCATGTTTTGATGGGTTTGCTCCTCTATATGAGAGTAGGGCAATACCAATGTTTGGCCTATTCTAGTCCTGTCGATTAAGGACCCCCTTTATTGGCAATAAGTGTTTAATTTCTATGTTTACTGCAAGGACGCAGACTTTCGGCCGGGTTTCATTACCCGGCCTTTTTTATGAGGCCAATCTTATGACTCGCTGCGGCGGCTTTGTTCTTCTTTCCTGCTCTCTGTTTACCACTTCTTCTTTAGCGTCGTTTTATGATCCTGTTGATGGTCAATTTGATATGGGGCATCACCTTGCAGAAAATGCCCATGGCTTTTTGCCTATTCCGATTTTGATTACCGAACCAGCGGTAGGTTACGGTGGCGGGGTAGCTGGCTTGTTCTTGCACGAGACAGATGAAGAGAAGCGACAACGAAAGCAGGCAGCGCTATCTGCTATTGATGGTGGTGCGCAGCTTGTTCCTTCTGCCATGTCAGTGGTTGGCGCAGTTGGTACAGAAAACGAGACTTGGTTTGTTTTTGGTGGTCACAGACGTTCATGGATGAATGACTCTATCCGTTATACAGGTGGTGGCGGCTTTGGTGTTGCGAATTTGGATTTGTATCTAACGGATAAGATTGGACTTGAAACGTCTACCGCTGTTGCTGTTATATCGCAACAAATTCAATTTAGGGTTGCAACAACACCTTGGATGTTAGGGGTAAAGCACTTGCTTGCTCAATCAACATTGGAATTAAATCTACCTTATTTAAATAAGTCATTAAAAGTTAACGACGATTCTGTAACTTCTGGAATAGGTTTAACTGCTGAATATGACACAAGAGATAACTTATTTTATCCAACGAAGGGCTATAAGTTGTCCGCGGATTACATGATTTTCGACGATGCGATTGGTAGTGACTACAATTACCGTAATTTGAATATTGATGGGGAAGCCTATATCCCAATTACCAATAAATGGACATTAGGCTTGGCCGCAAACTATCAAAATTTCGAACAGCAAGACCTGTTTGTATCGCCCACAGCAAAACCGTATGTGTCATTGCGTGGTGTGTCTTCTTATCGTTATCAAGGGGATGAGATTGAAACAATCCAAGGTCAATTGACGTATAGCATCAACCATCGTTGGAAGGTTTCAGGATTCTACGGTTCTGGAACTGCAAAACAAGATAGCAGTATAAGTCACGATAATACCGTGAATGCAGGAGGTGTCGGTTTCCGATATCAAATCGCAAGACGTTACGGTTTACACCTTGGAATGGACTACGCGCAAAGCCATGAAGAACGCGCTATCTACTTTAATATCGGTAGTGGTTTTTAAGACAACTCGTCAGTTGAATTTTTCCCAAGAAAAAAGGCGCTAGTCAGCGCCTTTTTTAATTTCTTATCACTGCTACAGTAAGATTACTTCTTACGGCAGAACTCAGCGATTACATACATTGATTGACCGCCGTTTGTTTTACCAGAAACAAGCTTAGGATCGTCACCAACGCTGATACCACGGATAACAGTACCTTGCTTAATCACTTGGTTAGTACCTTTGATTGGCAGGTCTTTGATTACTGTTACGTCGTCACCTTTCTTAAGTTCAACGCCGTTCACGTCAAGAGGTTTGTCATCAGCAGACATACCGATTTGTGCCCAAACTGACGTTTCTTCTTCAAGGTACATCATGTCTAGCGCGTCTTGAGCCCAGCTTTCTGTGTTCAGACGAGTAAGTTGACGCCATGCAGTTACTTGAACTGGCGCTTCTTGACTCCACATGCTGTCAGTTAGACAACGCCAGTGGTTGATATCTTTAGGATCGTCAATCTCACCAAGACATTTGTCACATACCATGATGCCGTGATCCACTGTTACGTGGCTGTGTGGCGGCACTGCGTATGCAGTAAGAGAAGAATCAGAACCACATAGTTCACATTTAGATTGGCAGCGTTCTAGCATAGTAGCTTCAGAAGACATAATGGACTCACATTTATTAGGTATTAAATTTACGGGGCTATTATCCACTTTATTTACAATAAAGAAAGAGGCCGTACGGTATTCTGTCTTGATTAATTTTAGCTGAGATCAACCATTTGTGTTTTAAAGTTTTATGCAAACGGTTAACTAGGGAAGGTTGGGCAGTCATAGAAATGAAAATGCCAGCGGTTAGGCTGGCATTTGGTATAGTCCTTGGTAAGCGGCAAGTTGATTATTCAAGTAAAGATGTGTCAGTCACTGCGTTGGTTACGCTATCAGTATCTAAGAAGTCAGCTGCTTGTGATCGCATTGATAATGTGTGGTCTTTATCAGATAGATCGGCTTGTGGGCCAATAATCGTAGAGTGCTTAGCTGTTTCGTTATACTGAATGAACAAACGGTTACCAATTGTAGGACTCGCTTTTGTAGAGTTGCTCAATCCTAACGTTGTACCTAACCCTTCAGAACCAACAAATGAAGCCGTAAAAGACGTGGCAATTCCGGTATTAGGAACTGTTTTGTCATTTTGCGACTGGATCAACAACGTTGGATAATTAGAGCTAAATGATGACAAATCTTCAGTATTGGACAGTGAATGTGGATCGACAGTATCAATAAGGGTTTGAGCGGCGACTTTAAATGCAACTAACTCAGTTTCAATTGCTGCAGCGTTAGTTGGATTTCCCTTAGCAAAAGCGGTGTAACAGTCACCATCTTCAATGTTGTTGGTCGCGCAAGCTGTAGCGACTGAATCCTTGTAAGCCGTATTCAGCTGCTTAGCTAAATTATGTTTAATTTCCGGGCCAAACGTTTCAGAAGCAAACAATAATTCAGCTATGTGACCACCTGAATTAGCATATACCGCCGAGCTAAATTTATGTGTGCCAGCAATTTCTGACGTAGCTACTGAAGTAAATCCAGTAATACCGCCCAGTGAGTGGCCCATAAACTTAACGGTTGTGTCTTTTACATCAACTCCTGCCAATGGTGTGCCGGAAAAATCATTCCCCACTTTTTCAAGAGCCATACGAAGACCTATTACATCAAGCGCACTTTGACGGATATTGTCACGGGCAACAGGCAAAGCACTTAGATTCAAGTAGTACAGAGCATTATCGTTCGTTGATATAGCACCGCCAGCAAGTGATCGCGAGCCATGAATAGGGTGATCAATTGCTATTACTGCAAGACCCTCGGCTGTTAAATTAGCAGCAAATGCATACGCATTCTCTTTTACAGTGGTAATACCGTGCTGATAAATAACTACACCTGAAGGAGTCCCTACTGTTGGTGTGAATAAAAGTACATCAACAGCCTCGAGTGATTTAATTTGTGGTATTGGCGAATACTGAGTGACAATGCGTTCACTATCTAGGGCTGTTCCACTCGAATCCTTTGTAAGTGTTTTTCCCATCAATGTAGTTACGTCTGCAGCACTGAGGTTTGCTGGGTCTAAGCCTAATGCTAATAGCTGAGCACCTACGTGAGAACTTGTAGAACTATCAGTTAGTGCATTTTTGATAACCGCTAAACTGTCCAATGCTGATGCAAATGGCGTCACTGAAAACTTAGTGGGATCAGTTTCTAAGAAGTAGGGAAGCTGAATGGTACCTTTGGTTACATTAACATCAGATCGGATAATAGCAGGGGAGTTTAAGGCGTAAATACCTTGGATCCCACCAATTAATGCAGCTGTTTCCGAATCACTGTCATTTCCGAGATATTTTTTGAAGTTGGCATCATCAGCGATTGCAGCGTCAAATAGTGCTGTTGATGACGTATCTAGGTTGAGATCATAAGCATTAGTTAAATCAACATTATTTGGGTTTGCGCTACCATTCCAGTAAGTGGAAAGTGGTGCTCCAGCATCTATCATTCCACCAATCAACGATGCTGTAGAGGCTAGAACATCACCAACGGAAGTTGTAGTAAACCAAGCAGAATAAACAATCTTTTCCGAATCGACACCAACAGCCGTAGCTATAGCTTCTTGACCTTTAATTAAAGTTTGCGCACTAGCTAAGTCACCTGTTGAATAAGTCTTAGTGTCTGTTTTGAGAGCCGCATAGCTTTGCGATGTACCTACTGGGTTACCATTTACATCAGTAACGTCGTCAGTAATTACAAGCAAATATTCAGACTTCTCATCAAAGGGAGTATTAGGCGTTATTGCTAGGTTTGAGCCAACTTTGATAACTCTGTATTCAGAGCTAGCAACAGGTGTTGGTACTTGCGCAGCTGTGGATGTGTCTGTTAACTTTTTAGAAAGCTTCAACAATGTCACTCCAGAAGTAATAACTGAAGGGGTGTCGCCAAAACCATCGCCTTCAAACTCGATGTAAATGGGCATGCTGGTCGAAAAGCCATCGGCATAGTTGAGTGCTGCTTTTGGGTTAGAAATGCTATCGTCTCCACTTGTTGGGATCGCTAGCGTGCCATCTGTAGAGTCAAATAATAGGTTATTGCTTAAAGGAACTGATGCATTACTGCCTTGCAAGAGCATTTTTTGAGTTGTCGCTCTTGCCAGAGACGTTTCTAGATAAGCTTCAAGTTGTTGGTTACTTGTACCCGAACTTTCAGTGTTGTCGCCACAACCTGCTAGTAGGATCGCTGAACATAGTAGAGAGATCTTAAAGTTACGTTTCATGATACGATCCTGATTTAGTTAAAGGTGTAATTAAGCTGAACTGAAGAAAGGTAAGCGGTGCCTTCTGCTTCGAAAGTCCTCTCTTGCTGGGCGCCATTTGTCTCAGTGAACTCACCGTCATCACTTACTACAAGTGCAAATCCGGCATCGACAGTCATATTTTCGCTCCAAACATAAGTGAAACCAGCGCTGTACCACATACGATCACTATCAGGAATACTTAAAGTTGCTTCACCAGCTTGTTCGTCATAAGCGTAACCGGCTCTTAATGTCCATTTACTGTTTAGTTGGTACGTTGCGCCTAGTGAATATCGATTGTTGTCTTCATATTTTTCCGGTTTGTAGAAGCACTGACCAGCTACACCGTTGTCAGTACAATCTGGACTTGTTGCTTTTAACTCTTTGAAAGTGCTCCAATCGGTTTGTTGCCAACCGTAGTGAATTGACCATTGTTCGTTAAGTTGGTGAAAGGCTGAAAGCTCCAGAATAGAAGGAAGCTCGATTTGAAGACGACCATCAACCTTGGGAGATGTTGCTCTACCTGAGTCGTAGCTGGTAAATTCTCCGTCATCGAAATCAAGATCAACAGAAGAGCGATAACCGATACTAAAGCGGTTATTTTCGTTCAACTCATACATCGCCCCAACGTTCCAACCATAGCTAAATGTTTCGCCAGTCATACCGATAAGTTTGTCAGACGGATTCCCACCAACCAAACCTGCTAGCTCACCTTTGTGGCGAGTAAGTTCAGCTTCCGCATACACAAGGTTTAGACCTGCACCAACGCTAAATGCTTCATTCACGCGATATGCAATGTTTGGATTGAGATTGACAGACAAGAGCGACGTATCACCAGCCATATCACCAGCCGAGATGTCATCAGGGTAATCTGTAGCAACACCATAATTGGTGAACATACCGATACCCCAAGCCCATTTTTCGTTAATTGGGCTGATGTAATATGCGGCTGGCACTACTTGCAATGGAGCAACATCTTTAGAATGCTCGTTAGCATCAACGTCGTAAACGTTAACCTCGGGATCAACGATAGAAACCGCGCCTGAAAACTGTGCTGTATCAAATAGGGTCATTGCGGCGGGGTTTCTCGCTAGTACACTCGCGTTATCAGCTACTGCACCTTCACCTGAAAAGGCTCGACCAAGACCTGAGGCAGAATGCTCAGCAACTTGGAAGCCAGCCGCAAGTGAGTTACATGCAAATAGTACTGAAAGTGAAACGAGAGAGCGTTGTATTGTTTTCATCCTTGACCCTCCTAGGGCATCGAATTTCGTTATTATGGTTTGAAAACACACTGAGCATTTTTGGTGTTGAAGCTCTAATGTAAATGGCATGTTAAATTCATATTTTATATAAAGTCAAAGAAAGAGTTGTTATTTTGTGAGGTTATGTTTTAAAGGGGCGGCACTTTAACATCAATAATATAAACATAATCAATGATTTATTTGTGGTTGGAGGTGTGACCAGAGTGTTTATGCATCGTTACGGTATAAATAGTGTTCAATAGCTCAATATGTAACAACTTTGTTTCTGTTTACCGCCATTCGCTAAATCGGCATAATATCGACTCATTTTGATAGTCATTAAATTGGAATTTTTAGTTTGGAATTACTCGCGATAGAGTTTCTTGGTAAACCGCTTCGTTTAGAAGGATCAATGGCAGGGTGGCAGCAACTGTTTTGGGACAACACGTTAGTGTCTCAACTGGATGCGACTTCAGAAGACGACGATGTAAGAACACACATATTTACGCTTCGTTCTGGTGAAGAAACGTTGCAGTGTCACGTTGAGTCTTCGGTTCAATGGCAACCCTTTGAGATGACGTATAAAGCATCGGTTAATGGGCAAACTATTACCGAAGGAAATCGCAGCACCAAAGATATCGAACAGCAAACACCAGTTGTGGCACCTAAGCCTGAAAAACGTTTTAGTTTGATTGGTTTGGTGTCACTCGGAATGAAAGCGCTGAAGAGTGCTAAGTTGATTAAAGTTGTGCTTGCTTCTGCCAGTTTAGCGGCATATTCATGGCTGTTTTCTATTCAGTTCGCACTGGCCCTGATTGCTTGTCTTATGTTCCATGAGTACGGCCATATCAGAGCGATGAAGTACTTTGGGATGAAGACAAAAGGGATCTACTTGATCCCGTTCCTTGGCGGATTAGCACTTTCAGACGAAAAGATTAATACTCGTTGGCAAGATGTGGTTATCTCGATCATGGGACCACTGTTTGGTCTGATACTGTCGTTGGTATTTACGGTCTTGTACTGGGCAACTGGCGAGATGTTCTTCGCTGGTCTTGCCGTGTTTAACGCCTTATTAAATCTATTCAATTTACTGCCAATTTTGCCACTCGATGGTGGCCACGTGTTGAAAAGTATCAGTTTTTCGATGAATAGCGTGTTGGGCATTGTACTGTGTGTCGCTGCAGCCGTAGCAGGTGTCGTGTTGAGTTACCAATTGAACTTAACCCTGTTTGGTTTCTTATTGATCATGGGTAGTGTCGAGATTCTGTTCGAGTGGAGAGGCCGTCACCATAGCCATTTATTGCCATTAAACAGATACGGCCAAATTGTATCCTTCCTTTGGTATGTGGGCTTAGTAACGGGATTGATCGGTGTTATCTGGTACTTCGCTTCAACCGGCGACCAATTACTGAGCCTACCGTTACAGATTCTAGGCACTTAACGCATATCTATAACTGAGTGACTGGTTCATAAAGCGCAGGGTCACCCAATACAAACAAAACGAAAAACGCCCTAACCATTTGGATAGGGCGTTTTAATATCTGCGGTTCTAACTTGTACGTTCGTCAAATCAAACTTTGCAATTTGGTTTAACAACGTTCGATTGAGGCAGTGTCGTGATCTTGGTTTGTAGATCTTTAATTCGGGTACTGTGAGAAGGGTGCGTCGAGAGTAATTCTGGTGGTTGACTGCCGCCTGATGCTTTCGCCATGTTCTTCCATAAATCGATACTCTGGTTTGGATCAAACCCAGCTTTCGCCATGTACTCTAGGCCAACAATATCAGCTTCAGATTCTTGAGTGCGACCATAAGGCAGAATCACACCATATTGAACACCCAAGCCTAATGCGGCCATGGTCATGCCTTGATACTGTTTGTATTCTGATGAGCCAAGAGCAACACTGGTGATCGACAAACCTGTATTGGCGAGTTGTGATTGTGATAGGCGTTCGTTACTGTGGTCAGCAAGAACGTGTGCCACCTCATGTCCAATAACCGTTGCCAGTTGGTCTTGGTTTACCGCAACATTGAGTAGACCCGTGTAGACGCCAATTTTTCCGCCTGGCAGAGCGAACGCATTCACTTGGTCGCTATCAAAAACCACCACTTCCCATTCACTAAAGCCTTGCTTAGGAATGTGTTGAGTAATACTGTTCGCTACGCACTGAACATACGCGTTGGTTTTTGCATCTTTACTGATGGGTTGCTCTTTCTTCATTTGTTCGAAAGACTGTGCCCCAAGCTGAGACATATCTTGGTCTGAAAAAAGCAACAGTTGGTTTCTTCCTGTCGGGGAAGCGCTACACGCGGTTAGGCCTGCAAGAGTGAGAAGCGAGGCAAACTTCGTCCATGACGTCATACAATATCCTCTGTGTATTCGGTTTTTATGCATGTTAACATCAACTTGCGTAATAACTAAGGGCTGTAAGATAACTAACAGCCAGTAATATAGAAAAAGCTATGCACGCGATAACAAGATCAATAATTAAGGACCCCACATGAGTATTTGGAAAAAGCCCGTTGACCTAGACACCTTCAACGCGACCTCAAAAAATACCTTAATTGAGCACCTCAACATTGTTTACACCGAGGTTAACGATAATTCCTTGGTGGCAACCATGCCAGTTTGTCATTTCACGCACCAGCCACTGGGCATGCTTCACGGCGGTGCATCCGTGGTTTTAGCAGAAACACTTGGCTCACTCGCTGCAAACTTCTGCGTACCCGATGGTTACTATTGCGTAGGGCTAGACATTAACGCTAATCACGTTCGTTCTATGCGTGAAGGGAACGTTATCGGCACCGCTGAGCCTATCCACCTTGGCGTATCTACTCAAGTATGGCAGATAAACATTACTGATGAACGTCAACGCTTGATTTGTACAAGCCGTTTGACCATTGCAGTGAAGAAACACAAACGTTAGTTCATTAATCAAGGTGAGGTGCAGTAATCATCCTAACCACACCTTATAAAACCTCATTTACACGCTGTTTATTTTAGTTAGAGAAATCCATGGTCATAACGTTTAAAAGTGGAAAAGTCATAGCAACCGCGCACGAATTGGTTGTTCGTTTGGATGGAGAGCATAGAGTCACATTACAAGCTCAAGTTGATGCAGTTCAGCTGATCGGAAAAGGGGCAAACGTCATTTCTGTAAATGGATCTGAGTGCAAATGGTCGATTAAATTAGACAACGAACAACAGCTTCGTGACATTGCCAATGAAATCGGCTGTGATGTGATGTAATTAGCGGTTATCACAGCGTTTATTTCAGCTTTTAACTCTCTGTTAGAGGCACTAAATCTGTTCACATTTGCAATCCCTTCGTAAAATAGTATTAAGTTCGATTGATTTTGACTCATAAAATAGGGAAACTGAATTCAATATCCTTTGAATAAGTTTTCCTCTTTATGAGTAGCCCAAGACTTCGCGTTCAATTTGAAACCCTTTTTGAATACTTCGATGGCAAAGATTCTGATGTTCAGCTTGATGACATAACAGATGTGCTCTGTTGTACACGTCGTAATGCCAGAATGGTACTGAATAAGCTCGAAGAAGAAGGCTGGGTAGAGTGGTTACCTGCAGCGGGGCGCGGTAAGTTATCTCAACTTATCTTTAAACAGAATCGTTGCGATGTTAGTGAGAACCTAGCACGCCGCTACTTAGAAGAAGGTAAAATTGGTCAAGCTCTGTCAGTACTTGACCAAAATGCCGCCAAACTTACTCAAGTTATTCAAAACTACTTAGGCGTGCAGTATCAAGAGGGTGAACAGGTTATTCGTTTACCTTACTACCGTCCGCTGTCCATGCTTAATCCAACCAAATCGATGCGACGTTCAGAGCAACACATCGCTTGTCAGGTATTCAGTGGGTTAACTCGCTTAGATGAGAACGATCAGCTTCAACCTGATCTCGCGCATTCATGGCAAAAGATAAACGACCACCAATGGCGATTTTTCCTAAGGCCGGGCGTCTGTTTCCATAATGGTGAACCGTTGTTAACGAGCCACGTTGTGGATACGCTGCTTTTACTCGAACCGCTCAATATGTTCTCACATATCAAAGACGTGTCTTCACCAGCAAATTGCGTGGTAGATGTCTTTTTAACGCGCCCAGATAAATACTTTCCACTCGCGTTAACTGAATCCGTCGCAAAAGTGACTCTGCCGATGATTTTACGTGGTGAAGATTACGATATTCGTCCAATTGGTACTGGCCCTTATCGCATTGAAAAGAATGACGAAAAACAGCTCGTGTTAACCGCTTTCAATGGATACTTTGGTTTTAGGCCGCTGATCGATCGTGTGGAGGTTTGGGTGGTTGATGAAGCCTATTCGTCGATGGTTTACCCAAGCCTTTCTAAGCCGATAATGGCAGACCGTGGTGATAGTGATGATGAAGTAGAACTTGATCCGGGCTGTACATATTTACTATTGAATAGAAAGAAGGGTATCGCACAAGATCCTGCTTGGGCTGAGTTTCTATCGAACGCGTTAAATGCGTCTGATTTGTTTGTGCATATTCCTAAAGAGACCGTTATCGACTTGGGTGTGCTCCATGCTTACGGAATCAAACCCGGTTGGTATGACATCAAGTTAAAGGTGCCAGTTTGTCCACCAGCAAGTGTTAAACCAAGTATCAAATTGGCGTATCAATGCCAACATCCGATGTTCCCAACCCTTGCAAAAGCGATTGTTACAGTGTTGAAGCAGTACAATGTCGATGTTGAGCTATTCGGTTACGAAACCGACCCGCCACACGCTGATGATGTCGATATTTGGATTAACCCAATGGGGATTGCCAACAACCGAGACGATGCATTGGCCGGATGGTTGATGGATTACAGCTTTCTGGATGAATCGAGCCCAGCAGAAGACTTTGATCAATGGTGTCACATGATTGATCGTTGGCGCTCCGGCGAGTTTGAACAATTTCCAGCAAGACAACTCGGTAAACAACTTGTACAAAGCAACCAATTGATTCCAATGTTCCACTGCTGGCTAGGCGTAAACAAAGACCAATGCGGTACGCTGCAAAACGCTAAGTGTAATGCACTCGGATGGTTCGACTTTAGCCAAGTTTGGGTAAAACCAGAAGTTGATTGAAACCAAGGATAACTCGATTAGGACAACACAATGCAAACCGTGATTATCACATTCATTACGCTGGTGGCATTTGCTGCCAATTCAGTATTGTGTCGTTGGGCTTTAATGGATCAAACGATTGATCCTTTGAGTTTTTCAGTCGTACGCATCTTATCGGGTGCACTCACACTGTTGATTTTATTGACCTTATCTTCAAACGCTAAACGCAAACAAGACAAGGTTGAAAACAGCACTTCTATGTATACCAAGATTCGCTCTGAGCTCAATTTAACTGCGATATTGGCGCTACTGGTTTACATGTTCGGCTTCTCGTTTGCTTACCTCACATTAGGTGCAGGGCTTGGAGCTTTGGTACTGTTTGTTGCGGTTCAATTCACCATGATTGCTGCACACCTATTCGCAGGCAACAGAATGTCGTCGATTGAATGGGGTGGCTGTTTGTTGTCTGCTGCGGGGCTTGTTTATTTGTTAATGCCGACGGGCGCAACAAGCTCACCAGATCTAATCTCCATTGTTCTGATGGTATTAGCTGGCAGTGGGTGGGGCGTTTACACACTGGCAGGCAAGAAATCTAAGAACGCACTTCAATCGACTACGGCCAATTTTGGTTTTGGTTCGTTAGTCATTCTTGCGTTGTTAAGTCTTCTAGCTTTCATTCCGAGCGTCACGGCACAAATATCCATAACCGAGCAAGGTTTGATCTACGCAGTATTGTCGGGAGCCGTAGCTTCTGGCGTGGGTTATAGCTTGTGGTATTACGTTGTGAAGAAACTAAACACAGTTGTTGCATCTATCGCACAGCTCTCTGTTCCGGTTATCGCAACACTAGGTGGTGTCTTACTGTTATCTGAGCCAGTCACTATGCAATTTGTTATCTCCTCGACTGTCATTTTACTGGGGATAAGCTTAGTTCTTGTCGCCCCTAAACTTAAGAAATAAAGAGTTCAATCACTAGGGCGTGTTGATCTTTCGAGCTGATTTTTGCAGCGAGTTGCTGGGTATTTATACAAGGCAGAGGCGTCGATGTGTAGCTAGCCTACATGAGAAGTCGATAACGTAGTAGAAATGACCAGCAAACGCTGCCCGAAGGGTTCGGCTAAAAGCGTTTTACTCTTTGTTGAGGGAGATTTGCTTAGAATGACTAGGCTACTTCTCCCTCGCCGCGATTAAAACGCTTTTATCTCGAACAAAATTTAACCACGAAAGGTCAACACGCCCTAACTACTATGGCTAAACCAAACAAGAAACAACCGACCAAGACGGTTCAGATTTTCTGTGCGAAATGTAAGACACAACTTTTCAAATATCGGAAAGGTGGCAAAGGTGCTCTCGTTAAGTGTTTTAAAGAACGCATCGTTGAAGATTTCACGACAGAGCCCTGCATTTGCCCTGAATGCGGTATAGAGTTCGCACGCGATACCTTAGTTCGAGGCACGCCAGCCTACAAGTTTGTTGGCGGTAAAGTAACGATGAAATAAAAATGCCACAGCACGAATTGTGTGTAGCATTTCAGACCTGCTTCTGAAGTTAAGAAATGTTATTGAAGTTAACAATCAGAGGCGAGTATCAATGAACTCTAACTCGCCCTTGAAGTTTGAGAAATAACAACGAGACTATCGCTCCGGTTGTATCGCAAAGCATGTCTTTCTGAGCGTCCCAAATATCACCTTGTGAGCCTAAGAATGCGATACCTTCATCACCACCTGCAATCTCCGCATACCACCACTCAATAATCTCATAACCTGCTGCAACACTCATGATGGCAAACAGAGCAAAGAAACACGCCAACACAGGTTGAGCCAATTTCTTACGGATCAGATACTCAGCGAGCGGGTAAGCGTAAAGACCAATCGAAAAGTGCGCGACGCGATCGAAGTTATTACGTTCAGATCCAATCAGGTTATTAAACCAATCAAAGGGGACTTCAGCGAAGGTGTATTTAGCGCCAATCGTATGCAGAACTAACCAGATGAACATCAAAACGTAAGCCGTCTTGGAAAAGGTGATCTTGGTAGAGAGCCACCATATCCCGACAAGAATACCGAGCGCAGGAATGATCTCAGCAATCCAAACGGCCCGAGAAGAGGGTGCAAACGCTGAAAAAAGAAAGATAACAAGATAGACAGTAGTTAATGAGAGTAGAGGTCTATTTTGAGCAAGTGGCGTAATTGTCATCATCAGATCCTATATAAGTTTCATCCATAGTTACACAATAATGAACACTGTTCAATTGTGGTTTTATCACCAAATTTGTTGAAAAGTAGCGTTATCGCCCAGTATCTAGACAAACGGTTGCGAGAGTTTCACAAAAGTTTGATTTACAACAAAGCGAACCATAAAATCCCTCTATCACTACATAACAAGAAAGAAAGTCATGAAACTGGAAACTGTCGATTATCTTGCTGACGACGCAGCAGAACAATTTGTTCGCTCTCTACGTGAAACTGGATTTGGTGTACTAAAAAACCACCCAATCCCGAAAGAGCTTGTTGAGTCAATTTACGAAAACTGGTACCAATTCTTCATTTCTGAAGAGAAAGAGAACTTCCACTTTAATGTTGAAACACAAGATGGATATTTTCCACCTTCAGTGTCGGAAGTTGCAAAGGGCCACACTGTAAAAGATATTAAAGAGTACTTTCATGTATACCCTTGGGGTCAGATTCCTGAACAGCTGAAAGAACAGATTCTAGATTACTACCAACGCGCTAATGCTTTTGCTCAAGAGCTATTAGGTTGGGTTGAAGCTCACGCGCCTCAAGAAGTACAAGAGAAGTTCTCAATCGCACTTTCTGAAATGATTAATGGCAGCGAGCAAACTCTGCTTCGCGTACTTCACTACCCACCAATGCAGGGTGATGAAGAGCCTGGCGCAATCCGTGCTGCTGCACACGAAGACATCAACCTTTTAACGGTTCTTCCTGCTGCAAACGAACCAGGTCTTCAGGTAAAAGCTCAGAATGATGAGTGGTTAGATGTACCGTGTGATTTCGGTAACATGATCATCAACATCGGTGACATGCTGCAAGAAGCGTCTGGTGGTTACTTCCCATCAACGACTCACCGTGTAATCAATCCATCTGGTGCTCGCCAAGAGAAATCTCGTATTTCTTTACCTCTATTCTTGCACCCGAAACCAGAAGTGGTTCTGTCTGAGAAGTACACAGCAAATGAATACCTAATGGAACGCCTAAGAGAGCTTGGCGTTATCTAATTAGTCAGATTTCATACTCTAAAGGCCAGCACATTGCTGGCCTTTTTGTTTGATAAGCACATAACTGATTGAAATTTATTTAGTTTGAAACTCGACAAACAGCACCAGATCGCTTTCAATTAATAAGATACACAAATGCATATGCCAATGGACTCAGTTAATCATGTTAGACAACACCGAATCATCGAGTCACCAAGATATTAGTCCTCAGTTTCAGGCTCATATGGAAAACCCGTTGCTTTGGCCGATCATGGAAGTGCTCAAACAAAAGCCGAGCGGATGGAAAGTGCATACTTTGGCGGCGCACCTCAACGAACTCGGTTTAGTTCCTGTATTAGATACCGTGCCTGAGAAAGAACTGTTTAAGAAGAACTTCTTAATCATGAATGCGCTCTATCAGTTGCAAGAGACCCTATATCCAGATAGCTGGCTTCAGGTCCAAGCCATGGACATTGAATTGATGAACGGGCGTTATCACGGCAGTACTCATACAATCGATCTTGAAGACCCACTGCGTGATTACTATATCAATTGGATCAACTATGAAGCTGATGAAGGTGAAGTAAAGCGGCTGTTGAATGAGTTTTGGACGCGCTACAAGAAGTTTGTCGGTGGCAGTGACACGGATATGGATCGAACCCATGCACTCAATTTATTCGAATTGCCACTGGACGCGACTCAACAGGATATTCGAAAGCGATGGAGACGCCTTGCGTTACGTTGGCATCCCGACAGGGACGAAGGCAACACGGCTAAGTTTCAAACGCTATGCGAAGCGTGGAATGTATTGCGCGGCTAAAAAATTCAGCTTGGCCGATTTGATTTATTAAGATGCCAGAAGATAGAAGACAAAAGAAAGCCCCACATGCGATCAGTGGGGCTTTGCGTTTTTTGCGAGTGAAAAGTAATGACTTATGAGTGGTCTTTACTCACTCCGCTCTTATGCTCAAATGCGTAATCAAGTACCTTACGAATGTATGGCGCACCAACTTTCGAGCCACCATTACCATGCTCGATAACCACTGTCGCAACGTATTCAGGATTATCATAAGGTGCAAACGCGGTATAAAGCGCGTGGTCGAGTAGGTGACGGGCTAATTTCTTCGAGTTATAGACCTGATCTTTTGCCAAGTCGAAAACTTGTGCCGTACCTGATTTACCACCACTGACGTAGTCTGCGCCCTTGAAGGCTCTTCGACCGCTACCTCGACTCCCGTTGTTTACCAACCTCATTGCATTAATTGGTACATCCCAAATTTCATCGGGAACTTCGTCAATTGATGCCATCTGTTTTGGTACAACAGGCGTTTGCGTATCAAAGTCTTCACCATGATCTAGTGTTGCTCTTAGAATATGTGGAGGCATTACCTTGCCGTGATTCACTAGCACAGAAGTGGCTTTGGCTAATTGCAATGGAGTAGAAGTCCAATAACCTTGCCCGATACCAATCGGCACAGTATCACCTTGATACCAAGGCGTACGATAGCGCATCATCTTCCAATCACGAGTCGGCATGTTTGCAGTACTTTCTTCATAGATGTCGATACCTGTCGGTTTACCAAATCCGAAGCGGTTCATCCACGTTGAAATGCGGTCGATGCCTAAATCAAAGGCCGTTTGATAGAAGAATGAATCCACTGACTCCTCAATCGCTTGTGTCACATCAACCGGGCCATGACCCCAACGTTTCCAATCTCGCCACGCTTTAGAGTTAGGTTTAGAACCGGGGATGCGCCATGAGCCGTGGTCATCACGAATGGTGTGCTCCGAGATAACATGCTCTTGCAAACCAGCAACGGCCATAAAAGGTTTTACGGTCGAAGCAGGTGGGTAAACACCTAATGTTGTGCGATTCACCAATGGGTGTGCAGGGTCGTTAAGCAGTGTTCGGTAGTTTTTGCTTGAAATGCCGTCCACGAACAGGTTTGGGTCATAGCTTGGGCTCGACGCCATTGCCAATACGCTGTTGTCTTTAGGATCTAGAATCACAGCACTGCCCGTTCGGTTATCGAGTTGGTCGAACACGTATTTTTGTAGCTCGATGTCGATGTTAAGGACAATGTCTTTACCTGCGACTGGAGGAACATACTGAATTGTTCTAACAATGCGTCCACGGCTGTTAACTTCAACTTCTTGATAACCCTTGGTGCCATGAAGGAGGTCTTCGTAGTATCTCTCTACACCGAGCTTACCGATAACGGTTGTTGCTTGGTAGTTGGACTCTTTACCTTGCTCATCAAGCTTTCTTAAATCGCTGTCGTTGATGTGTGCCACATAGCCCAAGACATGGGTAAGTATTTCACCATTTGGGTAGAAACGTTTTAGGCTGGTATCGATCGATAAGCCGGGGAATTGATATTGTTGAACAGAGAACTTAGCGATCTCTTCTTCGTTAAGACCTTCTAATATCGTGACGGGCTTAAAACGACGGGTATTGTGATAACGCTGTTTAAATCGCTCGATTTGTTCATCATTGAGAGGGATGAATTTATTGAGCTTGCTCAGCATAACATCAACGTCATCGGTCTTTTCAGGGATCATGGTTAAATCGAAGACGAGTTGGTTCTCGGCTAATAACACACCATTGCGATCGTAGATCAAACCGCGCGTAGGAGCGATGGGAAGTACTTTAATTCGGTTTCCGTCAGCTCGGGTTTGGTAACTTTTGAAATCTTGTACTTGGAGCCTGTAGAGGTTTCCAATCAGAACGAGGGTGAAGACTAAAATCCCTGCAAACGCGACGATTACTCGGTTTCGAAACAGGTTTACTTCGCTTTTATGATCACGCATTTTGACGCGTTGGTGGTTCATCAAAACCTCAGACTTTTACATTTAGTTACATTTGTAGAGTCGGGACTTTATCCGAATATCACTATGGCTTTGTAAAAGCTGTGTCATGATTCTTGGTATTTCCAAGATAAGTAGTGCTGTAGCCTACTAGAAGTGCTAGTTAGTCACGAGCCTACTGCATGGATCTGAACAACTAGTTGTGAATTGGTTTGTGAGATAGGCACTTCAGAAGGGATAGAAGGTAAATGGGGCTGCTAGGTAAACGAAGTAAAAAACGGCCCTCGAAAGTGAGAGCCGTTGAAAGGAATTACTGATGTTTAGCTAAATCTTAGTTCGAAGGTTTGAACTGAGATTTACGCATACGGTTCAAGGCAGCCATGATATCCAACGTTCTTGGTTTCGCTAGGTCACCATATTTCGGCATGTTAGCGTGCCATTCGTTTTCTAAAATAGTATTGAACTCTTTCGCTGGGTTGTTTGACCAACCTGGAGTTTGCGCAAACTGGAACCAAGCCCAGCCGATCGCATTGACCTCTGATGTTGACTCAAGTTGCTCTAACGCAGAAAGGTCGGCGAACTCTTTACCAAAGCGCAGTGATTCTTTGCCTTTCGCGCTAACACGGAACTTGCCATCCATAAGAATGTTCATCAGCGATGCGCGGTTCAATGAACGCGGCACAAACATCTCTAACGCCGTTTCACATTCATTCGAACGTTGAGTAGGGTGCTGAACAATCACTTCTTTTGCTTTTTCAGTCACGTCTACCGCTTGGTAGTCGTGCATTTGAATCACAGTGTTTGCTACGTCTAAGTAGTCACCTGAACCGCCCATTACCACGATGGTTGAGATGTCCATCTCTTCACGTAGTTGGCCAATACGGTCAACAAGTGGTGTGATTGGCTCGTCGCCTTTAGACACAAGCGCCTGCATGCGCTCATCACGAATCATGAAGTTAGTCGCTGACGTATCTTCATCGATAAGGAGCGTTTGTACACCGGCTTCAATCGACTCTTGTAACCAAGCTGCTTGCGACGTAGAACCCGAAGCATCTTGAGTGCTGAAGTCAGACGTATCTTTCTTCATTGGTAAATGGTTGATGTAGTTTGATAGGTTCAAGCTGTGCACACATCGACCATCTTCCGCACGAATTTTCATCGTATCAATCGCAGTCACAATACCTTCACGACCATCACCAGGGATATGGTTGTAGATAGAGCGTTCAACAGCGTTCAATAGTGTCGATTTACCGTGGAAACCACCACCAACGATCAGTGTGATGCCTTTAGGGATACCTAGGCCAGTCACATCACCTTGGTTTGGTGTGTTTAGTGTTACGCTCAATGATTCTGGCGCTGCAAAAGGAACGGCATCTTTCATTGGAAGATCACAGTTACCCGCGATACGCGGTAGCACACTGCCGTTAGCAACGAATGAAGCTAGGTTGTGCTCGTCTAATTGAGCACGAAGCGCTTCTTGGTCTTCAATCGTTTCACAATGTTTGATCATCGCATCGATGTTCAGTTCGCGTTCAAGCGTTGCACGACGAATAAACTTCGGTAAGTAAAAAGTGATGATGTTGATTGCTTTCTTAGCAAGGATGCTACGGCCATCAGCTGGTAGGTTGATACGGAAACGAAGTTCGATACCGTGCTCAGTGAACACTACCGATGTGCTGTCTAAAACCGTTTGGCCAGTAAGAGCGATTGAAACAGTCGATTCTTGCTTAGCGAATTCAGAAAAGCTGCGCGCAATAAAGTCACGAGCAGCAACTTGGTATTCGTAAGACTTTTCTTTCAGCCAATCTAACCCAGTTAACGACCACGCGCGTGTTGCGCGAAAACGAGAAGCTGACGCGTAAGGGTCACCTTGAATGTGGTCGATGTGTAATTCAAAATCAGCAAAGTCGTATTGACCTTTAATTTGTTGATATGCACGGTAGTTTTGTTTTTCGAGCTTTTTAAGCTTTGCAGTCAACTGATCCATAACGAGGAATGCCTATATAAGGGGAAAGATAAAAACAGAAAGGCGGCGATTATAAAAATCACCACCTTTAGAGTAAAGAGAAAGTAGGCCTAAATCCAAAACTAACTGCTCTTTTTCGCTTTAAGCGTAACGAGTTGTCCCCAAATAGTTTTGATTGATTAAGCTGTGTTCGAATTCTTGGCTCGGCATTGGTCTTCCATAGAGGTAACCTTGGCCAACATCGCAGCCTTCATCGATAATAAACTTCTCCTGAGCTTCTGATTCTATGCCTTCAATCGTGACTTTAAGGTCGAGTTTTTTCGCGATTTGGACAATCGAACGAACAATTTCCGAGTCTCCATCTGAGTTGAGCATTTGATCAATAAAGCTCTTATCAATCTTAATCGTGTCGAATGGAAATTTCTTCAGGTAACTGAAAGAGGCGTAGCCAGTGCCGAAGTCATCGAGTGACAATGTAACGCCTATATCATGCAAAGATTCCAACGTGTTCTTGGCGACAACTTCATCGGCGATCAAACCGCTTTCGGTGACTTCAAGCTCTAAGAAGCGGGGCTCGAGGTGATAGGTTTCCAATAGGTGAATCACTTGCTCTGCAAAATGCGCGTTTTTGAGTTGCACAGCAGAAACGTTAACCGCCATTTTGAAATCTTCAACGTATTCAGACCACTCTTTGGCTTTTTCAATCGCATTGCGTAAAACAAAGCTGCCCACTTCGAAAATCAAGCCATTTTGTTCAGCCATGTGTATCAGGGTTTCATTGGAGATATCGCCTAACACGGGATGTCTCCAGCGGAGCAGTGCTTCGGCGCCAACCCAGCGATGAGTCACAGGGCTTACTTTAGGTTGGAAGTAGAGCATCAAGTCATCATTACGAACGGCTTGTAGCAAATAGCCTTCAATCTTATTGATGTGGCTTTGTTCTTCTGTATGAGACTGAGAGTAGTAAGCGTATTTTTGACCAGAATCTTTACAGGCAAGCATCGCTTCTGATGATTTTTGAAGAATGCTCTCCGCATCATCCTCACTGTCTGTAATCGCAATCCCAATATAGGCATGCAAATGAACTTTATCACTTTCAATATCAAACTCGGAATGTCCGACTCGTACTAACGTTTGACTCAGCTCTTCGAGGCGGTGGTGAAGATCCTTCACACTGAATGCCAGAACAAGGTCGACAGAAGTAGGGCGCGCTGTTAAAACCTCGATGTCAGTAATGCTGTCGATACGGTGTCGATATTCTACAAGTACTTGGTCTAGCGCACTGTAACCGTAACGTGCTTGTATTCTCCTGCCGTTGGTAAATCCAATATGAATAACGGCGAAGGAACCTTCAGTCAGCCTTCGTTGTGCGATCAGCTTGTGATTTAAGCGAGATTCAAAGGCACTTCGGTTTAAAAATCCCGTACCGAGGTCATGATTCTTTTGGAAATTAATCTTCTGTTCAGCCGCTTTTCGCTTATCAATTTCTTGATTCAATGAGTAATTAAGGCTAGCAAGATCTTTAGTGCGATTGTAAACACGGTTTTTCAAGTCGCGATTCATTTGAGTAAGCTTGGCGTGTTGGAACAGGGTTTTAAGCTGAGATTCAATCGAAGTCCGAAAGCTCTCTAACAGTTTGATATAAGTAGAGGTGTAGTGGTTCTCTTTCGAGTCCAAGATACAAATGGTGCCGAACAGTTCACCGTTAGGCCAGAGTAATGGAATACCACAATAGGAGACTAAACCGAGTTTGATGTCTGGGTTGTTTTCCCACTTAGGATCGGTAAGCGCGTTAGGCACAAGAAGCTGTCGTTGAGTTTCCATCACGGTTTCGCAGTACAGCCCATTCCCCAACGTTTCAGAATCGCCTTTGTTGTATGGGTTATTCTCGCTGCGGCTGGTTGAGAAGACTTCAATGTAATTGGCGTGAACACGCATGATCAGTGCCGCGGGCACTTGAGTAATTTGAGCTAAGAGGTCGACAATATTCTGCCAACCGTGCTCCATATCGTCTGGGATATCTAAATCGAGAGTTTTTATTTTCTTCATATGACTCCGAGTCAATTATGCTAAATGCATCAACACATCCTGTGTTAATTATTATGAACCAAAGAAAACTGTGAATCTTACGTTAAGTAAGTATAAGAAATGTTGCACAAAAAAACCTCGGCAATTTTGCAGAGGTTTTCAAATGTGAATACGGGTCTCAGTAATGAGATAAATTTCGATTAGGGCTTTAATTTTATAAAGTCTTCGCTATTCAGTTTCTTACTGTAATCTACTGATGGTTGCGCGAACCCGTTTAGCTGTAAGAACTCATCTTTGAATCCTTGGTAATCACCCAAAGTTTGGAAATTGCTTTCGTCCATTTTATCCAGCAATTCGGTCACATGTGCTTGGGTTTCAGGATCTAACTCCCAATCATCCATACGAATCAGACGTTCACCATCAAGCGGAACTTTGGTTTGTCCATACAGTTTGCTGCTAAACAAGCGCTGCATCTGTTCGATACAACCTTCGTGGGTTTCTTTCTCTTTCATCACTTTGTACAAAGCAAGCAGGTAAGGGCTTAACCCTGGAATGAATACACTTGCTTTTGTTACCAACGCTTTACACACGGTAGCGTAAGCGTTGCCGTCGAAGTTAGCTAGTTCAAGGTTGAGTGCGTGACTGGTTTGATGAAGGTCGATCTTAGCGCGACCTAAAGTACCGTCTAGGTAGATAGGGTGCGTCACTTCAGGGCCAACGTAGGAGAACGCGATCGTCTTACAACCCGGAGCAATCGACTCCGCGTTGATCAGTTCATCTATCCAGTTTTCCCAATCTTCACCACCCATTACTTTGAGTGTGCTTTCGGCTTCTTCTTCTGTTGCAGCGTCGAGCGTGTTGGTCACCCAGTTGTCGTGCTCAAGAGAAATCGTCGCGCCAGTAACGCTTTCGCCAATCGGTTTGATAGCCGAGCGCCAAAATTCTTCAGAATCCGGTTTTGGTCTCACACCCGCGGCTAAGCTGTAGATGATGAGATCGACTTCACCTTCGAAATAGGTCTCGATGGCTTCGACAACTTGGGAGCGTGTTTCTTTAGAAAAGGCATCGCCAACGATGTTGATAGCAGTGCGCTGCTCGCGTTCGGCTTCTTTCTTGAAGTAGATGTTGTTGTACCAACCGGCACTACCGAGGGATTTTTCGTTGGGACCGCGTTCGAATGAGACGCCGATGGTATCAGCTTTTGCACCGCCAAAGGTAAGGGCGATACGAGCGGCAAGGCCGAAGCCAGAGGAAGCGCCGATGATCAGTACTCGTTTAGGGCCATCTTTGATTTGCGGCGCACTCTTAACAAACTTGATTTGTTGCTTTACGGCTTCTTGACAGCCAATAGGGTGAGCGCTTTTAGCTACCACACCCTTGATAACAGGTTCGATCAGCATAAATAACCTTACAGTTCACGGTGATATGCACTCAGGCTAACGTAAAGCTGTGTAAAATTTATTGAGCTAGACCATTAAAACCTAAAGATACTGATATAATTCTTCGGCGACAAATTCAGCGATCCAAGGTTGAGCTTCTGGTTTAGGATGCAAGCCATCGTTCATCATCCACTCAGGTTTAAGGATGATATGTTCTAGAAAGAACGGCAGAAGCGGCACATTTTGTTGATCAGCTAAAGCCGCAAAAACGTACTCAAATTGTTGGTTATAACGTTTACCGTAATTTGGTGGAATTTTAATCTGCATCATAATCGGTTTTGCGCCTGAGGCTTTTATCTGCTCAATGATTTGATCTAGGTTCGCAGACATCAGCTTAGGTGGAAAACCACGAAGGCCATCATTCGCTCCTAGCTCAATAAGAACGGTGTCTGGAGCATGTTCTTCAAGTAGTTGAGGCAAACGAGCTAAACCGTTGCCCGTTGTGTCACCAGAGATACTCCCGTTAACCACGGTAACCGCTTTATCATGTTTTGCTAGCGCGTCTGGTAACAAACTTGGCCAGCTCTGTTTGATATCCATGTTGTAACCAGCACTCAAACTATCGCCAAGTACCAATAACTTTGAATCTTGAGCTGACGCAGAGCCTTGAGCTAAAGAAGCGGTTGAAAATAAAATAAAGAATAAAAAGGAAATTAGTCGAGTCATGCATACATCCATCATTAAAGCAGAAGCTGTTTCCAAGACAGTGTCTACTAATCAAGAACATTTAACAATCCTAGAGCACGTTGATATCGATATTCGTGAAGGCGAAACAGTCGCGATCGTAGGCACGTCGGGTGCAGGTAAATCGACACTAATGACGCTGTTAGCAGGGCTTGACGTACCAACCAAAGGTGAGATTAGCCTCTTAGGACAACCACTTTCGCAACTTGATGATGAAGCAAGGGCTAAAATCCGTAGCGAATCCGTTGGGTTCGTATTTCAAAGCTTCTTGTTAATCCCAAGCCTGTCTGCACTACAAAACGTCACGCTTCCTTGTTTATTGAAAGGTGAAGACGAAGACATTGAACGAGCGACCGCTCTGCTTGAATCGGTTGGTTTAAAAGACAGACTTGATCACTTGCCGTCTCAGTTATCAGGTGGTGAACAACAAAGGGTCGCTTTAGCACGTGCCTTTATGATCAAGCCAAAAATCCTATTTGCTGACGAACCTACAGGCAACCTAGACCAACAAACTGCAGCCAAAATTGTGGAGTTACTGTTTGAATTGAACTCTTCGCACGGCACAACTCTAGTATTGGTGACACACGATCCTAAGCTTGCACAACGCTGCCAACGAACGCTTAAGATGCATGTCGGTCAAATAGAGGAAGTTTAAATTGAACTCATCAAACGGACTGAACAAACGCCTGTTTTCGTGGAGCATCGAAGAAATTCGACATGGTCAGCTGTGGCCGGTATCCATCGCGTTAACCTTGATCATCGCTTGTGTTTTCGCATTGTCGGCGCTCGCCGAGCGGATGGAGCAGGTGATCGTTAAGCAGGGTAAAGACGCACTGACTGCTGATAGTGTGTTTATCTCAGCAAATCCAATTCCACAATCTTTGCTCGACCTGACTCAAGTGGAGCAGCTAGAAAGTTCAGAGTTGACGCGTTTCTCCACCATGGCATTCAGTGATAACTCAATGCAATTGGTGACGGTAAAAGCGGTCGAAAGTAACTATCCACTGCGCGGTGAAATGATACTAGAAGGCGCTAATAATGCGTCGAGTAATCATGTTGAACCGGGTGAACTTTGGCTCGATGAGCGTATATTTGCGCAACTTGAAGTTAAAATCGGTGACAATGTCACTATTGGTGATGCCGATTTAACAATAACAGGGCGCATCACGCAAGAGCCGGGGTTGAGCTTTAATCCGTTCCAGCAAATGCCTGCTGTATTAATACACAAAAGTGATATCGACGCGACGGGTGCTATTCAGCCGGGAAGCCGTGTGAGCTTCAGGCTGTTCTTGAACGGTGATGATGCAAAGCTCAAAGCGGCACAAGACAGTATCGAGCTAACACCAAGTGATCGCTGGCGCACACAAGATTCGGCAAGTCGCACTAATGATATGTTTGAAAGCACGACGCAATACTTATCGTTGACTGTTGCTATTGTTGTGATCATGGCGGCAACCACTTTGGTACTCACGTGCCAACACTATGTGGCAAGCCGTCGTAAAACCATCGCTATGTTGAAAAGTTTGGGCGCAAGCAAACAGTGGATCGTTAAGTGGCTGTCGGTTCAGGTGTCTCTATTGGTCGTTATTGGTGCTGTGCTAGGTATCACGATTGGTATTGGCTTAGAATTTTTGCTTCGAATCCCACTGGGTGACTTATTGCCATCGCCACTTCCAAGCTATGGCATCGAACCAGCTATCTTGGCGATTTTATCAAGCATTCTGATTGGTGTGCCTGCCTTAGGGATCCCACTGATTGGCTTAGTTAATACATCAGCCATCAGCGTAATTCAATCAAGTCATAAATCACACGACAGCTACAAAAAGTTCGCGCTGCTGCTAGTACCTATCATCCCGATGATGCTGATGTACGGCGATAACCTATTGGTATGGATTGTTCTAGCCGGTATTGCGTGTCTGTTTTTGGTGTTAGCTGCTGTCAGCACGATTGTTCTGCGCTTGTTCGGCAAGTTACCGACGTCGACATCAATGCGCTTGGCGTTAAGCCGAATCAATCGTACTCCGCTAGCAACAGGTATTCAGTTTGGCTCGTTGGCGCTTTCGTTGATGTTGTTGTCGATTATTTGGTTGGTGAGAAGTGATCTGCTATCCGATTGGCAACAAACCTTGCCAGAGAACGCACCGAATGCGTTTGCGCTTAACATTGCGAGCTACGAGAAAGACAGTTACTTAGCGACCATCGACTCAAATGAAGTGGAGCGCACTCAAGCATTCCCAATCATCCGCGGAAGACTGACGACCATTAACGGCGTAGAAGCGGCTGAATACAGTGATACATCTGAACAAACTGACGCATTGAGTCGTGAAATCAACTTCACATGGGGTGATCAGTTACCTGAGTACAATGAAGTGCTTGAAGGCAGTTGGACGCAAGAGCAGGGCGTGTCTGTTGAATCGGATGTCGCTGAACAACTTGGTTTAAAAATTGGTGATGAGCTTTCATTCACTATTAACAGCCAAAATGTGTCAGCCAAACTTAATAGCATCCGAAAAGTAGAGTGGCGCGAAATGAAGCCAAACTTCTACTTCATCTTTACTCCAGATGTATTGAGTTCGATTCCATCAACCTGGTTGGTGAGCTTCAGACTCGAAGATAAACACGACCAAATGCTCAACGAGCTCTCTCGAAATCACCCAACCGTGAGTTTGATGGATATCCGTGTGATGGGTAGCAAGATCCAAGAACTGCTTAAGCAGATTGTTTGGTCAATCACGGTGCTCGCTGCGCTTGGTGTCGTTGCTGGGTTATTGCTTATCTTTACTCTGTTGCGTCTTAGCTTGTCTCAAAGGCAACAAGAGATTCGCTTGTATCGAACCTTAGGAGCGAGTAAGAAGCGCATCCTCAATACCATTTGGTGTGAATATGGGTTGATGGCGCTTGTGGCAGGTTCGATTGCGGCGCTGGGTTCCGAGCTCAGTGTTGCAGGAGTGATGAACTTTGGTTTTGAGCTAGAACCATCACTTCACCCGATGCTTTGGATTACATTACCGGTGCTCACGTTTATGACATTAGCTGCCGTCGTAAACAGCTTGATCAAGCGCTTATTGGCACCAGTAAACAAGGATTTCGGTTAATTAATCACTAAAGCGTCAATAGACTGAATGAAACGGCCTAGTCGCGAATATTTTATGGGTAGTAGCAAGCTATTTATAAAACCAAGCGATAGGCCGTTTTTTATTTGACCAACTGGTAGCATAAGTAAGAGATATCACACCCTAATTTCATCGGTTTTCAGCATAATTTAAAACTCATTGTTCAATAGTGCCGATTTAATGAACAGCGGTTAGTCCCTGTAAACAAAGGGTTTGCGCAACTTAGCAAGAACGTTATCAACAGTTATCCACAAAAACGGTGGATAACTTTAGGGATAAGTTAACATCTGTGTTTTAAGAGTATTGAGACAGCCTTTATGTGGCGTCACTTAGGACAAATTTGACTGTTAGAATAACCTTTAAAACTTCATATCGAGTTATTGAGTCAAGAGATTATTTATGTTTTTTACATAGATATTAATTAGCACCAAGCTAAGACCTTGATAAAAATGTGTTTTAATTCGTCGCCGAACAAAAGTAGAATAGCGTTAGTTAATCTTATTCTACAGAACACGATGAACCACAACAAAACGGATACAAATCAACCTTCTATTGCCATTGTTGGTGGTGGTATTGCCGGAACCACAAGCGCGATTCACTTTAGTGAGTTGGGTTTTAAGGTCACTATCTTGGAAAAAGGGCCGAGTTTGGTTAATGGTCCACCAATTTGCCACCTGCACGCCGGCGGCAATTTGTATCGAGATATTTCTGTAGAGCAGTGTCTTCAGTTGCTCACACAGTCAATTGATACCGTCCGCTTGTTCCCTCATACCATCAATATTCGCCCAACAATCATCGCTGTGCCACATAGTGATGGCGGTGAACCGATGGATCTACTTCCGCGTCTCAAGATAATCAAAAGCGCTTATGCTGAGCTTGTTAAACAAGATAAAAGCAACCAAGTGCTTGGTGACCCGGAAGAATACTACAAGCTCTACAGCAAAGAAGAGTTGTTAGAGATAGCTGAACGAACTCAGCCCCTAAAACCCATGTCGCTCGATGATTGGTGTATTCCTTTTGCTAAGCACACAGATTTAGACACGCTGAAATACCCAGTTGCTATGGTTCAAGAGTATGGTTGGAGCGTATTCCGACTCTCTGCCACGGCTCAACTGTCTTTAGGTCAGCAATCTAATTGCACCGTGTTAACCAACAGCCGTTTACAGTCGGTTGAATCAACTGGTGACGGTTGGTCTTTGACTTACACCGATCGTGAAAACCAAAGCTGCAATCTAACAACTGATTATCTGATTAATGCCAGTGGCTTCGAAACGGGCATTGTTGATGACTTTGTTGGTTCTAAGCAGCAGCGATTAGTCGAATTTAAAGCCGCGTACGTGACAGAGTGGCCATTCTCGCAAGAGTGTAAGGAAGAGTGGCCAGAGGTTATCTTTCATGGCCCTAGAGGCACACCACAAGGCATGGCTCAACTAACTCCGTATGCTGATGGTGTATTCCAACTTCATGGTATGACAGAAGGGATAACGCTATTTGAGGGCGGGCTTGTTTCATCGTCAACGGATTCATCACAGCCTCAGCTGCCATCCAAGCTTCTTAAGAAAATTGTATCAGGTTGGAGCGAGGAGCAACTGGAACTAAGAACTCGAGCTGCGATTACGCATATGTCTCAGTTCATCCCAAGTTTTCGTTCTGCACAAGTTGGTGGTAAGCCTCTGTTCGGGGCGCAGCAAATCCCCGGAACTGACCCTAGCTTAAGGGCTTCTGACGTGTCTTTCTGTGGTGAGCGTTATGCTCGACTTGAAGTAGTAAAGGCGTCTTCAACGTTAGAAGCAGCACAAAAAGTGGCAGAACAATGGTTTGATATTACTGAAGCGGTTTCTATTGAAGATACTCATTCAGTGACAATGTCACTTACATTAAATGATATTGAAAACAGAGCGATAGGTTTGACTCAGGAGCGCGGTTACCCAGATGCGCTTGCTAAGGTATCAGGTCAAGATCACGGTTAAAACTGGCTAAATTGCCTAGAGTTTTAATTATGACTGGCTCACCAAAAACAAAATCCCGCTTGCTGAAACAGTAAGCGGGATTTTTAGTCTATACGTCTCAGTTCGTGCTTTTAATCGAGTGGTATTCATTTACAGAGACAGTGCATCAATAACCGAAAAATTGCGCCCACTGACACCACACATCTTGTAAGCCCAATCGGTCGCCTTTACTAAACGATATTTCGTGCCCAGGTTTGGCTTGTGCTAAGCGCGGTAAGTCGATTCTCGCAACACAACCAATCTTTGGGTAACCACCAATAGTTTGTCGGTCGTTGAGCAACACTATAGGTTGCCCATCTTGGGGAATTTGAATAGCCCCAAGTGCAATGCCTTCCGACAATAAGGAAATATCTGGAGACTCAACCACATCGCCATTGAGCCGGTAACCCATTCGATTCGAGTTTTGGTCAACGGTGTATTGAGAGTTGTAGAAGGTCTCTTTTGCGGACTCTGAGAATAGCTCACTCTGATAGCCTTCAATCACGCGTAAGTTGACTGGCAAATTGTAATCCGGTTTGTATCGGAAGGTGATACTCACGGCCTTAAAAGGTTTAGATAGGTCATGTTGAGTAAAACTTATCTTTTGGCCTTTTTGACAAGGCTGCCCATCTTGCGTCAAGCCTCCAATCTTTTCTCGCGTCACAGTCGAGCTGCTATTGAGGGTATTAGCAACGTTGAAGCCGCCTTTAATCGCCAGATATGCTCGCAACCCATTCTTAGGTAATCCAAACGAGAGGACTTGTCCTTTAAAGGCTTGGAAGGTACTCCAATTATCTAATGGCTTTCCATCTAAGGAGGCTTGTAAATCGCCGCCGCACAACGCCATCTCGCAATCTGAGTCGATTTTTAATACACATTGTCCAAGAGTGATCTCTAATGCTGCTTGATTGACTGGGTTTCCAAGTAAATGATTAGCCCAACTATAAGAATAGTCATCAACAGGGCCACCTTGTGTAAGCCCGAGGTGAGCAACGCCAAAACGGCCAAAGTCTTGAATCAGACTCAATGGTCCAGGTTTGATTACGGTGAGGGTTGGATTGGCCTTTAACTTACCCATGAGCGTCACCTCCACCAATCTCCACAGACCTAAGCTCCATAAACTCGTGTTTTGATATCGATTTGAAACGCACACTGTCGCCGACATTAAGCAGGGATAATGGACCTTGTGTAACATTAACCTTACTCAATTGGCTATGGTCAAACAGCGATAAAGGGCAGTTACCAATAATGTTCCAACCACCTGGTGAATCAGATGGGTAAACCGCAGTTTTCGAGTCTGCAATTGCGATGCTGCCTTTAGGAACACTTAAACGTGGCGTTGACTGGCGAGGTAAAGCCAGTTCACTGACCACATCCGACATAAAAGCAAAGCCGGGAATGAATCCTATTGCGCTGACACTATATGTCTGTGAGGTGTGATGTTGAATGATATCGTCCAGAGATAATCCTTTCTCTTGATATCTATCTAAATCGAGTGCTGTTTCAGATGAATAATAGGCAGGAAGTTCAATAATGTTCGCCGTATCGGTGGTATTTGAAAATGAAGACAAGGCCTGAGTTAACAGTGAATTTAGCTGTGTAATAAACAGCTGTTCTGAAATTCTATAAGGTAGGTAGTCAACCAGTATAGTGTGGTAAGCCGGTGTCACATTCATTAAGACTGACGCTAGGTCTTGGCGAATAACATTGGAAAAATGCGCCATATACTGCGCATCGATAGCACTAGAGTGAGGTTTTGAAGGCATTAGCGTAACGAGAACGCTGCATTCAGCGACAGGATCTATATTGAATTCAATCTGATTTTTCGTCATTTCCTTTCCATACATTTATTTCAACTTCCATGTTGAGCGCAGTATCAGCTTACAAAGTGTTCTTAGCCAACGAGCAGAAACGGATTCAAGTCTCACTGGCATAAATTGAAAGCACTGATATTAATTAAAAGCGTTGAGGTCTTGTCGGATTTTTCTAATTAATGCGATGGATTGAGGGTTATCTCCGTGAACACAGATGGTATCAGCTTCAATAGGTAACCGTTCGCCCTCAATGGTTGTTACAGACCCGTAATTGATGATTTGCATGACTTGGTTATAAATATCGTCTTGATTGACGTACACCGAGCCTTTTTGTGTTCGTGGCGCTAGATGACCATTATTTAAGTAAGCTCTGTCGGCGAAGGCTTCAAACAAAAGCGGTAAATCATGATCGTCAGCAATATCCAGATACTGTTGATTGTCAGACGATGACAGGATCATCAGCGGAATATTGAATTCAGCCACAGCTTGAGCAACGGCGTTAAACACATCCGTGTTTGCCATCATATCGTTGTATAGAGCTCCATGAGGCTTCACATATCCAACCGTAGTATGGTGATAACGACAAAGGGCTTGTAGTGCACCGATCTGATAACACACCAACTCGCTGATCTCGTCCATGGTGTGGGGGATTGATCGACGTCCAAACCCAATAAGATCTTGATAACCCGGGTGAGCCCCAATTTGCGTGTTGTAGTGCTGCGCAAGCTTTATGGTCTTGGACATGACGTGAGGATCGGACGCATGAAAACCACAAGCGATGTTAGCCATATCGACCCATTCCATGACAGATTCATCATCTCCCATCTTCCAGTTGCCGAAACTTTCTCCCATGTCGCAATTAAGCAAAATCTTCGTTGTCACTTGGTGCTAATCCTTTACGTTGTGGTATCTAAAGACGTTCGTATAAATGACAGAATTAAACAGTGACCCAATTCAAAGTTTTGTTATTGATAATTTATTAGTACGGCATTTCATATATAGTTCCCATATCAAAAAAGAATACTATTTATTTGTAGATTAGGTGAGCGCATGATTTCCCGACCAGTTTGCTTAGGATTGGCATTAACCACACCTGCTTGTGTAATGGCTCAGGAAAACTCCTTAGATCAGCTCATGTCTATGAGCCTTGAAGAGCTGTCGATGCTTGATGTTGAAATGGAAACGGCATCTAAGGTCACACAAAAACTGACAGATATTCCGTCATCTGTGTACGTACTTTCCAATGAGAGGATTCAGCGCAGCGGTGCGAAAAGCATTGCCGAAGTTTTAATGCTGGTGCCGGGGCTAAAAGTCACTAAATTCAATGAAACGTCATGGTTTGTGTCTACTCGAGGTTTTCATGACGGTTTATACAATAAAATGCTCGTCATGATGGATGGACGTAGTTTGTTCAGCCCTGTTTATGGTGGCACTTATTGGAGCGACGTTGACTATATTCTTGCTGATATTGAACGAATCGAGGTGCTTAAAGGGCCGGGTGGCACAATTTGGGGCGGTAATGCCGTCAATGGTGTGGTCAACATCATCACGAAATCAGCTAGCGACACTCAAGGTACTTATATTTCTGGTTTAGCGTCTAGTACTGATAACTATGAAATCAGCGTCAGGCAAGGCTTAAGCTTAAATTCAGATGTGAATGCGCGTGCGTTCTACAAATACCGCGAAGAACCTTCTTACTGCTCTAACGAATCTGAAAAATGGAAAGCGCAATCTGCTGGAATGGTATTTCAACCAAGTGATGAAGAACAACATTGGTCTTTAAGGATTGGCGGAGAAAAGAGCTTTTACGAATCTGAGTTATATTCTGTTCAATACGATACCTCTGGTACTCTCGTTGATTACCAAGCTAATGATTTTGATAACGAAAGCCACTCTTTTTACCTACAGTTTAATAACGCTCAAAACATCAGTGACAACTCGACGCTCTCATACTCGTTATGGGGCGAATACAATAAAGATAACGCGCCCGACGCGCCGGGAAGTTATACCACCGTTGATTTTGACTCGACGTTGATCAATCAGTTATCACTGAGCCATCAGGTAACATTAGGCGGTGGACTGCGATACATGCACCTCGATTTCTCATCCAATCAGTTAAGTGACGTCGATTGGTATAACCCTAGCTATTACGGGCGTGCCTACAACATAGAAACGGCCAACGATTACATCGCCAATGCGTTCGTGCAGTCACAAATGCAATGGACAGAAGCACTTTCAATCACGATTGGCGCAAAATTAGAGCATTTCACTCAAAACCATTCTTCTGAGATTTCGCCTCAAATTCGCGGATTATATAAGCTCAATCTTCGTCACTCTATTT
This sequence comes from Vibrio pomeroyi, assembly GCF_024347595.1. Lineage (NCBI taxonomy): Bacteria > Pseudomonadati > Pseudomonadota > Gammaproteobacteria > Vibrionales > Vibrionaceae > Vibrio > Vibrio pomeroyi. The sequence goes on along the minus strand of NZ_AP025507.1, from coordinate 1,379,940 downwards.
GGGCAGGTGTCAGTAAGGCGGTAGTTGCACCTTCTTATATGGACAGTAACTCCGCATATTACTTTAATAGTTACTATCCGGACTCTGGAGCGGGCTACTTAGATGTCTATAAATCGAATTCCAATCTTGATAACGAAAATGTTGTGACTGTTGAAGTGGGTTATCGCTACACCAACGATTCAGATTTTGAGCTAGATGCGACGATCTATTTAAGTGAACACGATAACCTTCGCTTTCATAGTTACGATCCTACGGATATTCCGGCTAATCACGTTTATGTCGGTGCATTGTCTGATGATTACCAAGCTCAAACCTATGGCCTAGAACTCGGTGCGACTTACAAACTGACGAAAGACGTTACCAGCTATTTTAGTTACGCCTACTCGACATTAGAGGGCGAAAGCAAAGGAAACGACCCTAAGTCCAACCCACAGAATAGCGTGTACTATGACATCGATAATGAACACTTAGCGACGGCGCAACTGATGTGGAACATTACAGATAGCTGGCAATTTGATGTGATTGGACAGTACATCAATGTGAATTACCCTGATTACTGGGTCGCTGAAGACGGAACTCAATATGAATGGCAATCTTACCCTCATGAGGTGACCTTTGATGCCCGATTGGCGTGGAAGAAATCACAAGCCGCTCCTTTAATTGAATTGGTCGTCGAGAACATTGGTAAAGATAATGGCTATCAGGCTGAAATGACTTCCGATAAAAGTGTCAATCAAGAGTCTGTCTATGTAAGGGTATCTCATGAGTTTTAGACGGTTAGTTAGCCGACTTATTTATTGCATGGTTTTTGCAATAACGTTCTCGCCGATTGTTAGCGCCGAGGGCTTTAAACCTTATGAAGTTAAAGCGGTTTACCTGTTTAGGATTGCCAATTTTATTCAATGGCACAATGAAAGTTCGATGGACTCTGTTCAGTTCTGCGTTATGGGGAATCAGAAAGTTGCCGAGACTTTAATTTCTATTACGAATGGTAAGTCGATTCGCTCATTGCCGATTCACGTTCAGCAAACTATTTCTCCCGAATGTAATATTACTTATCTATCTGATGTCGAACGCGGTTCGATTGAGACTGAACTCAATAGTAATGACGTATCGCCCAATATGGTTACCATTAGCGACACATTAAATTTCACTGAGCTCGGGGGAGTCATAGAGCTCACTCGCATCAACAATAAAATCAAGCCAAAGATCAACTTAACCAACGCTAAAAGAGGTAACTACATTATCGGCTCAAACCTTCTACGTATCTCAATTGTGGAGGGTAAGTAATGTTGTCTTTCATCAATAACATCTCCATTAAGAACAAGCTTATTCTGCCGATCATTCTGTTTATCTCGGTTGCGTTTATTACGATTCAATCAATAAATTACACTGTCACTTTTGAGCGCGAGAAAGATAACCTAATACAACGAGTGAAAGTCTTAGCGCAGGGCGTTGCTTATAACTTGCAAGCAGCCATCTTATTTGAAGATAAAACATCAGCTAACGAGATTCTATCGGCATTCGTAGCTGATGGAGACATTGTTCGAGTCAAACTGTTTGATAAGCAAGGCGAGCTATTCGCGAGCTATCAAGTCAGCGATATCGAACTACCAAGGCCTACTGCCGAGGAGCGCAAGGATATTGGCTCCCAACAATTTGCGATTTCAGAGAACTATATCTATCTGTTGGTGCCCGTGATTCTCGATAATGAAAACATCGCAAATCTACGCGTGACCATTTCTAAACAAACCTTTTCCAAGATCTTCACCAATATATTTAAAGTCGCAGGGATCTACCTTGTTCTTTTGATCGTGCTCGGAGGCGTGTTAGTTAAGCTTATACAACGTTTTATCATTGACCCAATGTTCGAACTTAACGAAGCAATGCAGGCGTTTGTAGAACGTCGCGCAGAGCAACCTAGACTGATTACGTCTAATAATGACGAGATAGGTGAACTGGTTCGTGCTTTCAACACCATGTTAGAGCGTTTAAAGCATCGCGACAGCCAAATCAATTTCACGCTTGATAAGCTACAAGAAGAGAAAGCTTTTGCGAATGAAGTAATCGAGACTGTTCAGCATTCGCTCCTCGTTGTCGATAACAAGGGAATGATTATACATGCCAACATGGCCACGCGTGACATATTCAAATGCACGGAGGCGTTTCTTGAAAACCTAACCATTCAAGAGTTAGTTCAAACCAAGCAGGCCGGTTTCTTACAAGGAATTATCGATTCTAATATTGAGCTAAACGATGAGTTAATCAAAGCTACTGATCTCTTTCAAAATAAACAGTGGCTTCAGGTGAGCAGCCGATCGCTATCCAAAAACGGGAATACCTTGTTTGCTATACAAGACGTAACCGATATAGAAACCGCCATGAGCCGTCAACGTATTGCGGCCGGTGTTTTTGAGAACAGTAAAGATGGATTGATCGTGCTGAACTCGTCAAACGTGATCACCATGGTTAACCCAGCAGTCACACAGCTACTTGGCTATCACGCAGATCTGCTGGTGGGCAAAACACCGTTTGAAGTCTTCTCTTGGCAACAGTTTTCATCGTTAATGCCTACAATTCGAAGCTCATTGGAAAATTATGGTCAATGGCAAGGGGAGGTGTGGGAGAAAAATGTATCCGGCACCGTGGTTCCGATGTTCGTCAAAGTGAACCGAGTTCTATCTGACAATAAAAAAGGTGAGTTTGATATGGTTCTGACTTTATCTGACTTATCTAATGTCAAAGAGATGGAGAGGCTTGAACATTTAGCCCATCACGACGCATTAACGGGCTTAGCCAATAGGGCACAACTGTACAAGTTTTTAGATGATGTTGTCACGTCTAGCCATTATTCAAATCAACACTTTGCTGTGATCTACTTAGATCTAGATGGTTTCAAGCACGTCAATGACACCTATGGTCATGATGCAGGCGATGAAATACTCAAAGAAATCTCTAGTCGCCTCTTATCACAAGTGCGCGCCGGTGATTTAGTGGCTCGTTTGTCGGGCGACGAATTTGTTCTTATTATTAAACAGACAAACAAGACCTTGTTAGCTAGGTTAGCTGAACGTTTGTTGGGGCTTATCGAGCAAGAAGTGAGTTATAAGCAGCGCTCACTGCATGTTGGAGCAAGCCTAGGCATCCATTTGGTTGACGGGGTAGAACGAGACCTTGATGGGATATTGAAACTTGCCGATGAGGCGATGTATCAAGCGAAACATAAAGGAAAAGGTCAGTTTGTGTTCTCTGATGAGAGCGAATAACTCCATAGGTTTGTGACCAGCACCTAAGTTGTTGTATCATAAGTGATAGGTTGAGTATTTTAAATTTAAGGTCTACTAAACATGAATGTTTTAGTTACAGGTGGCATGGGTTACATTGGCAGCCATACAAGTATCCAGATGATTCACGCAGGCATGACACCTGTTCTTTTCGATAACTTGTACAACAGTAAGCCAAGCGTTCTTGATCGTATCGAGAAGGTGTCTGGTGTTCGCCCTATTTTCATTGAAGGCGATATTCGCGATAAGGCACTCTTAGCTGAAACAATGAAGCAACATAATATCGAAGCGGTTATCCACTTTGCAGGACTAAAGGCTGTAGGAGAGTCCGTTGAGAAGCCTCTTGAATACTACGACAACAATGTGAACGGCACTTTGGTCCTGGTTGATGCGATGCGCGAATCTGGTGTAAAAACACTGGTATTCAGCTCATCAGCAACAGTATATGGCGATCCTGCTAGTGTTCCTATTACAGAAGACTTCCCAACAAGCGCGACTAACCCATACGGGCGCAGTAAGTTAATGGTTGAAGAGTGTCTTACTGACTTCCAAAAAGCGAATCCAGACTGGAGCATCACGCTACTTCGCTACTTTAACCCTGTTGGTTCACATCCAAGTGGTGAGCTAGGTGAAGATCCACAAGGCATCCCAAACAACCTAATGCCGTTTGTTTCTCAAGTAGCCGTAGGCCGCCGTGAATTCTTATCGGTATTTGGTAGCGATTATCCTACTAAAGATGGGACCGGTGTTCGTGATTACATCCACGTTATGGATCTTTCTGATGGACACATTGCAGCTCTTGAGAAAGTAGGGCGTAAAGACGGTCTTCATATCTATAACCTTGGTACAGGCAATGGTTCAAGTGTTTTAGACATGGTTAAGGCGTTTGAACAAGCAAGTGGTAAGGAAATCCCTTATAAACTTGTTGAGCGACGCGCTGGTGACATCGCAGAATGCTGGGCAGATCCGGCTAAAGCTCAGAAGGAGCTTGGGTGGAACGCGACACGTACACTGACAGAAATGACCGAAGATACATGGCGCTGGCAGTCAACTAACCCTGATGGTTTCCCTAGTTAATCTAGTTGTTTCATGAATGATTAACTTATAAAAAGATGCTTTAGGGCATCTTTTTTGATCTAAATCGAATAAAAAGTAAATTAGAGGTTAAAAAGTATCATTCTGTATTCGTTGTGTTACTATGCACGCGAATTATATGTTTAATGTTAATTTTCTTTGGAGTTAATCATGGAACTAGGCCTAATCATCACTTTCATCGTTGCTGCTGCAGTAATGGTTAAGAAAGAAATGGCAGAGAAGTAATTTCACTTTATACCTTTTTTATACAATTTTTAGTGAAATAGAAAAAAGCCAGCTTATAGCTGGCTTTTTAGTTTCTGCAATTCAGGTTTGTAACGAATTAGAATTCGTAGTTTGCAGATAAGCCCCAGTTACGACCAGGTTGAGACTTAATGTCTGTATTGAAGTCAGAATCGTGCGCGCTACCAGACATGTCGCTGTACAACCAGTACTTCTTATCTAGAGCGTTAAATAGACCCGCTCGCAGAGTTAAATCGGTCATCGGGCGGTAATAAGCCGTTAAATCAACAACTGTGTATCCAGATACATCGACATTGTCGTCAGAGTTCCAATCATCCTTCGAAGCAACCATTTTAACATTCAACGCTGAACCGAAGTTATCACGTTCAATACCTAAACCGATTGTACTTGTTAGAGGTGCAACTGAATCAATTGACTTACCAGTCGACTTGTCTTCGCCATCTGCATAAGCAACAGCTAAGCGAGTGTAAGTTCCGTAAGGTGCATCAAACAGAGTATCAAGGTTAATGGTTGACGAGAATTCAGCACCATAGATAGTTACTTCATCTAAGTTTTCTTTCGTAAATACGTCTTTTCCACCTTGCTCACCTGTTTTCGTTTCGTTGATGAAATCAGTGTAGTCAGTGTAGAAAGTGCTTAATTCGAAGCGAGCATACTGGTTGCTACCACGTAGACCTAGCTCATAAGAAAGGCTTCTTTCTGCTTTCAGGTTAGGGTTTGCCTCTACGATAGCGCCTTGGTTATAGAAGTAGTAAAGGTCATAAACAGAAGGAGCTTTGAAGCCTTGACCAATCTGACCAAATACAGACAAGCTATCATTGATGTGGTAAACCGAGCCTAATTTGGCTGTAAATGCGTCATCTTCATTCTTGTCGTATTCAGTTGTGTAGCCTTCGTCAGTTGATGGGTCAGCAACAAACGAGTCATAACGTAGACCACCCGTTACTATGAGCTTGTCATCCATGAAGAATGCTTGATCTTGAAGGAAAACACCCCATTGCGTGATTTTTGCGTCAGGGATACCTGTACTACCTGGAGTAACGGTACCTCGGTCAAACTTGTAGTCGGTGTTGTCTAACTCAAAATCATTTTGCAGGTAAGTGAAACCATACGTAAACTCATGATCAGCACCACTAATGTTCACCAACTTAGAAAGCTGCGTATCGACTTGCATGTTCACATCTGATGCATCACGTTCACGAAGTCGACGGCCGTTAAAGCCTGTTGTATCGTAGTTTTTATTCAGAGTACTTGAATCTTGGTAGCTTAAAGACCAGTCCAAAGAGTCTGCAATAGAAGAGTTAAGCTTAAGCTGCTGTTCCAATGTTGCACGGAAGCGTTTGTTGGTGTCTTCATTGTAGTTATCCGTGTATACAAAGCCCGGCATTAGCGTGTAACCGTTGTAATTTAACTCATCTTCATCATATTGACGCTGATAATGTTCTACGGTTAAGCCGATCTTGTTTGAATCCGATACATTATAAAATGCTTTTGCTAAAAAGTTGCTTAGTTCGGTATCTGCAGGGTTAGCTGCACCACGGTCAGGGCCTTCAATATCACTTCCTGACGAATGCGCTTCAGTTTCATGACCTTGAGCGTATGTCGCCATTACGATAGTTTCTAGCTTGTCTTTACGCATAGCCCAAGAAAGCGTGTTCTTAAACTGTTCGTCAGCAGAAGTGTAGCTAGATTTGATGCCAAAACGGTTTTCATCGCCGTCTGTTCTAAGCATATCCTCTGGGTTCTTCGTTCTTAGTAGTACAGCACCACCAATAGCGTCAGAACCATAAAGCGTAGAAGCAGGTCCTTTATTCACCTCGATCACACTCAATGTGTCTACTTCAATCGCATTCGAATATTTGCGTTGTTCAGATGCACCTGGATTATATGGAGTAGGTTGTTGAACACCATCGACCATCAATTTAACGCGGTCACCTTCAACACCACGAATGTTGAAGCCTGAAATACCAAAACGTCCACTACCTTGAGCTTCTACGCCAGGTGTGTACTGAAGTGCTTGCTTTATGTCGTTAGACATTTGATTATCAATATCTTCCGAAGATACTGATTCAATAGAGCTTGAAACATCTGCTTTGCTTTGTTCAGTACGAGTTGCCGATACAACAACCTCGTCAAATAGGGCATAATCTTCAGCAAAGGCTGATGTTGATGAAAGCGCTAAAACGATTGAAGCAGAGAGTAGGGATTGCTTATACATCTGATAGTTACCTTAATTCCATAGTATTATCTTGATTTCGCGAAAGATAATATTGGATCTAAATGATAATTACTATTATTTGCATTTCAATTTATTTGTACTTTTATCATTAAAAGCATGCTTAAACCGTATAACTCATTGTATTAAAAGACCTTTAATGGTTCCATTTATCTGGTGAATGCTTCCATTTTTGTGATTAACCTCTCATTTATAAAGTAGGAAACTGATGCATAGCCCAATAACACTTGAAGCGTTACACATCCTAGATGCCATTGATCGACGTGGAAGTTTCGCCGCTGCGGCCAATGAAATGGATAGAGCACCCTCATCACTTAGCTATCAAATTCAAAAGCTCGAGCAAGACCTAGATATCATGATTTTTGACCGTTCAGGTCACCGTGCAAACTTCACGGAAGCGGGGCAATTGATACTTGAGCAAGGCAGAGTCATTCTTGGTGCGACAGAAAGATTGGTAAACGAGGCGAGCATTCTAGCCAATGGTTGGGAGTTGGATTTGACCATCGCCTTTGATGGCATCATCCCAATTGCCAACTTCTTTCCACTTGTCGATGAACTAGGAAAAATCAGTAAGACACGTGTTCGATTGCAAGAAGAGATCCTTGCAGGTTGTTGGGAGTCACTGACCGATGGCCGTGCAGACTTGCTGGTGTGCCCGAAGGTCGACACAATTCCAAATGATATGAAAAGTGACGTAATTGGTAAAATGGAAATGGTTTGGGTTGCGGCATCAAGCCACTATGTTCACAAACGTTCTGGTGAGTTTGACCAAGCAGCAAGAGAAAGTTACAGGGTAATCGCAATTGCGGATACAGCCCGAGATCAACCTGCTTTAAGTCGTAATATTCTAGAGAAGCAGCCGCGGTTAACAGTAACAAGCTTCTCCGCAAAAGTAGAAGCGTTAACGACTGGACTAGGTATAGGAACCTTGCCTTGTAGTGTTGCTAAGCCTTTGATCGAATCGGGCGTTTTAATACAGATTGCCGGTACCGAGCCGCAGCCAATCGACATTGTGATGGCTTGGCGACGCAATAAAATGGGCGACGCCAAGTCTTGGTGTATTCAACACCTTAAAAAAACATGGTCACTCAAGTAACGGTAACACCATATCTGCCGTGCCATCTTCAAAACTGATATCTAGCTTAAAACCGAGTTTTTGAGCTAGTGTCAGCATTCCTCTATTGGTTGGCATCGTCATTCCAGACATCTGCTTGGTCTGTTTCGCACGGCAGTAATCGATTACTTTAGTCATCAAAATACGACCTAAGCCAACACCTTTCAGATCTGAACGAATCAGTATCGCAAACTCGGCATCTGTGTTCTCTGGGTTAATCAGCGCTCGGGATACACCAATAATCGCAGGAACGCCTTGTTCCTTACGCACCACAACAAAAGCGATCTCTCTATCAAAATCGATCTGAGTAAAGTTCGCTAATGCTTCGTGATTGAACTCACCGACATCACTAAAGAAGCGTTTATAGAGATCCTCTTTTGATACTCGGTTAATAAAGTCAGCATGAAGCGGCTCGTCTTCAGGAAGAATAGGGCGCAGCAGTACTTCAGTGCCGTCTTTCAACTGTATCGTCTCTTCAAGTTCGACTGGATACGGGCGAATCGCGAGTCGCTCCTGAGGATCGCCTTCATACGCTTTCAAGATTATATCGGCATCCAATATCGTGAATTTGTCTCCATTGGCAAGTACTGGATGGATATCCAAATCGTGTATTTCAGGGCAATCAACCACCATTTGAGATATACGAACCAACAATTCAGAAAGCCCCTCGATATCGATCGGGTTAGGTAATTTCTGCAAACGGATCTTGCCACTCTTTATCGCTCGAATAATCAAGTAACGAGCCAGTGTCATGTTAAGAGGTGGAAATGCGGCTGCCGCATCGATCGATTCGTCCCATTCAGAGCCCCCTTGGCCGAGTAGGATGATCGGCCCGAAGGTTTCATCGGTTGTTACTTTCACTCGAAGCTCTTGGCCGCCGGCAAGCTTGGCCATGCCTTGAATCAACAAACCGTGAATATGGGCGGTAGGGAATGACAACTGAGATCGGTCGAGAATCGCTTGAGCAGCGTTAGCGACCTCGCTGCTGTTTCTTAGATTAAGCATCACACCTTGTACATCTGACTTATGCGCGATGTCTGGAGAACGGAGTTTTACCGCAACGGGATAACCAATCGTTTCAGCAATATGTACCGCCTCGCTTGGGTCAGAAGCGATCCAAGTCGGTAGAACATCCAAGTTGAAGTGTTTGAAAAACTGGCTGTTTTGGTGGGTATCAAGACTAACTGTATCTTTATCCAGTAATTGGCGTTCAATCCAATTTTTCGCATCAGCCAAGTCTTCAATATGTACTTTTTCAGCCGTGGTTGGCGTTTCCATTAACTGACGCTGGTTACGTCGGTACTCGACCAAGTGCATGAAGGCAACCACCGAACTTTCTGGGGTGCGATAGGTTGGAATTCCCGCTTCAGTAAACAGTTTTCTCGCAGGCCTTGCGGTGAGCTCGCCAGACCAATTGGTTAAGATATTGAATCGTTTATGACGAGGATGCTTCTTGATCGCTTCGATGATTCTTTCCGCGGTTTGAGCCGAATGCGCGACAGCCGAAGGACTGTGCATAATCAGAATGGCATCGGCTTCATCACCATTAAGCAGAGTATTAATGGTATCGATGTAACGCTGATCGCCAGCATCACCAACAATGTCGATAGGATTGCTGTGAGACCAGCTTGATGGTAGCACCTTGCTGAGCTTATCAAGTGTCTCATCTGAGAGTTCTGCTAATTTACCACCACGATCAAATAGTGTATCCACCGCCATAATTGCAGGGCCACCGCCGTTAGTGACAATGGCAAGACGTTCACCACGCAGTGGTACAGAATGAGTTAGGGTTTCTACCGCAGCAAACAGCTCATGCAAGTTCTTAACTCGCAACATGCCACTGCGTCGAATTGCGGAATCATAGATAATATCTAGTGTGTCAGCGCCGCCAGTATGTGCCATAGCAGCAGCTCTTCCTTTCGCCGTTCGACCACCTTTTAATACGAGGATTCGTCGGTTACGTGAGGCTGCTCGAGCTGCAGAGATAAAACGCCTCGCATCAGTAATGCTGTCGACATAGAGCAAGATTGCTTCGGTGTGAGAATCGGTACTCAAGTAATCCAACAGTTCCGAAAACTCAATGTCACTGCCATTGCCGATTGATATAAACGCAGAGAAGCCAATCTCTTTGTCGTTGGCCCAATCGAGTATGGTGGTGCATACCGCTGCCGATTGAGAAACAAAGGCAATTTTTCCTGGAAGTGCAGTAACAGGAGAGAAAGAGGCATTTAGGTTTAGCCAAGGAACAATAACCCCTAAGCTATTTGAACCGAGCACGCGAATATTGTGTTTTTTGGCGATCGCTAGGCACCTTTCATCAAACGTCTCACCATTATCGCTTAGCTGTTGCATGTCCGAAGAAAGGACAATAACAGACGCAATTCCTTTCTCGGCTAGCTCTTCAAAAATGGCAACATTACGTGTCGCGTTAGTGCATAAGATGGCAAGATCGGGAACGATAGGCAGTGACAAAATGTTCTTATAAGAGAGAACACCCGCCACAGAGTCATATTTAGGTGTAACCGGCATCACGGCACCTTTAAAATCCCCGTGCAATAAATTATTCATAACAATATAACCCGCGCGCGTTTCTCGTTGCGAAGCGCCAACAACAGCGATAGAGCGGGGTTTAAGTAGGGGATCAAGATGATTCATAGACATATCCTAGCAATGCACGTAAGTTCATCGTAACTTACTTTTCGATGACAGGTTGATGGTAAATTCACCGAATTAAGATGAAGAAGCAAACACTGCATAAAGTTTGTGAAATAGGTCACCCACTAATGGTGTATAATCTCAAAGTTAACTTGATTCTAAACCGACGTATCGGCATGATTTATAGTAATTATTATTAAGGACATAGAGCTTTCCATGAAAAAAATTGCAATTGCGACTTTGCCTCTGCTCTTGGCTGCATGTGTATCTGAAAACTACATCACGGATGTGACTTCAGACAGTTATCAAGAAGAGTACAAAACTGCCAAAGTTGAAGCTCCAGTTGTATCTCAATCTGAGCAAACAGGCGTTGTTGAAGAGAACGTCGTTAACGTTATCAAGACTGAACCTGTAGAACAGAAAGTCACTCAAACAACTAGGGCTAAACCAGTTGCAACCGTGACAGGTCCGACGAAGAAACAACAGGACATGAACCAGCGCTTTGGTTACACGGTTCAAGTTGTTGCTGTTGGCAGCCAAAGTAAAGTCGACTCTTTCGTGAAAATGCTACCAACAACTTCTCAACCAGTTTGGGAAAACTACAAAATGGTTAACGGCACGAAGTGGTTCACAGTACTTTACGGTGACTACGCAACACGCTTAGAAGCAAAAAAGGCGATTTCAACACTGCCAACCACTTTCCAAAACTTGAAGCCGTTCGTTAAGAGTATTGATGACATCAAGAACTCTGAATACCCAACGCTTAACAAGTTAAACTAAGTTTTGATTCATAAAAGAGGGAGCAACTGCTCCTTCTTTTGTTTTAAGACTCGCTGTTTTGTTTAATTGTTAATCGCTCAATCTTTCGAACGCAATTTTGACAATCAAAACACTGTACCTATCTCGACTTTTGTTTATCATTGAAGTCAGTATTCCTAGTTTCAAGGACCGATTTTACCCATGAACAGCACAAACATTCTTCTACTTTGCGGCGGTGGATCTTCAGAGCATGAAGTGTCTTTAGTTTCAGCCAATTACCTTTTTGAACAACTCAATAGCGTTGCCGACTTCAACGTTGTAAGAGTTGAGATAAAGAACGAAGGCTGGTGTCTTGATTCAGGTGAATTGGTTTACCTTGATATTAACGATCAAACCCTACGTGGCGACAATCTAGAATCGAAAGTCGATTTCATCGTACCTTGTATTCACGGTTTCCCAGGTGAAACGGGTGATATCCAATCACTGTTCGAAATGGCTAAGATTCCATACCTAGGCTGTGGTTCTGAGGCGAGCAACAATAGCTTCAATAAAATCACATCAAAACTGTGGTATGACGCACTGGGCATTCCAAACACACCATACCTGTTCTTATCAGACAACACGGAACAAGCTCACGCACAAGCAACTCAAGCTTTTGAAACTTGGGGTAAAGTGTTCGTGAAGGCTGCACGTCAAGGTTCTTCTGTTGGTTGTTACCAAGTCAACAAAATCGAAGATCTAAGCGAAGCGATCAACAAAGCATTTACCTTCTCGGATCAAGTACTTGTTGAGAAATCAGTAGTACCAAGAGAGCTAGAAGTCGCAGCATATGAAATCGACGGCGAGCTACACATTAGTAAGCCGGGCGAGGTGATTGCACCGAATGGCGCGTTTTACTCTTATGAAGAGAAGTACAGTGCAGACAGTCACTCAATCACTGAAGTTGAAGCAAGTAACCTGACTGACGAACAGCGTGATTTGATCGCAGACAGCGCGCGTAAAGTATTTACACAGATGAAGCTTCGCCACTTATCTCGTATCGACTTCTTCTTAACACAAGATAACGAGATCTACCTAAACGAAGTAAACACCTTCCCAGGTATGACGCCAATTTCTATGTTCCCTAAAATGGTGGAACATGATGGCCACAAGTTCAGCCAGTTCCTAGAGAACTGCGTTAGAACGAGCCTTGCTTAATTCATCTAACGAACCTTCGTTCATCTGAACCTAACAACACAATGCCTTAAGCTTTCCGCCAAGGCATTGTTAGTTTTTAGAGGCCAATTTTTAACGCCTATGATGCTATTCGTAATTTCCTTGAGGAGTTTAGTGACCTGATGGCCAAAGCTTATTGCCAAGGAATCAAAGCTTTGAATTTCATTTTCTCGCTCTCAGCAGTCCCAGAATAACCCACATATTGAGCGGGCATAGCAGGGCTGAGCCAACGACCAAAATCCTGAATTTCTTTTACCTTAAGACCTTGTTTCGAAAGCTCTTGTGCAGCACCAACACGAATCGAGTTACCTGAGAAATGGTGGTTTTCTGCAAGCTGCAGTAAATCACTCGCTCTGCGTAAAATTCGATAGATTGACGAATCGTCCAAAGGTTGAAGCCCGATGTTTTCATGCTTATCTATTGCACGGAACACGGGCAAATCCTCTTGCGTTCCAATAAACGAAAGCCAACGACCTAGAGCGAAACTCGCGACTTGCGAAAGCTCATACACAGAATCCTTAATTGTGATTTGGTAATCGCTATCGGTACTCTCGATGTCGTTCGTCGATAACAACTTAAGTTCTGAACGCTTCAGAGCACACTCGAACATCACATTGTAAATAGCGATGTCACGAATCTCTTTTAAGTTGGCCTTATTATGCGAGAGCAATGTGTTTAACTCAGTGAGATGTGCAGACGTCATAGCGTTAGTTTGCTTCGAATCGCCCGCCATTCGAGCTTGCAAGTGGAGCAGGGTAAAGCGAACTTGTCGATGTTTGATAGGATTAGCGAAGCCAAGCACTGTGTGTAACAAGCTAAGCGTTGCAGTGTAACGTTTTAGCGATGCATATTTTCTGTCATTGGATTCAGTCTCTAGAAAACGACGAATAGCGGTCACAGATGCAGGGAGCGTATTGATACGGTTTTTATTACAGAACGCGTGGTAGCGATTCCAATCACTGTAGATGCCTAACAGTGAATTGCGAGAATACTGGTATCCTGTTAACTCATCTATAATTTCAATTGACGCAGTGTTGTTCAATTTTTCAACAAATGAATTAATTATCACAGAGTCAGATAAAATAGGGACTTTTTTTCTCAAATTACCGTACCTTAGCAGGTGTTTTTGCCATATTATGCTTGATATCATTAAAAGTATACTTATGATTAATGCAGCGAAAACAAAAAGATGATCAATAGATATGGCTAATTCAATTTACCGAAGCATCCATCTTCAATCGACGGATGCCACTAACACGGTTTGGCGTGCGAAGTTAAAAAATAATGTTATTCAAGGCAACCTAGCTGCCGTTAAGAAGAGTATTGATTGGTGGATTGAAACCGCATCTATTATTGATCCAAAAGAATTCACTGCGTTAAATAAGTCGAGAGGAACTGGTGGTTCGACCGAAAACTTCAACGGCTACCAAATCAAGAATGACACCGGTGAGCCTAATGCGTGGTATTGCATGTTTAATGGTCGCCTAATTAAAGGCGGCAAAATTGCGATTCAACGTCATATAGAAGCTTACTTACTCGCAAAACAAAAAGCAGAGCAACAAAAGAAGTAAATTATGAGCCTAGTATATTCAACAGAAACAGGTCGTATTAAGCCTGAAGAAGAGAAAGTCCAACGTCCCAAAGGCGATGGGATTATTCGAATCCAAAAAGAAACCAAAGGCCGTAAAGGCAAAGGCGTTTCTGTCGTAACTGGCTTAGACCTAGATGACGCACCATTAAAACTCATGGCAGCAGAACTTAAGAAAGTATGTGGCTGTGGCGGCTCAGTAAAAGATGGCAACATCGAAATTCAAGGCGACGCACGCGACAAGATCAAAGCGCATCTTGAAAAGAAAGGCTACAAAGTTAAATTCGCTGGCGGTTAATCTCTAACTAATACCAGGGTTAAAATCGAAGATTATTATCACTGGATATTAGGTATTTTATGGTAAATAACCATTATGGTTAAATACACAGTATAAATCAGAGAATATCGACAACAAATAAAGGCAGGGCATCACATAAAGATACCTGCCTTATAAACACCAAATTCAATTTAACAATTCTGGGTTTCAACGGTGTTCATGAATGAAGATGCTCCAAAATTAGCGCTAAGCACTTGTTGCCTATATGTTTTATTGTTCAAGCCAAAACTTTTCCAACTCATGAACCTCAATTTACTTCATGAACTGTCAATTCTCCGCTCAAATTTCGTTCAACTTCAGTTTCTAGGTTCATGAACCTTTTTCTTACTAATATGTATTTAACGCAACGTTTCATATCGTAATTGTCTTCTCTGAAGTAGCGCAGTTCACCAACTCGGTAATCACTTATCGGCTTAACGCACTGCGAAAAACAATTAATGTACTGTATTTCAAACTACTATCTCGACGATATCTTTGAGCAGCCATTGTGAATTCCATTTTCCTTTCAGTTTCTCTATTACCACTCACAGTACCAAGCAAAATTCGAATTACTTACAGCGGCGCAAAATCGAGTAGCTCGATTTCGATTCAAACGCTACAACGTCACTTTTAAGTGTAAAGGAAACTCAACGATAAGTGATAAAGAGAGGCAACAAAGACAAGCTAACCTAGAATCAGTTTTATCTACCAACACAAAGTTGGGCTTTGAATTGACGGATACGCTACTTTTGTTGGTTTTTCTGGCCAGAATATCGTGACATCGAATAGGTGTAACAATTAGGTGAAGAAAAGAGTAATGGTGGCCGCCAACTAACGAGGACGTTCTCAATAAGGATGTCCTTTTTAATAATCACAAACCATACGGTGGTTGGTATATCTCAACGAGACCGGACAATTATTTGAGTGGAGTGCTACCACAGTGAACGGAGTAGAGAGCAGGACGAATATTGGACGTGACGAACAAACCGTATTAGAAACAATTAGTAACAAACAAGAGATATGTCTAACCCCCTAGTTTTGAAGGGCTATAACACAAACGAATAATGCGAATTACCATTCGTTATATACAAAAACCATACAATAAAACATAACTTTTCCACATGGAGCGGCAATGAAACTCAAAGCAATCGCACTGGCAAGTTTAAGTCTTTTCGGGTCAAACGTACATGCATCAGAGCAAAAAATTTGGGAAATTGATACGGACGAGGGCTGGGCGACAGCTCCACTGGCGACCAAATTCGGGGACGAAGCTGATAGCCTGAAGATGGACACCCTGATTACTCGTCAAGTGTATCAAGCGTACGGGGACGTCTACTTCATCACGCCAATCTTCGTTCGTTGGTTAGACAACAATAAGCATGAAGAAATTTGTAACGAAACCAAGAAAGGAAACTGGAACACGCTGCCGATTGAAGTTAGTGGGGAGTGGATAACGATGAGCTACTGGTGCAGCAATGACACTATTGCATACATGCCACAGAAAGGTCGTGATCGAGCGAACCTTGACAATATATTCAAGCGAAGCCGGACAGTAACAGTTTTCGGTCACGAAGTGACCGCAACGGGCTATACAGCAACTAACAGTCAACTTAAGAACATGTATGGATTACGATAATGAAATTTAAACATCTACGCAACTACCTGATGATGCAAGTAACAGCGTTCGCACCGTTCCTGATTTACCCTGAGGGCGGGATCGCACTAATGGCAGTTGGGGTGATTCTGGCTTGGGGTGTAATGATGAAACTAAAAGCATGGGAAGCGTAATGGAAGCCATAAAGAAGAAAAGCGGAGTAGCTATATTCATCGGAGCGGCAATGACCTTTTGTATGTGGTCGATTACGATGGTTATTTGTATCTTCTTTAACATCGCAGTGTTCCATGACCTGAACGCATCTTGGTTCGGTGAGGCATTTGCGACAATCGGCTCAGCCGTCGGAGTCATCGCAGCAATAATGTACCCATTCTACAAAACATTTAAATACACAGAAGCTCAGTGATGAAGAAGTTATCAGTAGTTACCCTCAGCATCCTTGCGAAAGTTGTGTTGTTATCCGAAATCCAAGAAGAGCAGGGAAACAATACCTAATCCCTTGCTGAAAAGGAAAGTCTTACAAATAGCGTCCACATAAGGGCGTTTCAGCATGTTCCTTTTACATCTCCATTTGACGTATTTAGAACTCGATTATGTCTAACTCTATTGATAGGAAGTATCAAAGTACGATTCAGTTGCTAAGTAGTTTACTGAAAAAACACGAAATTCAAAGCATCAAAGAGCTGGTGCTGTCGTGCCGAAGCAACAGTGAATTCATGCAAGAATGGCTATCTATATGGAAAGAGTGTGCCATGAATAATGGTGGTAAATTAGGTTTGGGAACCGTTGGTACTATTATAGGGGCTTCTTTAGGTGGTGTTGGTATAGCAATGGCAGGGACGGCTTTTGGCGCTCCATTAGCTGCAATACTTGGTTTGGGTGGTCTCATCTCTGGCAGTTATCTTGATTCAATTGATTTGTTTTCAAAAGAAAAAATGTTGAAAACTAAGGTCTCAGAGGAACTATATAACAAGATAAAACACGACTCAGACTACCTTGATATTAATGTAGAGCAGCTACTTATAATCATGATTCACAGTTTCTATGAAAGAGATGGTACACGGGTGTCTCCAGTCGATATCAAATCTCAATAAGAAGAACTGAATGGGACAAAAACGCCTTAGTGTCAGATAATTACGTTTTGAGTGTGTTGACCTAGAACGACACACGCAGAGTTGATAAAGTGCAGCATATTATTAAAGAGTGACGTAACGGGTAATCGATGCGATTTTTTACTAAGAATAGAAGTTCAAAGAAAAGAATAATCGAAGAATGGGTATATGAGCTAGTTGCTGATGAACTGAGTGTTGGAGAAATACGCAAAGGTTTGTGGACTAAAGCTCGTGGGTTATCTGAAGGCGATACAAATAAATGTGAAAGCATTTATATACAGCTTAGAGCTGAATCGATTGTTGATGAAGCGAAGGTTCTCAATGAAGCTTGTGAAATGTTTGCTCGCAATGAGGCGAAAAGAGAAATAAAAGCAGCCACGGAACTACAAGAGCAAGCCTCAGAAGCTTGGGAATCTCATTTGCTATTATCTATTCACAATGAAGATTACGACAAGGTACATGGTGTCATTCGCTCTGGTGTCACTATCCCGAATGAGGAGTTTGCAGAAAAGTGCAAGTTTCTACTTATTAAGTGCAAGAGCCAAGATTTGGTTAAGCTTGTCACCTTTTTTCTGAAACAAAGTAACTACTAGTGCGATGATGTGGCCCTACGGTACAAATAGACTTAGGTATTGAATAAAATGTACTTCCATCAAATACTAAAATTGTTCGTTAAAGACAAGAAAACATCCCAAGTCGACGGGATAGTCAACACACAAAATAATAAGGTATCAGACACAAGCTTGGATGATTTAGTAACTAAATGTGATACAGAACAAAACGAGACTCTACCTGAAATTGATAGCGAGACCGACTCAATGCAAATGCAGCAGTCCAGTTTACCTTCCGATAAAGTAGTCCCGGAAATAAATCCACTTCAGGGGTTAGCTGAACGAGCGTTTAAGGAAAGTGGTGCGAGTTTTCATAGCGAGCTATTCCCCAATAATGAATCGAATAACACTAGGTCCAATCGAAACAACCCAAGAGTGATCGTTAAACCATCAAAAGAGAGCGATTTTTTTGATCTTTGTATGAATAACATCCGACACGTGAGTGTTGGTGACTATTTAAGGGTCAGACAAAATGGCATATATAACGATGCTAACTGTTTGGTGAGTGATTTCGATAGTGTAAGTCAAAAAATTAAGTATAGAGACAGCCTAAAAGTTGAAGAAGTGTTTGAGGCTACGCTTACTGCTCCTGCATATTTGAAAGTTGAGGTGATTGGTTATGAGTTGCTATTGGTTGATTATGTTGAACTAGAGCGTAAAAACGTCAAAACCCATGACGGACAAAACCTTTTATCAGTAGCAAGAGACTACGTTGAAAATACAAATCGATCAAAGAAAAATTATGGATACAAATTACACCTAGTTGAAGATGGATATACATACTACGTACTCCTTTATTACGGCTCAATAGAGCGAGCTAGTGTGATTGATTTTGGTATAGATGGTCAGGGTTCTGATGGCTGTATCGTATTAGGAACAGCATCGGCGGGGTTAATTTCTGATTCAACACGTTCTCAAATGTTTGAAGTTACAGATGAATATGACAGACCCCATCCTAGCCAGAGGTGCCTTGGATGGAAATCATCGTTAGAGCTAATCGTTGAACATGGAAAAATCTACCTATGTATATTTGATACTCAAAAGCCTGTTAGGCAGTTAAGCGATACGACTATAAGACATAACTCTCAGCCTAACAAAGCCAATGGTTATGTACGCCTAGAGAATGGAAAGTATCGCTGTGCGAGTACCGATGACATATTTGTATCTTGCTGGTTTTTCAGTAAAAAGCATAGTGTCAAACTTAGTGATGTGGATGTTTTGAGAGCAGCACAAGCAGATAGTATTAGACATGAGAAAAAATGCCGAATTGAGTTTGAATCCGCTAGGCAGGTTTGGGGTGACTACGTTTATATGTATCCAGAAAAGTGGCTTGAGCACCAAAGCCCAAGGCTTTGGTGAGTGTTTCCTTCAGAATCTTTGGATTAGCTTTGAGGCAAAGACTCGGCACAGTGTGAAAGTGGTCATGTTAGCCGACACCCAAGAAGAGTAGGAAACAAGACCTAATCCCTAGACGAGAAAGAAGGTAAAGTATTACAACAAACGTCCACATAAGGGCGCTCTATAGTAATCACGAATACTAATAATCATGAACCTAAAAAAACTACGCAATTCAAAGTTATGAACCTAAGTATTACCCCAACACATTTAACAATTCTGGGTTGTGGGCAGGTGCGTGAGTGAGTAAATGCTTATAATTGACGTTATTTTAGTCACTTACCGTCAAAGAAGTAACGAACTTGTACTCATGAACCTAAATTTAGTTCATAAATTAGCTCCTTTTATACTGTCGCGTGACATATCAGCATTTCAACTTCATGAACTATGAGACTCACTCTCAAGGCCAATTGCAGTGGGAATACTTCATTGCACCTGTAATGATACTGTACACCCTTCTGGGGTAACTTACACATATCCCATGTTTTGAGGAGCACAACGAAAGCAACCGACATTGCTTAAGTAATCCTGTATTTGTATCGTCCCGTAATTTATTGGAAGTAAGAAATCGATATTATCTGTATAGAATACATAGGAATAGCAGCTTCATTGATAGCTGTCTGCTATAGAAGGTATGATGTGCATGAGGTATACTAGTTGCTCCGTTGCATAAATACCTGATATCAATGAATGAGCTAGCATATATCCCGAGACATTTTAGAAAATGTGTGAAGTACAAAAATCTGATAAAAATCGAAGATTTCAAGAATAATGACAAACTTAACAAAGTTTGTACAAACGCATATAAGAAAGTTCAAACAGGGTGTGAGTGGACTGGTTCAATCAGTACTACGTCTGTTAAAGGCAAGAGGGCGTACACTTTATCTACACCAGAGTCACTGCTAGTCAATAACCTACTTATTAATAATATTAGTTATCGATATAAAACAAAATGTATCGACCGAGATGTAACTATACGGCTCCTAATATCACATCTTAAAGATTCTTATGGATTCACTGTACATCGATTAGATGTAAAGTCATTCTATGAGTCTTTCGACCGAAATAGTATTATTCATAAGTTAAAATCAGATGCAAAGTTGTCAAGAAAGACATTGTTTACATTAGATAACTTATTTAAAGAGCTAAATCTTCTCGGTGTAGAGGGGTTACCAAGAGGTATGGGTATAAGTTCTACACTGTCAGAATTAATGATGTCTGATTTTGATACTTGTTTAAGCTCAAAAAAGGGAATTTTATTTTACAGTAGATTTGTTGATGACATCATAATCCTATCTACACCGAGCGTAACAAAAAATAAATTGGCTGAATTTATATCGGATGCTCCGTTCCCAAAAGGACTAGAGTTCCATAAACATGGTCCTAAAGTAACTTACAAAAAGATAAAAAAGACATCTGAAGACTCTGAAATAATTGAGGATTTTGACTTTCTTGGTTATCAGTTTAAAGTGAAATCCATTGAAAATGAAATAGGCACCAAGTTGAAAGTTGGTAGGCGAATATTAGAAGTGGAAGTGTCTGATGAAAAGATCGAAAAAATAAAGAAAAGAATAATAAGCTCTTTCTGTAAGTTTATATCCAGTAACAAACCATTGGACGAAAAGCTTTCTATATTGAGGAAAAGATTAGATTTTCTATCTAAGAATTACCCTTTAGTGAATGCATCAGATAAAAGTCAGGTTTTATCAGGAATATATTTCAATTATAAATATACATCTAATCCAGATAAGATACGTAAAATTGATAACTTTTACAAAAGCTTATTATTTGGTAATAAAAGTAACTTAAGTAAACGAATTAGAAAAAAAATCAGTTACAAAGATAGATACATACTTTCAAAGATATCTTTCTTTGATGGATTTAACGAAAAGAGATTCTGCAAATTTTCATATAAAGATTTTAAAGAAATCAAGCAGGCTTGGATATAGTATGAAAAAAACGTTAAAAAAAGGGGACTATAACAGAGTTCTTCTTTCTGAAACTGCGCCACTTGATGTGCCTGTTATATTTTCGAACAATTGGTTTTATGAACATATTTCAGATTTTGATTTAGGCTCATCTTCAGAACTGAAGCGTAAAATAGTTGAGCATTTGTTTATATGCAAAGATCCAAATAAAGATTTTGTTCCTATTAAGTACTCTATACTCAAATCGAATGGTGGTACAAGACACCTTGGTTTACTTCACCCTTCAAGCCAAACACAAGCAATAGAACTTTATAGAATATTTTCAGATAGAATTATACACTCTTGCAAAAAGAGCTCTTATTCTATACGAAAACCTATCTCAATATCTTCATGTTATTATCTCAAGAGACAAAAAAGTAACACTTCTAATATTCATCAACCATCAACTTTTCTAAGCTATGGTAGTTATAGTAAGCTTAATAAATTCTTTGATTCGAGAGAGTTTCTTCTACTCGAAAGGAAGTTTAACCATTTTTGGTCCATTGATATTTCAAAATTTTTTGATAGCATCTATACACATTCGATATCATGGGCGCTAAAGAGCAAGGATTTTGCGAAAGAAAGTAGAGAAAAAAGTGATTACTCTTCTTTTTTCGATAAATTAATGCAGAGGTCTAATTATAATGAGACTAACGGCATCGTAATAGGGAATGAAGTTAGCCGTATCTTTGCTGAAACAATAATGCAAGCAATCGACTCAGATGTAGAGTATGAATTGGAAGAGAAATCTCAACTGAAACATGGAAGTGATTACTCAATTCGTCGGTATGTAGATGATTACTTCATATTTGGTAATAGTACATCTGATCTTGACTTGATTATATCGAAAATAGAATCAAAACTAAGATTTTATAAGCTTCACCTCAATGAAAAAAAGTTTATCAAGAGAAATAGACCTTTTATTACTAACATAACGAGAGCTAAGATTGATACTCTAGATGCTATCGGTTGGTTGTTCGATTTAATATTCGGGAAAAGTGATAGCCAAAAGCTTTCGCTTATAAAAAAACCTAATGTTGTTAAAAGGAAATTTATCGATAGAATAATGGCAGCATCTTATCAAGACCAAGATGCTTATGTTGTTATGTGTAATTATTCAATCGCAGCTATTGAGAACAAGATAAACTCTATAATAAAATCTGAAGAATTTATTTCATCGGATTTTTCTTCTCAAAAAAATGCGCTATTAACCTTGCTTGATATATCATTCCACTTGTTTAATATATCTCCTAATTCATCAAATAGTTTGAAGGTCAGTAAGGCCTGCTATTCAATCTATAAGTTCTTCCTTGAAAACCATGACGAAGATATAGATATGTTGGCTTTGGAGATAAGCAACCAGATAGAGTCATTTTTCTCTAGTGGTACATTTAATAACATGGCCTCAAATGTGAATGCATTTGTACCAATTGAATTTTCAAATATTTTATGTATATCAAAAGTGATGGGTGATCACTACCTTCTTACAAATTCAGCATTCTCTAATGTATTTAATATTGAAGGACTCCGTTCGACCTCTACAGAGTATTTAACAAGTGAAGACTGCTGCGATTACTTCCATATTATGACAGCATTGTATTATGCTGGTGATGTCGAGGAATATAGCCGATTCATTGACACAATAACTAAAGAGATAGGTAAAAGACTAGGCGATCTTTCACGTATAAGATTTGACGCAAGAATTTGTTACTTGTTTTTGGATTCTATGTCTTGCCCATACATAGATGGCAGACGAAAACGCAACTGGGCGAAAAAGTTTGAAAAAGACATGTTCAAAAGGGAATTGCCGGAGGATGAATCTGAAGAGCTGTATCAAACTTTGATTTCTAATACTTGGTTTATTTGTTGGGACAAGGAAAAAGTTCTTGAAAACCTGATGGAAAACAAAGAGTTGTTATTTGGTTACAGTTAGTGTATATTCCTTTTGAACGGTGACATCTGTGCAAGGCGCTTTTTAAGTGCTTCACAGTTACTTCAATAGTAATGTTGATTATAGCTGTCCCATTGACGTTTTTCCTAAGCCTTCCGGCTGTGGGCGAAATTTCATTGCGGTGCCACGCTCTAGCTTGGCACACACACCTAACAGTGTCACCTTTCCCCTTCGGGGCTTCCTTTTCAACCGTATGAAACCAGTATATTTTAAGTAACCACTGGTACTTCGACGATAATTATCTTGCTCAATTAAGTAAAGTATCTTTTCTCGTAAGTAGTAGCAGCCTTTAGTCGACTGTTTATCTTGATTTTAGTATTGATGTTGACAGTATTATCATTAACTGTGAATATACGCGACTTTTTGAGAACTACATGTCAATGACACTCGAAAGCCCAAGGTTATGTTCAACGTATCCACTAGCTTTAACCTCTTTTAAGAACATGCTTCCTGATACAACCCCTTATAAACAGGCAGCTCTCGATTCAACATGCCAAGTAAAAGATATCTATGGTCACAAAGTAACCCACCGTCATTTTGCGGGTTATAGGAGTTCACCAGCGTCGATTTTAGAGGCGATGATATGGCGATTACCACATAACCTAGTTCCCAGTTCTTTTCATGAACTGATTTATGACGTTTCAATTCCCAATGAAGATAACCCTAGGTTTCGCTTTGAGTATACTGCGATTCGCTCTACCGGAACATGTCCAGTGATGATGTTCGCAGATCTAGATGTTTTTGTCGGGCTTCTTTTGATTATGGACAAAAAAAGAGCCAATCGTGGAGGGGTGGTTGAATTTGATACGAGAGATGTATTGTCGCTTACAAACCCAAGGGTTACGAAAAATCGTAGATCTAGATATCAAGCTATCAATGAAAGTTTGCTGCGTATTTTGAATACGAAATTTGACTTAATATCACTAGCCGATGGTAATGAGCGTTCAAAGTTTGATTGGGTAAAATACCATCATAGTAAAGGCGTTTCTTGTTCATTAATGGAGTTTTGTGTCGCTCCAAATTTGGATTTACTACACCAACTCTTAAAATCTGTTTTTACACGTGAGGGTAGTTGGAATATTGTATCGGGCAGTCAGCGCCATAGCTTGAACTTAGATTACGGAATACCATTTGATGATGAGCAAGCCCCTCGCGAAACACTGTCAATGGAAAGAAAGATCAATAGGATTTATCGTTCTTATATGCAAAAGGATTAAACAACGATTCTTAAGGATTATAAATTGAAACCTCTGAGCTTTTTCTTTCACTTCATTTGATGTTTACACAACTAGTGTGGTGTGTCTCTGGTTAAAATCTATCTGCTTGTAGCAACGATGCAGACCGAAAGTAACGTTCTAAGTCATGACAAATAAGAGCGTTCGTATTCATTTTAGTTTCGAGGCAAAGATGGTGGGGGAGTTTTCTTTGCCATTTACAGCTAACTGCGCTCATACTAGTTCCCAAAATTGGAAAGCTCATGTTTATCTTAACCGAAACCCGCCTAAAACTTGTGCTTGATGGGTTTATGCGTGCGCATAAAACTAATATATTTAACCTGATTGAACGTTAGTTACCCGCAGATCTCCGCGCTCTCGTTTTATGGATCAATTGTCTTAGATATGTTTGTCGCTTGTGTCCTTTGTTACCACTGTTTATCGCATGTAAAAATGTCTCTTTAGCTCCAACAATATGCACACTAACCTTTGCTCTGGTTATGGCAGTATAGAGCCATGATCTATCAACTAGATTACAATATTTTTTGTTCTCACCCATTCGAATTAACCAGTCATCAACATAGAACTCACAAAACCTCCCCACAATCATAACCACTACATATTGTGTTGTCTTTTAGATTGATTGGACATATATTGTGTATCGCAAGTTATATGAAATCGATCTAATAACAAAACTAACAATAAGGACATGGCATGGCTACAGTTAAGTTTTATCCCGTCGGTAATGGGGATTCAAGTCTAATTACCTTACAAAATGGGAAGCATATTTTAATGGACTATCGACAGCATAATCTTGCTACTGATAGCTCAAAACCTCAATTCGACATAGCTACCGATATTAAGAAAACATTCGAAGAGGCTAATAAAGATTGCCTTGAGGTACTAGCTTTTACGCATGCAGATAAAGATCATATCGAGGGAAGTACAGAATTTTTTTACCTAGAACATGCCAATAAATATCAAGGCGAAGGCCGTATTAAGATTGAGCAACTTTGGGTTCCTGCCGCGATGTTACTGGAATCTGTTGATAGAGATAATCTTTCCTCAGAGTTTGCTATATGGCGCTCAGAGGCTCGTTATCGATTAAAGAACAAGAACGGGATACGTGTATTTTCACAACCGGACGAACTAGTAAAGTTAATCGAGAGCTGGCAGATGAACATCAATGAATTCTCTGATTTTATTGTTGATGCAGGCACTGTGGTTGATACATTTTCGCTCGAACGTGACAACGTCGAATTCTTTGTTCACTCACCGTTTATGGCGCACTGTGAAGAGTCAGGAAAAGACGTAAAGAAAATACGTAATCAGGCCTCTCTTATCTTCAATATTAGATTTAATGAAGGAGGTGAGGTTTATGATTATCTCGCAATTGGTGATTCAGAATGGGAGGTTTTAGAGGACATCGTTTCTATTACTCAATACTACAATAATGAAGATCGTTTACGTTGGGATCTGTTGAATATCCCTCATCACTGTAGCTACCTCGCTCTTTCGGATGAAAAGGGCGATAACGAAACAGAACCTACAGAAAAGGTCGCAGA
Source organism: Vibrio pomeroyi (assembly GCF_024347595.1). Taxonomy (NCBI): domain Bacteria; kingdom Pseudomonadati; phylum Pseudomonadota; class Gammaproteobacteria; order Vibrionales; family Vibrionaceae; genus Vibrio; species Vibrio pomeroyi. The sequence goes on along the minus strand of NZ_AP025507.1, from coordinate 1,354,005 downwards.
ACTTCTTTTATCAGGTAATAAAGATGCCTATTTGATCTGTTCAAGTAATTATTTTAATGAATCAACTTCTGAAGCATTAAGTTCAACTCAACCACCTCATTTACAAGCAAAACGTTGCTATGAACGATATCTGCGTGATGTTGGTGGACGTAGCTTAATCGTCACGATGGAAAATGAGAGTAAAACTAAGCCTAAGCCTGTAATTATAGAATTCACTTCTTCAGGCTTATCGAAAAAAAGTTGCAAGATGACAGCAGCGCTAACTACTGCTGCTGCGACTCCAACGCGCGCGGGATAATTTCCATGGCTGATTTCTTTCCTATTGAAGCAGATGAAATTGATCAGAAAAAAGTGGAGTTATCCGGCTCCATTTCCATGATCAAAGCAGTTGCTAAAGGCCGTAACACTACACTCATTGATCTACGTGCAAGAGTTTCCGCAGGTAAAAGAGTGGAATTTATTACTGTAGATGTTTGTAACGACGACGTGCCCTCTAGAAACTCGGTCGGTATCTGCTATCAAGAGCGCATCGTTTACGCATTTGACAAAGAAAGTGAATTACCGTCAACTTATGCCCTTCGCAAAGACTTTCCTATTACTATGCATCAGAACAGTCCGTCTGAAGATGCAGCCAAATCTCTCTGCTTATACCTCGACCCAACAGATGTAGTCGCAGCGTCATGGACAGCTGAAAAGCATTTGAAGCGTACTAACTGGTGGTTAACACAGGCATCTCTGGGTAAATTACATCCTGATGACCAAGGTATTGAACAACTATTTTTCAATCCACGATTAACACTTGTCCTACCGTATGATTACGATCGTGCTCAAAACCATGGAAGACAATTAAACGCGGTAGCGTATGAAAAAAAAGACAAAGTAGAAGGGGGAGCTTTTATTGTAACAGATTGGGAAAAGCAAAGCCCTTATCGATATGACGTATCAATAAATGTTGTGACCATTACAACCCCTTCTGTTGTTCACGGGATTGTTAATAGGAATGTAAACACGATATCAAAGCTCAATGACCTACTGAAACCGTTGGGAGTTGAACTTGTGCAGCTAATACGAGAACAATTGTTGGAAGCTATAAATTCTGGAGCATATCGTTTAGACATAGATACTACAGCTTTCATTCTAACTTTCCCAATGCAACGTTCTTCCAATGGCCCAGTAGAAGCTCGTCAAACGATGGCTATCATCGCCCTTGAATCATTAGCTGAATTAGCCGTTAAATTTGAGGTAACTAACGAAATCACTAATCTAGTCAGAACAAATGCCCTCGGTAAATTGCTACCAATGAATAGTGATGAGGTTGGTCTAAACATTGAATTCATGGAATGCCTAAAAAAAGCGGGGGCAGAAGAACGTCGTCTTCAGTCCGGCATTATAAAACCATTTGGCAAAGGAACAATTATCGGGGCTGGGGCGTTAGGAGGAGCTCTATTAGATTTTTGGGTGAAAGCAGGTTGGGGGTCATGGACTGTTGTTGATGAAGACTCCTTTCGACCACATAATTTTACTCGACACGTTATTCCCCCAACAGCTATTGGACAGAATAAGGCTGAGGTCGTCGCTGACCATTATTCAAGTTATTTTCAAGACTGTAAGTTAACTGGCATCAATATCGATGCAAAAAAATTCGAGACACCACAAGTTAAAGAATATCTAAGTCAATCAGACATTGTGATTGATGCTAGTGCATCTTTAAGCTACCCGCGGGCCATTAGTCAAAATGGATACGGCCCTAGGCATATATCTGCATTTTTCATTCCGAGTGGTAGCGGTGCAGTATTACTTGTCGAGGACAAGAAAAGGAAGGTGCGCCTTTCTTCATTAGAAGCACAATATTATAGAGTCATAATCAATAAACCTATTGGCGATAAGTACCTTGTAAGTAAACCTGATCAGTTTCGTTCAGGTGTAAGTTGTCGTGACAATTCATTTGTTATGTCTCACTCACGGGTTATGGCTTGTTCATCCTTGTTATCGGAACACATCATTAAAGCTAGTAATCAAGATGAGCCAATTATTATGATTTGGCATGATGACATTGAAACAGGAGAGCGTTCATCTTATAGGGCTGTCGCTCGTAAAAGTATCACGATCAACAATCACACTCTTAATAAGTTTAAAGTGTACTGGGACGAGGGTATTGAAGAGCGCATCAGAGAATTAAGAGCTCTAAGTTTACCCAATGAAACTGGAGGTATTTTGATTGGGTATCATGACATGACTCATAAGGTTGTTTATATCGTTGATGCATTACCTGCTCCAGACGATAGTATTGGCACTCCTACTTCATTTCAAAGAGGAACGAACGGTATTTTAGAAAAGTTAGATGAGGTTGCTAATCGCACAGCTAATAATGTGGGTTATATTGGTGAATGGCACAGTCACCCGAGAGGCGCATCCGCTCGTATGAGCACACTTGATATCGAACAGCTCACTAATCTAGCAATTAATTTATCAGAAGACGGGCTACCTGCGTACCAAATGATCGTTGGAGAGAATGAAACCAAAGTTTACGAGAAGGTGTTAGATAGTGAGTAACAGATCCAAAAAAGGTTTGGCTTTATCAGGCGGTGGCTTTAGAGCCACACTTTATGCGTTGGGCTCTCTATGGAGGATGAATGAGGATGGGTTGTTGACGAGCCTCGATACGATAACTTCTGTATCTGGTGGTTCTATTGCCGCAGGTTTATTAATGCTTAAGTGGGGCGACCTTACGTTTGAAGAAGTAGATGGTGCTCAAGGGCGTTATCGCGCAACTAACTTTGAAGAAGTAATAGCAGCCCCCCTCCTTGAATTTTGTTCTTTAACTATCACTTGTAAAGCTAGGATAATACTGCACACACTCAACCCAACAACAACAGCTGTAAATGAAGTTCGTAAGAAATATGAAAATTTGTTGTTCGGTGGAACCCGTCTTTGTGACATCCCTGATCACCATTTAGCTCCAGAATTTATTTTTTATGGTACAAACCTCGATACTGGTGCAAGCGTTAGAATCTCAAAGCATGAAATTCGAGATTATAATATCGGTTCCGCTTCAGAACACGGTATTACGTTGGCGCAAGCTATATCGATATCTAGTGGATTTCCTCCATTTTTAGCACCAATAAGGTTATACGGAAGAGCTTGGACTTGGAGTGACACACAATATAGTCGCCTCCCTTCAGAACAAATTACAAAGTTTCGTGAGTGCTTAAACTTATGTGATGGTGGTCTCTATGACAATATGGGGTTAGAGATGATATGGAAGCATGGTGCTGACAGAGAGTATGATTCAGTATTCTGTTGTGATGCAGGGGCACTGCTTCCTGTACCATGGGAAGGGTGGCTAAAGACAATAAAAAGTAAGTTTGGTTTATCCCTCAGAATGACTGACATTATGATTAATCAGCAAAGGGCATTACGCAAACGAACACTGATGCGTAATTACATTACTGGCGAATATAATGGTGGTTATTGGTCTATATCTAGTGATGTGAAAAACTTCCAAGCTATCGATCCACTGTTGTCCGATAGAAAAGCTGAACAGTATAAGCACCTTGCTAACCTAGGGACTCAATTAGACGGGTTCTCAGCCAGAGAGAACAAAATGCTCGTTAATTTAGGTTTTTGTCATGCAGATATGAGTATGAGATTAAACTACGATAAAACGCTTAGACGTCCTTCATTACCTTTTAGTACGAATACTAACGAAGATGATGCAACTCAAGACTCTCTTGCAAGTAGTCCACCACCACAATTCTAAATAGAAAGAAAGTAACTAGAATCAATGGCATTCCATCGTTGTCCATTCGTGGACAACGATGGACAATAAGCAAAGTTTTTCGACTTTAAATGCTTTTCCCGAAAGCGAATACAGTGCTAATTCCGATCTAAGCGTAATCACTCGTTGGAAAAATATTTTATAGTTAGCTATATGACGTTTTCATCCAATTCATAACCCTTAACCTTGGCTAATTTCTTGTCTACTTTGCCTTTAGTCCCACTAAGTAACGTTTACTTGGTTGATTTGGATCCAATGAATAAAGACTAATAGGAACGAGTGATTAACACATTTCATAAAAACATTGAGGATGTCAAATCAGTATGGGAAAAGTAGCCGTACGGTAATACTATTTGAGAAATATCTTATCGTAAAGAAGGCAACTGATAGAGCAGGCCGAGTTGGGTACAGATAGCTTTCAAAAATTAACTAATGCCCCTTTTTTAGACTATATCTGTTAAGCGTACATCTGTTTGCCTCCCCCAATCAGGTCTCCTCGCATAGGTGTAGGTTCTGGTCGAGTATATTCAAACGCTTCGGATATATGAAAGCGACTATCAGGTTTCTCAATGATGACTTCCCTTGCTAGGTCAGGTTTTAAACTGGGTGCATGTTCCTCTTGATTTACGGGAGAGGCTGGAGTTGCTTCTTGTTCTTTTGACGTATTTTCTCCCGGTTTGACTAGATTATCTAATATATATTCATCTACTTGTTCCTTCGCTTTGCCCTTAAAGAGATCAATTGCATAGTCTAAAAGGGTTTTCTGAGTTTTCGTTCCGCCTGTAACTATCTCAGTAACAACATTCCACATAGGTCCAAAGTACACCTGAGCGGCTTTATATTCGTCTTGCCTTGATATTAGTTCTAGTTCGGTTTCGCTGTATTCTATTTGAGGCCCCCTTGTATTAGCGCTTATTGTAGGGCCTTTGTGTGGAGGACTGGCTTTTATTGTCTCACCCACTAACCGACATCGATCGGGAGTCTGAATCGGTTGTTCAGTAATGTTTGTTAGAAACAGCTGAGATTTGGTTAGCGATTTTCTGTATTCGTCTAGAAATTGAGTCATTACTGCTCACCCACA